>NZ_JBALCO010000147.1:0-25650 GCF_036919595.1 Nostoc sp. | reverse complement strand
TTTAGTGACAGTAATCTGCTGTCAGGCTGGATTAGTTATTTACGGACTAATTACCGTGATTTTACTAATCAGCGAATCGCACAACATTTGAATACATCATATTCGTGAGAGTAACAGATGACAGACGAACGATTGAAGATGCAAGATCCACGTCAGCAATATCCAGGTCCGCCCTTCCCTCGTCAGCCGCAGCCTGCACCGGGACTGGCTCAACAGATGGACCCTCAGCCGGATCATGGTGAGGAGAGCTATACAGGATGTGGAAAGCTTACAAACCGAAAGGCGTTGATCACCGGAGGAGATTCCGGTATAGGACGTGCTGTAGCGATCGCCTTTGCGCGTGAAGGGGCTGATGTAGCAATATCCTATCTCTCAACTGAGGAAGCGGACGCACAAGAGGTTATAAAACTGATCGAACAGGCAGGACGCAAAGCTGTTGCTCTTGCTGGTGATATCACGGATGAAAATTTTTGCCGAAAACTTGTGACGGATGCAGTAGAATCTCTTGGCGGTTTAGATATTCTTGTAAACAATGCCGGCGCACAGAGTATTAGTCCTTCCATTGGCGATATCACCACCGAGCAGTTCGATAAGGTGCTTAAGACTAACCTCTATGCGCTATTTTGGATTACACAGTCGGCAGTACCGCACCTAAAACCGGGTGCAGCCATCATTAATACAGCTTCTATTCAGGCGTATGAACCCTCAGAGGGACTCATTGACTATGCACTTACCAAAGCAGGTATTGTTACTTTCAGCAAAGCACTCTCTAAACAAATGATTGAGAAAGGTGTGCGCGTCAACGTTGTAGCGCCCGGCCCATTCTGGACGCCGCTACAGCCAAGTGGCGGTCAGACCCAGGAAAAAATTGAGAAATTTGGCTCCACGGTTCCGCTGGGACGACCAGGACAGCCCGTAGAGATTGCTCCTATATACGTGCTGCTTGCTTCACAGGAGGCAAGCTACATCACAGGAGAGGTTTATGGCATAACGGGTGGTGTCGGTATTGCCTAATGTCCGTTTGTGCTGGGAGATGCCAATCGCTTAATCGTGTAGTGGAGTATGTCCTGGATTTAGAGACGAAGTTTGCTGCCACTGTGCTGTTTGCGAGTTCTTTGCGAACTCGCAGATAAGCTTTTATAGAAACAGCAAGCATCACACTAAGCTTTTGTCTACTACTGCAATAACGAAGCGCCTAACCGAATACTGGCTGGTAATGTCGAAGGTTTTTGGGGGCAGTACTGCTGTTAACCCTGAAAACCGCTATTCATTTGAAATTTTATGAGAAGAATTATTATTGGGGTTATGGGCAGGGGAGAAAATGCGACAGCAAATGATTTACAAAATGCTTATGCACTAGGTCAACTTATTGCCAAACAAGGATGGGTTTTACTGACTGGTGGTAGAAATTTAGGTGTAATGGATGCCGCAAGTAAAGGTGCAAAATCTGCTCAGGGTTTAACTATTGGTATTCTTCCTAGTGATAATCAAGATGGTATTTCCTCTTCAGTGGATATTGCTATTTTGACAGATATGGGGAATGCTAGAAATAATATTAATGTTCTCACCAGTGATGTAGTAATTGCCTGTGGTATGGGTGCAGGAACTGCTTCAGAAATTGCCTTAGCTTTGAAAGGAAATAAGCACGTAATTTTGTTGACTAACGATGAAGAAAGCAAACTTTTCTTCAAAAAGCTGTCGCCAGAAAATGTTCATATTGTGGAGAGCGTGGAAAATGCAATCATTACTGCAAAAGCAATCTTATATTAATTTGTTGTTCGTGAGGTAAGTAAGTCGGTGCTAATATTTCAAGCTATGTTAATAAATTTAAATCGTTAGTGCGTTGCACTGCACGACAACGCAGCAATGATTCAAAGTGCGTTAGCCTACGGCGTAACACACTCTACTTCAACTTTATATACATTGAATTTTTCTTGCCAAATTATTTAGTATAGATTAATAAGTTTCTCAATCCTCCCCTACGGTGAGAACTCTCACCTCTCTAATTGCGTCTGCGTCCAATTGAGGTGGAGTGGATGGGGTAGAAAAGTTTAGTTATGGAAGCGATCGCGCATAATCTATTTTCTTTACACAAACGCTTTCATTTTGTTTTCAAAGCAAGTAGGCAGGAGTTGTGGAAGCAATTTTCAAACAGCATCCTGGTTACCTTTTTTATTAACGCCAAATTAAACGGACATAATATTAAGTCTCAATCAAGGGGAGATTATGTGTTTGGTTTATCAAAAAACAGTCGGCTCATGAAGGTAGGAGCCATCTACCCTATTATCAGCAATCTGAGCGAAGTTTTTTGCGTAGGCGTAGCCCGCCGCAGGCATCGTCTCCCGTAATCCTCTTAAATATATGCTGAAACTTTGGTGTTGTACTTACCGCCAGAACAAAAGCACCACTTTTTTGTGGCTTATCTTCAGGTGGGGTTCCAATCCCCATCTGCAAAACTCCCTGTGGATTTTAGATATAGTAACTTCTAAAGCTATTTTGAGAGAACTATGCACTTAAGTGATATTTAACGTATTCTATAAGTGGACTAATTAAGTAGTGCCAATCTTTATACAGAGATTTTTCTTTACATGAAAAACACTGATGAAACGCTTAAATTTTTTACAACAGTCCCAAAAATTTACAACATTATCAGAACAAAAAACTCCCGTGTTGTCGCAACAGGAGCCAACTAACACTTCTACTGAATCGAACAATCCTCCCAACAAAAAATTATCACCTTCTTGGGTTCGGTATCTGTTACTGCTTACAGGATCGGGAGTATTGTTGAGTATTGTTGCAATTTATTTAGGAAATTATGCTTACCGTCAATGGCAATACACGCAAAAATATTTAGAAACTGATAATGCTCATGTCACCGCAGAGATCAACCCTGTGACTACTCGTGTATCAGGAATAGTCACTGAAATTACATTTAATGATAATCAAATGGTGTCTCCGGGCATGATATTAGTTAAACTTGACAAAAGCAACTATCAATTATCTCTGGCACAGGCAAAAACATCTCTGGAAATAGCTAAACAGCAAGCAGCATTGGCACGAGAAAAAATTCTCAAAATTGTTATTGATACTCCAGAACCACAGCCAGTTCGTAAAAACGAAAATGCTCAAATAGAACAAAGAGCTTTGATTAAAAAAAGAACTTTACAAGCACAAGTTCTGAATCAGCAAAAGAAGCTAAATGAGCAACAATATAAGATAGCGTTGGCTACTTTTACTCAAAAGCAGGTAGAGGTAAAAAAAGCGGAACTGGAGTTGGACTACACTAACATTGCCACTGTGGTTGGTGGACTAGTTGGCAATAAAAATGTCCAAGTAGGACAGCAGGTGATTCCAGGGCAAACTCTCTTATCAATAATGCAGCCACATCCTTGGATTATTGCCTATTTCCCAGAAAAGCAGTTAGAAAAGATACAGCCAGGGCAAAAGGTGAAAATTACAGTCTCAGCCTTTGCTAATCGGCAGTTTCAAGGCAAGGTAGATAGTATCGCTTTTATGCCACAAGATAATCTTACGAGTAAGTCAGCTTCTAGTAATTCATTACATCAAATTCCCGTCAAGATTGTGTTTGATGGGTCAAGTATTCAAGGTTACGAATCCCGATTTAATCCGGGAATGTCAGCAGTTGTAAAAGTTGAAACTAAATAAAACTTATTTAAATTACTTATCAATAAGTTTTGTGAATTTCTTTAGCACCCCAAATTTAAAAAAATGGTTATATCAAGTAATTACCCACTCTTGCGTGCTATCCCTTGGGCGTCTTTGCTAAGAGAAGGTAATTACTCAGAGGTCTGCATCTTGCCCAAGACGGCTCAAAAAGCTTAAAATTGCTCCAGTTATTAGAGAAAAGTAAGGTTTGCAGTATAACATTATTTAGCATTGCAGACTGTGATCAAGAAACTGAGTAGTGAAGTTTGGGCAGTGGAAAATTCCTTGTTTAAATGAAAAGTTAGTTATAATGAACAATAGGTGCGATCAAGAAGTTGCTTATTTTATACTTGTTCTAATACTACGCTTGCTTTGTCAATCCTGAGTTGGTGTTTTTTGCTGAGAGAAATTTGTTAACTCTGATGCTAAGGTTTCTTCTAATACATTTATAATTGCGTGCGGATCAGTAGGAGACTTCATCATTTCGGCCTCCGGGTCAGAGCGATTTTTGACATTAGGAATATCCTGGCGTAATTCCTCAACCAAACCGATAAGTTTAGCGATTTTCTGCTCAGAAAGCAGGTTGAGTTGAAGGCTAAGTTGCGCCCGTTGCTCTGCTAACTTTTCTTGTCGCTCTTGTTTAATCAACACCCCTGTTGTGACTAACAGTGAACCAGTAGTTAGTGAAAATTGTAGCCAAGAAAATGGCGGGGGGTCAAATCTTGATAAGCCTAAACGTCGTGGTAAAATATTAGGTATTACCCACAGTGTTATTCCTAGTAGGATACTGTAAAGGAATGCCGGACGACCAAAAAAGGCGCTTGCCGCTTCTACAACCCGCTGGTGGCGAGGTACATCCTTCTCGTAGCGCCTATGTAAGGCGATGATAGTTTCGATATTTTGACTAATAGCTGACGGTAATGGGGTTGTGGGCAGAATGGTTTGACACGATACTTGCGGTGAATCGCTTGGATTTGGTTTATTTTGGGAGAGCATTGGTAGTCTGACTTGATAAATGATTCCTCCAATTTCTTAACTCAAGTTTAGACTGCGGATCTATACTTTGAGGTAGAAAAAACGTATGAAAGTACCAAAAGACAGATTTTTGCACATTGCTATTGCTGCTGAATCAAATAAGATTTTTAGAGTTTGTTCAAAACCAGGCTCAAGGTTCTAAACCGAAATCTAATCATAAAGGCATTTACTTTACCACGTCCGTTCCAAAGAAAAAATAAATGGTCGCATAAAGGGATTGTGGCATTAAACAGAAAGACTGTCATGTCCCTTACGCGTCTTCTAGAGAAGGCAGTTATTCCGCTGCGCCCCTTGCTCAAAATGAAAAATGGTTAAGTCATGCGATCGCATCTCAGAAAATAGAACTAATACGAATTCTCTATGAAGTTGCACTTATAACAACTGCCAAGGTGGTTAGGACAAACAATACACTCTAGAAGCAAAGTAAAGCTAGATACAGATTAAACGTTAAGTACAAGAAAAGCTCATGCTAAAACCTTACAGTTACAATTTACGCTAGAAGGTAATTCAGGCAATAGAGTTAGACGGTATGAATAAGACTGAAGCGGCGCAAGTTTTTCAAATTAGTCGAAATACAATCAACATCTGGCTACTTTGATGATGCAAATTAAAAGATTTTTAGCTTACCAGATAGTGTTAAGTTTGTACTTGGTAGCTTTGAACGAATTTGGATAGCTGATGGGTCAAGATTAGAAGCATTATTTCGTAAGCTAAAAGGTATGCATAACAAGTACCAAATCACTAAAGAGCGGAATGAAGGAAAACTTTCACGTTCCATTTGGAAGACCAAGGGGGTTGGTGACAGCCTCGTTGAGTTTAATGATATGTTGTATATCTACTGCCGATGTACTGGAAATATTTTACTATTTAAATCCAATTATCAGCAACAAATATACAACATTAACTACTCAATCTGAATCAGTATATTTGGTTTAGGTCATTTTGATTGCCAACAAAGACAAAAAATTAAATACTGAACCGCTCAGAATTTAAAATTTTAATGAAAGCAAGTGTCTGAATAAAGTTATTCAGGGAATAATACATTATCAATGATATGGATAACACCATTGTCAGCTTCCACATCCGAAGTCACAATGTAAGCATTATTTACCTTAAGATTATTCTCAGCATTAACTTTGATATCTTTTCCCTCACTTGTTGTTAGCTTTTGCAACTGAACTAAATCAGTCGCATTAATTTTGCTAGTAACCACATGGTACTCTAAAACCTTTCTTAACTTAATTACATCCTGTAGAAGTTCTTCTACGGCTCCTGATGGGAGTTTAGAAAAGGCTTCGTCTGTTGGTGCAAAGACAGTGAATGGCCCATCTCCTTTAAGGGCAGTATCAAGACCAGCAGTAGTAATAGCTGTTACCAAGGTGTTGAAAGAACCTGCATTAATTGCAGTATCTATAATATCTGGCATCTGATGTCGCCTCAATTGTTGTAAAAACTTGATGTTAAAAGATTTAACACATAAATGCATTTTTAGACTATAAACCTAAGCTAGATTCAATTTAAGAATGTCTCCCCGAAGGTATCGTTCTGCAATGAATACCTGTCTAAGTAGATTTTTATCTAAAATATATAGTTTTAAACATCAGTGTTGATCCCTTAACTGACCTCGCGACATAAGTAAACCTAATTAATCATTTAAAGATGTAAGAGCAAATTTCGCACCAGAATATGATTATGCTGTTGTTGCAGAGAATTTTCTCAAAAAGTTGAGTGAGAATCCAGCTAGATGAAAATAAAGCTTTATCTAGTAATCGAATATTTATTGAGCATTTGATTCGATTGCTCAAAATATTTCGCATAACCTCACAAAGATTTTGCTTAAGAATGGATATTTATGAGCAAATCATTCTAACCATTTGTAGGTTGATTAGATTGAGAATTGACAGTTTAATTCTGCCCAATTAGTTCTTCTTAATAACAATGCAAGTTTTAATAATTATGAGGTGATTTTTATGGCTCTAAACTGTAATATCATGTGCGGGTAATTAGTTACGATAAAAAATTTCCATAGTTATTATATTTGAACATATCAGCCTCAATTTTATCGTAAGTATTCAGGCGGATATGATATCAGTAACTATCTCAAACCTTTATGACTACGTTTTCACGAAAATATTAAAGCTCAGTCTCAAAGCTTTGAACAGTCGGGCTTTGGAGTTTTTGGACAAGTCTAATCAGCTTTTGCTACATCGATGAATTAATTCTGCAATCACTCCTGTCCAGCCAGTTTGGTGGCTTGCTCCTAAGCCAGCGCCATTGTCACCATGAAAATACTCATTAAATGTGAGCAAATTTCGCCAATGAGGATTCTTCTGAAAAATCTCGACAGCACCGTAGACAGGTCGGCGATCGCTACCATTTTGTAGAAAAATCCGTTTAAGTCGGTTTGACAAATCAATCGCTACCTCCTTGAGCGTCATCCATTGTCCAGAACCAGTGGGACATTCTACTTTGTAGTTATCTCCTAAGTACTCATGAAAATGATTTAGAGCTTCAATCAACAGATAATTCACCGGAAACCAAATCGGGCCACGCCAGTTAGAATTACCACCGAATAAATTGCTTGTGGATTCAGCTGGTTCGTAATCCACTCGGTACTCCTTATCGTTGACGTGGATGATGAAGGGATTCTCGGCATGAAATTTCGATACAGAGCGAATGCCGTACGGACTTAAAAACTCACCCTCATCCAACATTCGCTTTAAGATGCGAGTTAGCTTATTGACATTTAAGATTGCTAGTAAACGGCGCTGGTGTTCGCCTTGGGTGTGCATACATGCAATTCCAGTTGTGAGATCCGGGCGATTTTCAAGAAACCACTCGGTTCGCTTGCGGAATCCGCTGAGTTTTTCGAGGGTTTCGGGTTCCAACGTTCCTACTGCAAACAAAGGCACTAAACCAACCAGCGATCGCACTTTCATTGGACGATGATGTCCATCTGGAAAGCGCAGCACATCGTAAAAGAATCCGTCTTCCTCATCCCAAAGGACAAGTTCATCTTCACCAATCCCATCCATCGCGGCTGCAATTCGCAGGAAATGCTCAAAGAATTTGCTGGCAATGTCTTCGTAGATGGGTTCATCCACAGCAAGCTCTAGAGCAATCGTTAGCATATTCATGCAAAACATCGCCATCCAGCTTGTGCCGTCTGCCTGCTCTAAATCACCGCCTGTTGGTAAGGGGGCACTGCGATCAAACACGCCAATATTGTCCATGCCCAAAAAGCCGCCCTGAAAAATGTTTTTACCGTCGGCATCTTTACGGTTGACCCACCAAGTAAAGTTGAGCAGCAGCTTTTGAAATACCCGTTCTAGAAACTGCTTGTCAGCGTGTCCGTAGAACTTCTGCTCGATCTGATAGACCTGCCACACTGCCCAAGCGTGTACAGGTGGATTGACATCACTCAGTTCCCACTCATATGCAGGCAACTGCCCGTTCGGATGCATATACCATTCCCGCGTCAGGCGTTCCAGTTGTCGTTTGGCAAAATCTGGGTCAATCATTGCCAAGGGAATCATGTGAAATGCCAAATCCCAAGCGGCAAACCAAGGATATTCCCAGGTGTCTGGCATAGAGAGTATATCATCAATATACAAATGTACCCAATCTGTGTTGCGAACACTCCGACGCGAATCGGGGGGAGTTGAAGTAGCTGAGTCGCCTTTGAGCCAATCTTCGATTATATACAGATAAAACTGTTTGCTCCAGAGCATCCCAGCAAAGGCCTGACGCTGGATGGTACGTTCGTCGTCGGGTAGGGGAAACTTCGTAATCTGGTCATAGAAATCGTCGGCTTCTTCTTTGCGATCTCCAAAAATTTGCTCGAACTCACTGCCAAATGGTTCGGCAATCCCAGATGAATCCGCCAGCCGCAAGCGTACAGTATGCTCTGCTCCCGGTGGAATGATCAATTTGTAGTCAGCAGCAAATTTCGTGCCGATCCGATTCGGATTCACTGCATCCTGTTGCTTATGGATTACATACTCATTAAAGCCATCTTTGACATAGGGTGAGGCATTTTCTACGCCATAGAGCCGCTTAAAATTCGTTTCATTCTCAGTAAATAAAAGTTCTGCTGCACCCTCACAGTAGAGCCAATAATCGCTCATGCCGGGGTGAGACGCTTGAATGATGCTCAAATCTGTCTCGGATTTCAGCACCTTTAACACTGGTTTTTCACTATTGCCATTCCATGACCAGGTATTGCGAAACCAAAGTGAAGGCAGCAAATGAAGCGGCTTGGCTTGGGAACTGCGATTGGCGATCGTGATTTGAATCAATATGTCTTCAGCAGAGGCTTTGGCGTACTCGATGAACACATCAAAGTAGTTGTCTTCGTCAAATACACCTGTATCAATCAATTCAAATTCTGGTTCCTGCTTGCTGCGGCGACGATTTTCTTCTACTAGTTGCCTATAGGGAAATGCCTGCTGCGGATATTTGTACAAGCATTTCATATATGCATGACTTGGCGTATTATCAAGGAAAAAGTAGTATTCCTTAACATCTTCACTATGATTGCCTTCATTGCTTGTTAAGCCAAACATCCGCTCTTTGAGGATTGGGTCTTGCTCATTCCAGAGGGCGATCGCAAAACATAATCGCTGATGATTGTCAGAAATTCCGGCAATGCCATCTTCACCCCAACGGTAAGCACGTGATCGGGCATGGTCATGGGGGAAGTAGTCCCACGCTGACCCGTCGGGGCTGTAGTCTTCTCGCACCGTCCCCCATTGCCGCTCACTCAGGTAAGATCCCCAGCGTCGCCAGTAGGCTTTGCGATCGCGGTCTTCTTGCAATCGTTGTTCTTCTGCCGTCATAGTTCCCCTCTAGTTATCTGAATTCAGCTGGCGTTGCAGTTCGAGACAGGGATAGTCAGTGTATCCCTTGTCTAATCATAACTGCCGTTGGTAATCACCGTGCCTTGGTAAAATTATCGAAACGTTTTTCACTGTCTCTGTCAGGCACAGCGATCACTCTTGGCGGGCAAGTTGCCTCTAATGACGATTCTTCACAAATACAAACGAAACTTTTGGGATGCGATGGAGCGCGAAGGTAAGCTGGTATATAACGAAGTCCACTTTCCGCGTGTCCTGGGTGGCGAATGTGCAGGCATGATCGCTGCTGTCGGCGATGGCGTCGAGCGTTTTGCCGTTGGCGATCGCTGTGCCAGTTGCGTAAGTCCTGAAGTTCCTTATGGGACGGAAAGCGCTCTAGATTCGCAGTCGGGGCGCTTTCTTTATCCTTAATCATAACTTGCCACTTTATAGGTTATTAGCTAGTCACGTGAAGGGTTATGATTTAAGGATTAAGTTTCACGTGATGGTTTAATAAGGAAAGATTATGATTTCATCTCTAATGAAGGTTACGAAAACGATATCAATTGATGTTCCCGGACTAGGTGCAAAAATTAAGGAGGTTAGAGAAACCGATTCGCGCTCACTTAAGGCAATCTGTGAGGCTGTCGGGATGTCTCAGATGAATTGGTATCGAATTGAAGAGGAAAAGCAATCCCTCCCTTTAGAAACACTCCGCAAAATTGAAGAAGTTTTGGGAGTTGATTTTGGTGTGAACCTTGAAGGAGAAGGTAATGTTTAATCCTGCTAATCCTCTTATCTTGCCTTCAATTTTTAGAAAGAAGTGATCACAGCTAATTACTACACTCAAAATCTGTTTTTGATTGACTTTGAGCAAATATTTTTGAAATAAAGGGGTGGAATCATGCCTAAACCACCTTCTAGACCCAACAAAGCCACCTCTGCCGCATCTACCGATTCAACTTCAGCAGCTAGCTCTGCAAACAAGAATATTTCCCAGCAAGAAGATCCAGGTTCAGCAACAATTACAGTTACTGCCGTTGAAGTAACAGAGTTGAGCCAGGAGGAGCAAAGCGATCGCCTGCATTTAGAGCGCCGTGTGGAAAGAGCGTTTTTTGAGGCGGGAAAGGCTTTGATGGAACTCCGTGATCGCAGACTGTACCGTTCGACCCACAAAACATTTGAGGAATATTGCCGCGATCGCTTTGGTCATAGTCGTCGCCAGTCTTATCTTTTAATGGATGCGGCTGTTGTTTTTGATAATTTGCTTGAAAAATGTGATCCAATGGATCACATTTTGCCAACAAGCGAACGCCAAATCCGACCAATGAGCAAGCTTGAACCGCAGGAACAGCAAGAAGTGTGGTTGAGAGCAGTAGAACTTGCTGGCGGTAAAGTTCCTACAGGTAGAATCGTCAAAGATGTTGTGCAGCGCATAATAGAGAGAACCAAAGTACTGAACACCTACCAAATCGGCGAAGTCTGTCAAATTCTTGCCAAGGACAATCCAGAACTGAGAGGCAAAGGTGGGTGTTGGGCAATTGTCAGCGCAGTAAGCGAGTTTAGTTGCGCCGTGAGAATGTGGGATGGAGAGTACACCGTTGGCTTGCAGTACCTGAAGTCCTTCAACTACTTGCCCCAAGAGTGTGAGCAGATGCAGATAATTTGCGATCACATTGGTTCGGTGTATTCCGATTCCCTGGAGGAGACAGTCAAAAATCTGTTGCAGTCGTTGGGAAAGGTGAATCGTCCCTATCTTACTGCTGTGGAAGAAAAATTATTGACGTTTCTGGAGTTGGAGTATGGGAGAATACCCTAAACAATTTGTAACGATGTACCCACTCCATGATTGTCTAGGGGTTGCGTCTTGTTGAGCGACCTACCTATGTTGCGCTTTTTCCATTACATATCTTATACAGTGCCATCAAAGGTTCGCTCTTTCCGAGGATGATTTGCTTTTAACGCCTCTTGTCTCAATATTGAGCTACTTTGATTCCAGACTGAATTTGGGTGAAGTTGAGACTCAATTTGAGATAACATCACGTAATTGCGGATTTCATGACGACCATGCCCTGTTTCTTCTGTTCATAAAAACAAAAAAAGTATGGTGTAGAGAGTTCAGGGCTATCTTTACTGATGGCTTACATTTTAGAAGCAATACAGCAAGAATACTGGATAATTTCTAGTTAATCATTGCGGATAATTTGATTATTTGTCACTGCCATTCTCATCAACTGCTATGCGATTAATTCTCTTTTGTTACTCTCGGAAAACAATAATGGAGGCAAGATTCTAAAACTTTGATTGAGCCAAGCTTTGAGCCTTTATTTTCTAACAGTAACTGAAATCTATAGTTAAAATCGGGAGATTAAATCTCCGAAAGGCTTTCAGCGATTGGGTTATCCCAAAGTGACAAAACAGGGATAGTGTCAAACAACCCCCGTTCTTTTAACAGCTCTGGCTCACTTGGCTTTCTCAGATGTCATTACACTACTGGCATTTCCAGAGCTTAAACAGCTTTTTGCCAAAATGAGAATTCCTGACAATATCTGGAACGTCTTACTATGGCACCGATACTTCGCTACCGTCTGGATTGCCCTGGAATGTCCAGGTACCATCTGATCGGAAGGTTGAACCTGTGCCAAAGGTGTCCTCCATGTACTGCATGTAGGTGACTAAGCCGTCCTTCACCTTCGCCAGAACAGAGAAGGGAGAGGTGAACGTTTTATCGAGTCTCACCGAATGGACGGTGAAGCTACCAAAGACAGCGACGTTCTCACCTTCGCCAAATATCTGCTGAATATCGAACTCCTCGATGTTCCAAAAGGTATTGAGTTCCTGGAAAACTTTGAGGACGCTGGCCGGACCATCTTTATGCGTGCCTGCCCAAGGCATAAGCTTTTTCAGGTCGGGATTATCGTAGCTGAGTGATACGTAGATGGCATCAGGGGAGACGAGTCGGTTAACGACCTCAGGGTTGGTGGGGTCTTTGAGGAGTTCCTGCACGATTTTAACGTTGGTGTTTGACATGGGTGTGTTCGTTTTCAGTTACAGTAATAATTTTTTGTGCCAGTTGCCAGCGCAACGTGAGTCAGCCTTGGTGCCGTATCTAGCGCGTCTAGGAGGTTACGAAGCATCCCACCGTTGACATCGCAGTTCTCTTGCTCGGTAGCTTGGCGGGGCCAGGTACAGAAAAAAACATGGGTTATACCGATTTTTGCCAGCGCTTCCTTCAGTTTGTCAACCTGCTTGAGGGCGACAAACTGAAGGAAGGATTCTTTGCTCCATCGATGGGCTACGGGCTAATCCGTATACCGTCCAATCGCTCGTCCTGGCCAGGTGGTTGACAAGGTTTTTGCCGACAATGCCTGTCGAAGCTACAACAAGCGCAATCTGTCTAGTACTCATCTGGATTGCCCTTAATCTATAACTGCTAAGTCTAAAGCGAATTGCTTCATAGGTGACAAAGATATCCCAATAGAGCATTATCTTCTCAACGTCACGATAGTTTAGAGGAGGTGATCTCTTGCGATCCGTCCCGCCGCGTCTGTTCCCGTACTGAAGAACTTGACCAACTGCTGAGTCACGAACTCGGGTTGCTCCATGACGATGAAGTGGCCGCTCCGCTCAACCTTCACGAGCGTGAAGTCGGTGGCATGCTTCCGCACGATCTGGAGCCAGTTATAACCGGTGAATTCGGCGCCCAATCCTAGCACAGGCATCGTCAGCTTTGAATAGGACTTCTGGTCGTTGATGTCCCTGGGCCAGGCCTGATACCAAGCGTGGCCTGCTCGGATGTGGTTCGGGTTGGAGTAGGCGTCCCCGTAGACCGCAAGATCAATCGGTTCGATCTTGGAATTGTCCGCGAGCATGTAGTTGAACAGCCAGGCGATGTATTCGCGCATACCATCATCGGCGAGCAGCTTCTCATCGAGTCCTCGGACCTGGTGGAATGCGAACCACCACGGATATGGCGGGTGCTCGGCGTCGATCTTGTCGCCGAACTGCCCCTCTTGCGGAAGCATGCTGAAGTCGTACCAACTTTCATCGGGATGGGGCACGTCAAGCAGCGCGAGCTTCGTCGTCGCTTCAGGGTGGTTCGCAGCGAAGCTGAACGCGACCATCGCTCCGATGTCGTGGCCGACCATGTTGACTTTCTGGAACCCCAGTTGGCGGGTCAGCTGGAAGACGTCCTCGGCCATCGTCTTCTTGTCATACCCGCCCGCAGGTGCCTCCGAGCTGCCCATGCCGCGGATGTCAATGACCACCACCCTGAAGGTGCCCACTAGGGCAGGCATGATCTTGCGGTAGGCCCACCAGGTCTCCGGGTGGCCTGGGATCAGTACGAGCGGAGCGCCGCTACCACCGATGACGTAGTGCAGCCTGACGCCGTTTACGTCCGCGAACCGACTCTCGAAGCCGGGGACGCGCTTCACCAGCGCGGCATCCGACGTGTCGAAGCGGCCCTGAGCGACCGGTCGGAGCGGCACCGCGACTTGCTGCGCGTTGGCGACGGGGATCAGGAGCAAGATCGCAGTCGCCAACGCGAGCGAGGCCTTCAGCACGGATCGAAGCAGCTTCGACGTGCCATGCGATCCAAATCGCCCCGTGTCACTTATTTCATTAGGCTTAGTGGCACCTTTGAGGAGTTCCTGCACGATTTCAACGTTGGTGCTTGACATAGGTGTGTTCGTTTTCAGTTACAGTTGGTTTCTAGTAGTGATTCTACGGCAAGTCAGTGCCTCGGAAGAACTCTCGGGCCCCGCGATTCGCGGGGAAGACGCATTCAATCTTTGATAAATTCAGCTAGAAGAGCAACCACCTCAGGGCCGGATTCTTCCATCAGCCAATGACCAGATTCCGGCAAGATCACGGCCCTGAATTTCTTTTTATCTTCCACGAAACGTGCCGCCATTTGCTTGGGCAATACGTCTCCTACGCCCTTGCCACCGCTGATCGACATGGATGGAATTCTAATCAGCTTATTAGCGGATAGCAGCGCTTCGTTCTGTTTGATGGATTCAGAGTGAAATCTGTAGTAGCCGCTAAAAGCAGCGTGCAAATTTTCGATCCTCGAGTAAGGCTCAATTAGTTCGTCGAGTAACGCATCAGTGAAAATATCCTTTTTCCCGGCATAGCTTTGTATAAAGTAAGCCATAAAGAGTTTAGGGTCGTTCGATATCAATTTTTCGGCGATATCCCCGTAGCTAAAAAAGCCGAAATGCCAACCAAGGCCTGGACCTTTCGGGGTGTAGCCCGGATAGGTCCACATCGCCTTGTCCGGAATTGGCGAATCCATGAATACGACTTTTTTGATGTAATCCTGGTTGTTGGCGACCATTGGATAAGAGGCTGTATTGCCCAGATCATGGGAAACATATATGATGGGCTCTCTCGTCAATTTCTTGATGGCTGTCAACAGATAGCTGGAGAGAGCCTGTGCGCTATACCCAGTCTGGGAAGCTTCCGATTGCCCAAGTCCGGGCAAATCGATGGCAATGACCTGGTGCGTGCCAGCAAATGCTTTCAGGGCGGGTTCCCACATTTTCCAGGTCGAACCAAAACCGTGGACAAACACGATGGGACTGCCCGATCCGGCGCTAACGTAGTGCAGCTTGATGCCGTTACTCTCCACGTAGTCACTCTTAAACCCGGCTGGATAGGCATATTGCCCGCGACGCTGCTCTTTTACCCTGGCGAGGGCCAGCTTGGACATGGCAGCTGGTGTATCTATCGATGGTGGACTGACTTCTTGAGCTACTGCACTGAGTGGAGTAAGAGCAAATAACACGGCAGACAAAGTCAAACTCAGGCGTTTATTAATTCCGTTCATAATTAGTCTTCACTTGGTTCCTATGGGTGTCTGCCCAAGGTATGAGCTTTTTCAAGTCGGGATCATCGTAAGCGAACCTGATTATTGGGTTTGATGGTTGTGAAGCTTATTTAGGAAGAACTCAAAACTTGGCTTCGAGCTCGACTATTGAGCAGAAATGCCAGCACCAGAGATCGTGCCTGAGTTGAAGGCGATGTGTTTGTACTCCAAGAATTCATCCATCGCCGCCAGACCATTCAACCTGCCGTTGCCGCTGCGCTTGAATCCACCTTCCTCAAACTCGTCCCAAACGATCGCCCAATCGTTGATCCAGATCGTGCCTGCATCTATCTCGCGGGCGACGCGCAATGGGCGGTCAATATTGCGAGTCCAAATGCTCGCAGCCAAGCCATACTCGCTATCGTTTGCCAGCTGCACCGCTTCTGCCTCAGTATCGAAGATTTGCATAGTCAGGACTGGACCGAAGACTTCTTCCTGAGCGATCGTCATTTTCGGATCGGTCACTTCCAGCAGGGTTGGACGGTAAAATGCACCGCTAGCGAGTGGGCCTTCAACAATTGGGCCGCCGCGTACAAGCACCTTAGCGCCCGCTGCGATCGCCTCTTCCACCATTTTGTCAACACGAGCGACGTTCGGCTTATCAATCAGAGGTCCCATATCACTGGACAGATCGGACGCAGGTCCTGTCTTAACGTTCTCCAGTCGCTGCGCGATCAGCGTGCGAAAGCGATCGGCAACAGCACGCTGTACCAACAGCCGGGAACCTGTCATGCAAAACTGACCCGCGAAGGTCGTAAGTGCCTTCTCAACTTTTGGCGCAGCCGCCTCCAGATCGGCATCCTCGAAGATAATCATTGGCGTCTTACCTCCAAGTTCGGTCTGAAACAGCTTGAGCGTCGCCGCCCCGGTTGCGGAAATTGCTTTCCCGGTCTTCGTGCTTCCTGTAAAGCTAATCACTCGGACATCCTTTGACTCCATCAGAAAAGATGATCCGCCTCTGCCTCTGCTTTCACTAAAGACATTAATCACGCCCTTCGGTAAATCGGCAGCTTCAGCGAGGGTTTTACTAAACAGATAGTTGATCTGTGCTGTATTACCCGGCAATTTAATAACAGTTGTAACACCAGCAGCAAGAGCAGGTGCCAGAGAACGCACAGTCAGGACAAGCGGCGAGTTAAACGGTGCGACGATTCCAGCAACTCCGATTGGAGATCGAGTCACAACCGAAAGGTGTCCAGGTTGAACTTCCATCGCCCGTCCATAATCCGTCAGCACAACCGATGCCCAGTATCGAAATTTGCTGGGAATCATATCGACTTCAAATGCTGCTTCGTCATGGACTTTGCCGTTTTCAAGCGAGAGAATCGCGATCAGTTCATCTCTGTGGGCTTCAAAGCGATCGGCAATTTGATTCAGCACTCGCACCCGAAGTGCCCGATTTTCCTTCCAGTCTAATTCTCGGAACGCCCGCACCGCAGCATTAACCCCCTGAACTGCCTCGTCACGCCCACCATCTGCATAAGTTCCAATCACCTTGCCTGTAGCTGGATCAATGCTATCGGTATGCTTTTTTGAATCAATCCACTCGCCATCAATCCAGTTCAGTGCGGGTGTTCCTAGTTCAATGTTTGGTGCTGAGGATTTCTGATCTGTCGTTACTGGCATAATAGCCGCTCCTTACTTTTCTGCATAACTAAGTTTCTACTCACAATCGAAGCTCAACTTACTCTTGTTCGATTAGCGGGTAATCTTCAGCCTTGATTAATTGTGTTGCAGAAATTTTCAAGTGATAAACGAACGGGTCTGGTTCGCATTTTTTAAGCAATAACTCCAAAGATTTCGTTAATGAACTCTGCGTAGGGACGAAGCATTTGGTTAATAACTCATCGAAATAGAGATTCTTGCCCGAATGCTTCGCCCTTACAGGAAAAAAGTTCGATGAACCAAAGTTTTACAAAAGCCTGCCTCAAGCTGGATGAACGACTTGCAAAACCAGCTTGCCGCGTGGATGTCCGTGCTGGCTAACTTCCTGTGCTTTAGCGGCTTCTGCCAGTTCAAAAACTTGCTCAATAGACACTTTGATCTGTCCGTCACTAATCAATTGAGCAATCTGCTGGAGCTGGGAATTTGCTCTGAGATTGGCGAAAACAGGAACCGCTTTAATGCCCTGCGGAATGCCTGATTCAGGCACACCAAGTGTCGAAACTAAAACGCCACCGGGACGAATGATTTGCCATGATCGCGCTTGCGTTTCTCCACCAACCAAATCAAGCACCACATCTACATCTTTTACCTGCTGTTCAAACGGTTGACTCGCATAGTCGATCGCCTGATCGGCACCTAGGTTTCTCAGATCATCAAGGTTTGCTGCCGATGCCGTTGCAATGACTCGTGCCCTCTTCCACTTGGCAAGCTGAATTGCATAGCGACCTACTCCACCCGCGCCACCATGAATCAGCACGCTCTGCTCTGGCTGGAGATTTGCACTATCAAACAATGCTTGCCATGCGGTGATTGCCACAATTGGGATAGAAGCCGCGTGAATATAATCGAGCGTTTTCGGCTTCGGGGCGATCGCGTCTGCATAGCCCACTGCATACTCGGCATAGGCTCCCGAAAGCGCCATGTCTGCTGTTCCATAAACCGCTTGTCCTGGTTGCAGTGTGGTGACACCATCGCCCACACTTGCAACAACACCAGCCACATCAGCGCCAGCAATCACGGGCAGCGAATAATCATAGACTTGTTGGAAAAACCCTTCACGAATCTTCCAATCTATTGGGTTTACGCCTGCTGCATACACTTGAATCAGGACTTGCCCTGCTTGCGGTTCAGGACGGGGTACTTCGTCGTACTTGAGGTTTTCAGCCCCGCCGTAAGCATGAATTCGGATTGCTTTCATCGTTGCCATTGTGAGGTACTCCTGTGAATAAAATGGATCGGCATTTGATCAATCACTGGCGATCAAAATTTTGAATGTTACCAAGAAAAAGATTCGTAGTCGCTTAGAATGCTGAACTGCGATCGCGCTGTTTCAGCGTTAAACCCTTACTTACCTACTGGGTAATTACAATTCCTACTCTGTTGACGATCCATCGACATACTGCTGACCACCGATCATAATGAATTCAACTGTGCTGGCTGGAGCAGCGAAATCCAATGAGGTAATTTCCTCTCCTTGAGCCTCGACTCGACCCAGTACAATGATCTCTTTTCCACTTGTGCCCGGTTTGAGACTCAGGGCGTGCGCGTCAAGCTGTACGACCACGCCACGCACCAAACTGTTACCTCTACCACCTTTTGTGATCACGTCCCCAAGCACGAGGATACTGCCAAATGGTTTACTGGTCTGTATCCCGATCGAGCCATTGCCATGAGTGGTAATGCTTTTGAATTCTGCATAAGCCAAGGTTCCGTCGTATAGATTGAACCCCCGCGCTCCTTCGCCATAGGTCGCCAGGTCGCCTTGCACAATCAGAGTCTGCAAATCTCCGAAATTCACGAATCCGATTCCACTGGTTCCATGAGATATGATGGACTGCCGAGCAAGCCAAAGACGGACATTGCCCCAGTTATCCAACACCATGTCATTTGTCCCGTAAGTTGTTACAGGACTGTTATTGATCACTTGCTGAGCCTTTACGCCTGAGCCAACGAACACCCCGCCTGAGATAAGATTGCCAATACCAGCCGGGATATTGCCATTAGTATGGATTTCGCCTGTGGTCAATAATTTAAGGTCGATCATGCCACCAGGAGAACTGGGCGCTGGTCCACCTTGAGGAGCGGCGTTTGCGGGAATAGTCATGCCGCCAAAAATAAAGATGCCGCTACCCTTCAACGGCACATCTCGCGTTCCCCCTGAGAGGTTTTCGGCACGCAGTGTCCAGCGACTTTGGGGATCGGTACAGCGGTTGTAGACCGTTATGGAACCCGGAACGACCTCTACGCCGTAACCGACTGGACGATGCAGCGCTGAGGTGCTGTCGCCGTCATACACTTGAATGTCAGTGAGCACAAGGTCAGCGGTCATCACAATACTCGATTCCAAGTGCAGCCGACCGTAGACGACGAGATCCTGCAACTTGAGTTGTCCAAGGGTAGTCGTTGTCGGTTCCAGACTGAGCGTTAATCGGCTCGGATCTGATCGCAGGGTTAGGTTCTGGAGGGTGTTATTTGCCGTGAGCGCTAGCCCGTCTGAATCTGGCTTGAAGACCAATTCTGCGTCAGAAGTTGTACCCACTAAACTTGAGCCTTCAAGAAGTGTAAATTTTTCTAAGTCATGGAGGCGACCAGCCACCTCGATTACAACATGTGTACGTTGAACCGCTTCAGCCAGAGAAGCTGCGTCCTCAACGACTACATGAGTGCCAACTGTGCTATCTGCCATAAACGACTCCCATCAGTGGTTGGATTTACCTCACTCACAATACAACGGTTTATTTGGTGTTGAGGCTTTAGTTAGAGTGAAAACAATTGACGCGCATTTCCATGAGCGATATGTAGACGGCTTTCGCGAAGCTCCACCTAACCTACAAAAGTCTGACT
Organism: Nostoc sp.; assembly: GCF_036919595.1. GTDB lineage: Bacteria > Cyanobacteriota > Cyanobacteriia > Cyanobacteriales > Nostocaceae > Nostoc. The sequence goes on along the minus strand of NZ_JBALCO010000147.1, from coordinate 5,733 downwards.
ATCAGGACGCCTTGAAGGTGATGTCTGCGCGATCGAGGAAGGGCTGGAACAAGTCATTAGGCCAGTTTGGATCGCTCTTGGAGGTGCGCTCCAGACACTTCCAGACGCCATCGCGACGTTCAAAGATGTCGTCGTAGGTGCCAGTTGAAACGATTCCGACGTGTTCATCCTTCCAGTATACGAACCATCGCCAGTGCGCTTCAGCCCTGTCACCCGATCCGGAAATTTCAAACGCGCCCATAGAGTGGAACCACTTGTCCATCGGGAAGACGCTGTGCGCGTAGTCGAACATCTGCTTCATGCCCTCAAAACCCTCGAAGGTTGAAGTACGTAGATCGTTGACGTGGAATTTGGCCTCCGGCCAGTAAAGGCGGTTGTAGAGGTCGGCCTGCTCGCGCCCCCAACCCTTGTCGATACATCGCTGATGCATATTCAATTGCTCGAAGATGGTAAAGCGGTCAATCGCTGTGAGTTCGTTGTTCTGAGACATTGAAATTCTCCTCTACGTTGAAATTCTTGCAGGCGGTCGACGAGTTGATCGTGTTCTAGATTTGTTGTTAAGACTCCTGAAACGTCCAATGTATAAATTCTTCAGGCGAAGAGCAAAAAATGTAGAATACCACCCTTTGTTGGTTCAGTCATCGCTATTTACTTGTCTAGCTAGTGGTGCGCCACACAAACTTTGTGTAGTAGCTAGCAGAGAGGCTCCAGGTGCACAGGAGAAAGAATTTTTCAAACCTCTGCTCTGCTCCTCTGCCTACCTCCACCCAGTAATTTTGGCTTGGCAGAGTACTAGTTGATGCTGCCGTCTTCCTCAAATTACATTTACTTGTGATCGTTGTACAAGTATCATTTTGTTAATGCTATGTTTCTTCTTAGGAAATTTTAGAACTACGATGGACACCTTAACGAGCATGAAAGTATTGCTTCAGGTGGTGGAATCGGGAAGTTTTGTGGCAGCCGCCGAGCGGCTCAACTTATCCACAGCCATGACCAGCAAGCATGTGATGCACTTGGAACGAAACCTTGGCGCACGTTTGTTGAATCGAACCAGCCGACACTTAAGCCTAACCGAGGCTGGAAGGGTCTATTATGAGCAATGCCGGGAAATGCTTGATAAATTGGAAATGGTAGAGGCAACGGTGAGGCAATCAGCCGTGGTTGCACGTGGCGTACTCAAGATCAGCGCCCCAGTTTGGTTTGCTAACCCGTTATTTACTAAAGCCTTGGCGAAGTACCGCTCTCGCTATCCAGACGTTTTGCTAGATCTGAATTTGAACGATCGGTTGGTAGACTTGGTGCAAGAAGGATTTGACTTGGCGTTACGTGTCACGCCTGAGGAACTTAGTTCTTCACTGCTCACGCGACGCATTTGCCCAATTCAACTCATGTTGGTTGGCTCAACTGACTATTTGCAAAGAAATGGCTACCCAAAAACTCCCAACGAACTGTCGAAGCATTTAAGCATCAGCTATTACTACTCGCAGTTTGCCGATGAGATCCTCTTTGAGGATTCTAACGGGCAACAGACAGTCAAACTGCCAGTCTCGATCCGCTCCAACAACACTACCATGCTGTATCAGGCAACCCTAGCCGGTATGGGGTTGGCGGTTTTGCCAGAGTGGTTGATTGAAGATGATCTTACCAGCCAACGATTGGAGGTGCTGAAGTTGGACTTCACGTTGGCAACCTCATCTCTTTATGCTGTCTATACGAATCAGCGATACCTATCACCCAAAATAAGTACTTTCGTAGATTTTCTGGTTGACTATTTTTCTGGTGTGTCGCAAAGTGGTAAAATGACAAAGAATAATTTTCTCTAGCCTTGCTCTAAATGACTGCTGACTCCCAATTCAAATGGCGACGTTCACTCCCCAACATCATCTTGCTGAATGTGCGCTGGTATTGTTGCTATCCCTTGAGCAACCGAGACTTAGAAGAAATGATGGCAGAACCAGGAGTCGCAGTGGATCACTCAACCCTCAATCGCTGGGTTTTGGAATTTATATCACAACTTGACAAACGCATCCGTCTGTTATTGAACTTGGGGAGTTCCAAAAAATAAAATATCCCAAAGAAAGATAACGATAATCATTATTAATTAAATATTTAGAAATGGTTTTGTTGCATGAAAGAAAAAAAGGACACACGAATCCGCGATTGGAATTGAAATTAGCCTTCGACTTTATAAGTGTCTGGCTTGCCTAACTGAATCATGCGATTAAGTGCCGCAGATTGCAGAAATAACTCGACGGCTTGATTGTCAAAAAAGCGTCGTCGTGACTTGCCGCTAAAAATGACCTTGAGCCGAAACATGGCAGTTTCGGACGCATATCGCCGATGATAGCTACTTTCTTGTTTCCATTTTACGTCCAATTTGACGAATCCGGCGCAGATTTTCATCTCTTGGATGGAGCAGCATTTTACAGTTATCTATTAATTAAATTTTGGCATTGCTGCGAGAAGGAATTGCCGCTTTGGCTCGATTCTTGACAGGTTAAGGTAAATGCACAAATGTCTGTGAGTGTGCAGGAAAAGGCGATAAATCTAGCTTGGAGACTGGCTTTCGGAGATATTTAACCACGCCTAAGTCTTGATTCTCTGGGGCAGCAAAGTACCTAATGGGGTCAAGAGCGTTACCTTTATCGTAGGCGACACTAAAATGATATAGTCCTCGATAAATCATCCCTAAAGAAATGCGGTCGAATGGCAGAGATAATTCATCAGTAACAGCGTCTGCTTAATCAACTAATATAACATAAAATAACCAAGTTGCCCAAACTTGTAGCTTGATAAGCTAATCGTCATTCATTTTTGCAGGATGATTCGCTTGTAGTAAGGGCTTCAGCCCTGCTTTTATGCAACTTAAATGTTGATTAGCTTACCATTAATAGAACCAGTCCACAAACAAGATAAACCCAACAAACGTTGCTTCTCAGGACTCAATGCCGCAGGTTTGTACGGAGTTTTTTAATCGGTAAAAGCATTGCCTTCGGCCATTTTGACGCCTTCGAGTCCTGGATGAGTTGACACTAGGCGAAAAGGATGTTCCATTGCCTGTAAGTTCTTACTTGTTTTAAAAAGGTGAAGAGCCACACGTGACAAAATGCTTACTGGATTGGCAAAGCGCCGTTCGGTTTTCGTTACATAAATGGTCGCCAGGCACGGGAAATTGCTTGTCAATAGATGGTAAGGAGCAGGGTCTTTCATTTCCTGCGGCACAAATGATAACATAAAATTCTATGATATTGCGGGTGGTTGAGAGTATTCAGTGAATACCAAAAAATAAATTATTCAAGAGCTTACTGCAAAGTCCCTTAACTTAAGTTCAATACTTTTTGTTTATTTTTGGTATGGCTCTTTGATTATAACAACCTAGACTTTGTGTGAAAGCCAAATTCAGCCTGTACACAGATATTTGAAATGAGTGCAATAGACCTCCTATGAAAAGAATCCAAAAGGCTTTCCACAGGGTATAAAAGTTTGCAATCATCAGAACTTTCCAAGACAAAGACGCAAAGAAAGAGCTTCAAATAAAAACTTTAGCAAAAAGTTTAAACAACTTTGCCAAAATTGGAAGTTACAAAAAATCAGTAATTTATGCTAACTTTTATAATAAATAACTCACTCAAGTTGACAACTATCCTGCGAGGTATGATTTCAGCAATATTTTCACTTCTCTTAGGTAGCAGAACACCGTGATACTTGCAGCGGAAAACAACGCAGTTAGTTTCATGCATATGCTGTAGTCGTTAATGGGCGGCAATCGACTCGTATTTGACATTAGTAGTAACGCAGAATGGCACAGTCATCACATTGTTTTTATTGGGACTGCTTGCTCAAGCTGATAAACTGCTGTAAACAGAAAAATAAGCAATCAAATGAATGAATTACAAGCAATTTTATAAGGCTTTGAGTCAAGTCAAAAAAGTGGTAAAATCACTTTTCTTGCCACTGTAGTTAAAACTCAAGGTTCAACCTATCGCCGACCGGGTGCTAAAATGCTGATGACAAATGCAGGTCAGATGATCGGAACAATCAGCGCTGGTTGCTTGGAGAATGACGTATTTGAGCATACTCAACAACGAATGTTAGACGGCAAACCAATCGTTGTTACTTACGATAATACCGCCTCTGAAGATATTCTTTGGGGCTTTGGTCTAGGGTGCAATGGAATAGTGCAAGTTCTCATCGAACGTCTTGAAACAGAAAGCATACTGAATGCAATCGCTTTTATACAGGAGTGCTTTCATAAAAAACATTTGGGTATTATTGCTACAGTCTTTGCTTTTGAAGGCGGGGTAGATGTGAAACTTGGGTCGCGCTTACTGCTGTATCCAAACGGTAATATTCTGACTGACATTAAAGATCCAAATTTAATTCAATCTCTGAGTGTAGATACTCAAGCAGCCTTTGCTAATCAAAAGTCAAGCGTAAACAAGTATCAGTTACCTTTAGCCAGTGCAGAAGTTTTTATTGAAGTCATCCAACCACCCACATCTTTAGTAATATTTGGTGCAGGTTATGACGCTGTACCGGTAGCACAGTTTGCTCAAGCATTAGGTTGGCAGGTTACTGTAGTCGATTGTCGAGCTAATGAGGCAACTAGAGCGCGATTTCCTATGGCTTGTGATGTAATTCTTAGTCGGCGAGAAATCGTACAAAAACAGGTATTTATGGATGCCTATACAGTTGCTGTAGTGATGACGCATAATTATCTTGATGACCTGGAAATTTTGAAAATGTTGCTGCCATCTCCTGCACGCTACATAGGGGTTTTAGGCCCAAAGGCGCGGACTGAAAGATTGATTGAAGATTTACGTTTGCAAGAAATAGTTTATACTATTGAACAATTAAAAAGATTGCATGGCCCTATTGGAATTGACATCGGCGCAGATACACCCGAAGGAATAGCGATCGCCATTATTGCTGAAATTCAAGCAGTGCTGACAAATCGCAGTGGTAATTTTCTAAGAAATCGTAATCAACCAATTCACCAATGCTATGAAAGCAATTTAAACTTGCTAGTTCCTATATAGTTTGTATCTGTTATGGTATTCAACACTGAGCAAATAGACAATGAAAAATCAACCATAGCTATTATGATTCTTGCTGCTGGTGCATCTACTCGTATGGGTACACCTAAACAACTGTTGCTTTACCAAGGACGTAGTTTTTTGCAATATATTACAGAAATGGCGATCGCTTCAGTTTGTCAACCTGTAGTAGTAGTACTTGGAGCAAATGCAGAACAGATTCATCCCCAAATTAAGCAACTTCCCGTTAGAGTAGTTAAGAACTTGGATTGGGCTTGTGGAATGAGTACTTCAATTAAAAGCGGTATTGAATTGTTAAATAATCTTCCTCAAAAAATAGAAGCAGTAGTTATTACACTTTGCGACCAGCCATTTGTTTCTCACCAAATTATTAATCAGCTTTTTGATGCATATTATTCTGAAAAAAAACCGATCATTGCTTGTGAATATGCGGGTACATTAGGTGTCCCATCTCTATTTAGTAAGATATTTTTTTCAGAACTTGCTGCTTTAAAAGAAGCTTCAGGAGCAAAAAAAGTTATTAATAATAACCTCAATGAAGTCTTTTCTATTCCGTTTCCATTAGGTAATATTGATATTGATATAGCGGTTATCAGTCTTCTGAGGTACAATAGCAGCAGTGAGTAAACCAACAAGCGCAAATTCTCTATCGTCATTTCTGCGAATGCTGCATCTA
>NZ_JBALCO010000146.1:0-16510 GCF_036919595.1 Nostoc sp. | reverse complement strand
ACCCAAGTATCACGTTTCTCAATTATTCCACCTCATTAGTATGGAAGCAAAGCCTTCTATTATAACATAAAAATAATTCTGCAAGAGGTCTATTATCAAGGCAAACGTATTTAAAGCATAAGAATCTTGTTATTTATTGTAATGGTTCTTAGAAGTAATAAAAGCTCTCTTCCGTCGATGAAAGCCCTTTGGGCGAAAGTGCCACGGAAGTAAGCCTTTCAATTGCCAATGATTTAATATAGAAATCTTTAATGATAACTGTTATGCAGAAAACGATTCCGTCCTGCTGCCTTTGCCTGATATAACGACTGATCTGCGGCAAGAATTATTTGTTCAAAATCAGAACCAGGGCTAGGAATCGCTGTAGCAAGCCCAGCGCTCAAAGTAACATGACTGCTTACTAATGAATTCCTATGTGGAATTGCCAGTGTACGAATAGCAGAGCAAATTGTTTGGGCTAATGATGTTGCCCCTTCCACATCTGTATTAGGCAATATCGCAGCAAATTCTTCTCCACCATAACGGGCAATTAGGTCTGTAGAACGCTTCAAAAAATTTTTGATAGTTTTTGCAATTTCTTTTAAACAGCGATCGCCCGAAAGATGACCATAAGTATCATTGTAAGATTTGAAAAAATCAACGTCCCAGATAATCAAGGAAAAAGGCTGTTGCTCCCTTGCCATGCGCTGCCACTCTTGAGCTAAATACTCTTCAAATCCTCGTCGGTTAGCTACTTGCGTTAATTCATCGATAATAACTAATCGTTGTAGTTCTAGATTCTTAACAATGAGTTTTTTCTGTAGCTGAGATTGCTCAAGTATCCGTTTTATTCGTTGTCGCAACATTGGCAAGTGAATCGGTTTGGTAAAATAGTCTATTGCACCCATTTCAAATGCACGGTCAACTGACTGATCATCTTCTATATCTGCAATCATTAAAATAGGAGTGCATTTACTCTCATCTAAAGATTGCAGCTGAATGCAACACTCGAACCCATCCATATCTGGCAGAATGGTGTCGAGTATTACTATATCTGGGTGCTGTTTTTCAAAAATACTTAATGCTTCTGTACCACTTTGAGCTTCTACTATTTGATACCCCTCTTGTTCTAGATAAAGTCGCAGTATCTTGCGGATAATTGCTTCATAGTCAATAATTAAAATTAAAATTTGATTTGTTTGAATAACAGTTTTTATTATTTCTTTTTCTCTAATGCTTTGACAACATGATCTGCAAATACTCATATCTTATACATCTTTATAGAAAAACTTTTACAATCATTTTTTAGTTGCAATTTTGCTTATTACTTAGGCTGAAATAGCCTCTATTTTGAAACAATATCTATTGAGTCCATCAAACTTTTTGACATAGCAATTTTTAGATGCTTTCTTTAACTATAGAAAAGTATGACAAATTTATGTCTAAAATTACGTATTGCCAAAAGTTTTATTTGTTTTATATAAATTAATTTAGTTTGATTTCGTTACAAAACTTATTAATAATATTTAAGCTTTAAATCTAATATCGTCCGCTAAAACAGCTAAATATCAAGCAATTGCATTGATTATTTTTATAAAGGCAAACGCTATTACGGTTTTTGCAAAAGTTAGTCAAATCACAGGACATTGCTGTTCTGCTACTAATTAAATTAATCGGCGGATTTATTGTAATATTTCGCTAAAAAATGGATCATCTTATGCCATTGATGCTCTTTTTTTAGCTATTAGCCTAGAATTCATTACTAAGCGGTTGTTGGGACTAGTACCGCAAGGCGGAAATCACTCATTCAAAAGTATTACGGAATAGACATTTTAGGGTTTTTAAATGGTTGCTCTATTTACGCCGTACTGTACTAGTGCAATATTTCAGATTAAAGCGAGATTTTAGCAAAGTGACGATTACCTTTTGAAAGTCCCATTCGCACAAACTTCTCCTTTTGGAAGACTTACCAGAATAGTTTGCAGCGGCGAAAGACGAATCTCGCAAGTTTCCTTCCCAAACAGCAACTGGGATTTCGGGGACTTCTCTTTGTCTACCCCTGCTTTCACAGACTTGTTGATCCCTAAAGAGGTACTTCCGCCAGACTCCTGTAGGCTAGGGTAGCGGCTTGCTTTCGCCTCCTCATTCCTAGAGGAAAATCCTAGATCCCCGACATTTGCTTCTTTCTTTAGAACAGGTAACAGCGAGATATCAATCAAAGGTAAGGTAATTTTCAGTGTCGTACCTTGATGAAGTCCCACACTCTCAAGAGTAATGCTGCCTCCCATGAGTTCGATTAAGTTTCGTGAAATTGCTAGTCCTAGCCCAGTACCTTCAAACTGACGTGCGGTTGTGCCATTCACCATTACAAAGGGGCGAAATAGTTTGTGCTGTTGAGTTGGATCAATACCTATACCTGTATCTTTGACTATCACCACCACTTGAGATTTACCAGTACTATATTGAATTTCTGTAGCAATGGTGATGCTTCCTGTGTCGGTGAACTTAGTGGCGTTGCCGATAACATTAATCAGCACCTGCTTCAGTTTTGCTGCGTCTGCCTTAATTGGTATCAGTTTAGGATCTAAGTCGCATTTTAATTGCAAGCCCTTTTGTTGAACATTAACTGATTGTAAATTAATCACCTCTAGCAATATTTGTCGGAGGTCAAGAGGTGTGGTGGCTACAGAAAGCTTACCTGCTTCGATTTTAGAAATGTCGAGTAAATCATTAATAATACTTAGCAAATGAATCGTTGTTTCATCGGCACGTTTGAGGAAGTCCATTTCTTCTTCCCGGCTATCACATAATCCATCTTCAACCACGCGAATGCAGTTAATAATAGTATGTAATGGGTTTCTCAATTCATGAGAAGTCGTAGCCAAAAACTGGCTTTTAATTTGGTTAGCGCTTTTTGCTTCTTTCCAAGCTATTTCTAGTTCTTCTGCCCCTGCTTTTAGCCGTTCTACCATTTGGTCTAATGCTTGGGCTAGTTGATTGAATTCCCGAATTTGAAAATTGTGCGGAACTGGCTGTGCAGCGTGGTGAGAGTGAATATTTAGAGCGTAGTCTCGCAATTCTTCTACAGGACGTGCCAAGTAAGGAGCTAGATATAGGGATGCTAACAAACTTGTACCAATCAAACCAACTGTCAAAACAATGAGAATTAGTTTGATTTCCTCTAAACCAAAAAGCGCATTATCGACACTAGTAACAGCTAAGACTATCCATTTTTGCTGCTGCTGTTGGGTGAGGGGATTTGCAATAGCCGTATAGCCAGCTACTAATTCTTTCCCCTTTGTAAAAGACAAATTTATCGAATCGTTTTGTCCTGCAATTGCATTTTTAATTATGCTCTTGAGTTGGGAAGCATTTGGGTGCTGATTGATATTAGTTCCCACCCAGTCTGCAAGTGGGTGCGCCAAAATTGTCCCGTCTTCAGCAATCACTACCATAGCGCCTGTGAGCGATCCCGGCGGATTTATGATTTGTTGGTACAACGCAGACTGAATACTCAAGCTGTATAAATTTCTTCGGCTATCGGCGACTGGTGCAGATAACATTAATCGCAGTTGATTTTGTGTGTTTCTTTTTCCAGTTATTCCTGTGTTTGGCGGGAAGATTGCTTTAACGTCAATTCCGTCACTAGGCAAAGGTAATCTCAATTCTCCAATTGCTTGATCCCCACAGCTACTAGCAATTATCTTCTGGTTTAGGAGATTCGTTAATTGGATGCACTCAATACTGGCTGGAAGTTGTTGCCTTAACTGCGTGAGAATTTCTTGCTCTTGTATAGGCGAACCCGACGGAATCACCGTTGTTTTACTTACACTCAGCAAATTAGCTTTTAAGATAGCGATCGCATCTCCAATTCTCTCCCCTTTACTGATGGCGCTTTCTGTTAAATTTTGACGTGCAGTTCCCAATATGCTAGAACGTGCCTTATTCAAGGCAACAATCTCGCCTATAAGTAAAACTGGAACGAACAGCAGCAGTATTCTCGTTACTAAAATTCGACGAAAGGAAGATTGGCGGGAATTAGTCATCGAGTGTCTCACTTTGCATCTGCAAAACACAACAGCAAAGATATGTAATTAGACTAGCTAGATGAGACATTTTATTAAATTATCAGAATTTTATTTTCAATGTTTAAAAATAACAAATTGCTATAATTCAAAAAGAAACGTGGGATACCAAAACTCATATATGCTAAAAGATGTAAAAGCGCTTTGGGTTGCATATAAATACAGTATTGAAATTGTAAAACGGTAGCTTGCAAGCATGGATTTTTTTGAGAATCTACGCACAAGCAAAGAAAATATTCAAACTATCAAATCAATCTAATGTTGCAAGATCGTCCTCATACTACAGTTGTTTTAGCAATGAGTGCAGATGGCAAGATAGCGGATTTTAGGCGATCGCCTGCTCGGTTTGGCTCAAAGGTTGATAAAGCACACTTAGAAAAACAAATCGCTGCCTCTGATGCAGTTTTATTCGGTGCTGGTACTCTGCACGCCTACGGAACAACACTTCCTGTATCAAATCCAACTCTAGTGGAACTTCGGGCACAAGCAGGGAAGCCTCCACAGCCAGTTTATATAGTGACTACACACTCTGCAAACCTCAATCCGGAAATTCGCTTTTTTAAGCAACCAGTTAGACGCTGGCTACTCACGACAACAGCGGGAGCACTTTCATGGAAAGGACGCTTACAGACACTTTCTTCAACTCTGGGAACCGTAGCACAGGAGTGCCCTCCAGAATTTGAGCAGATTCTGGTTTTTGAAACACCAACGCGAGAAATTGACATTCCCGCCGCTTTGAAGCATCTAGCCACTCTACATATAACACGCTTGGCAATCTTGGGTGGAGGTGAATTAGTCGCTTCTTTGCTGGGATTAGATTTAATCGATGAATTATGGCTGACTATCTGTCCGCTGATTTTAGGTGGTAATACCGCACCCACACCCGTTGAAGGGAAAGGATTTTTATCGGATTTAGCTCCCAAGCTGCAACTTTTAGAAGTTCATACAGTTGAGCAAGAAGTGTTTTTGCACTATCGCCTGCAACGACCAGCAGATTAGATTACGCTAAATAAGGGATTGCGGACTGGGGATTGGGTACTGGGTATTTAGCATCGGGTATGGATATTCTCCTTATCCTCCTACTCCCCAGTCCCTAGTCCCTAGTCCCTAGTCCCTAGTCCCCAGTCCCCAGTCCCTAAAAAGTGGAACAACTTAAGCCTCGCTATTCTGTCGTTTGGACGAACAAAATTGCCCAAGTACCCCAAGATGCCTGGAATGCTTTGGCAATGCCACTCAAAACGCCGTTTTTAGAATGGGAGTGGCTAAACAATATCGAAACCTCCCATAGTGCCACGGCTAAAACTGGTTGGTTGCCAAATCACTTGACATTGTGGCGAGATAGAACGCTGATTGCCGCTGCGCCACTTTATCTCAAAGGACACAGTTCTGGTGAATTTATTTTCGATCACCAATGGGCAGAGTTAGCCGATCGCATCGGAGTCCAGTATTACCCAAAATTGCTGGGAATGACACCATTTACTCCTGCTGAAGGTTATCGGTTCTTAATTGCCCCAGGAGAAGATGAGGACGAAATCACAGCGATGATGGTGCATGAAATTGACACTTTTTGCTCCAAAAATCGAATTTCTGGATGTCATTTTCTCTACGTCGATCCCCAATGGCGTCCGATGCTGGAACGGCACGGCTTTACAACTTGGCTGCACCACAGCTACGTCTGGGAAAATGCTGGCTTTAAAACTTTTGATGACTACTTGAAGGTGTTTAATGCCAATCAGCGCCGCAATATCAAGCGGGAACGCAAAGCTGTGGAGAAAGCAGGTTTACGATTGCAAGCGTTGACTGGTGATGAAATTCCTCAGTCTTTATTTCCTTTGATGTACCAGTTCTATGCTGACACCTGTGATAAATTTGGCTGGTGGGGTAGCAAGTATCTCACACAGCGGTTTTTTGAGCAGCTAAACACCGATTATCGCCATCGAGTCTTGTTTATTGCTGCATATAGCGAGCAAGATAACTCTCATCCTTTAGGAATGTCCTTTTGTTTGTTTAAAGGTGAGAAACTCTATGGACGCTATTGGGGGAGTTTCCAAGAAATAGATTGCTTACATTTTGATGCTTGCTATTATACGCCGATTGAGTGGGCGATCGCTAACGGTATCCAACTTTTTGACCCTGGTGCGGGTGGACGCCACAAAAAACGGCGCGGTTTCCCCGCTATGCCTAATCACAGCCTGCACCGCTTTTACAATAATCGTTTAGGACAAATTTTACTTCCTTATATTAAGGAAGTGAATCAACTCGAACAACAGGAGATCGAGGCAATTAATGCAGAGTTGCCATTTAGTGAGAAAGGTGGTTGAAGCAAAGAGTTACTTTTGTAGCAGAGTTTGCCGAATAATTAAGCTTTACTCGGCAAACAGATGCTAATCCTAATTGTTATAATTATGGAATTTGACTGCTAGCAAATCCCAATTTCTGCCACCATTCCTCAAAATTCACCCTCTTCAAAGCCTCGGCGGATATTTTCTGCTAGTTGCTGCACCATAGATGCCCTTACTGAATCTCCTCTGCAATTGTAAATAGCAATAGCCTTTTCGGCATCTTCAATCCTCTTTTGTGCTTTTTCTAAAACCAATGCATTACCTCGAAAAGCATAAGCTTCAGCATAGTTAGGATCAAGCTTGATTGCTTACGTGTATTCAGCAATTGCTTCTTGATGCTGACCTTTGTTGATGATTCATGATTAGAAACTAAATTGAGTAAGCCTTTAACAGAGCTTTGAAATTTAATTCAGAGGTGAGTATATAGTTTTTTTTCTAACTATGGCTTCAAGAAATTTATATACTAGTATTTTTGCAGGATGCTTTCAGAATGAAAGTATAATTTAGAACAATATGTTTTTACTTTTAAGTAAAAAGAATCACAAATATATTAAAGATATAAAGAATGCTAAGTAAGATAGGAATTACACTTGATATAGGTGTAAAAATCTTGAAGAAAGAAATTTGCTTTTTAAAGTGCTTATGGATTTAATAATTGAAGATTTAGCTACAATTGATGATAAACTTTCCCAGCGTCATATTGACCTTGACCCCGGTGGATATTTCATTATTTACTTGGATCGAGACGCAAGGTTAATTTATGCCAAGCATTTCACAAATGTGATTGATGAGCGTGGTTTAGCTGTCGATCCAGAAACGGGAAAGGTAATTCCTGCACGAGAAAAGGTAGAACGAACTTCCACGACGGTTTTTAATGGGAGGACGGCGAAAGAACTTTGCGTGAAGATTTTTGAACAAACTCAGCCCCCTCCTGTTACTCAATTAAATCATGCAGCTTATTTGGGCCGAGAATTTGTTCGGGCTGAGGTGGCTTTAATCACAGAGCAACAGTATGTTCAAGATTAAGCCAATTTTAGATTTTAGATTTTAGATTTTAGATTTTTCTTTCAATCCAAAATCCAAAATTAAAAATCTAAAATTGAACAACTCTCCCATTACCCATCAAGATGATGGCTGATTTATCTGATAGATGTAGTAAGTCGCCATTGGGATAACGGTGGCGGCAATTAACAATCCTACTACCCAAGCAGTAGCGTTACCTTGGTCAGTTTCTTCTGCTTTCTTGAACGTGCCTTCTACCTGTACATTGTCAATTATTTCGGGTGGTCCTGGATCGGCTTTCCCAGAGAGGACGGCAACAAGGCGATCGCTTGCATCTAGAAATGCCTGATTGTATTTGTTACCATTACGTAACGGTACACTTACTGTTTCAGTAGCTACACTTTCGGCAATAGAGTCAGTGAGTAAAGGCTTAACTTGATCTCCAGTAATAATCGCAGTACCATTAGTAACCGTATCAACAACCAATAAGGTTTGATTAGCCTGGGCTGATTTTGTGGGAAACCATTTTTCAAACAACTCTTTGGTGAAGCTTTCCGGTGTTTCACCGTAGTCGAGACGGCGAACAGTAACTATTCTGACTTCCTTATCTGTTTGCTTCGCCAAATCCTTGAAGGCGCTGCTAATCTTACCTTCATTCAGACGGCTGATGACTTCACCTTGATCCAAAACCCAGGTGTCATTTCCTGCTGTGAGGTTGGATATTTGATTCACACCTGTGGCTAAAGCAGGTGTGGTAAACAGCGAAGCTGTTATAATAACCGTCACCAAAGGTAGAATTAACCGGATGAGGTGTTTTTGACTGCTAAATACTTGTTTAAGAAGCTGTTTCATCGTATGAACCCTAAGACAGACTTGCACCAAAAATACTACAGAACTATTGTAAAAATCACTTCATTCCCGGTTTTCTCCAGTATGAAGTTTCTGCTATTGCCAGCAGATATATATTTTAAGGGATTTTTTGATTGGACAAATTTGTTCTGATCGCGGCTGCAAGCATTAACCTGACAAGAAATACCGCCCATTTTGGGAATTAACCCAAATACTTAGGGCGGAATTTGCAAACCATCTAGAGATGATATCCTATAACCAATATTTTTGGCAGCATCAAGGATATTTTTTTATATCTGCAAGTAGTTTTTTCTGCTGTAGCCATCAATGGGCGATATCTGCATTTTTCTAATATTTTAGCTAAACTTATATCAATATAATGTATACATGACCATAATTTTAACTAACGACGACGGCATTGACGCTCCTGGTATAAAAGCGCTGATCAAAGCTGTAAATGGCAAAAATGTTATTATCGCTGCTCCTGCTGATCATCAGTCTGGCTGTGGACATCAAGTTACCACCACTCGTGCTATTAACCTCCAGCGACGTTCTGAGACTGAATATGCGATCGCAGGCACTCCCGCAGATTGTGTGAGAATCGCTATAACACAAATCAATGCGGATGTCAAATTTGTGCTTTCAGGTATCAACGCTGGGGGCAACTTGGGAGTCGATAGCTACATTTCTGGCACAGTAGCTGCCGTGCGGGAAGCCGCAATGCACGGTATTCCCGGAGTTGCCATTTCCCATTATCGCAAAGCCAAGCAGAATTTTGATTGGGATATGGCTGCCAAATTGACAGCTGAAGTTTTAGCGGATTTACTCAAACGTCCCTTAGAACCGGGAAGCTTCTGGAATGTGAATTTGCCTCATTTGCAACCAGGAGAACCAGATCCTAATGTGGTGTTTTGCCAAGCATGTACCAAACCTTTGCCTGTCAACTATCGAATTGAAGGCAATGATTTTTATTATGTAGGAGAATATGGCAAACGCGATCGCACTCCTGGTAGCGATGTGGATGTATGTTTTTCTGGCAATATTGCAGTAACTCAGTTAAAGGTTTGACATTTAGTTAACAGTGACGATTGAATTCCTTGGGCTTGGTGCAGTCACTCATGGGGAGCGACTCTTGTTCCAACTGGCGTGGAAGCCCCCAGACACTTTCTACCAGACCAAGGCGTAGCAAGCTCCCTGTAGGAGTACGAAGACTCAGTTTAGCTGCGCTGCGGCACACCGTCTCACGCCAACTCAACTCTTGGAACCACCAAGGAGTGGTTCCCCAGATACCAAAGGAGAGGCTAACGTCTGCCGTAGGATGCCCGGTCGCGTAGCGTCTGTAGGAGAAGGGCTGTATGAGAAGACCGTGCTGCTTCACCGAAACCCAAAATTGCTATTATTCATCCAATGCTTGAATTAAGGACATAAACCGATCTACAGTTTGTGTCAGTTGGTTGAGTTTTTGCAGTGAATCATGATGAGATTCTGCAAGAGTCTGTACAGCATCACATAACGCAATAATTTGGTAGCCTTGCTGTTGCACCTGCTGTCCCTGTGCTTCAACTTGGATGCTGAGAGTCTCCAATCTTTCTGCAAGACGCTCAATTGTTTCAGTCGTAGAAAGTACTGCTTCCCCTATTTGCTCAACAATAGATTCCAAGCGATTTATTTTTACTTCGACTCCTGCTGAAATCATTTCTTTATACCCTAATTTTGAAAGAGCATCTTAGTACAATTCCTAATACGAATTCAAATAATTAATTTCAGTACAAATATTAAATAACACTGTCATTCCGATAAGATGTATGATTTTGTTCTTTGATGCTTTTACCCAATGTTGTGTTTAGCTACTTATACGTAATTAATTGATGACAATTCTTAATCAAGTTTCTTGATCCTGGTTGACTGACAAAAATTCTCAAAGTCTTGTCCCTTCGCTTTCGTCCCGGTTGGGAATCAATTCCCAAGCTAATAGCTTAAGTCTGCTAAAGTAGACTAGATATACTTTTAGGTTCACTTTAATGGACTTGAGCTATGAGCAATCAATTTATTGCAGGGCAGGTTAGAGTGCAACGCATTCATATTTGTCAGTTAATGAGTTTTTAACTACATATCTAAAATTATTAGTCACCCCTCCCAAGATATAGTTAAGAAAAATCAGCTTCAATTTATCCAAAATTGTGCTTACCAAAAACTTAACGAAGATTAAGTAAATAGATGGTTAAAATCGATACTTTTAATTAAGCTAAGTTTCTAGTCTAATTAAGTCTCAGTAATTATACCCTTGTTACTTAACATTTAGCTCGACTAATTCACTAAATATTAGTAACAAACATTTTGCTAAGTGCTATTTATCTAAGTTAAGATACAAAGTTTACTTATATTGGTTCAGTACAGCATAAATTTAAGTGTTATTTGGACATTGGGGAGAGCTTATAGGACTATTAATTTTACGGCTATTATTTAGTGCGATCGCGATCAATATTGCTGATCCAGTCAAAATTTTCAAGGTTTTGAAATCTGGTAAAGTTTCAGTGGTACTGAACACTAATTTCAAAAAAAGGAGAACAGTATGCAGTTTCTCAAAATTGTTCTTGTCACTCTTGTGTTGATGGTGAACCTGGTAATTGCTCAACCCGCTTGGGCTGGCAAGGATTTTACTAAGGGGGCTGACTATGCTGAGGTAACTCAGGCGCTTAATCAACTTCTAACTGTGAAGGATACACCTGAGCAAGCTGGCTATACATCTGAGCAGTTCCAGCAGCGACTGGCACAATTGCAGTTTCAGAAAAATATCATAGAAACAGCTAGAAAGCGGGCACAGTGCCGCAATGGAACTGGAAAGACATTGGCTGTCTATGCCAATAAACCAAAAAAATCTCCAACCCAACTCTACTTCTTGGGCGCAGGAACAATCACGGATGATGATTGGGATTGCGATGATATTTACTTACCCTCAGGTTCTCAAGTGGTTTTAAGCCCGAACGCTCAACCACAACAACTGACCCAACCAATCGCCGTCAAGTTTGTCGATGGTACACAGTCTATTGCTAGAACCAATCCAGCCACTGGTGTAATTGAATTCAATGTTGAACCTGCCAAAATATTCAAGGCGGGTGAGAGCGGCTGGTTGCTCCCAACTTTGTCCCAAGCAGATATCGATACGCAAATTCCCACCCCACAACTCATTGACTAATCTCATCTAGATAAGGTTGGGAGAAGCACGTGGCGTGAATTTAGGAGAGTCTAAAAGTATTTGATACATCAATAGTAACTTTTAAAACATTCTCTAAAGGAGAATCTTCAACCATTGAACAATCAACTCTTAATTAAAGAAAAATTACAAGCCAAGCTTGAGAAGATTCAAACCAAGGACGATGGTTATCCCATTACCGATTTTAAGCTAGATAAAACTTTAGTTAAAGAAATTGAACAATTGACGACGGAGCTGGAGAGCGTCAATCCCAATCTCAATCCTCTTGTCAACGCTACTTATTTACTGAATGGAGCTTGGCAACTGCAATACTCCACTGCGAGAGAAATCCGTTCTTTAGTTTCTCTGCCATTGGGAT
The DNA here is from genome assembly GCF_036919595.1 of Nostoc sp. Taxonomy (GTDB): domain Bacteria; phylum Cyanobacteriota; class Cyanobacteriia; order Cyanobacteriales; family Nostocaceae; genus Nostoc. Next base: position 4,681 of record NZ_JBALCO010000146.1, on the reverse strand, counting down.
TAAAGCTGGGTAAAGTTTATCAAGTGATTGATGTTGCAAATAAATTGTTTTTCAATCTAGCTAAAGTTAAACATTCTCTGGGGCTAGTATCAGGATATGTCAAAGTTACAGCTAGCTTTGAGCCAGCCAAAGAAGTTTTAGAGCCTTTAGCGAACAAACGCCTCAACGTCTATTTTGACAAACGCTGCCTATCGATTGAGAAAATTATCGGCATTAATACCCCTCAACTCAACCAATTTAAGGTTGTCCCAGCAAATAATCCTACTAACAGAAATGCCACACTGGACATTACTTACTTAGATGAAACCTTAAGAGTTGGACGTGGAGGAGATGGAAGTTTATTCATTCTTAGTAAATCCAATGATTTACCTGACTTCACCTCCTAAATTGGAAATTAATCGCACCGTCGAATGAATATGGCTCTTTCAATAATGCATCTTTTCACCAAGGTAAAACCAGGTTCTGCGATGGTAGAGTTTAAAACATTAAATTTAAGGGTAGGTTATGGTATAGAAGAAGATGTTAATGCCGATCCTCTAAGTCCCAGGCCAGTTTTAATTGTTAGGTATGAAGATATTTTCGACTTATCAATTAAACCAGGAGAATTACGAGAAAATATTGTGATTACAGGGATAGAATTTGATAATTTTATCCCTGGATCTCTGCTAACCTTTGAAAGTGGTGCGGCAATTCGTCTAACTTTTCACTGCGAACCGTGTAAACGAATAGCCCACTTAGTAGAATCATTAAAAAGTATCCAAGGGAAAAGAGGAATTTTAGGCGTAGTTATTAAATCAGGTAAAATCCAGGTTGGTAGTAATTTTCAGGTTCAAGCTAATAAATTTCCTGCATTATCTGAAAATCCCTATGAACGGTTCCTAAATTTTATTATCAAAATTCCCAGTGGTAAAGTAGTTACATATAAACAGATAATCAGAGGCATGGGAGTAGATAATAGCTATCTAAGAGCTATTCCTACATACCTTAAAAAAACCTCGGCGGCTGATTATCCGGTACATAGAATATTAGATTCTAAAGCTTATTTGATAACTTATGTTAATCAACAAAAAAATAAGTTGGAAAATGAAGGAGTTAAGGTTTTATCTGAAGAAGATTTATTGAGCAAATTAAATAAAACTTTTGTAGATATTAAAGATTCTTTATGGGAAGATGACACTATATATCTAAAATAGTTATTACTAATATAATTTTCATGGATATTTGCAATTATATACTGGATTGTGCAGGGTGAAATCCTTCATTCTGTCAAGATAATCCTTGATTTTTAATTTGTTTAGATGTAACTTCCATAAAGTCGATAAAAACTTTTATGAGCTTATGGATTCCCTCACTACCTCCTGCAATTAAGCCTCCTGTAAGCAATGCATCTAAACAACGGAAAAGAACTACTTGTATTGGATTATCTAAATCAATAACTACAAGTGGTTCGATTGAGCGAATACCTATTGCGCTTATTAAAAGACCGAATAAAAGAGATGTCCATAAAGCAATTATTCGTGTATCAGATTTATAGGCTGTTCTTTGACGCTCTTTTTCATTTAAATCATCAATTTGTGGCTGGAAAATTTTTAATGAGTCTTGTTGATTTCGTGTAAAATTTTGGATGATTTGTTCTTCTAAACTCATTCCTTCAGGCGGTAGTCCGCTGACTTGATTTAATTCCAAAGAAGAAAACTGTTTCTGTTGGACTTCCATAAGTCTTATTTTCTCAGACATGAGAGCCTTTTCTTGCTGAATACTAATATCTAATTGCTCAACGAATGGGCCTCGCCAAGTAGTTATAAAAACTTCTAAAGAACGCTCTAGCAACAGAGAAATAAATAACTGTAATGTGAGTAACTGGATAATATCATTAAGTCCAAATGGTTTTAAAACAAATGGTTTAGATGATAACCAAGTTGATAAAGTTACTACTAGAAAACTAATAATAATTAACAAAACAAATAGAGGAGATTCTGGAGAAAGCTTTTGCAACGTATCTATACTCCTGTTTTGCGCCACAATATTTAACACAGCCTGGAGGTGAGAACTACACCTGCTGAGTTACTTAACAACGTTAATTTGATAGAACAGTAAATAATTTATTACACGACCCTTTTTTCCAGGAGGTGATGGGCTACCCCACCCCCGAAGGATGTCTTCTTTGCCAGACGCTACGTGTAGCTTGCTTGTATTGTAGGGGTACGACGGGCTACCTTGGTGGTAGCACGATAATATGATAGTTCGTCACAGCAGAGCCACACTAACCCAAAAGTATTGCTATACAAGCATTTAATAAGTAAATATTAGGTTTAAATTGAAAAAAACAAGGCGATCGCACTTTCCTCTCAGAGAGCAGCAACTGTAGCCCCAACTAAAAACCCCTCCAATCTTGGAGGGGTTAAAGCAATTTTTGGTAATGGGATAGTGAGGGAGACAGCAGCTTTTCCTCTCTGGTGACGCATTTTCTTGTCAAAGCAACGATATGATAGTATGGCATTTCATAAATCCATTACGAACCTCTGCAATACTGTATTTAGTAAGATAAATCATTAGTGTTACCGAATGATGTCAGTTGCGAATCGACAGCGTTTAGGTAACCTGTATCATTTAAAACTTGTGCTGGTAACTTTTTAGCATTGACAGCAGCCTTAACCACATCTAGTGCAGTGAGTTTTCCTATTTGGTATTGAGATACCAAAGCACTACCACTAGGAATACCCTGTGATTTCAGGTTACCTTGATAAGCTAGAAATGCAACATCAAAGGGTTTCAGGTAGCTGACGTTCACAGAATGAGTGAATAAATTGTTATAGTTGATAGTGATAAGTTTGCCACTATTGTTAGTAGCTGTTTGAGCGCCACCGATTGCAGGTAATAAAGCAATAGAACCAACAATAAGTACAGAATCTATAAAGATAGAGAATTTCATCGGGTTATTCTTAGTTAAAGTAAAGTACAATTAGTATTATTGAGTAATAGAGTATTATTTTTTATCAGTCCCAACTTCCTGCACTCAGGTCACCTGAACGGTTGATTTATTCCTCACCCATTAGGGTGATATAATTGAGCGTAAGAACTGAAAAATTGAACCTATCCTACAGCTCATTCAAAGTTGCTAAGACCCATAATGTGATAAGCAAGAACAGCAGTATTAAAGGGTTTCAAATAATTGATATTTGGAGAATGGCTGCGTAAAATATTAGATTTGATAGCTGTGTTGATTGATGTGCCACTCTTGCTATAAGTGGCTATTTGAATCCTAGCAATTCTAAATAGGACATTAAAATCAACAATATGTGCAAAATTGAGCAAGGGAAAGAGTTTCATTATTGATGCTGTGTTGGTTAATAAATCGGGAGTAAAGTTTAGGACAAACTTGAACATATACAGCGCTTTGCAAGTAAATAAAGTACACCCCTCCCCAAGGCATCGGGGAGGATGGGCGACAGCGCAGGTGGGGTATTTTTTGAACTCACAAACTTGAAATCTGCTGTATGTATTTAACTGAGGTAATCTAAAAAATTATGCAGCGCTATTACTCAGTCGAAGGCGTAGCCTAACGCAGGCATCGCATTTTTGCACTATCTCCTTCAACAGCAAATTTATTGATTAACTATGCTTGAAATATATTTTTTGATTCGGGTTTACCGAACATACAAATTAGGGCAAACCGTAATTATATTTCATGTCTAATTGAAGACGGTAATCATCAATCACTTGGTGCTAATAACCGAATAGACACCAGGCTTAACTCTACATAATATGAATATGTGAGCACTAACTGAAGTGCAAATCTGATTAAACAAAAGCTATTTGATGCGAGGAAGATTTATGACATTAGTTCGTTGGAATTATTGGAGAGAAATTGACACTCTACAACGTCAACTCAATAATTTATTTGAAGATACCAGAGTACCATCTGCATTGTTAGATAAAGGCTTGAGCAAAGTTCCTGCAGCTGAGATACAAGAAACTGAAGATGCTATTCATCTGAAGCTAGAACTTCCAGGAATAGAAGCTAAAGACTTGGATGTACAAGTTACAGAAAACGCTGTTTATGTTAGCGTTGAGCGGAAGTCTGAAACTAAAACTCAGGAAAAAGGTATTACCAAAAGTGAGTTTCACTACGGGAAATTCAAACGCGTAATTCCTCTATCTGCTCGGATTCAAAATACTAACGTTACGGCAAATTATAAAGATGGAATCTTGAATCTGACATTGCCTAAAACTGAGCAAGAAAAGAACAAAGTTGTCAAGGTTAATTTGGAACAACCTGCTGCCTAATAGCTAGTGATTCAGATTACTCTACCTCCTTTAATAGATTGAGATAGCTAAAAACCCGGTCACGATAGTAACCGGGCTTTTTTGTAACAATTATCTGGAATTGGCGCGTAAGTGCTGTGTGTATGAATTATTTAAAATAACTGGAGGGCGTAGGCGTAGCCCGTCGTAGACATCGCCTTTTTTTAAAGTTTGTAAAGGAATCCTACTGTATATAGATAACACAACCCAAGGGTGCGATCGCCTCTGCCGGGTGGGTACGCAATCGCAAAGCCCGATGCCTGGGTTGAACTATATCTACCCACCTTCTTACCTTTAAATAAGTAAAACTAATAACTTGTATCAGCTTTCCAAAAGTCAAGATAGTTGATGAAAAATTGTAAAGCAGTGTAAAGTA
>NZ_JBALCO010000145.1:0-10975 GCF_036919595.1 Nostoc sp. | reverse complement strand
TTTTTCTTTTATATATATGTGCTTTTCCCGTTCTGGAATCGATTCGTCGCACTTAAACAACTTCATTGGCATGGCTGATTGCTCCTTGTGCAATAGCTGATATCAAGAAAGATGCTTCAATATTTGTATTCTCATCAGAGAACTTGTTTGACTTCCTTGATTTCAAAATCCTATCAACATTTATATTTAATAATAGTAATTTTGATAACAATCACCTGAAGATATATTGTAATTTATTAATAAAGTTAATTATAAATAGACAGGTCTAACTAAATTTAAAACAATATTCATTTTTATATATAAAATGTTTTTAATTAATTAAATAGACAGACCCTTCTAACTAAAAATAAAAAAGTAAATAATTTAATCGCTGTCTTAATTCTAGATGTCTCTGTTGGATAAATAGGTAAGCGTTGCTTAACTCCAAAAAACAAGAAAAAGTTGATTATTGGCGGTTTCGAGGCTCTCTAGCTGAGGCAATCAGTTGCGCGGCTTTGCCGACTTTAAGAAACTGCCTTGATCATTAATTGTAACCACTAATACTGTTTCTAAATTAATTTGAAAGTGCAAGTAAATTTGCCAGATGTATGATATTCTTTATTTATAGGGAATCTAATAAAAGGACGAAAACTCCTTAGGTTTCTTTGAAGTGAGTTGTCAGACCAGCCTCATCATTTATTGGTGATGACATAACGTTAATCGAAGTGGAGCAAAGCCGCCAAAAAATCGGTTTTTCGTTTGGCGAAGTCGTTTCCATAGGGTAGGCTGGACTGATTTTTTTTATGTATCTTCTTTCCAGGAAAAAGAATATTTGTCTTGCTGTAATGAAGCAAAAACCTCTCATTCACCTGCCGTAGCCGTGGAGTTTTTTGAATTATTGGTAACAGTATTGCAACTAGTTTTTAGCACCCTTGTTATATCTCGCGTCCCACTAATCCCACTAATATTTACTGCTAAATCTGTAAGATGCTGTTTAACTTCTAGCAGATAACTACAATATTTATAGTGCTGGATAGACGGTTGATGTCCACTGTCTAACTATATTAATACTGTCACAATTTGTCCAGTTAACTCTTTCAAAAACTACAACTCTATTTTGATTCAGCACTCTACTTGATTACACCATAATTTTGGAGCCGAATCAATAAGTCTACGCCATTACTGAGGTTTTTATGCGAAAAATCGCTATTTATGGAAGAGGGGGAGTTGGCAAATCCACAACGACTCAAAATGTAGTAGCTGGACTGACTGATGTGGGTCGCAAGGTGATGGTCGTAGGGTGTGACTCGAAAGCAGACTCTACCCGGCTCCTATTGGGGGGATTCCATCAGAAGATTGTACTCGACACGTTGCGTAAAGAAGAAGATGATGTCAATCTAGAAGACTTTCGCCAGGAAGGATGGGGGAAGACGCTGTGTGTGGAATCAGGTGGGCCGGAACCTGGTGTGGGATGTACAGGTCGAGGCATTCTGACATCAATCGGGTTGCTGGAACAACTTGGTGCCTATGATGATGCAGTTAGACTTGATTATACATTTTATGATGGTCTGGGTGATGTAGTGTGCGGTGGATTTGTCATGCCCATTCGTGAACGCAAAGCTCAAGAAGTTTACATTATCACTTCTGGGGAAATTATGACAATGTATACCGTCAATAACATCTGCCGAAGCATTCAGAAGTATGCTTCTATAGGCGGTATACGTCTGGGAGGATTGATCTGCAACTCTCGCAAAGTCGATCAGGAAGATGATTTGATCAAAGCTCTGGCAGAGAAACTGGGGACTCAAATGATCTACTCTATACCCAGAGACAACATGGTGCAACGAGCAGAGTTCCACCGCAAGACGGTGATTGAATATGCTCCTGAGTCTGAACAGGCGCAGCACTATCGCAACCTGGCAACCACGATTGACAAGAACACAGATTTTGTGACTCCGAAATCTATGTCTAACGATCAGCTTGAGGAACTGCTGGTAAGGTTTGGGTTGTTTGACTAAGACGATGCAGTAAGGGTTATCCCTCATACCAAAGTGTCTGGAGCAATTGGCAACCTCTTACTTGAAAAAGCAGAAAAAACTGCGTAAGTTTCTTACCACCATCTGAGAAATGGGCATTCTCAACTACGCCAAAATTTGTCTACCTCATTGAAGGAGTAGAACTTATTATGTTGACTGAAGAGGTTTTAGTCCAAAAATTTATCACCGTAGCTCAGGGGCGCTGTCCCAAACTCGGCGAGCTGCTCCAGTGCTGCCACGTCGAACTCGTAAACTCCTACTGGGGCTGCCCCCCGAAACTTATACAACATTTTGTTGTATTTTATCCTAACATGCTGTTTGCCTCAGTCAATGCCTACAAAGATATTTTCAGAAGTGTTGCCCAAGATTTGGGGCTATCGGACGCAGTTTGCATAAACGCTACACGCATTATTCGCGATCCCGCCTCAAGGTTGAAGGAAAAGAACCCCATTCTCTGGTTGGAACTCCAGTGGATGGCGGTGCCCACTAGAAAAGGCAATTGGTATTTAGATCAGGACTTACCGTACTCGGATTAAAAGTTGGGTTATCGAAGCAAAATAGTACACGAATGCTGAGAGTTTGTAAATAGTTGATGCCTTGGGATTTGAGCATTTTCTCTTGGTGATCACCAACTTTGTTCGCAGATGATCAAAAAGCGATCGCCAAATAGTATCCAAAAATGCAAGTATATTAGCTAAATGTATGTTATGCTTGCGAAAAATCACCGAAATTGTCAAAACATCAATATGCCTTTCAACAAAAACGCCAAAAACTAGAAGACCTTGCTATTGCCCTAACAGATTAGGTTTGGCCGCTACGGCTTTTTCTAACGGAGAGATACAGTCTCATGAAACTAGACGTGAATCTTTGCAATAATCTGAAGTCAATTAGAACTCGCTTGGGCATGAGTCAGCAGGATTTAGCTAACAAGGCTGGTGTAACCCGTCAGAGTATTGGTGGTGTGGAATCGGGACAATATGCTCCTTCAGTTGCTATCTCACTGCGTTTAGCCAAGGCGCTTGGCTGCCCAGTCAAAGACTTATTCTGCTTCGAGGAAGATTTACCAGAAGTTCAAGCAGTTCTTAGCAAACCAGTCAAGAGCAGACAGCAATTGGGAGTTAGTCTAGCGCGGGTTGGTGGTAAATGGATAGCTTATCCCCTGGTTGGGAACGATGCTTTTCGCATCGAAATGATTCCGGCTGATGGTGAAGCAGTTGTGGTGAGCCACCCCGTTGCGGGGGTTCCTCCGGTTGTAGGGAGTGACGTTAGCGCAAGCGGTAGCGACGTAGGATCGTCACCCGTAAGGGTGGACGGGTTCCCCGGCATAAGCAAACTGCTTCACCCTCCGGGTGAAGCAGGTGCGATGAGCCACCCCGTTGCAAAAAGAAATCTGAGCAAAGCAAGCTCCAACTCAGAACTTTCCAAGGTTTCCCCTGTTGAGGAACTGGCGAAAGGGTTAAGAAATATAAGCAAACTGCCGTTCTCCGGTGGGGTTAAGGCAGAGTATCTGGAGGGTGAATTACAGAACCAAACAGGTAGAAATAAAGTTGTGGTTCGGCTGCTTGATGATATCGATAAATTGGAAAATACAGTTGTGATTGCTGGTTGTACGCCGATGATTTCCCTCTGGGCAAGAGCAGCTGAACGTTGGCATCCGCAACTGCGAGTTCATCATATTTTTGCCAACAGTATGACAGCATTGCGTAGTCTGTGCCGAGGTGAAATTCATATCGCTGGGATGCACCTGTACGATCCGGAAACTGGAGAACATAATATTCCCTTTGTTCGCGAAGCTTTAGCTGGTAGGAGTGCAGTTTTAATTACCCTTGGAGTTTGGGAAGAAGGACTTTTAGTCCCACCAGGAAACCCAAAGGGAATCAAAACAGTCAGCGATTTAGTGGAATTAGGAATAACTATTGTCAACCGTGAATTAGGTTGTGGTAGTCGTATGCTTTTGGAACGCAAACTCCAAGAAGAACAGATATCATTGCACACAGTTAAAGGATTTGACTATATCGTCTACAACCATCAAGATGTCGCTTTATCCGTAGTGTCAGGAATTGCTGATGCAGGTGTCAGTACAGCATGTGTAGCTGCTGCCTTTGGGTTGGGATTTATTCCCCTGCATCGATCGCGATACGACTTGGTGATTCTCAAAGAATACTTAGAAGAAACACCAGTACAAGAATTGCTCAGTACCTTGGGACATCGGCTAGTCCAATCGCAATTAGAGGTTCTCGGCGGCTATGACATCAGCAATATTGGGGAAGTTGTAGCGAATATTTAGGGTGGAGTGTCAACGTAATTCGTAATTCCTAATGACACTCGTTTACCCTTGGCATATCCCCTTCTCCTAAAGGGAGAGGCTAACGCCAAGGGAGAAGAGAAGGCTTTACGGTATGTTAATGTAATTTGTAATTATTACGTTATGACTAAGGAATATGTCTTTTAGTTTCTACAACTCAAATTAGTTGCTCTCTCACTCAATTACGAATTCCTCAAGTAAATCAAAATCACACAACAAATGAGCTGCTCATGAATCATCATACCATGAACAAACATCCCATTCAAATTAACGATACAACCCTAAGAGATGGTGAACAAGCGGCAGGTGTAGCCTTTAACGTTGAAGAAAAAATTGCGATCGCCACCTTTCTTGATGCCATTGGTGTTCCAGAATTGGAAATTGGTGTTCCGGCAATGGGGCAAGAAGAGGCAGAGTCGATCCGAGCCATTGCCAATCTGGGATTAAACGCCAAATTACTGGGCTGGAACCGTGCTAATTTGTCTGATATTCAGGCATCGATAGATTGTGGTTTGGAGCGAGTGCATATTTCCGTTCCTGTCTCAGAAATTCAGATTGCCGCCAAGTTTGGCGGTAAGCAGCAGAAAGTGCTGGATCTTTTGAGGGATGCGATAAATTTCGCTTGCGATCGCGGTTTATCTGTATCTGTTGGTGGAGAAGATTCTTCCAGAGCGGATGAATCTTTTCTGCTGGATGTGGCGTATTATGCTCAAGAGTTGGGAGCTTTCCGGTTTCGCTTCTGTGACACTGTAGGAATTCTCGATCCTCTGACTACTTACAGCAAAGTTCGCTCTCTTGTGCATCATTTATTCATTCCCATAGAAATGCACACGCACAATGACTTTGGACTGGCAATGGCGAACTCGCTGGCTGGTCTTGAAGCAGGGGCGCAATCGGTTAATACCACGGTAAACGGGATTGGTGAACGGGCAGGGAATGCGGCGCTGGAAGAAATTGTGATGGCACTAAAACACATCTACGGTATCCCAACAGGCATTGATACAAAACGGCTGTTGGAATTGTCTCGGTTAGTTGCTAAAGCTGCCAACTGGCCGGTTCCTCCCTGGAAAGCGATCGTGGGTGAAAATACCTTCGCACACGAATCGGGCATTCATGCTCACGGTGTGTTACAAAATCCAGGTACTTACGAACCGTTTGCACCGGAAGATGTTGGTTGGGAACGTCGCCTTGTTGTAGGCAAACATTCCGGTCGGCATCTGATATTCAGTGTGCTGCAAGAACATGGAATCACGCTTAGTCAGCCAGAAATTCAATCAGTGCTAGATGCTGTAAAGCATCAGTCAGTAAAAGTTAAGCGCAGTCTCACGGTTGAAGAACTCCTGAGTTTAGTTCCCCAAGGGTGAACGCACACATTTACTGAAACATTAAGTTGCATTGTGCTTTTACCCATTAAAAAGTAAGTACATCAACTTCTAATTCAGTCAGTTTGACCAGAAAAGACTTGAATCAAAAGTGAAGTTGGTTAAGAACACATAACAATTCTGTCTCTGGTTAGCGATCGCAATTATTGTACCAACTGCTAAAATATTACCAACATAATTGGTAATAACTATGCCGAGAAAAGAGCAAGGATGGATCACGTTTCAATTGTCTTTAGAAGAACTGCAATTTTTGGAACAGTACTGCCAGCAGTTCCAACGCACTAAGACTGATGTGTTACGCTCCTTGTTACGTAGTCTCCAAACAAAATTACGAAAACAGCAAGGGAAGCAGTTTGATACTGGGGAAGTTGATCTTGACTTACTTTGAGCAGTGGTGAACAATACTACTCGTAAAGCCAGTTGTCTTGCGCCCAAACAAACTCGTAACGGGGAAGTTCATAGTCTCTCTGAAATTGTAAAAAGTGTTCAAGTTCAAAAGTTGACTATGACAATTCCTACAGAACCAGTGCGATGTATATGGTGGGCTGTGGCTACGCACTACAGTGAAATTCCCTTCAATTACAAAATTGCCTGGAACGATTTTCTAACTGTTCCGGTGATGAAACTTCTGCGGCTTGAGCAGAGTTTCTTGATGCATAAGTAAATCAGATTTTTGATGCTCCAATGCCACTTGATATCCAGGGTAGTCAGGATTGGTTAATTCTACTAAAGCATTTTTTTCTACCATGCTTAATTTTCAGTCCATTCGTACCGCAGCAATGCAAAAAGTCCCATATAATTGGGCTTTGATAAAAAACCTGCTCTCAACTGAGGCAAGCTTAGAACTAACTGCCAGTTTTCCCCACGAAGAGTTTCGCCTGTCGGAGGGAGAGGGATACGGATACTCTTGGGGAAAGATGCTTGCCACTAGCGAGGATATTTCCTTGATGCTCAAATCTAGTGATAATCGCTGGCGACAGCGGATGGCACAAGGTAGACTTACTTATGACTTAGGACATCTCAGTAATGTCTGGCAACAGTTGATAGAAGAACTGTGGACAGATTCTTACCGCAAAGCAATAACCGAAATGTCTGGGTTAGAACTAGATAACTGTGTAATGGATGTTGGATTCCGTCGGTATAACTTAGGACATCTGCATCACCCCCATACAGATGAGCCAAACAAAGTTTTAACTCATCTGCTATTTTTCAATCAACAATGGTCTGAAGAGTGGGGAGGCTGTTTGCGAATTCTTAAAGACTCCCAACCGGAATCTGCCTTCCAAGATATTCTACCTCTGAGCGATTCCTCAGTTATGATCGTGCGTTCTGACAATTCTTGGCATATGGTAACTCCGCTTACTTCTCCTGTATCGGAGTCTCGGCTAGCTTTACGAGTTGCTTTTTTCGGAATAGTCGCATAACTTCAGATTTCGGAGAAACCCAGCTAGCTGTGTAGCAGTCAAGTCTTTTGTTTCTACTTTTGTCAGAAAATCAGCCTCCTGATTTTCTGGTTCTTCCTTGTCCTCCTTATTTCTCGTGGTTGATAATCCCTCTGAAATCGTAAAAAAGTGTTGGAGTTCAAAAGCTGACTATGACTAATCCTACAGAATTACTGCGATCGCGCTACGGGGAAATTCCCTTCAATTACGAAATTGACTGGAACGACTCTCTAGAAACGCTACTATCTCACCGTTCAGTTCGGTCTTATCTATCTGACCCTTTACCACCAGGAACCCTGGAATGGCTAGTTGCAGCTGCTCAATCTGCTGCTAGTTCAGCTAATTTGCAAACCTGGAGTGTGGTAGCGGTTGAAGACCAAGAGCGCAAAGCAGAATTATGCAAGCTGTCTAATAACCAAGTATGGGTTAACCAGGCTCCTGTATTTTTGGTTTGGTTAGCAGATTTAGGTCGAATGGCTCATATTGCTGATAGTCGCGGACTACCTCATGTGGCTCTGGATTACATAGAACTGTTGTTTAAAGCAATAGTCGATGCCTCGGTAGCAGCGCAAAATGCCACTCTAGCCGCTGAATCTATTGGTTTGGGAACGGTATATATTGGCGCAATCCGCAATAACACGCAAGAGGTAGCAACACTACTAAATTTGCCACCTTTTGTGTTCCCCGTATTTGGATTGTGTGTGGGTTATCCCAATCCTGAAGTACAACCTGCTATTAAGCCACGTTTACCGCAGTCAGCTATACTACACAGGGAAACCTATAAATTGGCAGAACAAGATGAAGCGATCGCTCACTACAACGATATCATGAAGGAATTCTATATTGAACAAAAGATGAATGCTGCTGTTGATTGGTCGCAAAACTCAGCCGAGCGGATCGCAACCTTAGACTATTTAAAAGGATGCAAAAACTTACGTGAAACTCTTAACAACTTTGGCTTAAAGTTGCTATAAAAGAAGTCAGCAGCCAGAAGACACGAGAGAACTCTAAGCATCCACCGTACCCCTAGTAGAGAGCAAGCTACGCGCAGTAGGGACTAAAGAATAACTTCTGATGTCTGCACCAAAACTTCTGACGCTTAAAGACTTGTTACTGCTTCATTAAAGACTTGAAACTCTACACCAGTCTTAAAAAATAATTTCAGTGCGTAAGTCCTAAGAAATAAAAAGACCCGCTAACTCGCCAGCCCCAGCAATTCTCCTGCTTGAAACCTTTGTACGAATTTAGGGAATGAATCTGAAGGTATTTAAGCAGTCAACAGGCGAACGATTTAATGGGTATTCCAGCAAGCTTTATCTTTCAAAAAAGGGCTGAACTGGAAGAATCCTCTTGTCATGAGAATTGCTGACCAAAAATGTAGAATTTACCCTGTGAAACCAAAGGAGCTTCAAACAATGGATATAAAGGAATTGTCTACCAAAGACCTCAACAAACTACGCTCTCAAGCCAAAATAATTGTTAACCGAGTGGAGATTTTTGTAGAAACTTACTTATTAGAAGCCTCTGTTGATGAGAAGATGATAAACGAAACCTTACAAGAGATTATTAAAGCTGCGAATAGCTTAACAACCGCAGTATCCAAAATTAAAACCGAAGAAATGGTACGTGGTGACTTGAACGGTTCAAAATAGTTTAATCGGGCTGAGTGGAACCCCCTAACTAAATAATGGGGATTGAATACAGTACTGAGTGCTGAGTAATCGATGCTAGATACTCAGCACTATTTCAGTTATGGAGATAAATGAATCTAGACTGTTAGGAAATACCATGCTAAAAGGGCTAATTTCAAAGTTAAATAACTGGTTACAGAGAAATATAATTGTCCGCAACCTGGAGTTTTTTCAAGATTTTATTATTATTTCTCTTTGTCTTGGTTTATTCTGTGTGATGCTGATCCGACTAGGAGATATGTTCTTCTCTTTTTTACATCCCTTGGATTTGCGGCAAGTAACATCTGATATCCTGTTCATTTTGATTTTAGTAGAGTTGTTCCGTCTATTAATTGATCATCTACAACAACAGAGGACATCCGTGACCGCAGCAGTAGAAATTACTATTGTTTCTGCTTTAAGAGAGGTAATTTTACGTGGTGTTCTCGAAATTCCCCGTGACCAAATTTTTGGAATAGCGATATTTTTACTAGTGTTAACAGGAATTATGGTGGCTTTGCCTTGGATATCTCGTTTTCTTGAACAGGTCAAAATTTCTCACCCTGAAACAACAGGAAAAACGCAATTATTGGCTGAAACTCATCTGAATTCTGATTAATTGTAACTACAAATACTGTTTGAAAATTAGTTAGCGATCGCAAGTGAATTTGCCAAATGTATGACATTCTTTATATATGGATAAAGAAAAGTACAAAAGTTCTTTAAAAAAATAAGGTACACATAATAATCACTACTATCATGAACTTGGACAAGGCAAAATTTTATTTTAAAGGTATGGTTTTTGCATCTTGTTAACTCATAATCGTGTTAAAAGTGGGGGAATATGTATCTAGAGCCGCTCCGCACCATCTCCAATTAATAAGACTTGCTTTGCCGGACTAATTCCTAAATCAACTAAATGCATTTCTAAATTCTGTAAAAACGCCTTGTATCCATCATAAATTCCATCATTAGTAATAGTAATTTCTGAGTTCTTCACTTTTTTTACCTGGATATGATAACATTTTTTCAGCAATTTTTAATAGCATACCTTTTCCATGAATCAAGTTCGACCCCCTAAAGTTAGCGTCGTCCTAATTGGTTTACTACTAGCAAGCTTATTTCATGCTGCTCCCGTGCTGGGAGCTATTCTAACTAAACAAGAATTTTCGGGTGATTTTACCTTAATCGATGCTAACCCTTTCTTGGAGAACGTTTTGCCAAAAGAGAGCGAATATTCAGGATTTGCCCAAACGTTGGGTAGTAGAAAGAACATTTAGTTGGTTTAACCAGTACCGTCGTCTCAGTAAGAATTATGAATGTCTCCCAGAAATGAGTAAAGCTGGTATATATGCTGTTATGACTTGCATTATGTAACGTCGTTTAGTCAGTCTAAAGATTTACTTTATAAATGGTTTCTTATTGCATACACTAAACGGGTTAGAAAAGCCATAGTACAACAAAGTGTGAGAATGTAGATTACTGCATACCCTTGTTTTATTTTCACCACTTTACAGTGTCAAAGAAAATTGTGCTTTTAGTCTACATAATCTGTTGTTATTGGCTCTTCAACAGTGTTGTTTGAACCTATTGGGCGGCTACCATCTATCTCTAAAGTATCTGAATATAGAAAATTACTTTTAGCGATTGGACGTTGACCGTCTATGTCTTGAACAGCTTCAATCTCTATATTACTAGGGTCAATTGGACGTTGACCGTCTACAGTTAGCATCTCATGTTCTTGAAATGCGCTCTTCCCAATCGGACGTTGACCATCTATATTAATTGTTTTATCATAATCGTTTTCATTCTTCCCAATCGGGCGCTGACCATCTATATCAATTGTTTTTTTAATTTCAATGTTACTTGGATCGACTGGGCGTTGACCATCTATATCAATTGTTTTGTTTGTCTGTTTCAGTTCGTCAGATGATGAATTTATATCAGTTTTAGCTCCTCTTTTCTGCTTATCCAAATTATTTTTATTCCTATCAAATTCGTTTGTCAAATTCATGTTTACCATCGTGATTCTAAAACTATTTATCTCCTATCGGTATGACTTTAAAAATTAGACCTCTTGCAAAATAAGTTTTATGTTATGGTGGGGGTTTGGAATTTTGAGACAGCTAAACTTAACTCGTAGTTGTAAATTGCTGCGAGT
>NZ_JBALCO010000144.1:0-54502 GCF_036919595.1 Nostoc sp. | reverse complement strand
CATTAATGAGCCTTTGAACTCCATTAATGAGCCTTTGAACTCCATTAATGAGCCTTTGAACTCCATTAATGAGCCTTTGAACTCCATTAATGAGCCTTTGAACTCCATTAATGAGCATCTGAACTCCATTAATGAGCATCTGAACTCGATTAATGAACCTTTGAACTCGATTAATGAACCTTTGAACTCGATTAATGAACCTCTGAACTCGATTAATGAACCTCTGAACTCCATTAATGAGCCTTTGAACTTCATTAACAAACCTTTAGGTAGCGGTGAGTAGTCCCCAATCCCTAATTCCCAGCCCCCAAGCCTCAATACCCAAATACCAAATACCATGCAAAACCGCAACTCAAAAGCTACAAACACACTTGGAAAACCATTCGCCACTACAACCACCAGCCACAGACCTTTCCTAGAAATTAAAGACGTTAGCAAAGTCTATCCCACAAAGAAAGGCCCCTTCACCGTACTCGATAGCGTTAACCTTAACGTCGAACAAGGCGAGTTTATTTGCGTCATCGGTCACTCTGGCTGCGGCAAATCGACACTACTAAATATGGTATCCGGTTTTAACTTTCCTACTTCCGGGCAAGTGTTGCTGGAAGGAGAACCCATTACCAAACCAGGCTCAGACAGGATGGTTGTCTTTCAAAACTATGCCTTGCTACCTTGGCGAACAGCTTTTGAAAATATCTACTTAGCTGTTAACGCCGTTTATCCCAACAAACCACAAGCCGAAAAAAGAGCGATCGTGCGCGATCATTTGGCAATGGTGGGACTAGCTGATGCGATGGAAAAGAAACCAATGCAAATGTCAGGTGGTATGAGACAAAGGGTTTCTATTGCTCGTGCTTTGGCGATTCGTCCCAAAGTCTTAATTTTAGATGAACCTTTCGGGGCTTTGGATGCAATCACCAAAGAAGAATTACAGGAAAAATTGCTCAAAATTTGGAATGAGAATCGCTGCACAGTGCTAATGATTACCCACGACATTGATGAGGCATTATTTTTAGCAGATAAATTAGTAATGATGACTAACGGCCCTCATGCAAAAATTGGCGAAGTCATGGAAATTCCCTTTTCTCGTCCACGCGATCGCGCCCGGATTATGGAAGATCCACAATACTACCAACTGCGTAATTATGCCCTAGATTTCCTCTTTAATCGCTTTGCCCATGATGATGTTAACTAGTAGCTTTTCAATTTGATAAAGGTTAGCGGGCTGCATTTATGCCCGCTTTTGACATTGCTGACGTGTTGTGCTTTGTTTGTTTATATTTGGTTTGCGATCGCTTTGACCCGATACCATAAAAGAAAAGTGGTGACTTTTGTCAGCCACTGGCGTCATTGGATATAGAAAATCGAACCAAATCTTAAATATGAAACTTTATAAAGAAGATTTGCAATGGGCTGCTTCGCAAGGTTTAATCTCCCCGGAACAAGTGAATGCACTTTGGGATGCAATGTCTGAGCGTAACAGCGATCGGCCTCAATTTAATTTTGCCAATGTAGCTTTTTACTTTGGCGCGTTGATTGTGATCTCTGCCATGACTTGGTTTATGGTACTAGCTTGGGAGTCGTTTGGCGGTGGCGGAATTTTTCTCCTAGCCAGCATTTATGCCTTTTGCTTCGTCATCATGGGTAGAAGGCTGTGGTTCGACCAAAATCTGAAAGTTCCTGGAGGACTGTTATTTACAATCGCAGTTTGCATGACTCCCCTAGCGATTTATGGACTGCAAAGATGGACGGGATTTTGGATTCAAGCCGACCCGGGAACATATCGTGATTACTATCATTGGATCAAAGGCAGCTGGTTTTTCATGGAAGTGGGAACTATCATTGCAGCTTTAGTTGCACTCAAGTTTGTGCGGTTTCCGTTTTTGACTGCTCCCATTGCTTTTTCGCTGTACTTCATATCGATGGATTTAACACCACTGCTATTTGGTAAAACTGATTTTAATTGGAAGCAACAAGTATTAGTTTCTATGTGGTTTGGTATCGCGTGTTTAATCGTTGCGTACCTAATCGACATTCGCACTCGCAGGCGGGATGGAGATTTTGCTTTTTGGCTGTATCTGTTTGGATTAATCCCTTTCTGGTTTAGTCTTTCTTTCATGGGAGACAGTAACGAATTCCAAAAATTTATATATTGTTTGATTAATTTAGGCTTAATGGTGCTGTCGGTGTTGTTGAGGCGAAAAGTTTTTATAGTCTTTGGGGCAATAGGTGTATTTGGATATTTTGGATATCTTGCCTCTACAGTTTTTAATAATGCCGTACTATTTCCGATTGTGCTGACTATTCTGGGAATATTTGTGATCTATTTGGGTATTTTGTATCAACGCAACAGCCAAGCTATTGAGCGTTTCTTTGAAGGCTTACTACCAGAACAATTGAGACAAATTTTACCGAGAGATTAAAAGGGAACTAAAAAAGATGTGGGGACGCCAAGACGCAAACAGGGATATCCTTATGTCCCCTTCAAGCATTAGCTCTATTACAATACAGATGTCCACTGTGCTGTCCATCCACGTAAATCCAGAAGATAATCGATGAGTAATCAACTACAAGACTACAATCCTAGCGGCGTAGGTGAAATAAATGGCAACCTCTTAGGTTTGCCCTGCGATTACGAGTCTGCAAACTTGATTGTCTTTGGTGTGCCTTGGGAAGTCACTGTTTCCTATGGCGCAGGCACAGCTAACGGTCCACAGAGAATTCTAGATGCTTCGACTCAACTAGATTTGTTCGATTTCGATAACCCTAATGGTTGGAAGCAGGGAATTTTCATGGTAGAAATTCCCCAGGATATTTTAGAGAAGAATACATACTACCGCGCCTTGGCAGCAAAAATTATCGAGCGATTAGCCCAAGGGAAACAACTCTCAGATACACCAGATTTAACACCTGTGCTGACAGAAATTAATCAGGCTTGTCAACAGGTTAATAAATGGCTGTTTGAAAATTGTCAACAAGCAATTAACAATGGTAAGCGAGTTGCAGTCATTGGTGGAGATCACAGTTCGCCGTTAGGTTATTTCCAAGCATTAGCGGCTAAGTACACGAACTATGGTATTTTGCACATAGATGCTCACGCAGATTTACGCGATGCCTATGAGGGATTTGAGTTTTCCCATGCGTCTATTATGTTTAATGCGATGAAAATACCGCAAATTTCCAAGCTAGTGCAGGTGGGTTTGCGTGATATTAGTCATGATGAAGTACAAATGATTGACCAATCTAGCGATCGCATTATTGCATATTACGACCCAGCCATTAAGCAAAAGCTTTACTCTGGAACAACTTGGATTGATTTATGCCGAGAAATTACCAGTCATTTACCTGAGTCCGTTTACATTAGCTTTGATGCAGATGGTCTAGATCCAAAACTCTGTCCCAGTACAGGTACTCCTGTTCCAGGTGGGTTGGAATTAGAGCAGACTTTTTGTCTGTTCCGAGAATTGGTAAATAGTGGGAGAAAAATTATTGGCTTTGATATCTGCGAAGTCGGTGATGCTGAGTGGGATGGTAATGTTGGAGCGCGGGTAGTTTACAAGCTGGCAAACTTGATGGATTTGTCTCAGTAGAAAATATATCGTAATTTGTAGTTGGAAGACGAATAGTGGAGTAATCATACAAATACGTTGGTAGGGGCACAGCATTGCTCATACATATCAACTAACGTAAAAGCAAGCCTGCCTAGAAAAAGCTTTTAGAGGTGTCTCGTTAAGAGTCTCAGACTGGGAATGCCCAATCAGAGGCTCCGCCTCAAGACTAGCGGCTTTGCCGCTATGAAAGACTATTTCCAGCCTCTGGCTGGAAACGAGATTTTAAAGGATTTTAGCTTAAATTTACACCAATGAGTAATGCTGTGCTTCTACGAAAAATCTATATGTATCAGGGTTTGCGTGAAATGGGATTAAAAGTGCGTATACCCATTACTGGAAAAGAGTACTCAGGATTTTTGTCAGCTAATACCATTTCATTGTGAGGCTGCACCAAATTTTCTTGGCTTCTTATTTCTTTTTTTATTTGTGTCCTACCCTGCGGGAAGCCACAACTCTTAGAGACGCTCCGCGAACTTGTCTATGCGCCCTTCTCTATCAGACGCTGCGCGAATGCAGTTCGTTCCTCATATAGTTTGACGCACCTTCATACAGAATTGGTATAACCATAGTTGGTGTTTTAGATAAAAGTTTGATCGCCGCAAAATATCTAACTTTTTGTATTTGATTTTAATATTGTTATGTGCATCTATGTAACTTGATAGCTATAGCTTTCCACATTGCCCAACTTCTATCCAAGATTCATGTGTATAAATATGCTAGAAACTAAATCAAGTCCTCATCCACATACAAACACATCAACCAATGCTGATACCTTGGCTGCATCTGTTATCTCCTCTTCTGCTCCTCAGGAAATCTACGATGTTGTAGTGGTTGGCGCTGGGCCTATTGGATTAGCAACTGCCATTGGCTTACGTAAACGTGGGATTGAAAATGTCCTTGTCGTCGATCAAACTCGCGCCTTTCGTGAAATTGGACAAGGATTGGATCTACTCCCCAATGGATTACAAGCTCTCAAACATTTAGATCCTAACGCTTACGAAGAAGTCAAAAAAATTGGACTTGGTTTCTTGAATTCCAATCAGTTTAATGGCCAGAAAACTATTGAACCTACTCAAGAGCAACAACCTCCAAAGACTTCACCTCAATGGGCTTATAAAAATTTACAGGGGCAGATAATTCGGTCAATCTCGCTTAGTTTCGATGACTGGTTTAAAGATTATGGCGAGGGTCGAGTGTCAATTTCTTGGTGCAATTTGCAGACAACCCTAAGACAGCTACTTCCCCAAGACCGAGTTAAAGCTAATCACCGTTGTATTAATGTTGTGAATGAGCCGGAAAACGGTTGTGTCCGCATAGATTGTGTAGCTAACATAGGAATAGAAGCTAACCCCTATGCGTATTGGACAGAGGCGCAGAAACATAATGACACCCAGCCCCAAAATTCAGATGTTGCCCCCCAAGAATTAGCAACAAAATCGATTACAGCCAAACTAATTGTTGCAGCAGATGGGATTAATTCTACAGTTCGTAGGCTGCTTTACACAGATAGTCAATACCATAATTTTGCCCGACCTGAATACTCTGGATTTGCAGCTATATTTTGTAGGGAAGTTGCTGAGATAGCAAAGGAACTGCGGACTAAATTAGAAGAATATTTCTTTCAACACTCACCAATTGTAACAATTGCTAATGATGAAATATCTGGAAATTCTGTTTGTATAAATAACATCAGGATGATTTTATTTAATAGATCAACTACTCAACTAGGGTACACGATACATCTTGCTTTGCCTTTAGACTCATTGCAAGGAAAGTCTGAAAGTTCTTTAATTGACTTAGCTTTGCAGGAGTTGGAGAAGGCAGGCTTTCCTGATGCACTTAAGCAATTAGTACGTATATCTCCTCCTGCCAAGATGCAGCAGCGGCCATACTATATTCACCACGCTACCATTTCGGATTCTCTACAAGTTTCTAACCCAACTGACCTCAATACTGAAGCTGATCCTGCCAAAATTCCACCAGCCTGGAGTATAGGGCGAATCGTATTAGTTGGCGATGCCGCACATGGAATGCCTCCCTTCATGGCTCAAGGAGCTAATCAAGGATTTGAAGATGCACTAGTAGTTACAACACTCATCGCTAAAATTGCTGAGGAGAATAACTGGGATGATCCGCAAGCTATAGCCAAAGCTTTTGATAAATATGAGTGTCTTCGTCACCCATTAATGGCATACGTCCAACAGGCAACATTAAAACTGTCACCCTACTCGTCAGACAAAGTGTGGCAAGAATACGCCCAACAAGTGTATCGCCGCAATTTCGATCAATTGATAGAGGGGCTGTTGTAGATACATAGAACAGGAGGCAGTTCTAACTCCTGACTAATTATTAAAGTAATTAATATATCAATACAGTTCAGTTAAGCCTAAAACTCAACTTCTGCGTAGGTTGGGTTAAGGAACGAAACCCAACACCTCCGTGACTTTGTTGGGTTTCACTTCGTTCTACCCAACCTACAATTTTCTTAAGTGAACCGTATTGATTAATATATAGCAGTCCTATCTGATTTCGTTCAAATTCGCGGTGTCCAGATCCTTGACTTCTTATAGAAGTCGCGGATTTAACTTTTCACGAATGATTTAGGATTGCTATATGAGAGTGAATATTTAATTTTCTGAAAGTTCTATGTAATTGCGGTCTTAGTGCATTCCCCTCTTATCCAGGTTCGTCAATATTTAGATGTGTTTACCTTAATCATGAATAAGCGGAAGTTTTAATCTCTATTTTCATAATTATGAATTACCTCAATCATCTTCTAGCTTCAGCAATTGTTCATCAAGAGTCTGTATCCGCCCGCGCACAATTTCTTCTGAGAGAATTCGCTTCCGCATTGCCTCATTGAGTGCCCCTTTTTCTGCCAGCAGTAAACGCCGACGAATGGCATCAAGTTTACTACTGTTGCCACTTTTGCCTGACAACTCATCAGGACGACGATTATAAAGTTCCCGTAGTATTTTTTCTGCACCAGCAATTCGTACCTGATAAGCTGAACGCATCTCTTCATAAACGGCTTTTGGTAACACCCCTGATTTCAACAAGCTATCTAATTCATCCTGTGCTGCCTTACCTGTCATCAACTGAGCTTGTAATTCTTCAACCTGTTGTTGAGCTTCTGAAAATTTAGATAATTTTAAGCGTTTTACCACCCAAGGCAAACTTAAACCCTGTGCGACTAACGACACCAGCACACTGCCGAAGACTAAAGCGATGAGGACTTCTCGCCCTGGTAATGTAGTGGGTAAGCTCAATGCCAGAGCCATTGAGAGTGAACCTTTGATGTTGCCTAAAAACAGTAAATGTTGCCAGCGCAGCGGAATTGGGCGGTCAAACCAACGAACCACTGCTAGCAAAGGATAGACCGTAAGAACTCGCCCCACTTGATAAGCCAAAACTGCAAGTAGAATTGCAGGTAAAGTCCTCCAGAGCATTACCAGGTTTATTTGTACACCAATCAGCAGAAAAATAAAGGTGTTGACGGTAAAACTGGCATATTCCCAGAAACTTAATAAGGTGATGCGACTAGAAGCAGAAGTATTGCCAGAAAGCCCTAAATTCCCGAAAATTAATCCAGCCACAACTACGGCGACAGCACCTGATACATCTAGAAATTCTCCAGCCTGGAAAGTGCCTAATGCAACTGCTACTGTCAGTAATAGACTGCTAAGGGGATCATCCAAACGGGCGAATACAGGTATGCTTAAGTAGCCTAAGACTAACCCCACCAGGCAGCCTCCTAGAGAGATAAATAGAAATTGTTGGATTCCCTGTAGTAATGTGAGTGAACCTGTCGAATATACTTGCAAAACCAGGTTGAACGTAACTAGGGCAGCAGCATCGTTAAATAGGGTTTCTCCTTCAACGATGGTGGAAAGGCGAGAGGGTACCGGTATTTCCTTAAAGATGGCAATCATTGAAACTGTATCAGTATTTGCCAGCATTACTCCTACAAATAAGGCAGGTATCCAACTCAGTCCCAGCCCAAATTTCAACAGAACGGCAATAATACCACTGGAAAGCACAGCCCCTGGCCCAGCGAGAAGGGCAATTGGTTTAAAGGTGCTGCGTAGGCGGCTGACATCTGTATTAATACCAGCTTCAAAGAGGAGAATTGGCAGAAAAAGATTCAAAACAAGGGTTGGATTTAAACCAATCGGACGAGATAATAACTCAGTGATCGGCAAACCTGCTAATACTAAACCCACAACATAAGGAATTCGCAACCGCCGGGATAGCAAAGCTACACCTGTAGCAACGATTAGGAGAATAATTAAAACTTTGACTAATTCTGTAACATCCACTATTGCGTTTTGGAAAGTTAGTTTGACTTGACTGATAAATTCTCTCCTCATTCATGCCAAATTAGCAAGTTCAGCGTCTGGGTTCGGAATGTCGAATTTCCTCCATTTGACCAACTTAAAAAAATTAAAGTGAATGGTTGCCCCATTTCTCGTTCGATAAATTCTTCTAATAACTCTACTTGTCGAGGTGTGACAGGTTCTCTTCCCCGCAGCCTAAGCCAATCATACCGATGGGATGTTTAGGCTGCATATAGCTGGACTTCCGATGAAAAAGAGCCAGTAACCAACTTAAATCCCAATCCAAAATCCAATTCAGATGTATATGTTGCAGATGTTCCCCTACCTGAACGTGGACAAAAAGTCTTAGGAACAAACGCGGCAGTTCGCTTGGAAATCTCCAAATGGCAATAAATGTGATTGTTAAGTTGTAGTCACTCAAGGCAACTTTGAGGAGTGATAGTAGGGAATAGGGAGTAAAGAAAGGTTTTTTCGTTTTGTTAATTTGGATACCTAACAAAGTTGCTGCAAGCGATCGCTAATAAATTAGAAGGTACGGGTGTTTCTGTGACGGCGCTTTGTCCAGGGCCTACAGAATCTGGTTTTCAACAAAGAGCCGCAATGGAAAACTCAAAGCTGGTAAGCGGTCAAAAGATTATGACTGCGGAAGCAGTAGCCGAGATCGGCTATCGTGGTCTATTGGAAAACAAAACTGTTGTTGTTCCTGGAATAAAAAATAAGCTACTGGCTGAATCCGTAAGATTTACTCCCAGAAAGCTAGTGACTAAACTAGTTAGAAACATGCAGGAAAGCAAATAAGTTGTAACGCCCCCGCGTCCTGTTAATTTAATCCCCTTGTGGATGCTCATCCCACAAGGTTGTCAGTTCCCGTAAACTTTGATGATTGCCATTCCCCAAAATCAGATGATCTAATACCGGAATGCCCAAAAGCAGCGCCCCTGCTAACAACTGACGCGTTAACTCTATATCTTCGTGGCTGGGTTCAAGGTTCCCAGAAGGATGGTTGTGAGCAACTATTACCCGCGTTGCACCTTGGCGAATAACTTCCCGAAAGATTTCACGGGGAGAGGCTAGGGTTTCGGTTGCGGTGCCAATGGTAATTACTTGCGTACCCAACAAACGATTCTTGACATCTAACAGTACCACTGCAAAACGTTCTTTTGTTTGCCACATCAAATCTTGACTGAGGGTAGCAGCAGCAGCAAGTGGGCTATCAATTAATGTGCCATCTAAAGGTCGAGATTGAAAGGCGCGTTTGCCCAATTCAATTGCTGCTAAGATACTTGTCGCCTTCGCTGGGCCAACACCAGAAATTTGCATCAACTCAGCGGGGGTAACTTCTCGCAGAACTACCAAAGGATCACGTTGGTGTTTGCCTAATTCGCTCAAGATATATTGTCCCAAACCCACAGCAGATAATTTTCCCGGCCCTTGACCAGTGCCTAGAAGAATTGCAATTAACTCCGCTGTGGCTAAAATTTTGGCACCGTGCGTCATTAGCCGTTCACGCGGACGCTCATTTGTAGGTAGGTCAGCAATTCTAAGGCAATAGGTCATAAACTAAGATAATCGTCACCACACATCAAACTATCCTTATTTATCCCTTGTTTGCTCTATAGATCATCTTTATTTGAGAAAATCTTTAATCTTTGGCAATTCTCTCCTTTCAGCACATCTTGCCTTCACAAGAATAACGGTCATCAATAGCAAGATGTTACGTTTAGAGTTAGGCGACTTTATCAATCGGTGAGGACGAGGCAATTTGAAAGTTATCTGTGAAGCTTTGCTGTGCCGTTATGCGTGTAGTAACTGAGATTATATCAGTGTTAGTTTACCTAATGTAATTCAATAATCTGTGATAAATCTCCGATATGGAACTAAATATCCGTGACGGGTTTCATTTAACTAGCATTTACCCCACAGATAAAACTGCATACTTGGAACATTTCAACGACAGAAGTATTTCCTATACAATTCCTGTCATCCCCTATCCCTATACAGAAGCTGCCGCAGATTGGTGGATACAGCATAGGCTTGAGTTTTTGAGAGAAAATGGAAGAGAAATATCCTTTGCACTTCGCAACCCTGAAGGTTATTTAATTGGTTCAGTTGGTGTAGATGACTTAAAAGTTGGGAAAGCACATAGAGTAGAGATTGGCTACTGGCTAGCTAAAGCATATCGTGGGCAAGGATTAGCTACTGATGCGCTCCATGTTTTTGTTCAGTATGCGTTTGATAATCTCGAAGTGATTCGCCTAACTGCTCATGTTATTGATTTCAATATCGCTTCAGTGAAGGTTTTAGAGAAAAACAGATTTAAGCGAGAAGGGTGCTTAAGGCAACATACGAAAACTCAAAATGGTATATTCAATACACTTGCTTACGGTTTGCTTAAAGACGATAGTACGATCGCATAATTTTCACGCCAAAGTTCAACTAAGCTACATGGTTTTGGATTGGTAGCCATGATAATTATGAGCGGTTCTTTTCCTAAGTCGTCTTTCAATTGATGGAACTATACTACTCCCTATTTCCTACTCCCCACTCCCTATCCCAGTTATTAGTACATTTGCGTTGCTTTCAGCATGTGGTAGGTAATTATTAACTGAGTAAGAGCGAGGGGGTAACTTTGCAATGTCTCCCCAGTTGTACCAGCAATTCTACCCAGTTCTGGATTACTTTCGCGATCGCAAATACTTCGTAAATGGGGCATATCAGAACAAATAATATGCTCTAGCTTATTCACCTGTTCTAAGGTTGCATGACCATCAACTTCTAAAACATCCACAGGCTTACTCATATCCCTGTCTAGCCCCAGGCGGATCGCTGAGTCAGAATTACCATAGCTAGAATTGATAATCGGGGTAAAATCTGGGTGGGGAATTGTCGGACGTAGTACCAAACGCACATTTAAATGTCCATTGGTTTCATCAGCTTCCTCAATGGGTGGGTAAAAACTAATTACTATATCAGACCATTGCCGCTGCGGACGGATGAATTGTGCTGAGTCTGGTTCGCGCTTTTCTAATTCCCCTATTACCTGTTGGGCAGTGTAGCCGCGCTTTTGCGTATCCCGCTTGACTTTCCACTTAGTGCGTAGTTCTTCAGGAGGTGCAAGGTAAACTTTAACATCATAAGAATCACGGGCAGCACGAGTAGAATAACCGAGTAATCCCTCAATAATCACGAATTTACTAGGCTTGATATACTGCGGTGGCTCGAATGTGCCGGTTCTATGGCTGTAAATTGGTTTAAGAATTGGCTGTCCTGTGCGTAGCAACGACAGGTGTTGCTGCATAATATCTAAATGGTTGCAGTCGGGGTGGAGAGCAGTGATCCCAATTTCTGCACGTTCTTTGCGATCATAACGGTGGTAATCATCTGTACAGATGATTGTGACATTTTCTGGGCCGAGTGCTTGAGCGATTCCGCGCGTTAGTGTTGTTTTCCCAGCAGCGCTGTCGCCGACAATACCAAGAATTATTGGACGGCTCATCATACCTCCCAGAATGAAAGCAAGTTTATTAATACAATTTCCCTACAATAGTTTTAATTCTAGAAGGGTTTAGGCGAGTAACTCAAGTAAAGGCTTGGTATGCAATATCTCTACATATAGAATGTCTGTGCGCTGGTTTATTGCATAATAATTACAAACTAGATCACTTTCAGAGTCATCTGTACCCATAATCATGGATGTAGCAGCTGAGTTTCAGAATTAAGCATCCGAATTTTGTGATATCTCATCCTATACAATAGAAATAAATCAGGTTGAATTCCCAAACCTGACCTAAACATAATCTTTGACTGAGCGGCTATCAAGATTAAACTAGAGCGTACACTTTAGCTTCCCAAGGGAAGATACCTTCTCTGCCTACCCATTCTGATGGAACTATCCGCTCTTGAGTAATTTCCTTCCACTGCTTGCCAACTGGCGTTGCAGGCCAATTCGGAACTCTGTACTCAGAACCAATAGAAGTGCCGTAGTCAGAGAAATTTGCCACTATAACTACTAATTGATCGGCTTTATTACCACGCTGCCAGACTAGAACTCGTTTACCATCATTAAAGTCAATATGAATAAATTGAGTATCATTCATAGCTAAAGCATCAGAAGTCTTACGCAAGCGAATCAACCTCGCAACGTATTGGAAAATGCGTTGCCGCCAATCATCTTTCACACGGCTGTAATTAACAGGATCAATCTGCTTATGATCATCTGTTGGAGGCAAATCCTGCTGAGCGGCAAATTCATCTCCGGCAAGGATCATGGGAATTCCTACAGCGGTAAGCAGGCAGACAAATGCCAACTTAATCCGCGGTTCAGTATGATCAATTCCATTACTAACAAGGTAGCTGAAGAAACGCTCGTTACCATAACCGCCAACATCATGGGAAGTTATATAGTTTACCGCCTGAGAACCATCTGTAAAGCCTAAGTTTCGGCAATCAATTAGTTTGCGGA
The DNA here is from genome assembly GCF_036919595.1 of Nostoc sp. Classification (GTDB taxonomy): domain Bacteria; phylum Cyanobacteriota; class Cyanobacteriia; order Cyanobacteriales; family Nostocaceae; genus Nostoc. The sequence continues at coordinate 42,092 of NZ_JBALCO010000144.1, read as the reverse complement.
TACTCCACTCAAAACTGGGTTCATCCCAGGCATTCTTACCTAAAATCACCTGTCGGATGATTTGCTTGAACTTTTCATTCCAAAGTCCATCCAGACGATTTTGGTGGATGAGAGATAAGGGTACACTCAACTCTTCGCCAACTACGAGGAAGCCATCACTGCTTCCACCTCTTTTGTCCCAAAGAGTGCGGGCAAAATCTTTGAATTCCTGCAAAAAGTCATAGTTGGCAATATTGTTGACGCTATCCAACCGCAAACCATCAACCCGATAGTATTCCAACCAGTGGGCAATATGAGCTTTTAAATATTCACGGGCTGGGACAAGCCAGGACTTTTGCCCAGTAATTGGGTTATAGCCCTCTACCCAATAGTCGTACTTAAATAAATCCCCACCAAAGCCATCTCTTGACCCTTGTTCTGGATCACCACTAGCCCATTTGATGTAAAATTCCAAAAAATTAACGTTATGGTAAGGGTTATTCCGCGAGAATGCCATCACCACATCCACAAAAAAGCGCAACCCTTGCTGATGACAAACTTTGATCAGATTAGCTAAATCAGTCGAAGCAGTAGGTGCTGACTCGCTATTTGGACTTCCTAAGTCAAAATCTGCTGCAAAATAATTTGCTGTACCATAGCCCCAATTGAGATTATCATCACTGTCTTCTGGTGGCAGAAGTTCTAAGGCATTGATTCCCAGTTCCACAAGATGAGCGCGGTTATTCAAGGCGCTGACTATGGGAAAAGTAGGAGCGATCGCTTCTGGGATCAACAGTGCCAGTACGTCACGAAATGTGCCGTTTCCTTCTTCAATCAATCCATTTGAGTTAATCTTTGTCCAGCGGGTTGGTAATTCGTAAATCACCAGTTGATTATTGTTTGGCAGCGTCTCTAAAGGAGCATCGCCTTCCCAATTTACAGTTTGCCCTTGGGGATCACAGGGAATCAGCGTCCCATTTTGATAAAGTACGACGCTTGCCGGATCGAAGCTAGCAACACCTCCCGATTCTGACGGCGTTGGCGCACGTAAGCGTCGATCCACAGTTGTCGCTGTTGGATCTGTGCAGTAGAGAATTTGGTTAGCATTGGCAGAGTCGTAGGGGTCTGAGTTGCGGACTTTAAACCAATAAAAGTAGACCTGTCCTTCAGTCAGACCAGATTCTTCAGCCGAAACTTCCCACAATTCTGGAAATTCTGTTGATTGACGAAGCGGAATCTCTTTGAATTGAGCTAATCTGTCTGGGCTTTCGGGAGCAGTGTTGCCAATATAGAGAGTGGGAGCTAGTTCTGAAGCAGCGGGACGCCACAAGACAAAATGAGTTTTTTTGCGGCTCAGTAAATCGATAGGCATTACAAAAACCTCTGATCAAAGTTCAGTTATGAAGTTCTTACACAACAGCCGAGTGTTATTCCAGACGATAGATTGAATTTCTTTAAACTGTCAATATTAGGCAGGGGATTGAGTATTTTGCTGGTAATAGGAAGTTAACTTTATCTATATCAAGGTCTCGATATTTACTGCTATTGGCTTTCATCCCTGAGTTAAAAGACATTCAATCCTCAAAAGTTTTTGGATTTTGAAGATTGCATTTCGGGATTATATGCACATTTCTGTTCAGAGGTAAAGAAAAAGACTGTACATTAAGTAGTAAGTACAACTTTGTGTAAAAGCGTAGCATTGTTAATGCAGGCAGATACATTAAGAATGCAAGCCGACGCATTAACAATGTGAGCCGACGCATTAACAATGTAAGCCGACGCATTAACAATGTAAGCCGATGCATTAACAATGCAAGCCGACGCATTAACAATGTAAGCCGATGCATTGGCATTGCCGGGTATTGCCAAATTTAATTCGCTATGAATTAATGACAGGACTTACGCAAAATCATGAAAAAACGAACCGTAAAGGACGCATAGACACGAAGTGGCTTCCCGCAGGGTAGGACACAAAGGAATAAAGTTTCAGAGAGTTATTGCGTAAGTCCTAAATGAAATGCTGTACTAAGTGTAGTGTTGAGTTGGCGATCGCTAACTCTCAAAAAAAGGAACGCACCTTATGACAACTCAAACATTAGGACTCGAACAAAACCTTTATGACTATTTACTATCAATCTCTCTGCGAGAGCCAGAGATTTTGACCCAACTAAGACAGGAAACAGCCCAGTATCCAATCGGGAGGATGCAGGTTGCTCCCGAACAGGGGCAGTTTCTGGCATTACTGGTGCAGTTGTTAGCAGCCAAGAAAACTTTGGAAATTGGGGTATTTACAGGCTATAGTGCCTTAGTGGTGGCATTGGTGTTACCGAGCCACGGTCAGGTGGTAGCCTGTGATGTGAGCGAGGAATTTACAACGATCGCACGGCGCTATTGGCAGCAAGCAGGAGTGGCGGATAAAATTCAACTGCACATTGCCCCAGCTTTGGAGACTTTGGATCGGCTACTCGCAACAAAAGAAGCGGAAACTTTTGATTTTGCCTTCATCGATGCAGATAAGAGCAACTATGATGGCTATTATGAGCGATCGCTGCAATTAGTGCGACGGGGAGGACTGATTGCGATCGATAATGTCCTCTGGTCAGGCAGGGTTGCCGACCCCCAAGTGCAAGATAATAGAACTAAAAAGATTCGTGCCTTTAATCAAAAGCTGCATCAAGATCAGCGAGTTAGTCTTAGTGTAGTAGCGATCGCAGATGGCTTGACTCTGGCACTGAAGAAGTAATATCTTTTAATCCCCATTTATCCATTTGTTACGAACGCAGAAGCGGCGTAGTGTCACTTTTACAAAAAATAGTGGTTCCATAAGTTACTTTCATCTATAACGCTCGAGGAAGAAGACCATTTATAGTAGCTGATTCCTACTAAAATCCACTTTTGCTACTCTGAAGTGTCATCCTAAAAATTTTCTTTCTTTGAAGATTAATAAAGGGGACAATTTTTTATCCATACACATTTTTTTCTGTTTTTAAATATTTATTCTGTAGTATATTATTACTAGACCAAAGTGGATAAATGCATCTACTAATTGTTTAACCTTTAATATCCGTGGAAGATATTCAGCAAGCAGTAGAAAGAATTTTGCAAGACAAGCCTCTTGCTTCCATTCAGTGGTTTGTGCTCTCTCAATCGTGGTTGGGCAAAAGTTACAGTGAAATGGCAGAGGCATCAGGCTACTGCAACAATTACATCAAGGAAGTTGGCTCTGAGTTGTGGCAAGACCTTTCCGTTGCACTTGGAAAAAGAGTAACGAAAAAAAATCTGCATTTAGCCTTGAATAAATACCTGCAAAACAAAATAGGTGCTCGGGAAAATCAGAGCCAACATCAGTTCGGTGAAGTATCTAGCTTAGAAATATCTCCAGACTTTTTTTCAGCAAGCAAGATAGAATTTCCTAGCGGCCCTGTACCACTGGGTTCTCCTTTTTACATCAATCGCCCTCCCCTGGAAGAACTTGTTTGTAACGAGATTTTACACCCTGGTTGCTTAATCCGGATTAAAGCACCTAGAAATATGGGAAAAAGTTCACTGCTCAACCGGATGATTGCTTATGCTAGAGAGCAAGGTTATCAAATTGTCTATTTGGACTTTCAAGAAGCTGACCAAGACGTTTTTGCTTGTATTGATAAATTTTTGCGTTGGTTTTGTGTCAATGTCAGCAGGCAGTTAAATCTCTTTCCAAGTCTAAATGATTTTTGGGATACAGAAATGGGCAGCAAGGTAAGCTGCAAAATATATTTTGAAGCATATCTGCTGCAATACATTGATCATAGTCCTGTAGTTTTGGCTTTGAATGAAGTCCATCGAGTTTTTGAACATCCCAATATTGCCCAAGACTTTCTGCCAATGCTGCGATTTTGGCATGAACAAGCAAAGCAGGATCAAATCTGGCAAAAACTGCGGATGGTGGTGGTTCACACAACAGAAATTTATATTCCGCTCAACCTTAACCAATCACCTTTCAATGTAGGGATAACAATTACGCTGCCACCGTTTACTCTCAATCAGGTACAGAATTTAGCATTATGTTACGGACTACATTGGGCAGCAGAATCCAAAGGGGCAAAACGCCTTGTACCCTTACAAGTAATGGTAGGAGGACATCCCTATTTAGTGAGCCTTGCGCTTTATCATCTATGTCAGGAGGAAATGACATTAGAGGTGTTACTAGAAACCGCATCTACACCAGTGGGAATTTACAGTCAGCATTTACGAGAATTGTTGAACCTACTCCAAAAAGAACCAGAATTAATGGCAGCTATGCAACAGGTAATTGCGACAGATGAAAAAGTAGAGCTAGACGCGATCGCTGCTTATAAGCTAGAAAGCATGGGTTTGGTTCAACTAAACGGCAATCAAGCTCACACGATGTGTGAGTTATATCGCCTTTATTTTAGCCAACAACTTGGACACTCAGGGTACTAATGGTTCTGGTAGACTATTAAAAGACAAATAATCAAAATAACTAATTCTCATTCTTAATATGAATTTTGTCAATTGTCCCGATACTAATTCATTTATTAAGAACGTGAACGAATTTTAAATTTTAAATCAAATGAACAATTATCGATACCAAGTTGGCGGCACTTTGACTAGTGACGCTCCTAGCTATGTTGAGCGCAGGGCAGATGTAGAACTCTACGAAGCCTTGAAACAGGGTGAATTTTGCTACATTCTTAGCTGTAGGCAAATGGGCAAATCCTCACTGATGGTCAAAACAAAGCATCGCTTGCAACAAGAAGGTTTTAGATGTGCAACCGTTGATATGACTAATATTGGTTGCGAAAATATAACTCCAGAGCAGTGGTATAAGGGAATTATCGGGGACTTATGGTTAGGTTTTAAACTGTTAGGAAAAGTCAATTTAAAAAGTTGGTGTGAACAACAAAGTGATATCTCTTCAGTTCAAAAACTCAGTCGGTTTATTTCGGAAAATCTGTTAGCTCAATTTCCTAACGAAAGATTATTTATTTTTATTGATGAAATTGATAGTATTCTCAACCTGGATTTCTCTGTTGATGACTTTTTTAACTTAATTCGATTTTGCTACAACCAACGAGCAATTGATCCAGAGTATCATCGGATTACATTTGCAATTTTCGGTGTTGCGACACCTTCAGAATTAATTCTATATCGAAATCATTCTACACCGTTTAATTTTGGTAAAGCTATACAAGTGAATGGTTTCACATTTGAAGAAGCTCAACCACTATCATTGGGACTGGATATTAAAGACAATCATCCCCAAAAAGTTTTGAAAGAAGTATTAGCTTGGACAGAAGGGCAACCATTTCTTACTCAAAAGCTGTGTCGGCTACTTGTCAGTTTATCTCAAGATGATGTGGGTAGAAAGCTAAAATTTCCCCCTGGCACAGAAGAATTTTGGATAGAAAATGTGGTGCGATCGCACATCATCGAGAAATGGGAATCACTTGATGAACCAGAGCATTTGCGGACAATTCGCGATCGCATCCTCAGAAACGAACAATTTGCCGCCAGATTGCTAGGAATTTATCAGCAAATTCTCCAAGGAGTGGAAGTACCAGCCGACGACAGTCGAGAACAGGTAGAACTATTACTATCTGGTTTGGTGATCAAAAAGCAAGGTTTTCTCCAAATCAAAAACCGAGTTTATCAAGAAGTTTTCAATTTAGAATGGGTTGGAAAAAAATTAGCTTACTTGCGCCCCTACTACGAAACCTTCAATGCATGGGTAGCCTCAAAGGAAAAGGATGAATCTCGCCTATTGCACGGACAAGCCTTGATTGATGCCCAAATTTGGGCAAATGGCAAAAGCTTGAACAACTCAGATTATCGATTTTTAGCTGCTAGTGAAGAATTAGATCGGCGAGAAATGCAGCAAGCATTAGAGGCCGAACGTGCCAAAGAAGTTGAAGCACGACTTGCAGAACAACAAAAAAGGCTGGTTCAACAAAAGAAATTTGCAAGAATAGTAACACTTTTGCTCTTGGGCATGACGATTAAGTTGGTGATTTCTATAGTCTGGGGAATGTCGCTTTTACGAAAGATTGATGCTTTAGAATCACAGGGTAAATGTACCCAGATAGGGCATCAGGGCAAAGTAATAACTGCAAATTCTCGGTTAGGTGGATGCTGAGGCGAATTTTAGATTTTACTTTTTACAGAATTAATTAAAAGTTACCGATTGGAACACGCAAAGCGATTTGGTCATAATATTGCCAATATGGTACTGTTATCGGCTTAAGTCTAAACTTTAGATCAAGTCCAGTTGTCAACTTCTGCATCAGTCAAAGGTTTTTCCAATTTAGAATACTCACTTTGGGTTGCACGTAACAAGTGTTTCATCTGCACGGATTCCCCAGCATCAGCAGCGAGAAAAGCCGCGTTGAGAGCAATATTGCGGATGTTACCTCCTGCAACATTCAGCTTTGCCAACTTCATCGGGTCTAACCCTTGTGTGGGAGTACTCGTTGGGAAAACTCGCCGCCAAATTTCTGCTCGTTGAATAGTGTCTGGGAAGGAAAACTGAAGGACAAAGCGAATACGCCGTAGAAATGCTGTATCTATCGAACTCTTAAGATTAGTTGTTAAAATTGCCAAGCCAGGGTAAGCTTCCATGCTCTGCAATAGGTAACTGACCTCAATATTGGCATAGCGATCGCGGCTGTCTTTAACTTCACTGCGCTTGCCAAATAAGGCATCAGCTTCGTCAAATAATAAAATCACTCCGCTTTCCTGTGCGGCATCAAAGACTTGCTGGAGATTCTTCTCGGTCTCGCCAATATACTTGCTAATGACTGAAGACAAGTCAATACGATAAAGGTCGAGACGCAACACCGATGCCAGAACTTCTGCCGCTAGGGTTTTACCTGTACCGCTAGGACCAGCAAAAAGGGCGGTAATACCTAATCCCCGTGCATTCTTGCCACCAAATCCCCACGCTCCATATACAGTGTTTCGTTGGCGTACATGGGCTACTACTTCATGCAATAGCTGTTTGTGCAACGGCGGTAGCACTAAGTCTTCCCAATCAGCCGCAGGTTCAATTCTCTGGGCGAGTTCATCTAAACGCGGACGTGCTTGTATTCGACAGACATCCCATAAAATACTATTGATATCACTGTTTTCCTGTTTTTGGCTTAAGTGTCCTGCGACTTGTGCACAAGCGGCTTGAATACTGACGGCACTCAAGTTGAACTGATTCGCCAAAATGTTGACCGAACCGTTTAATTGGGGAACTAAATCACTGAGCGCCTCTCGCCACACTGTACCTTGCTCTTCTAAAGTTGGTTTGTGAATATCAAAGCTAACAGTTGGACGTTGTTTTACGGTCATTTTGTCTTGACTGGTAATCATTAAGACACCGTTCAAATGCTCAATTAAATGTGCGATCGCTCTCAGACGAGCCATGTCAGTTGTATCTAATTCATCGCAGTTGATAAGCATTGCACTCGCACTTAAAAGTATCTCCCGATTCCACAAGCGAATAAAATTATCTAATTCATTTGGTATCACCGGGACTAAGTGTGCAGACATTGCGTTTAGCTGTAAACCCAACATCTCAGACACGGTGACTGCTATATCACGTTTATTTACAGATTCCATGCCATGAAATTGGATAACTGGCAATTCCCCCGTGGTTGGAGTGTGCAACAAAACTGCTACTACTTTCTCTGCTACAGTTTGATGTGACGGCACTAAATCATTGTGAGATTGCAATGGCTCAATCATGCCAGACAACCCTTCGTCAAGATATTGTATTCCAAATAAATAGTGCAAAATTCTTTCGTCAATTCGTAGCGGACAGAGAGTCAGTGCATGAGCCTCTCCTATTTTTATCAAACGCCAACGACGCAAAGGCGCATATGGGGCGATCGCATCCCAGTGGGGATTTGGTAAAGCTGCTAGGGCTAGACCTAATGTCGGATAAGGTTTTTGCTCCTCTGGTTGAGCTACACTGCATACACTAGAAAAGTTACTGCTCAACTCCATTGCCGCACACAATAGAAGTACATCGCGTTCAAAGCCTGAGAGACCAAAAATCTGACAAATTCTTTCTAACGCCGATGGAGCGGGTATTGCCTCAGCAGCCTTTTGTAAATCTTGCTCATATTTATCATTGTTACTTAATTCATTGGAAGAGTTAAGCAAATTCACGGTATACTGCTCCAAAGTATGCCTTATCAAGGCTATAGATGCATATAAATACTGTTGGTTTGCGTCGTACCACTGTTTGCTCATATAGTTACCCATAGTGAATTATACTTGCCCAGCTTGATTGGTTTGCAGGGGGCTTTCTGCCCCATCTACTTGTATCTGTATTAAGTAAGTTCCTGGATTAAGATTATTGACCTTTTTTGAATTCAAAATCAAAATTCAAAATTCACGTAGGAAGAATTAAGATAATTTTGAATTGATTAATCCTTCTCCTAACAAAGACGCTATGCGTAGCTTGCTTCCCCGTAGGGGTACGCATCAAAGCCCCCGCCATAATATGCAAATTTAGCGGTTTGAAATTAGTCGTAGGTGTAAGCCCCCAATAATCTCTTTAATTTTGAATTTTGAATTAATAATTTTGAATTCCCCGTTCGCGTAGCGTCTCCAAAAGTTGGGGTTGACTTCCCTTTTGACGGTCAAGATAAAAACCATTATTTTCGATGACCTTGATAAATTCTTTAGCTTTGACACGCTTGAAAATTACTCATACCAAGATACTTAATAACTTAACAATTAAATCTTCTCTATGAATTGGCTGATTATCATTCTTTAAACTTTCAAGATATAATTCAATAGCTTTTGTAATATTCAAGAGTGGCCTCTTCAAAAGAATCTCCTTGAGAATGACAATCTTTTAGGATAGGACAAAAAGCGTGATAACCTGCATCTGATTCTTTTTCCAAAAGAACTGTGTAATTGTAAGTTTGTTTATTATTGTCCATATGTTTTCAACTTACTTGTGAGCTACTTACTTTTAAGCTAGACTGATTCTATAATAAAAACTTATTGGTATAAATTAGTTCGTCGCCGTTCAAATAATCGTTTTTGCAAGATATCGAGCAAGATTTCTTGATCTTCTAAGAGTAAACTTTCTGCTGATTCAATGGCTTGTTGAAATGCTGATGTTTTCATAGCGCTCAAGGTGGTTTGAGTCTGTTTCCTATTTTATCTTTAATTTGTTGCTTTTCGTTCCCTCAACCCAACCTACCAACAGACGATCGCACTTTGGCAAGTCTTTGATAGCGTAGAGGAAGGCGGGATGATTTTATTATTTGACGAAGCTGATGTGTTATTTGGCAAGCGCAGTGAAGTCAAAGACAGCCGCGATCGCTGTGCCAATATCGAAGTCAGTTACCTATTGCAACGTAAGGTCAGATATCTCATCTTAATCATCCTCATCACCAAGCAATTGCGACAAATCTTGCAATCGCTCTTGGGCAGCACGAAGAACTCTATGGATTTGCACGATATCCTGGCTATCTTCGTCGTTGCCCGTACCTACTGTAAATAGAATTCGATATTGTTTTTTATAAAGCTATTGCCGGACAGGTCGATTCAGCTATTGGCTTTCGATGGCGAGAGGGCAACGATTCGGAAAGTTCTCTAGCGTTAGCATGATTTCGTAGCAACCTCTGACCCACCGATAGGCTTGATCGACTGAGTAGTCCTTCATCCACAGAAATATGCCCTCGACATCCGCCATAGCGGTGGGTGAGATTTCAATCCGGTATGTCATGCTTTTGACGCAATTGCTGAAAGGCTTCGTCTAAGGGAATGCCCTGACGCTGCTCAAATTCATGTAGGCTTTTGCGAATTCCGGCTAGCGATTCTAGGAGTTCGATGCGTTCTAGCAGGCGTTGGTAGCTTTCAGCGTCTTGGACGACGACGGCGGCTTTGCCGTTCACGGTCAGCACTATGGGTGCCTGGGTGTCTTTCAGGGTGGTTAAAAACGTTTTGGCGCTCCGTTGAAAGTCGGATAGGGGATGAATGTTGCGAAGGTCAAGGGACATGGCTACCATTTAGTAGACGAATAATTATATGATAGTTATTTGAAAATTCTTTGTCTACCCGGTAGGGGAATGTACCCGTAGCGATGGCTACGCCCGCTGGAGGTATCGCACTTTGAGTATGGTTATTAGCGGCTATCCAGCCCGTAGGGTGCGTTACGGTAATTGGGCATGAGTATTCATTGATGAGTTGATTGTTTTAAAATACCCATTGTTTATACCGAATCAATATCTGTCGTAGTAACGCACCATTAGATTGGTTCGGTGCGTTACTTCGTTAACGCACCCTACAAGATCAGGCGATCGCACTTTTCATGGGAGCATCCCAACCTACCAACGGGCGATCGCACTTTGGCAAGTCTTTGATGTTGCAGAAGCAAGTGGGGTGATTTTATTATTTGACGAAGAGTCACGCCATATTTGGCAAGCACAGTAAAGTAAAAGATAGTCATGACCGCCATGCCAATATTGAAGCCAGTTACCTATTGCAGAGCATGGAAGTTTACCCCGGCTTGGCAGTTTTGACAACTAATCTTAAGAGTTTGATAGATACAGCATTTCTTTACCGTATTCGCTTTGTCCTTCAGTTTCACCTCCCAAACTGAGGTGTCCACATGTCTTCCCCAAACAACTCCGCACCTCCTCCTGGTATTTGGGACAAATTAGCTTTGATTTGGTTTATCTCCTTTTCATCGCCCTCATTTCGGGCATCGATTGCCTCCCTGGTGGCTAGGATTTCCGACCCTACTATCATCACATTTCCGTCCTCGCCCAGCGTCACCGAATATTCTGAGCTCTCCTTATCGATTCGTTTTATTCTGCCGTTAAATTTACATTCATCTTGGAAAAAGCTTGTCAACTCCTTCGGGTCTTTCTCTGTATCCACTTGCAAGGTAAAGCCCGTCTTGTTCAACGCCGTTCTTTCATTGATATAGATTTCGGTTGGCTGGACTTTTTTATACATACTTTTTAAATAGGCTGACATATTCTCAATGTCTCCCGCTGGAAAATGTATTAACGCGCCTTTTTGGCTGCCAGCATTAAACATAACTATTGGCGAACAACTACTAAATGAATCGCTACTTAATACCACTTCTCCTAGAGGAGCCACCACTCCCTGTCCCATGGCAAGCGTCACTTCACGTCTTTCGTTTATTGGCTTTGCCGTTGTGTTTGACGATCCAGGCTGAGAATCCCGCTTAGTATCATTTGTTTGTTCCAGGTCTCTTTTCAATCTCTCGACCTCTGAGTTGACCTTTTGGTGCGATGCCTTTGCTGCGGGTAGGTCTATGTTTATATTATTGCCCAGCAGCTTTCTCTTGTGTAGCTCCGATACTTGATCTAGGATTAGTTTGTTATTTTCAAGAACTTCTTTATCGTTATTCCTTATAGCGTCAAAAGTCTTCTTCTGTAAATTGGAAAGGTTTGTGAGGTATTGAGTTTCTACATCCTTTATTCCTTGGATGTTTTCACTGGCGACTTCCTCGGCGTTTTCCAAACCGACTGCTCTGCTAGAAGCAGCTGATTCGTTGGGTTTTCGGCTCACCCTTTTGATAAATGGGGCTTTTGTGGAAAATTTTTGGTTTCCTGGCAAAGCATTGCTATATCTTACACATTGTATGACATCCAAACCTGCTGTTTCCTTAGCGCCAAGGGGTTGCAAATTTTCCGTCTCAGAGCGGGTGGATGTTGGTATCTTTGCTGCTGGTTGCCTACTCACTAAAAAGCCTGTTGACTGTTCTTTGCGCTGTACTGCACTGCCATTTTGCTGCACTACATGGGTCAACTCATGTGCCAATAACTTCTTTCCTCCCAGACTACCGGGATTGTATTCCCCCTGCCGAAAGAACACATCCTGTCCCGTTGTAAACGCCTTCGCCTGTATCGATTGATTCAATTGGTTAGCCCGAGAATCTGTGTGAACCTTCACTCTACTAAAGTCAGCCCCAATTGCCTGCTCCATTGGTTCTCGGATGCTCTTAGCTAGAGATTGCCCACCGCCGCTTGCTTGTTTAATTGACGCTTCCACTTCCGGTGCGGCAGTCATCCCAACTTTAGCCGACCGAAGCTGTAGCATTGGCTTCATTTGAAGCTCTTTCTCTTCAACAAACATTTCCTCCCGCTGAAGATTTTGACTTGACTGCACAGATACAGGTGCATTAATCTGGTTGACGACTTGTGCTGCTACTCGATCTGCCTCTTGTTCGTACTTATCTCCCGGCTCTCCAATTGTAAGTTTTGTTTGCACCACTGGCTGTGATGGTGCATGAAGAGGACTTATGGGGATATTGGCAAAGTTGCTACTATTGTTCGATGCCTGTTCCAGTCTCCTGTGCAATGAGCCACTCATTTTAGCCTGTAATACAGTGAGTTGTTCCTGTCCCTCTAGAGTGATAGTGCCATACTTCGCCTGAAGCTCTAATTTGGTCGCCTCAAACTTCTGCTGTTGAAATTCTTGATTCTCAGTTTGGGTCTCCAAAAGAGGCTTTTCAGATTGCGGTTGAGCTTGGGTAATTTTGGGGCGCGACTGCAACTGACTCCTTACTGGGTTTGAAGCGGACGAGTCAGCTTTTTTTTGGATGTGCGATCGTTCGTTCATTGCCTACCTCAGAACTCAACTGTGGGTAATCAAAATATTATCTCATCCACCATTGCCTGAATTCATTAGACATTAGTCGAATATTAGTCGAATATTTGTTGGCGCTTTCTCCTTGGAACCGACTATAGATAGGCTTAGAAGCTATCTCTAAAGAAATGTAATTAGTCACGCCTTTCTCAGGATCATCGACAAATAGAGGAAGGGAGCAAGCGAGCGTCGAGCACTAATACTGAGACGATTTTTGAAAAGTCGGCTAGGCAGTAAAAAAACCCTCAATGTATAAGCTCCCGATTTAGCAAGCGGTTTACACGTACTTTTGCAACTCGCGCTCATGTCTGGACACGGAATTTATTTTTTAGTATCACCTCGGCATCTTTGATGCTTTGTCCGTGGTATATCACTTGCCCATTATGGATTACGTGCCCGGTATCGTATTCGTAGTTGTAGAAGGGGATTTGCCCTTTGTCCAAATCTTGTTTAATCAGCACGGCCTCTAACTCCTGCTTGTAAAATTCCTGTGCCGTATTTGTCCCCGCTTCTCCCTCCAGTCCACGCTCTTGTGAGTTGCTCCCTCCTTTTTTTAGCTTCTCCGCGTTGTGGTTAACATATGCCCATCGTGTTTGTTTTGGCAACTTATCTTCTTGGTTCCCCTCTTCCAGGGTTCCATAAATTCCTTTGTTTAAAAATAGTGCCCATGAACTTGTATGCAGTGGCACCACTCTTCCCGTCTTTCCTGCATACGCCTGTCTGACTGCCGCGATCATATCCACAGCTTTATCGTTCAACAGCGCTTTCTGAATCATGCTTTCTTGGGTTGTTATATCATTGCTCCAGTCTTTTAGCGTTGCCTTAGTTCTTTCGGAATCGTATAGCTCGAACCCGCTTTGCATTTCTGCATTATTTAGTTTTACTGCGTTGAGCGCATTGTCCGCGTCAATTAAGTACGGCTTACCATCTTTCCATAGTACATTTTCTCTGTTGATATCACTAAGTCCTGCCAGTAACACAAATGCGATCGCTTCTGTTAATGAATTGAGATTTTTTCCTGGTTTTTTTCCTGCGTCTTGCGATGTCTCTCCTCTTATGAATTCGACCATTGTTCCATAATCTCTCGACGTTTCCATCTTGATCGTTTCGATGAGTCTTTCTGGTTCTGTATTCAGTCCTGCTAGTTCATTGATTTGGTTTGCTAAACTCGTCGGTTCGCTGCCAAGCACTGACTTCTCTATATTCCGGTCTTCTGGTTTTATAACTACCTTGATGTTCGTGTCACCGGTATAAGCTGCTATCTGTCCACCTGGCGGTTTAGTGAATTCCACAAAAACAGTTCCTAGTCCTCGCTCATGTAGATCGCTTCCTGCCAGTTCCACTTTCGTAATTTGGCAGTTGTCTATTGGAACGTTTTCGTCTAGTAATTGCCTCCTCCAATAATTAATTGAATTGACAAGATGAGCCGCTCCCTGCGATATTCTTTCGTATACTTTTTCCCTCCAGTCTCTGTATCTTTGATATTTTTCTGAATTGTGATATTCTTCCGAATCGATAACCGTTTCACTAGGCATTCGGAGGAAGCGCACGAGTTTTTCCACATTTTTGGACTCGGCTAATAGGGTTGGTTCTAAGTCCTTCTTTTCCGCTTCTGTGCTTAATATTTCTGACACTCTTCTGTGTGCCTGTTCTTGTTCAGTTTCTACCTCTTGTGCTTCTGCAACCTCTTCGGTTTCTACCTCTTGTTCTTCTGCAATTTGTTCAGTTTCTCTTTGACTCCCTATTTTGAGTCCCCGTGCTTTAGAAAATTTTAGGTTTCCTGGCAAAGCATTGCTATATCTTACACATTGTATGACATCCAAACCTGCTGTTTCCTTAGCGCCAAGGGGTTGCAAATTTTCCGTCTCAGAGCGGGTGGATGTTGGCATCTTTGCTGCTAGTTGCCTTGGTTGTGTTCTTGTTCCTGTGCTTGTTGTTTCTTGTACCGATTGCCTACTCACTAAAAAGCCTGTTAACTGTTCTTTGCGCTGTACTGCACTGCGATTTTGCTGCACTACATGGGTCAACTCATGTGCCAATAACTTCTTTCCTCCCAGACTACCGGGATTATATTCCCCCTGCCGAAAGAACACATCCTGTCCGGTTGTAAACGCCTTCGCCTGTATCGATTGATTCAGTTGGTTCGCCCGATAATCTGTGTGAACCTTCACTTTACTAAAGTCAGCCCTCAAAAACCGCTCTATCGGTTTTCTTATTCCCTTTGCCAGTGGATGTCCACCACCCCTTGCTTGGTTGATGGCAGTTTCCAAGCCCGCTGTCGCACTCATTCCACCTACAGCAGTTCGAAGCTGTAACATTGGCTTCATTTGAAGTTGTTTCTTTTCAACAAACATTTCCTGCTGCTGAAGATTTTGATCTACCTGCCCAGAAATAGGTGCACGATACTCTTCGACAAATTTTTCTGCTACTTGGTCTGCCTCGTTTTCAAATTTATCTCCCGGCTTTCCAATCTTCAGTTTCGTTTGAACCGCTTGCTGTAATGGTGTATTAGGACGACTTCTGGGGATATTGGCAAAGTTGCTACTATTGCTCGATGCCTGTTGGAGTCTCCTGTGCAGTGAGCCACTCATTTTAGCCTGCAATACAGTGAGTTGTTCCTGTCCCTCTGGAGTGATAGTGCCATACTTCGTCTGGAGTTCTAGTTTCGTCGCCTCAAACTTCTGCTGTTGAAATTCTTGATTCTCTGTTTGGGTTTGCGTGAGAGGCTTTTGTGATTGCGGTTGAGCTTGGGTAATTTTGGGGCGCGACTGCAACTGACTTTTTACTGGGTTTGAAGCGGACGAGTCAGCTTTTTTGTGAGTGTGCGATCGTTTGTTCATTGCCTACCTCACAACTCAACTGTGGGTAATCAAAACATTATCTCACCCATCATTACCTAAATCCATTAGACATTAATCGAATATATGTTGGCGCTCCAACTTTTGCGATCGCCCTTGGCGGGGCGAAACCCATCGCACGCTCATCAACCTTCATGCATAGGCCTACGCTTGGCTCTTAAGACTGTCGCTACAACAGCGGTACTAAAATTGAGAAATCTATTGCTGTCTGTACAGATAATATGAACACTAATACCGTTAGTTTACCCGCTCCCCTGGAATTAAATATTGACTTAACTGACGAGCAATTTTTTCAACTTTGTCAAAATAACCGTGACTTGAGATTCGAGCGTACAGCTACAGGGGAATTAATTATTATGCCACCTACGGGAAGTGAAACTGGCGATCGCAATGCCGATCTAACTTATCAGTTAAGAGCTTGGAGTCGCCAAAACAACCTAGGAAAATCCTTTGACTCTTCTACTGGTTTCAAACTTCCCAACGGTGCGGAGCGCTCCCCAGATGCGTCTTGGGTGAAAATGGAACGGTGGAATGCTTTGACTCAAGCCGAAAAAGAAAGATTTGCTCCTTTGTGTCCTGATTTTGTGGTTGAATTAATGTCTCCCAGTGATTCCACCGAAAAAACACGCGCCAAAATGAGGGAATATATGGATAATGGCGCAAGACTGGGATGGTTAATTAATCGCCAACAGCAGCAGGTAGAAATTTATTGTCCCAATCGAGAAGTTGAAATTTTACCAAGTCCACAAACTTTATCGGGAGAGGATGTTTTACCAGGTTTTGTTTTGGATTTGGCAAAAATCTGGTGAATATTTTTTGTCTATTTGTAATAAATGTTTCGCAAGCCCAAGGCTATACACACTTGACAACATCGGCGATCGCACTCGGTTCTTATTGGGTTTCATGCTTCAACTCAATCTACGGGCGATCGCACTTTGGCAAGTCTTTGATGCCGTAGAGTCAGGCGGGGTCATTTTATTATTTGACGAAGCTGATGCTTGGCGTTGCTGAATACAGATACCTCGAAGTCGTGTTGAGGTACTCCAAAGTCGTGTTGAGGTACTTGAAAATCGTGTTGAGGTACTTGAAAATCGTGTTGAGGTACTTGAAAATCGTGTTGAGGTACTTCAAAGTCGTGTTGAGGTACTTGAAAGTCGTGTTGAGGTACTTGAAAATCGTATTGAGGTACTCCGAAGTCGTGTTGGAGTACTTCAAACTTTGTCGCACCGCGATCAAGTACACAGATACTTAGGCGTAGCCCGCGGTAGGCATCGCTTTCATAAATCTCCACAAACAAAGCAATCATTTGACTTTTAAAACAGTCGCTACCAACGGGCGATCGCACTTTGACAAGTCTTTGATGCCGCAGAGGAAAGCGGGGTGATTTTATTATTTAACAAAGCTGATACCTTATTTGACAAGCCTAGTGAAGTTATAGACAGTCGCGATAGCTATGCCAATATTGAAGTCAATTACCTATTGCAACGCTATGTGGCGATCGCTTTGTTTTCCCAAAAACCAATCAAAAAAGCGGTAACTTCGTTCAGCTGCGCTAACGCACTTCGGATCATACCAATTCGTAGGTTAGGTTGAGCAACAGCGACACCCAACTTTTCCTACGGTATGAATGCGTGTATGTTAAAGTAAACCGTAATGTTTCGGGAATGTTTGAATCTTGAGTTGTTGGGTTTCATGGTTCAACCCAACCTACAGGCGATCGCACTGCCAGGATAGTAACATTTTTGCTCTTTAGCATGACGATTAAGTTGGTGATTTCTACAGTCTGGGGAATATCGCTTTTACAAAAGATTAATGCTTTAAAATCACAGCGAAAATGTACCAAAATAGGGCATCAGGGCAAAGAAATAACTGCAAATTATCGCTCAGGTGGATGCTGAGACAAATTTTATATCTTACTTTTTGCGGAATTAATTAAAAATTATATTATTTAAATAGTAATCTCTATCTGAAGATAGATGAATAAGTTTTATCCCAGGAAAATAATTTTATAAAATACTACATATGTATTTCTTTTGATAAAGATATTACCCAAAGTCAGTAGACCGAAAATTTAATGTCAGGTTGACTGCAAATAAAGAACTTGTAAAAACAATGCACAATAAAAGATTGTCAAAGACTCCCTCATCCATTAATACCAATTCCCAAACAGCAGAACAAAACCCTAAATTGGCGTATAGATCATTTGATAGCCAAATTCAAAAATCATCAGCTGCACCTGTGACACAAAGTAAAAAAGAAGATGTTGCCTTTGCAGAACAAAAGATGGAGGCAACTAGACTGGAATTACAAGCCAAATATGGCAAGATTACTCCAGAGGGGCAGGAACGGCTGATTGTGCTGCAAGCCAAGATGGATGGATTATTGAATTCTCAACTGCAACACGCAAGGCGATTTAGTCATAACATTGCCAATATTCCACTAACAAGACCAGATATAGCAGCACCAATTCAGGCAAAGCTGACAATTGGGGAGCCTGGAGATAAGTATGAGCAGGAAGCTGACAAAATAGCGGCTCAGGTTGTGCAAAGGATTCATCAGCCACAGAGCGAGAAACTTCAACGTGAGTCTTTGCCTGAAGAGGAAAAAGAATTGCAAATGAAACCATCAGGTAGTATCCAGCGCGAGTCATTGCCTGATGCTCAACAAGAATTGCAAATGAAGCCGATGGTGCAGCGTCGTGCCTCAAACAGTGGTATGGCGGGAACACAGGATTTTGAAGCAGCCCTCAATCAGACACGGGGTGGGGGACAACCAATGGAAAAGAATTACCGTGAAAAGATAGAGCAAGGATTTGGTGGGGCTGATTTTAGTAAAATGAAAATTCACACAGATAGTCAGGCAGACCAGTTAAGTCGGTCAATAGGGGCGTTAGCGTTTACCCATAAGAACCATGTGTACTTTCGGGGTGGAACTTATAATCCAGGTACCAAGAAAGGGGATACGTTGATTACACATGAGTTTACACACGGGGTACAGAATGGGGCGGCGAAGCAGGGTGTCGTGCAGCAGAATGGGGGTGCAATTCAACGATTACAGGATACCATACAACGTCGGGTAGGTTTTGAGTTCGAGAATCTCCAACATACTTTTATAAAATCAAATCCCAATACCTTTGAAACTTATTACCAACAACACCAGGGTGATGTTGACCTCAAAGAGAAGATACAGAAGAATTTTGAGAAACCAAAAAGAAAAGAAGTCATAATACAGGGAGCAGACTACACCTTAGAAGCAGACGATACCAGACCCGGATTCGCGACTCTTGAATTTGTTGTTCCCGACAAGGACGGATTCAATTTTGATCAGCGCCAGCAATTGATACAAGCGGTTAAGAAGGTACAAAATCTTGCAAAAGAAATAGAAAACGCGGGCCAACAGGAAAAACCATTTTTGATGGCATCAAAGTTGTCAGTGCCGGGCAAAGCGAACGTAGTCATAATTCCGGGGGTGGATCATCGGTACGTAGTGCAGGCAACAGGAGGTATCGGTATCACAAAACTAACAAACGTAATCAGCCACGATGATAATAGTCAACTTAATTTGGGAGTTCAGAACAAATCGGGCAAAATATCTGTAAACAAAGCGAAAAACGCCATAGCAAGTGTGGCATCACAGATGCAGAATTTTCCTAACAATGGAAGAGAGAAGCTTACAAATCTTTTCAGTCTAATGGTTCTTTACATTACTGGTAGTCAGAGAAACGAATCTAATTTCAAGAATATAACCCCTCTGATGGCACGGACAAGTTTTGTAAGGCTTTTCAATGAAATCGACCAAGAGATGAAGGAGTATTTAAGACGTACACCAGACGCTTGGAAAAATCTCGTGAATTCTGCGTTCTCAGGTGAGACGATTCCCACAGCTTTTGAACACTACTCTAACGATGATGATGATAATGATGATCATTACCTGGAAATTGAAGATTGGATTAGGAGTTTTACGCAAGAGTCAGGTGCAGAAGACAAGCTTAATAACTTCGATACAAGTATGGGTCAATTCGAGAATCGGGTTGATAGAGGACGACAAAACCAGGCTCAGCCGATTTTCGAGTTCCGGAATCTACCGCCAGCGCCACCCGAACAATTCTTAGAGCGAGCAGAAAAGTTTTTCGACTATGTGAATAATTTGAATGGAGACACAGATAATAATTCAAATGAAAACACAGATCATAATTCAAATCAAGTGTCAGCAGACCCCGACCTAGCCTATCTCGCTCAGATCATTCGGTGAACCCCTAATTTTCCATTGGCTGAAATGATGAAAACTCGTTCTTTTTTCCAAGACTGATGGAAGAGCTATATCGTACCTCATTCGCACTCTGGCAAAACTGCTCTACTCTAGACCCTAAAAAATCTGAGATTCAAATAATAAAAAGAAGCACAACTACCATGAGCAGTTTCCCAGGTTCCCCCCGCCTATTTAAAGGTGGAATTATCGGAGTCAATCCCAAAAATCTCCTAACAGCCGTAAAGAGTGCCAGTCACACTTAAGGTTCCTCCCTGCCCTGTACCAGAAGTCGTAGCTAATGTTTTGGATTTGCCTGAAAAATTGACCCTTAAGGCAATACCTTCGCCAAAAAAAAAGTATGAAGAGAGAGGGCTGCGGTAGTAGAGTTATTCTCTCTCTAAACGACAACTCAAAAACTACTCTCCAGCCCATATCCGACATCGGATCACTATTGAGCGTGCCTGTTACCGCAGATAAAGGTCAATTTGTCCCATTATCTTCTAGCTCAGTTCCGTCAAGATAATCCCGGCTCTGGCATTGTTGATTTTAAGGCTTACTGTCGTGGTTTTCGATATGTTCGCTTCCTCAACAGCCTGAGCCTATTTTATTAACCCAGATTTTTGCCAAGCTTACCTCTCTCGGTCGTATTCACAATGTTTCTACAGCCGTTGAACCCTCATAAATTAGCGAAGGTATGATTATATATGATAATTGATGAGCGTGCGATCGCCTCGTCTTCCAAGTATGATCGCGGCTCTTGTAGCGACAGTCTTAAAAGTCAAGCATCGCTTATTTATGAAGGTTGATGAGCGTGCGATCACGCCATTATTTGCTAGTTCAACCTGACCTAAAAGCGATCGCATCATGTATGAAGGTTGATGAGCGTGCGTAGGCGTAGCCCGTCGTAGACATCGCCAACAGAAACACAGGTCTGACCAAAGCTGCCGATGATGTGAGTTAAAATCCTGATATCTTCATAACTACTCACGCAGACAGCCCCCGAAAAAGCGATCGCTATGCTTCAGTACCCCAATCTCGAACAAGCGCTAAAGTATCACTTCGGTTACGACAGATTCCGCCCTGGACAACGGCAAATTATCGAAGATGCGCTGCAAAATCGGGATTTATTGATTGTCATGCCTACGGGTGGGGGAAAATCTCTGTGCTTTCAGTTACCTGCATTGATCAAAAAAGGTTTAACGGTGGTAGTGTCGCCATTAATCGCTTTGATGCAAGACCAAGTGGAAGGACTGCGAAATAATAACATTGCTGCCACATTTCTGAATAGTAGTCTGAATCCCTATAAGGTGCGATCGCGGGAAGAAGCCATCCTCAGCGGTAAAGTTAGATTACTTTACGTCGCCCCAGAACGTCTGTTGAGTGAAAGATTTCTCCCGTTTCTCGATTTAGTCAAGGAAAAAATTGGGATTGCAGCTTTTGCGATTGACGAAGCCCACTGTGTCTCTGAGTGGGGACACGACTTCCGCCCAGAATACCGACAGATGAAATCTCTGCGGAAACGCTATCCTGATGTCCCTACCCTCGCCCTTACCGCCACAGCAACCGATCGCGTCCGTGCTGATATTATCCAACAACTAGGGCTAAAGCAACCTAGTATTCACATTGCTAGCTTTAATCGCCAAAATCTTTACTACGAAGTTCGTTCTAAAAGCAAGTCTGCTTACGCTGAATTATTAGAACTCGTTCGAGAAAATGAAGGTTCAGCAATTATTTATTGCTTGACACGAAAAAAAGTTGATGAACTCACCTTTAAACTGCAAAATGATCATATTTCTGCTTTGTCCTATCATGCCGGATTAACTGATGAAGAACGCAGCAGCAATCAAACTCGATTTATTCGAGATGATGTGCGCGTCATGGTGGCAACAATTGCCTTTGGTATGGGAATTAACAAGCCAGATGTGCGGTTAGTAATTCACTTTGATTTACCACGGAATTTGGAAAGTTATTATCAAGAATCAGGTAGGGCGGGAAGGGATAGTGAACCCTCACGTTGTACACTTTTTTTCAGTTTCAGTGATATTAAAACCATTGAATGGAGTATTAACCAAAAAACTGACCCCCAAGAACAGTTAATTGCCAAGCAACAACTACGTCAGGTAATTGACTATGCAGAAGGTACTGTCTGCCGGCGGACAATTCAACTAGGTTATTTTGGGGAACGTTTTAGTGGAAATTGCGGTAACTGCGATAATTGCCGTCATCCCAAACCAATGCAAGACTGGACAATTGAAGCCATGAAGTTTTTATCTTGTGTGGCGCGTTGTAAAGAAAGATTTGGGATATTACATATTATTGATGTGTTGCGGGGGGCAAAAAACCAGAAAATCACCCAAAATGAACACGATAAACTTTCTACCTATGGTATTGGCAAAGATAAGAGTGTAGATGAATGGCGGATGCTGGGGCGATCGCTTTTACATCAAGGGTTGCTAGAACAGACTAGCGATGGTTACTCAGTTTTAAAGCTTAACGCCCTCAGTTGGGAAGTGATGCGGAGACAGCATACTGTTTCCCTTGCTGTTCCCATAGCACAGAAAATTACTTGGGAAGAAGGGAGTGAAAAAGCTGTTGAAGCAGAGATATTAATGCAGAGGTTGCGATCGCTGCGTAAACAACTTGCTGATGAACAGTCTGTTCCACCTTACGTTGTCTTTCAGGATTCTACCTTGAAATTGATGGCACAGGTACAACCTAAAACACTAACCGAATTTGGTAAACTTTCTGGCGTAGGTAGTCACAAACTTTCCCAATATGGCGATAAATTCCTCACAGAAATTCGCGCCTACCGTCAAGAAAAAGGTTTGGTAGATCCACCACAGGTGAATTTCACACCCTCTCTTAGCTTACCTTCCGACACAGAAATATTCACATTTCAATTGCATAAACAAGGTTTAAGTGTGACTGAAATTGCCCAGAAACGTAACATTCGTCCCACTACAATCATTCGTCATTTGACAGATTTAATTGAAAAAAATCAGCCTGTAGATTTAAGTCAGTTAGTATCTCTTGAACATCAACAAAAAATTTGGCAAGTTTTAGAAGTACTTGGTGATATCTCTTTAACACCAATTCGAGAACAATTAGGCGAAAGCTACAGTTTTGATGAAATTCGTTTAGTGCGGGGAAAATGGCGGCGCGAAAATCGGAAGTGATAATTTAAAGTTTTAAGTAAGAATTTATGACTCAGGATAAGATAGTGCGTTAGACTTGTTTCCTGGCTTGTAGCAACTGCCGTTCAAGTCCTCAAACAAGTAGATTATAGTGTACTTAGGTTGAATGGAAAAACAAATCTCCAGTAACGCATTAACTAAAGTCCAGGTAATGATTATGGCGATCGCAGCTGGTGTCTGTGTTGCTAACATTTATTATAATCAGCCAATCCTCAAAGATATTGCATCTTCTTTTGGAGTCAGTGAAGGCGAAGCGGGTAGCATATCTGTGCTTTCGCAAGTTGGTTACGGTTTTGGGCTTTTCTTTTTAATCCCCTTGGGCGATAAAATCAATAAGAAAAAATTAATTCTTTGCTTACTGATATGTTTGTTCTGTTTGTTGATCCTCATGACGTTTTCACAAAACATCGTCGAAGTTTTGATATTGAGCGTCGCAATTGGGATTGCAACAGTCTCGGCTCAGGTTATTCTTCCTTTAGCAGCAAGTATAGATAGAGTAACTACAGGCAAAACTGTAGGCAACATTTTTACTGGTATATTGATCGGAATTTTAGGAGCAAGGGTTTTTAGTGGATATATTGCTGAATGGTTGAGTTGGCGTTATGTATATGGATTTTCAGCAGGAATGATTTTAATTGTTACTATCTTACTACAGATATACTTGCCTAATGTCAAGAATAAATATAGTGGTGACTATTTAGATTTATTAAAATCAACGCTTCAACAATTAAAACGTTTTTCACTGTTGAGAGAAACGTCTTTAATTGGTGGGTTATTGTTTGGTGTCTTTTGCTCATTTTGGACAACGCTGACTTTCCATTTAAGTGGAGCGCCTTTTAATTTTCAATCTGACACAATTGGGATGTATGGCTTTGTGGCGATCGCAGGTGCATTGATGGCACCAGTTTTTGGTAAATTAGCTGATCAAGGTAACTCCCAACGTTCCTTAACTATTGCTGTATCGCTGGTGATTACAAGTTTAGTAATTGCTAAAATCGCTTCCAGTTCAGCGCTGGCGATCGCTGTTGCTGTATTGTTACTAGATGTAGGTGTACAGGCAACCCAAGTTACCAATGTTGCAACAATATACACTCTTGATGCTCAATCGAATAGTCGCATCAACACAGTTTACATGACTACCTATTTTATCGGCGGTTCTATAGGTACTAGTATTGGTCTATTATGCTGGAATCTTGGTGGCTGGAATTTGGTGACTTGGCAAATGTTAGCTTTTACTCTGATCGCATTTTTTATTATCGTCAGACCTAAAACAACTACAGCAAGAACAAATAATAAGTAATCAAACTTTCATTTTGAATATTACCTTGAGACATCGCCTTGCACCAATAACTAAATTTTCTCCTCATCAAAACGATATCTGTAGATGTCCTTTTTTATGTAAAACAAGGGCAATAAAACTTAATTTTTCAAAGGAGGATACTCATGTCTTATTTCGCAAAGCATAAGTTGTTCACCACGTTTAATGACTCTTGCGGCTTGTGGTACAATCATAGCTACAATTCCTATTAATGCTGCTTTTGCAGCACCCACCGATCCTAGTAGTTATCCAGCTTTCTGTCGGAACATTGGTGTTGCTGGAGCTACCTTAACGGCAAGTTGTCGCAGAATTAATGGCACATACAACTCAACATCAATTCTGATTAAGGGGATATACAAGAATGGAGTTTTGCGTTATTCATAGGTAGATATTAGGCAGTGTTAAATTCGGTTGTGTTGCCAAAATTTAGGTGAGGTAGATAAACTATCTCACCTAAATTTTAAAATAATTTATTGGCAACTTGTCCATCAATTCGGAGAACAATTAGGACAGAAGTTAGGGCTAAATTTACAGAATTGGCTACCTGTCAATGCATAAGCTGTACAATAAGGAAAGCTGGTAAGTTCGATTTTAGCTGCTTGTAATTTGGAAGCATTCGGCAACGTTTTAGTAAGTTTGGTTTTCTGATCCAGAAAAAGAGCTAAAAGCTTAGGAAATGCCATGCAAGCAGCAATGTTGAGTAGCGTTAGCAGTATAACGTGTATCAAATTCATAGGTAATCATCTCCTGTGAAACGTAGGCGATCGCTGTTCTTAACTGCAAACAGAATCATTGCTTGCAGTCTATGTAAATTAACTTTAACATAAATTTTTGTAAATATAAAGGTGGAATTCCTGGAATTATCATACACAGAGGGGAATGTGGATAATAAGGAAGGTAATTGTAGCAAAATAACAAAATAAACTGGAAAACGATCAGTTTACGATATTTAGGTAAGGTGTTATGTCAAAAACCCAAACCGCGTCTTCTTTTTTATCTAACATCAATGAGCGAGAACGCCAGGCATTAAAGCGGTTGGTAGATTACACAAATGTGGAATCACTGCCAGAAATTTGGCCTTTGGCAGCTGGGCGATTTGGTGATGTTGTCGCCCTCCACAGCCCTCACGCTAAACCAGAAGTAGTGATTACTTATACCCAGTTAGCAGAGCAAATACAACTATTTGCTGCTGGGTTGCAGGCGTTGGGAGTAAAAGTTGGCGATCGCATTTCCTTAATTTCTGACAACAGTCCTCGCTGGTTTATTGCCGATCAAGGTATCATGACTGCTGGTGGAGTTGATGCAGTGCGTAGCTCCCAAGCGGAAAAAGAAGAACTGCTGTTTATCATTACCAATAGTGGCAGTACAGGAATAGTTGTTGAAGATTTAAAGACATTTAAAAAACTACAAGACCGCCTCCAAGATTTACCAATTCAGGTAGTCATCTTACTTTCGGATGAAGCACCACCAACAGACGAAACCCTAAAAGTGCTGAACTTTGCCCAGTTGATCGAAATTGGGGTAAATCATACTTTTGTGCCAGTCAAGCAAAATCGTGACGCTTTGGCAACCCTAATTTACACCTCTGGCACCACAGGTAAACCCAAAGGTGTAATGCTGTCTTATAACAATTTGATGCACCAAGTGACAACCTTTGGCACAGTATTACAACCAAATGTGGGCGATATCGTTCTCAGTATCCTACCTTCGTGGCACAGCTATGAACGAACCGTTGAGTATTATTTACTATCTCAAGGTTGCACGCAAGTTTATACCAACTTGCGCTCTGTGAAAGGAGATTTGAGACAATTTAAACCCAACTATATGGTGGGTGTACCCCGCCTGTGGGAATCGATTTATGAAGGAGTTCAAAAGCAATTCCGCGAACAACCAGCAAATAAGCAACGCCTAATTAACTTTTTATTGGGCATTAGCGAAAAATACATCAAAGCGCGGCGAGTTGCTCAGGGATTGAGTTTGAATAATCTTCACGCTTCACCCGTCGAGCGATTAGCAGCTACGATCCAAACATCAGCTTTATTACCCCTCCATGCCTTGGGAGAACGACTGGTTTATGCCAAAGTGCGAGAAGCCACAGGAGGACAAGTTAAGCAGATGATTAGCGGCGGCGGTGCGCTTCCCAGACACATAGATAACTTCTTTGAAATTATTGGTGTGCAGATTTTGCAAGGTTATGGCTTGACAGAAACTTCTCCTGTTACCCATGTGCGGCGTCCTTGGCGAAATTTGATTGGTGCATCAGGGCTACCACTTCCGGCTACAGAAGCTAAAATTGTAGATCCTGAGACAAAAGCGCCTTTGCCAGTAGAGAAGCGAGGCTTGTTATTGTTGAGGGGGCCACAGATTATGCAAGGCTATTACCAAAATCCCGAAGCGACAGCGAAAGCAATTGACGCCGAAGGTTGGTTTGATAGCGGCGATTTGGGTTGGCTGACACTACAAAATGATTTAGTGCTGACTGGTAGATCGAAGGATACGATTGTATTGACTAACGGGGAAAACATCGAGCCACAGCCGATCGAAGATGCGTGTTTGCGATCGCCATATATCGATCAAATTATGCTCATCGGTCAAGATCAGCGCAGCCTGGGAGCCTTAATTGTCCCCAATGTTAAAGCCCTAGAAAAATGGGCAGCAAGTCAGAATCTGACACTGGATAGACAAAATGATCAGGTTACTTCTTCACCTAGTCAAAAAATTGACTTGGAGAGTAGAATGATCCAGGATTTATTTCGGCAAGAATTGAATCGGGAAGTGCAAAATCGTCCAGGCTTTCGACCAGATGACCGCATCGGGACATTCAAACTCATTCTGGAACCGTTTTCCATCGAAAATGGCTTGATGACACAAACACTGAAAGTTCGACGACAGGTCGTTACGGAACGCTATCACGATATTATTGACGGCATGTTTGCCTGATTATTCCACCTGCCAACTAGTAAGAGTGAACGTGAAATATTTATGGATGTCTCCAAATCTAATTTGCTCCTAAAACGCGTTGTTAACGTCAAAGTCATTGTTACTCCCCTCTGGAAAGAGGAAGTACAACAGCAGCTGCAAACGCAGATCAATCAACTTGACCAGCAACTGCAACAGCTAGACGTTGAAGGACAAAGAGCGATCGCTGCAATTCAAAAGCAGAGTCTGCAACCACCTGGTCCCCAGACTCTCCAACAAATTGACAATATCCAACTCCAAGTCAATCAAAAGAAAAGTGAATTTCTAGAGCAGAAAAATCAGTTGCTACAAAATCTCCAGCAAGTGCAGTTTCTCCAGCAAGATCAGGAAGTCAACCAATTCCAAATGGAAGGCTTTTTCCGGGTAGAGACGGGAGATAACCTGATTAGCAAAATGCAGGTCGAAATTGTTCTGCGTGATGGCGTTGTAGAAGAAATTCGCGGCGACATTTAAAAAGTTATGAGTCGTTCAGTTTCGGATTTTAGATTTTAGATTTTTCCTTTAATCCCTGACGCTCGTGACGCTCGTTGCGCGGCATCGTCTCCCTTTGGGAGAAGACTCGCTCTAAGCGTTGGCGCAGCCTCTCTAAGAGTTGCCATGCCGCAGGCTTTACGCAACTCTTGGAGACGCTCTTGCGTTCGCTATCGCCCTTAGCGTCTCCCCCTTCTCACATTGGGAGAGGCTAACGCCTGCCGTCAGATGCTCGTTCGCCGTAAGGCGTCCCGTTAAGGAAGGGCTGTAGGGAGGAGACCGCAGTAGCTCCCCTTTTCACATTGGGAGAAGACCGCGCTGCTTCACCAAAATCCAAAATTCAAAATCTATTGGCAGACTTTTAATTACTGACAGATATGATTTAACTTGAGTTTGGAGCGGCTCCTAGCCCAACATTCCACTTGGGAGCCAGCCCAAACAATTTCCCACACTGGAGGTGAGCTAATAAAAAGCGATCGCCCAAAGGTTGTCATCTCAACTCGATATTTAATACCAACAGAATCATCACCCCGCTTGATTTGCGTAATCGTTACAAAAGCCTGATTTCGTTGCGGATAAGCTACCTCTACCTTTCGCGTTCCTCGCACTGATGCTATGTCGTCAAAAGCATTCAGCGCAAGGGTAGCAGGATCACTACCTTGGAGCGATGAGTTAATATTTCCTAAAGGTATAGTTTTATAATCAGAACGCTCTAAGTATGCCACAACCTCTTGAGACTGATGTATTGCTCCCACCTGCTGGGCAAGTTCTTTATTAGTCTCAGCAATCGGTGCATACTGCTGACTGTGGGTAATATATATTCCAGCGCCAGTAGTGGCAAAGATACTTAGTATCATAATCAAAAACAATTTCAGCTTTGCCGGCATAAAAGTAAACAGGAATTTCAAATAGGTTTATTACCAATTTTGAATTCTAGATTGAACTGCATCCCATATCCTCTACCTGTGAGAATCTCCTGTATCTTAAGCAGTGGTTATAAGGAATATAAATAGCAATCCCATTTAATCTGTGAACAACTCGTGGTGGTTTTTGCTAGTCAACTACTAAAACGAGATCGAGATATTGGCTAACCATTGAGGATAGCTCTGTATTATAGACCTTTAAGTTATATTTAAGTTCCTATATGGAGTTAGGAACTCTCCCCCTGCTCCCTCATCTCCTCCAATGCCCAATGCCCAACCTAAAATAGAAAATCTCCAATCCAAAATTCTTTTTGTAAGAATCAAAGTATCGCGCTCACCAGACATCCTACCCCAATACCGTTCGGTAAAGATCCCTCCGTTACCGATTGCTGGATGAACTAAAAATCCCCAGACTGAAGATATGAGCGCAGCGAGATTTGTTCAATCTGGGGAGTGTCAACAAGATACAATTCGATCTGATAAAAGCTGTTAAAGTCCATAAACCATTGATTCCCAAACCACCCTATGAGCATTCACGAAGTATTTATGCCGGCGCTGAGTTCTACCATGACCGAAGGCAAAATCGTCTCCTGGGTGAAATCGCCAGGTGACAAAGTGGAAAAAGGCGAAACAGTGGTGGTTGTAGAGTCAGATAAAGCAGATATGGATGTAGAAACCTTTTATGAGGGATTTCTTGCTCATATCATAGTTGAAGCTGGTGAAACTGCCCCGGTAGGATCTGCGATCGCCTTTATTGCAGAAACGGAAGCTGAAATTGAACAGGCGAAATCTCTTGCCAATTCAGGCGGCGTGGCTGCTAATGCTACGTCATCTCCCGAACCACTCCCCGCCACAGCCTCAGCTGCAACACCTGCCTTAGTCTCTCAAAACGGGTCTAACCACAAAGAAGGAAGGCTTGTAGCTTCACCCCGTGCCCGCAAATTAGCCAAAGAACTCAAAGTTGATTTGACTACTCTCCAAGGCAGTGGTCCCTACGGTCGCATTGTCGCCGAAGATATAGAAGCATTGTCCAATCAGGGCAAGCAACCCGATACTACCCCAGTTGCCCCACCAGCACCTGTACCAAGCAGTACCCCAGTTGCACCCCCAGCACCTCGGACACCAGCACCGATACCAGCAGTAGCGGCTGTTCCTGGTCAAATCGTGCCTCTAACTACCTTCCAAAATGCTGTAGTGCGGAACATGGTAGCCACCATATCCGTGCCCGTCTTCCGCGTCGGTTATACAATTACCACCGATGGTTTAGACAAGCTTTATAAACAAATTAAATCCAAAGGCGTGACAATGACAGCGCTGCTGGCGAAAGCTGTCGCAGTGACCTTACAAAAACACCCATTGTTAAATGCTAGCTACTCAGACCAGGGCATTGTCTATCATTCTGATATCAACATTTCCGTAGCAGTAGCGATGGATGATGGCGGATTGATTACGCCTGTGCTGCAAAATGCCGACGCAGTGGATATATATTCTCTATCACGTACTTGGAAGTCTTTGGTAGAGAGAGCTAGGGCAAAACAACTACAGCCCCAAGAATACAACAGTGGTACTTTTACCCTGTCCAATTTAGGGATGTTTGGCGTAGACAAATTTGATGCGATTTTACCACCTGGGCAAGGATCAATTTTAGCGATCGGGGCATCCCGTCCGCAAGTGGTAGCAACAGCAGACGGTTTGTTTGGTGTGCGACAACAAATGCAAGTCAATATTACTTCCGACCATCGGATTATTTACGGTGCCCATGCTGCGGCGTTCTTGCAAGATTTAGCGAAATTGATTGAGACGAATCCTCAATCTTTGACAATGTAATTTTGAAAAGACACCAAATTTAAATGTTAGCGCTATCAGCGAGCAGCAGTAAGTCGTAGAGTAGCGCTAACAACAAACAATACCTACACTTAAATTTTTTATGCACATAAATTAATATCACAATGGATACCATCTGTCCATAAAACCAATTCGCAATGACGCTCGAGGCTTCGTTAAAGCAATTACGTTTTATAACGGGGATTTAGACCCCGACACAAAACATGCACTCTACTAGTTGCGGGGGACTTAAACCCTCAATCGAGGAAATCATTAGCTCATGTCCCAGTGCTTGAGGGTTCATATTTATTTAAAACGAGCGCGGCAGGGTTCGAACCTGCGACCGATTGCTTAGAAGGCAATTGCTCTATCCACTGAGCTACGCGCCCAAAACAAAATTATGGCTCCCAAAGAAGTCACCTGCATTATTATATCGTTCCTACCTACCAAGAAGCAATCGAAAATTGCAGATTCACCATTAGCAAGGCTAAGATGCTAGTCGCTAGCTAGTAAATTTACACTAAAAACGAAACAGATGGGGTTTAAATATATTGTGTTGCTAAGGGGTTATTTGCCTGTTAGCGCCAACGCCCTCTGGGCAGCTACCTTCGAGAAGTATCTAGCGATCGCTAGGTTCATTTCCACAGCACGCTAGGTAATTTCAGCCTTGGCGATGCTGCCAAATGCCATTATATATTCCATATTAAGAGTGCCCCTGTGAGGAGTTATTTGCTAGTGCCATGTTTATTCTCAAACGGCAGGATGTTGAAATCTCAAGCATTCAGCACCCAAAACGGGATCAGCAGGTGCCGATCCTCAATTATCAAGGGCAGACTTTTCGCTTGATTAGTGTTTTCAAAGCTAGTCAAGAAGAAGAAGCTAGAGCCTTATGGAGAGAATTAACGGATAATCGGGGTAAAGCCTGTGTTTTGCTGGAGGAACCGGAACGCTTTAGCGTCTGGGGTAAAATCCGTTTAGAGCATCTGGGTAATGACACAGGTGGTCATAGTAAAACGGGGATTTTAATCCAAGCCAGTATTTTGCTGTTGCAAGGTGTTTCTATCGACATTGAAGAGTTTTTAGGTGCTAGGCAATCTGCATTATTTGAGAAAGATATTGCAGAAGTATTACAGCAGAAACAATTTCCGCAGGCATCTTCTCTAGAAGCAGTTAAATATTTGGTATCTACAAATCCTTTGCCGACAGCCAAAATACCTAATTGGCAAGAAAATCATGTAGTTATCCTGTTGGAAGAACTGCATCGACTAGGAAAAGCGTATTTTGGCAACGCTAATTTTACCAAACAAGTGATTTATAAGTTAGAAGATATGCCAGAAGGGGAGCGATCGCTGTTTATCAGTTGGCTAAATCAATCGCCACTGGGTAAACTATGGCAGTAGCATGGAAATTTTTTAACAAAGTTCCTGCTACTGGTACTTGCTTTTGGTATCTGATTGTGTATTGTTTGGCAGACACAGTACTAGATATACAGTTTTTTAACTCAAAATGCTGTCAGAGTGCATCTACATAGTCAAGTCTTATGAATAACTCTTACGAGAATTCGTTCCTTTCTAAATCCATTTTCACCACTCAGAACATTGTCTTAGCTAATATTGGCTGGGCCGTACTGGCACTGCTATACTATTTGTTGTTTAGTGCCAAAGTTCCCGGAGCAGATGGCATAGAAAGCCGGGCCGAGTGGTATGTGATTGGCACAAATATTTTTGAAGGTTTAGCTTATTTGAGTGCCGGTATCTTATGCTTGAGGAACTGGCTGAGTCCACAAATCGTCAGTGGCCGGAATGTTTGGCTCTTAATTGGCTTAGGTATGCTTTCCTATTTAGTTGGGGGGATAATTTTCGGCTATACCGAAATAGTTTTAAAAAATGAACCGGATGTGTCTTCAGGCGATATATTTTTTGTACTCACTTATCTATTACTTGGCGCAGGTATGATTTTCGCTGTGGCTTCCAGGCGAATCAATCTGGAAAAATGGCAGTGGCTAATTGTGTTAGCAATCGCAGTGTTCGGTAGTTTGTTGGCATGGTGGATTTCTATGCAACAGGAAACACCCACAGAACTGCTAGTCGCTATTTTGAATTGGTTTTACGTAGTTAGTGATGTGCTTCTATTAATTATTGCTACCATTCTGCTTTTAGCCTTTTGGGGGGGAAGAGTTTCCCAGTCTTGGCGAATGATTGCAGCGGCGGCTTTTTCGCTTTACATTGCAGATATGTGGTTTAAATACGCCCAAGGTCCCAATTATCAAAGTGGGGAGATATTAGAAGTGTTTTGGGTGTTTAGTGGAGTGTTATTTGGCATGGGCGCTGTCTTAGAATATGACGCATCACTAAGACGAACGCGGCGTACCACCGGACGAAAACGAGCTTAGTAAAGATTTTGGTATCTACCGTGAGAAAATTAACAGACTCTGACAAGCAAGAAATTCTTAAGTTATATCGAGAGACTGCCGAAACAACCTCAACTTTGGCAGACCGCTATGGTGTGAGTAACTCGACAATTAGTCGCCTGCTCAAAAGCACTTTGCCAGAAGATGAGTATGAATACTTGGTCTCCTTAAAGCGGGCTGCTAGAACTCCTGAGGGTAGGGCGCAGGTAAGCTACGAGCAGTTACCCCTACCGATTCAACCAGAGCCTGAGATAGAAGTTCCACCCGTTGAAAGTGAAAGTCAACCCTTGGAGGTACCAAAAGTAGAGCCACAGCCGCGTCGGGTAATTCATCTAGAGCAGGAACTTTACTCAGAGGAAACGGCGGAGTCAATCGCCGCTAGTAGACGGGTGCGGCGACGCCCCTCGGCGTCTGAAAAACCGAAGCTCCGAGTCACAGAGAAATTAGAAACTCCAGAGCAAAAGCCGCCGGAAATAGTTAGCATCCCCATCCCACCGCTAAAGAATGAACATCCAGGAGCGGCCGTCATAGCGCAGATGCTGGGCGAAGACTTGCTAGACGAATCGGAGGATTTGGATGATTTAGAAGATGATGATTTAGAAGATGACGACTTTGAGGAAGAAGACTTTGATGACGATGACTTGGATGAGCAAAGACCTTTAGTCACAAAACCAAGACCAGGTGAAGCATCAGTTCAAGTTTTACCTCTGTCGGTAGCCAATTTGCCTAAAACTTGCTATTTGGTGATTGACCGTTCCTCGGAATTAATTACCCGACCTCTCAAGGACTTTGGCGACTTGGGGCAAATTCCCAGCCTCGAAACTCAGCAAAGAACTTTGCCGGTGTTTGATAACCATCGTGTCGCCAAGCGCTTTTCTACTAAGCGCGATCGCGTGATTAAAGTTCCTGATAGTAAAATGCTTCATAAGGCTCGTACCCATCTTCAAGCCAAGGGCATTACACGACTGTTGATTGATGGTCAGGTCTACTCTTTATCTACACTTTAGGAGTTAGGAGTTAGGAATTTCATAATTCTTAACTCTTAACTTTCAATCCTAACTCTAAGTATAGACAGCCCTTGCAAAACGCTCTGCCAAGTAGATAATGTCTTGTCTACGAGGAATTTTATTTATCCATTTTTGAGGAATATTTTCCACCCCGTAGTAAATTCCCGCTAACCCACCGGTCACAGCAGCAGTAGTATCAGTATCCCCGCCTAAGTTGACAGCTTTCAGTACCGCCTCAGAATAAGAGGAACTATTTAATAAACACCACAGGGATGACTCTAAGGTATCAATCACATAGCCACCAGAACTAATCTCTTCCACAGGTAACTTGGCAATCTCACCATTCAAAACTCTGCCAAAATGGGGCTTCTCTAACAAAAATTCCCGCACAGAATAAATTGTTTGGATATCTTGTAATGCTTGTAAATAAGCTGTTTGCAGGTCAGCCCCTTCCAAGAGCGCTACTGCAATACTAATATAAATGCCACAGGCCATTTGCGATCGCGCATGGGCATGGGTAATCGCCGAAACATCATGCACCCGCGCCAGCAATTCGCCTAAAGTTAAGTTTCTGTGACAATAAGCCATCGGCAAGATTCTCATCAACGAACCATTGCCATTATTATTTTCAACTTTGCCACCCGCCTGATGGGGAACAACTCCCTGTTTCAGGCGCATAATTGCTGTGTGGGTAGTTTGACCAATATCAAAGACATCGCCACGAGGAGTCCAGTAAGCCTCCTTGTACCAGCGCCAGAAGGAATTAGCTATAGCATCCAACGAATACCCCCGACAAAGGCATTCTGCCAAGCAAAAGCTTAACGAACTGTCATCTGACCAAGTTCCTGGTGGTTGATTCCATGTGCCATAACCCAGCATTGTTGTCACTGGAGATTTCACTCGTTCAGCACGGCTAGTAAACTCCACTGGCACACCCAACGCATCACCGACACATAAACCCATCAAACCAGACAACGTTTTTGCAGCGGTTAGCATTATTCAATCTCCACAATAATTGCTCAAAATTAACTTTATAGATTCCCTCTATAGCTTGTTGCAACAGATGCTACAGCCTACTTTTTCATCCTATGTGAAAAGCTCGGTAAAAAGTTGTTAATCGGGTATTTTATTTACCATATCCTGACTTATACCAATTCGCTATGGAGATGCACTTAATTTTTATTAAACGAACCGCCAAGTATGCCAACGAAAAAGGAATAATCATTAAATGCAAGTTTCCGGATAATTAGTATTAGTTTGAGTTTCAAATATTCTATTAATTTAAAAGGTGTCTGGCTTTAGATAAAGAACTAGGATAAAAATGTATTGAAATCTAAGCGTAATAGCTTATCTATTATTATCAAGGATAGTTACCCTGTAATTAATATACATTAATAATAACACTTATTTAATAAACCCTATGAATTTTTGGAAACATTTTCACATGATTTTAAATTGGAATATATAAGTAAGAAATACAAAACTTGGTAAAAATTATGAGGCGCTTACTCAAGTCTTTCATGACAATTCCTGCATTGTCTTCCTTAATAGTTGCTCTTCTTGTTCTATCTGCTGACCAAGCTTCTGCTGAAACCAAAAAAGTACTGATGCTAGTTATGTATGTTGGTGCTGGTGTTGCAGATGGGGTTACCAGCGGTGGACAAGGCATCAACGACGATGCCACATTTGGTGGTAATCTCACAGGTGGCGTGAAATTAGGAAATACGCCGTTTTCTGCACGCGGTAATGTCCTCTGGAGTAATAAGACGAGTGCCATCATCCCAGAACTTTCTGTGGATGTGCCCATCGCCAATAGAACTAATGCTTATTTAACTGGTGGTTATTCTTTTGTAGAGAAAGATGGGTCACCAACTCCCATAAATAACAGAGATTCAGTAGTGATAGGTGGTGGTGTAGACGAGAAAGTTGCTAATAATTTTCTCGTCTACACTAATGCCAAGGTAGGGCTTGGTGCCTACCAAAATAGCGATGCTTCTGCTGTTAGCATCAATGGTGATATTGGCTATAGCTTCAAATAAAAGATTATTGAGTCCTCACTCACTCTATACTTTACTTAGTACTCAGGACTTAGCACTTCTTCACTCACTACTCCAAAAAGCTGGTTTTGTTAAGTGTTACATCACTGAGAAAGCCGCCTTTTGCCGTGGTAAAATTAAAAGATTCCTCTTTATTCTGGCCGGATTACCGGGGATCAAGTAGCCGAAGGGTACTGATTCGGCGTCTACTAATGCTTTATTGAGAATACTATACAAGTCTAATGGTTAAATCTGCTCCTTCCCCCATCGCTAGCCGTAAGCCTTCCAAACTAGAAGGAATCAAGGAAAATAGTAATTTTTTGCGTGAACCTGTAGCAACTGAGATCCTTCAAGATACTACCCATTTTACCGAAAATGCGGTGCAGCTTTTGAAGTATCACGGTTCTTACCAGCAGGATAACCGTGACAACCGCACCAAGGGACAGGAAAAAGATTACCAGTTTATGCTGCGGACAAAAAATCCGGGTGGTTTGGTGCCGCCGCAGCTGTATCTGGCTTTAGATAAACTAGCTGATGAGTATGGCAACCACACCTTACGAGTAACTACTCGTCAAGGTTTCCAAATGCACGGAATTTTAAAGAAGAATCTTAAGACAGCGATCGCCACAATTGTCAAGAACCTGGGTACGACTTTGGGAGCTTGTGGCGACATTAACCGCAACGTGATGGCACCACCAGCCCCCTTTAAGAATCGCCCAGAGTATCAATATGCTTGGGAGTATGCCCAGAATATTGCTGACTTGCTCTCAGCACAAACAGGTGCTTATTACGAAATTTGGTTGGATGGGGAAAAAGCAATTAGTGCTGAAGAAAACCTTGAGGTGAAGGCGGCACGAGGGCGCAATGGGAATGGCACAATTATTCATAACAACGAAGAACCAATCTATGGCACTCACTATATGCCCCGCAAGTTCAAAATTTGCGTGACGGTGCCAGGGGATAATTCGGTTGATTTGTATTCCCAAGACCTGACCTTAGTAGTAATTACCAATAAGAAGGGACAATTAGAAGGATTTAATATTTTTGCTGGTGGTGGCTTAGGTAGAACACACGGTAAAGAAGAAACTTTCGCTAGGTTAGCAGACCCCATCGGTTATGTAGCCAAAGATGACGTTTACGATGTAGTGAAAGCAATTGTTGCTACCCAGAGAGATTATGGCGATCGCACTGATCGTCGTCATGCCAGATTAAAATATCTAATAAACGATTGGGGCGTAGATAAATTCCGTACCCAAGTTGAAGAATATTTCGGTAAATCAGTCGAAGCCTTCAAACCATTGCCAGAGTTTAAATATCACGACTTCCTCGGCTGGAATGAACAAGGTGATGGCAAGCTATTCTTAGGAATTTCCATTGAAAATGGTCGAATCAAGGATGAAGGTTCGTTTCAACTAAAAACCGCCTTGCGGGAAATTGTCGAGCAGTTAAACTTGTCCATCCGCCTGACGCCCAACCATAACCTGATTTTTTACGATATCGAACCAGATAGCAAAGAAGCCATTCAAGAAATTCTCAATAGTCACGGTGTTGTTTGTGATCCTGATAAAATCGAACCTTTAGAGCGGTATGCAATGGCTTGTCCTGCTTTGCCCACTTGCGGCTTGGCAATCACGGAATCAGAACGAGCAATACCGGGTATTTTGGAGCGGATTCGCACTCTGTTAGATAAAATAGGTTTACAAAATGAATATTTTGTGGTAAGGATGACAGGATGCCCCAACGGCTGCGCTCGTCCCTACTTAGCAGAATTGGGCTTTGTCGGTAGCGCTCCAGAATCTTACCAATTATGGTTAGGGGGTTCGCCAAATCAGACTCGACTGGCGCAACCTTACACAGATAAGCTACACCATAATGACTTGGAAAGCTTCCTAGAGCCAATTTTTGTTTACTTTAAGAAATCTCGGAAATCTAAGGAAAGCTTTGGTAATTTTTGCGATCGCGTTGGTTTTGATGCCATACGGGAATTTACTGCCACCTACGACCCGCAAATAGCCAATGGTGCAAACAAATCACGCCACCGGGTGAATTTGAAAGAAGAGGTTTATAGCAAGTTGAAGGAAGTAGCCCAAAGTCAAGGTAAGCCGATGACTCAGTTAGTTACTGAAGCGCTAGAGGCTTACTTTCAGAATCTTTCATAAGCCGAAAAATTGAAGATAATGAAATCAAACAGAGACACAGATAAATCCATCTGTGTCTCTCTCGCGTAAGTCCTAATGCAGTTTAGGTAACACATCCACAGAAAAACTGAACTATGGTAACAACAGTAAAATTCGCAGAGACTAGGGATGTGCTGCAAAACATCAGCTGGCAGACATTCAAAGCGATGCTGGCAGATATGGGATCTGAGCGAAATAAAAGGCTAGCTTATGACAACGGAATTGTAGAAATTATTACCCCGCTGATGCCACACGAGAACTCAAACCGTCTGATTGAAGGTTTTGTTCTTGTGCTGTGTGAAGAATTTGGTTTAGAAGTTAAAAGCGCTGGCTCGTTGACTATGACGCGGGATGATTTGGAGCGAGGAGCCGAACCGGATAGTAGTTACTATATTCAAAATGAATTCTTCGTCCGTAACAAAGAAAATATTGACCTGAATACAGATCCACCACCAGACTTAGTACTAGAAGTGGAATATTCCAGACCTAAGATAGACAAATTGACCCTTTACGCTTCAATGGGAGTCCCAGAATTCTGGCAGTATAACGGAAATGTGTTGAGAATCTACACCCTTAACAATGGACAATACTCGCAAAGCGATCACAGTCCAACTTTTGCGCCTGTGCTGGTGACGGAGATTCCCCGATTTATCCAAGAAAGCAAGAAAGTTGGACAAATAGCAGCAACTCGTGCTTTCCGTACCTGGGTTAGACAGCAGATGTCTATAGCAGGGCAATAATTTATCAAGAAAAATGTCTCAACTGCAAAGAATTGCGATCGCACCCTCCCAACTTCAGCAAGGGCAAATTTTGCTCACAAAAGAACAGCAACATTATTTAGGGCGTGTGTTGCGCTTGCGTGAAGGCGATCGCTTTATTGCAATGGATGGTAGGGGAAAATGGTGGTTGGCGCAGCTAGCAGGGGAGCAGGCACAGGTTTTAGAACCACTTTTAGTAGAAACAGAATTACCTATATCGATTACGCTAATGGTGGCGTTGCCTAAAGGCAATGGATTTGATGAAGTGGTACGGTATTGTACAGAGTTGGGAGTAACTTGTATTGCACCAGTATTGAGCGATCGCACTTTGCTTCATCCTAGTCCTCAAAAACTCGAACGCTGGCGGCGCATCGCAATAGAAGCCGCCGAGCAATCAGAGCGCTCATTCGTGCCGACAATTTTAGAGCCTGTTACTTTTAACACTGCTGTCACCACGAATCAGACAAGTCACCGCTACATTTGTGAGGCTCGTCGAGAGTATCCCCATTTAAATAAAGTGCTGAGTAACATATGTGAGGAGATTGTCATTGCTACTGGCCCAGAGGGAGGATGGACAATACAAGAAATTGAAAATGCGAAGTCAGCTGGATTTCAACCTGTTTCCCTTGGTCGGCGCATCCTGAGAGCAGTTACAGCCCCGGTAGTAGCATTATCCTTGATTACCGCAATTTGTGAAGTATAAATGATTTATAGCTCACGCAAATCTCCTTTTGCGCGAGACATCACTCCAGTGTGTATTTAAAGTGATGATTGAGCAAGTTGCGATCGCCTTTGAGCATAAAGATTATCAAACAGCTGCTAAATTACTCAAACAGCTGCGAAAAGAATCACCAGACAATCCTTGGGTGCAATTTTATCTTGGTCGATTGCATGAAGTATCTGGAAAATATCAGGATGCAAAAAAAATTTATCGGCAACTGCTGCGAGATACGATAAATACCAAAATAGTGACGTTAGCACGTCAAGGTTTGCGACGACTGCAAGAAATGGAGCTAGAAGAAAGACAAAGAGCCATTTCTCAAGCAACATCTCAACCTAATAACACTGAACTTGGCGTACTAATCTTAGAGCCTCTCAGTAACGAGATGAAAACAGAAGCATCTCGAAAATTCGCCCAGATTATGCAGCTAGACCCTTATACTGCACGATTAGTATTGCCAAGTCGTGGCTGGAGATTGTACCGCACTGGACAAGTAGGAGAACTTAAATTTTACGGGAAACAGTTACAGCAGGCTGGCATTCCTTGCTTTTGGGCAACAATAGCTCAAATTCAGCAAATTCAAGTTTATCAAGTCAAATATTTTCAGGAATTTACCCCACAAGTTACTGTTGTTTGCTGCAACCAGGCAAATCAACTCGGTTCTCTCACCTTTGATTGGTCAGAAATCACAGCAAGAGTAGTGGGACTTTTGCCCATTTTTGAACAAGTTGTAGATGTTGATGCCTACCGGAAACTGGAACGGAAAACTCAAACACAAGACTATACCCAGTTTTGTGATTTACATCTACCTGGTAGACATTGCATTCTCCGATTTCATGACAGCGGCTATGAATTTCAGCAAGGTTTAGAAATCATTCCCCAAGCTAGCCAAAATACAATCAGAATTAATTGGAATAGTTTATCAAGTTGGATTGACCAGCAACTACCTCAAGTCAAAATTTGGTCAGATTTCACGTCCTTTGCAGATACAACATTAGATCAAACAGAAATGCTGGGTAATATCAAGTCTCACATTTATCTATTTCGCAGGGAAGAGACTAATTGGGACTCAGCTTTTCATTTATATAGTGGACTGGTGTTTGTTAAATAATTCGTAATTCATAATTCGTAATTAAGTTTACTATTACCTATTGCCTACCTTAAGAAGTAAGTTTACAAATCAAATAGGAGTGCCATATCTAACCTATGAATACAGTAGCCAACCAAAATCAACAGTTAGGCGGTTTGTACGTTCAATCCCTAGCCAACACCTTCAACAATTAAACTTGCCTTCTGGCTTCAGTGGTGAAATCGTCTTTGAGTTCACTCTCAACAAAGGTCGCGTAGGACGGGTAGTGTTGGAGCAAAAAGCCTCAACCCTAAAAAATGCAGTTGTAGTGGAGAAAATTAAGCGATCGCTCCTAGTTTGAATTCTCCCATCTACAACTGATAAACTTATCTTAATCTTGCGTATTCACACTTAACTCATCAGTTCTATAAATACACTAAGTAGACGTTAAATTCCGCGCCTCTGTGACTTAACCAGGCTTTTTTATCTGACGTGCCATGTCTAAGTAAGCACTCATATTCGCTCCTGGACGCCGCCGTCCATTAGAGCTAGTAGCCGAAGGAGAAAGATATTTAGGCGCAAAGGTTGTTTCTTTCGGCTCCTCTTTTAGTACTTTGGCTGCTGCGGCTTTTGCATTTTTGCCAGGTTCAACTTTAAGACCCTCAGCAGTCTGAACTAGCGTAACATCAGCTGGTTTGGGATTTTTGGCTGGTTTTGCCTTACCCTTGGCTGTGGCAGTTTTTGTTCCGTTCAATGAATCTGGCTTGGATGGAGCTGGTGCTTCTGATCCAATTGATGCCGTTACTTTCTTAGCATTCGCTCCAACTGTCTCTGCTACTTTCTTCACATTCGATGC
Source organism: Nostoc sp. (assembly GCF_036919595.1). GTDB lineage: Bacteria > Cyanobacteriota > Cyanobacteriia > Cyanobacteriales > Nostocaceae > Nostoc. The sequence continues at coordinate 634 of NZ_JBALCO010000144.1, read as the reverse complement.
TACATCTTTAGCAGCATCTGTCACAGCATCTTTGGCTTCGTCCAATTCTAAGAAGTAGCCGTTGCTTTTCTTCTTCCCTGGTAAGAGTCCCGTAATGAAACCCAAAATACCGTTAAGAAAACCCTGAATACTCGAAATTGACTTTTTGATAAAACCCATTACAATTGCTCCTGCCTTTTACCTTTTATATTTGAAACTCAACCGTAATTGTTAAAAATTACGACAAAATGTTACATTTTATGCTTTGCGTCACCCCATTCTGGTGACAACCGTTATGGGTTTGTGCTTAATCAACATTGTAGTAAAACTAGAGGGCAAATGTTTTCTTGCAAGCACTTGCGACCTGTATCACTGAGAACTAATTATTAAATTTTACTGTAACTAAGAGCAAGATCCTGAAAGCAGGCTTCACAATAATTAACATTTCTTTGTTTTAAAATTACTGATTGGAGAAAAGTAAGCGGTTTACTTTCAACCAATGGGAAGAGTGTCATAGTTTGTTGACAGATAGCAACGGTACTCAGTTACATTTTCTACAGAACGCCTTATGTGAATTAAGCCACAGGATGCTGTTCAAAAGTAAGAACATCAATACCAAAACGCTGGCGCAGAAAAATACGCAGAGTATGACTGG
>NZ_JBALCO010000143.1:0-29221 GCF_036919595.1 Nostoc sp. | reverse complement strand
CCCAAGTATCACGTTTCTCAATTATTCCACCTCATTAGTATGGAAGCAAAGCCTTCTATTATAACATAAAAATAATTCTGCAAGAGGTCTAATGTAGATGCTTCTAAAGGTTTAGAAGGACGCTGTGATTTTATTCTCAGTTGTTCACCAGAACAATATGATATTACTAGCCCTGTCGTGACTATTGTGGAAGCTAAAAATGAGAGTATTAAATCTGGTTTAGGACAATGCATTGCGACAATGATTGCATCTCAATTGTTTAACCAGCAACAAGGAAATATTATAAATGAAATTTATGGTGTAATCACAACAGGAACAAATTGGAAATTTCTCAAACTTTGTGACAATACTATCTTTATCGATAAGAACGATTACTTTATTAAAGAAATAGATAAAATCTTAGGAATTCTAACAATGACTCTGATGGCTTGTCCGCAATTTTAGCTTGGGGATGGTTCCTACCATCCCCATTTTTTATCGTTCTACTTCATCTACTGCTTTGGGAACCCCCGCAGTTAATACCTCATGTCCATCAGATGTAACTAACACATCATCCTCAATACGAATACCAATACCAATCCATCGAGGATCAGTCTCTGGTTGGTCTTCTGCTAGTTTGGTGTCAGGTACAATATATAATCCCGGTTCCACTGTCAGAATTTGACCTGGTTGCAAAATCTGCGGTTTATCTTCACCGTGCTGGTAAACACCCACATCATGGACATCCAACCCTAACCAATGGCTGGTGCGGTGCATATAATATGGCTTATATTTCTCTTCCTCAATTAACTTGTCAATTTCACCTTTGAGAATGCCAAGTTCGACTAAACCTTCGGTGAGGACGCGCACTGCTGTATCGTGAACTAATTTAAAGGGATTACCTGGTTGCACTTGAGCGATCGCTTGTTTTTGCGCCTCCAAAACAATCTCATACAGCGTCTTTTGTTCTGGGGTAAATTTACCACCCACAGGAAATGTCCGCGTAATATCAGAGTTGTAATAACTGTAGGCACAACCGGCATCAATTAGCAGTAATTCTCCATCCTGCATTTGACGATTATTCTCAATGTAGTGCAGTACGCAAGCATTTACGCCAGAAGCCACAATCGAAGGATAAGCTGGCCCCATTCCACCCCGGACTCGAAAGATGCGTTCCATCTCCGCCTGAATTTCGTACTCGTAACGTGCGGGTGCGGCAATTTCTTGTGCATAATTGTGTGCTTCAGTGGCGATCGCTACTGCTTGACGCATCAATCCCAACTCAGCTTCACTTTTGATCAATCTCATGCTGTTAAGGACAGGGCCAGTATCTTCAATGGCAATCGGCCCTGTCCCACGCTTGGGATAAGTCCGCAGTAAACTCTGATAATGTCCCAGGATTTGGTCATTGAAGGCGCGATCGCGTCCTAAGTGATAATAAATGCGGTTAGCTTTTTCCAAATACTGTGGCAACTTTTCATCTAACTCGCTAATCGGGTACGCTTCATCAGCACCATAAATTTCCTTGGCTGCATCTACCCCACAAAGATAACCAGTCCATACTTCCCTTTCCCGATCCTTCGGTTGGACAAATAGCACAAACCGATGTTCTGAATGATGCGGCGCTAACACTGCAACTGCCTGTGGTTCGTTAAAACCAGTTAGGTAGAAGAAATCACTGTCTTGGCGATAAACATACTCGACATCGTTGTGCATCACTGCCATTGGCGCACTGCGAAAGATGGCTGTGCCATCACCAATTTTTGCCATTAACTGCTCGCGACGCTGCCGATATTCTGCTTGCATAGCTGATGTATGTATTAAACTATTGTGTTATTTTACGCTTTTGGCAACCAGCGGATGCCCAGATTATGCTTCTCAGTAGTTGCTAATCTAAATTATTCTAACCAATATTTATTTCAACTCAAGTCATAAATTATTGATGAATAATCAATTATCTTGCGACTGGCATCTGGCAAGCCACTCTTGTTGCATCTGGCGTGGGGGGGTCGCAACAATTTACAATTTTCACGAATGATTTAGGACTGCTATATAAAACACGAAAAATATTTTGCAATTGCTTGTATAGAGCTTAATAATTTTAGAATAATCGTTTAAAATAAACATATATTTATCTTCAACTAATAACATTAATAAATAAAAAATAGTTATAAAGAAATATTTAAACCCTGCTAAATGTTATTGGGTTACAGAAATAACTTGTCAAAAAAAGTTAAAACAATATGACAACCAATCATAAAAATACACCATGTTTGGAAATTCAAATTCCTCACCCTTATCTTTGAATACATCTAAATGGGTATCAGACTCTTTAGCAAAATCAAAAATCTTGACATCTTCTTTTGAGGATTTGAATTATGATTTGGGATTTGAGAGTAAGAGTTCCTCATATGCACTACAAGATGAACCATCGACCAAGCTTGTTAAAACGTCAGCAAATCCCAATCCTAATCCTTACTTAACTAGTGCAGCGATTACTCCTGACTTTAACGGTGATGGCAAAACGGACAAAGTTTGGGCCGATTCTACAACTGGTGAGATTATCATTCGGTTGATGGATGGAACAAAAGTTCTCGACCAGGGTTCTCTAGGTAAATTCGACCTATCCGCCTATGATTACAAAATTGCTGACTTCAATGGTGATGGCAAAACCGACTTCTTATTACGCAATAAGACAACCGGTGAGAATGCCATTGCGTTGATGGATGGAACCAAAGTTGCTAATTCGGCTGCTCTAACCAGTGTTGACCCAGCTTGGACTCCTCAGATTGGCGATTTCAATGGCGATCGCAAAACAGATATCTTCTGGCATAACAATACAACCGGTGAGAACGCTATTTGGGAGATGGATGGCACAAAAGTTCTGAATGCAACTGTTTTAGATAAAACAGACCCAGTACTAACTCCTACCATTGTTGATTTCGACGGCAATGGTAAGAGCGATATTTTCTGGCGCAATCCGAAAACCGGCGATAACGGCGCTTGGTTTATGGATGGTACGCAAAAGACTGAACTTTCACTGCAATCACAAGACGCCGCCTGGACTCCTACCCTTGGTGATTTTAACGGCGACAATAAGACTGACATTCTGTGGAGAAACCCTCAAACAGGTGAAAACAAGGTTTGGACGATGAATGGGATCATAGTTACAGAGGGTGCTCTGAAGACACTTGACCCAGCCTGGACTTCTAAAATTGGTGATTTCAACGGCGATGGCAAGACCGACATCTTCTGGCACAATGGCACCACTGGCGAGAACACCGCTTGGTTAATGGATGGTACAACAGTTGCCACTGAAGCTTTCTTACCGACTAATAGCGCGGCCTTGACACCATCCCTTGGCGACTTCAACGGCGATGGGAAGACCGACATCTACTGGCGCGATCAGACAGCAGGTGCAGACAAAATTTGGACTATAGATGGGACGACAGCGGTTGAGACTCCCATCAGCGACCCAGATAAGCTTGGTGCAGAGTGGTATACGTTCTAAAACCTAGAAACAAAAGTCATGCGATTTTAGATTTTTCCTTCAATCTCAAATCCAAGTTACGCTGTCAGCGCACCTTTGGTGCGACCCAAAATCTAAAATTGGCAGAGTCAGAAGTTATATCATGTCCGGTTAAATACCCATAATAGCCCTGCTAACCCCACCCCGCCAAAGCTACACTTCTGCCCCCAAAGCATTAGGGAGGGGGTGCTTTTATGATCGACAATTAGATGGACATCATATCAGGAGGTAGGGGACAGGAATCATTGATTATTCTCCCTCATCCACTTATCCTTTGCTCCTCAAAACTTGTAACTCAAAACCTGAATTTCCGCATTTTCCGGCAATTTACCAGGGCTAATGGAAATAGTATCTGTGTTGCTACGTCGTACTGGCATACCTTGCATCAAGGTCAGAAAATCATCGAGTGGCGAAATATCGCACGTAGCAGCATCAGCAGCCTGTGTCCGGTAATGGGTCGGAATCACCAACTTAGGATTTAACACTTGAACAGCCTGCTTTGCTTCCTGAGCATTGTAGGCTTTTGCACTGCCTCCCACTGGAATAAATGCCACATCAGGACGCCCCATCAGGATTTTTTGCTCAATGGAAATGGGGGCAGCAGCTCCCCCTAAGTGTAGGATATTAATTCCGCCTTGCTTCCAACTCCAAGCAGTATTTGAGCCAAACTGCCTACCACCTTTGCGATCGTGGTCTATAGCAATTCCTTGGAACTTAATGCCTTTGAACTCGTAAACTCCTGGTTCGTAAATGAGTTTTGCATTTCCCGGTAGTACGTCCACAGCCCCTTCATCCAGTAGTTGACTGCTAATCAGTACCAAATCTGCTGCAACTTTTGGTGGACGATATTTAGCAGTACAGCCGACCGCCCGAAATGGATTGACAAGAATTTTCGCACCGCCACCAGTAAAAAGAAAGCAAGTATGACCCAACCACTGAACTGATAAACCGCTAGATTGTGCGTCAGCTTGAGATTCATAACTCAAGCTAGTAACTAAAGCTGTGACCAACCCCGCCCCAGCATAGCCCATCAACTGTCGTCGTTTCATTAATTATGCTCTTGACTGTAACTGTTCCAGAAAATTTCGCAATAACTGTTTTCCTGAAGATGTCAGGACACTCTCTGGGTGAAACTGGACGCCCTGAATGTGAGGATAGTTCCGGTGTCGCACTCCCATAATGGTGTTATCTTCAACCCAAGCGGTGATTTCTAACACATCTGGGCAAGTCTCACGTTCTATCACCAAACTATGATACCTGGTGGCGGTTAGAGGATTTTCTAATCCCCGGAAAACCCCCACCCCAGTATGAGACACCTGAGAGGTTTTGCCATGCATCAACTCTGGAGCAGAAATTATTTTACCACCGAATACTTGACCGATGCTTTGATGTCCCAAACAGACACCCAAAATTGGCAACTCTTGGCCTAGCTGTTCAATCAACTCTAAGGAAATGCCAGCATCTTCCGGGCGACCAGGCCCAGGAGAAATAACCACGGCTTCGGGCTTTAATGCCCGAATCTCATCTATAGATATCTTGTCGTTACGAAAAACTTTAATATCATCTGCCACTGAGAATTCTGCTGCCAATTCTCCCAGATACTGCACTAAATTATATGTAAAACTATCATAATTGTCGATAACTATAATCAAAGCTCATCACTCCTGGTTTTTACTACTAATCAATTGCAAAAAGCATAGACAAATATCTCATGCTATTTGTTCGCTAGGTGTAAAAATAACGCTAACGTGGACGTGTAAATATGAAGCGGCTACTCTGGGACAAGCCACTTGCCAAAGATTGTCAAGTAACCCTTTAGCTAGGATGGTTGGCACGATCGCATTACTTCAATTTTAAATTGCTGATAATGTGTTCTCCAAAAAGGATCGGACAGAGGGTAGATCCTCTTACCGACTCACTGAGCGATGCCTGCGAGGGTTACTGAGCGCCTGGTGAGCGCAGTGCAGACTATTACGGCGTCGCAAATGATGTCTACAAAGCCGATATAATTAACCTTACCAGAGGAGGGAGCAATAGCGTACCAGCTACCAGCACCGCTACCAAAGCAGAGACAAGGACTGCACCAGCCGCACAATCTTTAGCGATTTTTGCCAGATCATGATATGTCTGCTTGACGGTTAAGTCCACAAGAGACTCGATCGCTGTATTTAATAACTCTAATGCCAAAACTAAACCACTAGTTACACCAATTACCGCTATTTCCACCGCTTGCAGATGTAGAAAAACGCTCAAAGCAATAGCTAAAGCACAAACACTTACATGGATACGAAAATTACGTTGAGTTTGAAAACTATAGCTGATTCCGGCCCAGGCATATTTAAAACTAACAAATAAATTAGAGGCTACTTTCCAGGAGAATTCCCGTTCGTTAGACACCAGTGTTTGTAACGAGGTGGGCGTTGGAGACGGAGAAATTTTTTGGGACATACACTTAAAAACACAAAAACAGAGTTGCTACAGTGGGAATCTTCGCCGATCTTAATGGTGCAATTAACTTTGAGACAATTTTTAAGCAATTTTGCACAGAAGTATTATAAAAGTATTACCCAAAATTAACACTAAGGGATACATGAGCTTCTGCTATCCCATGTCAATAGCAATACCTATTGCGTTCAGCAATCTCACTTGCTGTTCTAACATTCGCCCCAAACTTTCTTCATCAGGATGATCCCAGCCTAACAGGTGCAATAAACCGTGAGCAGCTAACCATGCTAACTCAGTTGGTAAGCTATGTTCCTGCTGTTGAGCTTGACGTTGTGCTGTATCTACAGACACAATAATATCACCTAAATACAATGGTACAGAGGCAAGCATTTCTTCGCTTTGAGGAAAATCCACCTCCAAAGCAGCAAAGGCTAAAACGTCTGTCGGCTTATTTTGTTGTCGATACTGAGCATTCAGTTCTTGTATTTGCGAGTCATCTGTCAAACGCAGCCCAATTTCATAATTTGGCGCTGGTGGAATATGAGGGTGAAGTATTTCTAACCAGCGATTAAACCAATTTTCCCAAGTTTCAGGAGGAATTCGGGCATAAGTGTCACCAATCCTTACAGATGTTGTCGGGGACAACTCGTAAAAATACTCTTCCACGTATAGTTCAACTCTCAGAGGCACACAGTCTCCTAGTCTGAGGTTTACAGTTTGTCGTTAGTGAGTTAGATAAGCAAGACCGACAAGGAGAGCTAAAAGCCCTACGGCAGTCAATGCAAAGTGCTTCAGAGAAGTTCCACCCTTCCGCACCATGTTTCGCATGGCAAGTTTTACGTAGCTAGGTTGAGGTTCTGTTGAAGGAGAGTTGCTCATATTTATTTGCCTACAGACTCTTTTATAACTGTAACAGTTGGTCTAGGATAGAATCGCGATCGCCTGTATATTGCTGAGGAATTTCTCTGAAACCGCCCCAATAATAGATGGTGCTATGCGATGTCTACGACGGGCTATGACGCTCGTTCGCCTTTGGCGTCTCCCCTTGGGAGAAGACTCGCTAACGCTTCGCTATCGGCGTCGCGCCAATCTAAAATACGAGAAAATAAATCATCGGTACTAAATAATAGTAAAAAAATCACTTAGTACACTGTTGCGGAAGTTTACCTACCTTTAACAAGGGAATTTTTCCCCAAATCTTGTTAATTGAGATAGTAACTATATTTACACACCCGCTGTACTAGTACTTATTACTAATCCTAAATTATACCGGAGTGTTTTCTTCTAATTTATTTTCTTGGCGCAGATAAGCTTGGATGAATGTATCAAGTTCACCATTCATCACATCTATAATCGCATTCGTTTCTGTATTTGTACGTAAATCTTTCACCATTTGGTAAGGGTGAAACACATAGTTACGGATTTGGTTACCCCAGGAGGCTTCCACCATATCGCCACGAATTTCGGCAATTTCTTGGGCCCGTTGCTCCTTGGCTATGACCAACAGCTTTGCTTTGAGGCGATTTAAGGCTTTCTCTTTATTTTGCAGTTGCGATCGTTCTTCTGTACAGCGCACGGCAAGACCCGTGGGAAGGTGAACAACCCGTACCGCCGTTTCTACCTTGTTGACGTTCTGCCCACCTTTCCCACCAGAGCGAGTTGTGGTAATTTCCAAATCCTTGTCTGGAATGTCCAACTGCACAGAGTTATCAATCTGTGGCATCACTTCCACCCCTGCAAAACTGGTTTGTCGCTTGCCGTTAGCATTAAAAGGTGAAATTCGCACTAAACGATGTGTACCCATCTCCGATCGCAAGTAACCATAGGCATAGCGACCAGTAATTTCTAGTGTTGCCGATTTAATTCCGGCTTCATCACCCTCCGACTCTTCAGCTAAAGTTACCTTATAGCCATGAGCTTCGCCCCAACGGGTATACATCCGCATTAGCATAAATGCCCAGTCTTGAGCATCTGTACCACCAGCGCCAGCACTGATTGTCAGTACAGCACCTTCAACATCATAGGGGCCAGAAAGTAACTGTTGTAACTCCCACTGGTCAAGGTCACGATTCAGCTTGGTGATGGTAGATTCTGCTTCTTGCAGTAGTGCCTCATCAGTTTCTAACTCCAACAGCTCAACAACTGCCTTAGTATCTTCCAGATTGGCTTGCCACTGATCATACTGCTGGAGGTGGGCTTTAATATCGTTGAGTTCTTGTAGCGTTTGTTGGGCTTGGGTTTGGTCATTCCAAAATTCTGGTTGTGCTGATATTTTTTCGAGGTCTTGAATTTTGGCTGTCAGTGCAGGTACGTCAAAGATAGTCCTGGGTTTTACCCAGGCGGCCAGACAACATTTCGATTTCGCGTTTGAGTTCTAAGACTTCCATAGTGCTTGCTTTAATTGATCGATAGAGCGCTTTGGATTGGGAAATTGCTCTTTATTGTACTTATATTTACGCGATGTGCAACTTAATATTCTAACCTGACTTCTATTCTTCTCTCCTAAAAAGAGAGAATCTTTGAATTTTCCCCCTTCCCTATGAGGAAAGGGGGTTGGGGATTAGGTTTGAGTACAAAGTTGCACACGGCGTTATATTTATTAATTTTAGCTGTATTTGAGCAAATTCTCTCTGTACTACTTAATATAAGTTACAAAAATTACTTGGAATTATTAAGTGCTTCTTTGGTCACTGAACTTGGATTTTTCACCAGGATTTTCCAAAGGCTTATGAAACCTAAATTAACGGTAGATAAGGCGTTCAACACTCTGTCAAAATTTTTTGTCGGTCAAAAACGCCTGAAATATAGTTAGGATAAATGTTGTCAGGAGTGCGATCGCTCAATCAATTAACTCCCTCAATCTTTTGATAGTACTTTTTTACTATATTGAATAGGCAAATTATCCAGTACTAATAAAAAATTGACAAGTTTATCAAAAGATTATTCATTGCAATCGCAGCTTACATCCTATACATTTTAAAACTATAGGAAATATTTCCGTTAACTTTTTAGTTTCACAACATTTGAATTGTCCTTTATATCAGATAAATTATAAAATTCATAAGAATTAAGATACTTGTATAAATATTTTATATTTAATAAAATTGAATATTAAGTTTTTGTAAAGCTCAATAAGTTTTGAAATTGGAAGTTTTAAATGGTACTCCGTTTACTCAACATATGGTTGTTTCCACTAGTTTTAATTTCAATTAATATTTGTTTAGATGCAGCGATAGCAACAGCACAAACCATATATCCATTTACTGGCAACTATCGCACTACTGTTAACATTCAGCCAATCTCAGGCAATGTTTCACAGGTATCTGAGATAGGTGTGAGTGATGATGCTCCATATAATTTAGGACGATACGACGGTCTGACATACTCAGTGATTGATGCCAAAGGAAATCTCACTTTTAATAACAATCCACAAGTATTTGGCGTCCAAGGTTTTCCATTAGGCTATATCGTTTTTGGTAGCGGTACTAACAAGTTGTTTGGAACTAGTGATGCCAGTGCTGAAGTTAATTTTGATAATCTGACAGCAAAAGGTTCTGGCATCGTAAATATCACTGGCGGTGAGGGCATATTCAAAAACGCTACAAGCACACTATTGTTCTCCGAAGAGGACACTGTTAATCTGGGATCAATTATTACTTTGAATGGTCTGGCTTCAGTAAAGGGTTCTATCGAGGTGTTCCAGGAAGTCCCAGAACCCACAACTATGACGCCACTGATTAGTATAGGTTTAGCTGGAATCAGCTTTTTTGTGCGTCGACGCCACCGTCGGTTCGCTGGGTGAATTTATGGAGCAATAAATGCATATATAGGACTTGCGACGATTGATCTATATTAAAAAATTGTTGTCTAGTTCAGAATACCTTCGCCAAAAAAAGTTTATGAAGAGATCAGACCGATGTATTAAAGTTGTTGTCTTCCCAAATTCCAATACTTCCAGAGCAGCCTTAATATCTTCTAAAATAGAGTACCATCGCTGATATTGTTCCTGTCTGTTGAATATGAGATATGCGATTTTTTTAATTGTCTGATGAGCAGTAGTTGGATTTTCTCAAAAAGTTGCTTTAGGAACTAGCTGATTTAGGTGTGAATTCTTACAGTAAAATATGGAAGGTCAAAGACAGTCCACTGGTTGACCCAGGATATTCAACAACCTTTCTACTCCACTTTTGATATTTAAGAGTTCAAGCATAGTTTTACTCACTTAAAGCTTAACTTATCTACATATTCTACTGGTAAACAGATAAAAAAACCGTGGTTGCTGAAAATTTCACCACGGTTTTTGCTTTATAAAACTTTACTACTGTTAGTGCCTACAGGTAATTAATCGCGGCCATTAATGGCAATTAGCAACCGCAAGATAAAGACGAACAAGTTGATGTAAGTGAGGTACATCGACAAAGCAGCAGGTAGATACTGGTTATCACTGTAAGTACGGGGCAAGATGTAGAAATCGACAACAGAAACCCCAACAAACAAAAACACTCCCAAACCGGAGATGGCGATTTCTAACCAATTAGGCGTGTAGACACCAAACATGGCAAACCCGAATTGGGCTAGACACACAACCACCAAGGCAATGACGCCGAGATTGATGGTTTTCGTCAAAGCCATGCCGTCTTGTTCAGAGAGATTTGAACCGATTTGACGGGCAGCAATAAAGGTGACGCCACAACCGAGGGCAGCCAACCCAATGCCTTGAATGCCAACACCTTGGGATTTCAAGGCGACAAATATTAAGCCACTGAGGGTATATCCAGATAATAGGCTATAGGTTGCTAAGAGGGGTAATGCAAGACCCTTATTACCTTTTTGGGCAACATTTTGGGCAACAAAGAACAAAATTAACTCCAAAATCACCGCACCAATGAAGGTGGGAAAGAATATTCCGGGGTTAGTACGGATAACTCCCAAACCGCCGTAGGTTCCTAATGCCGTTAGCACTAATCCACCGCCGACGTAGGGGAGGGCGTTGGCAATCACATTTGGGCCAACGAGGGCGTGAGATTTAGCCTCACGGATAGCTTCACGAAAATTACTGGTATTGCTCATATTGAAAAACTGTTTTTTAGGAAAACGTTCTGCTTATTCCTATTCTTACCAAGATTTAGGGCGATAAACCAGGAAGGGGTTATCCAAGGTAGGAGACAAATAAACAAAAAAGATCATGTAGGGTTGAAATTTTTATCTAAAACACAAACATAACCTGCAACAAAGAGGTGAGCAAAATCATGCGTATAAATACTGAATTATGGAGTACAGTCGCTCACAAGTTCAGTGAAACGACGATAGCTTATTTAGCCTTGACTAAGGAAAATAATGACAGCTTAAAAGAAAATATACGCAGCTCCCTTTTCTCAAGAATAGGAGTCATAACAAAGGAATGTATATGGCAACAAGTGAGTCCTCTTTACGAACTGATGGTATAGAATTATTACACTTGTACCACCAGAATCCTTCTATTAAACTTCGTAATCAACTTGTACAGTTACATACTGGCTTAGTGCGGAAGATGGCTCATAAATTCAGCCATCAATGTAATGAACCTTATGAAGATTTAGAACAAATCGGTTATTTTGGTTTGATTAGGGCAATTGAGCGCTTCGACCCTAGCCAAGGATATGCTTTTAGTTCCTTTGCTGTGCCATATATTCGTGGTGAGATGCTGCACTTTTTGCGCGATCGCAGCACTCTATTAAAAATTCCCCGTCGTTGGCAAGAACTGTACAATGAAGGGCAAAAGATTCGTAAGGACTTGTCAATGTCTTTGGGTCGTGCGCCCAAGGATGCTGAAATTGCCAGTCAACTTCGAGTATCTCTGCAAGAATGGCAAGAAACCAAGTTAGCTGCTCAAAACCGTATGCCTTTAAGTTTAGATGCGACCGCAGTTAACTATATTGATTGCCAAATAACCTTGGGTGAGGCACTTCCTTGTCCTCGTTCTCATGTTCTCCTGCAAGAAGAAGAAGAACGGCAACAACTTCAAGGTGCAATAAATATGTTAGAAGAAAAGCCCCGCATGGCAGTTGAAATGGTATTTTTGAAGGAACTTTCTCGCAAGGATGCTGCTAAGAATATTGGCACCAGTCCGATGACGGTAACGCGGTATTTGCAAAAGGGAATTCAGGATTTGATTTACTATTTGCAACCACAGGTAATGCCGACTGGATCTTCATGTCATTAGTAAATGGTCAGTGGTTACTAGAAAAGCAGCTGACAAATGACTAATAACTAATTATCGAGATTTTAAATCAGCGATCGCACCTTTAGTCATAGCAGCAATAGCTTGATCTGTCGCTTTCGGCAAATGATAATATTTACCACCTGCTGTTTGGGATAATTCCTTAGCAAAGCCAGTGGACACAAATTTACTTTCCGTATCAATTACTAATAGTTGCATCCCCAAAGCACGGATTCTGGCAGCAATTTCTAATAATTCCCCTTTGATATCCGGCTTTTCTCCTGGTTCTAGTTGTTCACCTAAGGAACGCGCTAAGGGAATATTACCCCGCCCATCGGTGATTGCTACAAGCACAACTTGCCCAATATCTCCACTCATCTGGGCATTTAAGCCGACGCGCACAGCTTGGGTTAAACCATGCGCTAAGGGTGAACCCCCACCACAGGGCAACCTTTCTAAGCGGTTACGCGCCAAAGCAATGGAACGTGTTGGAGGTAATAACACCTCCGCCTGTTCTCCCCGGAAGGGAATCAATGCTATTTGGTCACGGTTTTGATAAGCTTCTGTTAACAGTTGCATCACCGCACCTTTAGCCGATTGCATTCGGTTCAGGGCCATTGAGCCAGAAGCATCTACCACAAACACTACCAACGCCCCTGCTTTGCGTACCAGGCGTTTCGAGCGAATATCAGCCTGTTCTACAATAACTTTTCTATCTGGGTGTCTTTCTCTTCGGGCTTTTTGATAAGGAGCCGCAGCTCTCAGGGTGGCATCTACTGCGATGCGTCGCGCTTTCCCCTTGGGCAACATTGGCTTAATGTAGCGTCCTCTGTCATCGGAAAAGATGACACTGCGACTACCAGATTTACCTTGCCGCTTCGCCATTTGAGTAAAGTAAAGCACGCTGTCATCAAGGATTACCCCTTCTGGATCAAAAATGAATTCTTCCGGGATGCTAGGGGGTTCTTGCTCTTGATTTTCTTCCTGTTCTTGTTCTTCTTGTTCCTCTTCTGACTCGTCTGGGGGTTCTTCTTGATTTTGTGGTGGGGGTGGAGGCGGTGGTGGTGGTTGTTCGGGTGGCGGTGTCTGCATAATTGTGGCTCGTGGTACAATCACCAGTTCTACAGCACGGCGCAAATCTTCGGCATTAACTGTTGTCCGTCCCTCCAAAGCCGCAGCAGCTTTGGCTACCCGCGTGGCGAATAACTCGGCGCGATGTCCCTGAACTCCTCCGCGAATAGACTCATCCACTAAGTAGGCAATTTGTTCATGGGTGATGGTTACTTCTTTCAACCATTCCCGTGCCAAAATGATTTGGGTTTTGAGGGAGTCTAAATCTTCGTTGTACTGTTGGAGGAAGTCTTGAGGAGATTGAGAATAGGCGATCGCAACCTCTACTGCTGCTACTCTTTGATCTAAGCCGAGTACACCGTCAGCAGAGAGTGCGATCGCAATTCTATCTAGCAAATGCTCCCGTAATCCGCCTTCTTCTGGGTTGTAGGTGGCAATAAACAGGGATTTACACGGATGCTGAAAACTAATTCCTTCCCGTTCAATCTGGTTGCGTCCCTCAGATAATACTGTTAACAGCTGATTTGATATTTGGTCATCTAATAAATTAATTTCATCTACGTACAAAACACCTCGGTTTGCTGTAGCGAGTAACCCCGGCTGAAAAATAGTATCACCTTGTTTTACCGACTTTTCAACATCCACTGAACCTAATAATCGGTCTTCTGTGATACCTAAAGGAATTTGTAAAAAAGGCGCTGGGATAATTTCGACGGGAACATCTTGAATGTCTTTGCCTGCGGATGCCAATAGTTGATCATCCCATTCTTCTGGGTGATTGGGGTCACAGTTGCTGATTGAACCTTTGACAACTTCAATGGGCGGTAGTAGAGCGTGGATAGCACGAGCCATCACAGATTTTGCCGTACCGCGACGACCTGCGATCGCTACTCCCCCCAAACTAGGATCAACAGCTGCTAACAACAAGGCTAATTTAATTGCTTCTTGACCGACTACGGCACTCAAGGGAAAGGCAGTGATCGTGGGATTGATAGTAGGCGCAGGCATTGTTTGCTTTCATAGCGAGTCTCGGCCTTTAGCATACCAATTTCTGGCACATTTAGAATATAAGAGCGATGTTTAATGACAAACCGCTACGCGTCTACGCTATTTCCTTTGGGAGGAAGATTTATGAGTATTGCTCAGGCTAAACGCTTCACACTGGATTATCTAAACTTTGTTATATGAATAATATATGATTCAGTCATAAGGCAAAGGAGTAAGTTTTATGGCTTATAGTGATTTTAAACTTATTGAAATTATTGATTCTTTTGGTTTAGTTATCCACGAGTCATCTGGATTATTTGCAAGTGTACAGGAGCAAGAGTGTAGTGATTTATTATCTATCCTTCTTAAGGAAAATGTTGATTTAGCGGTAGCAATAAGTACAGAAAAAGCTCGAAGTGAAATGATAATTAGTCCAATTTTATTAGAAATTAGACGTAAATTTAATTATGAAATAAGTTTGTTTTCTGGAGTTGATTTTACTGTTGATAGCCAACGGGGGCTAAATGGCTTTTGTGATTTTATTTTGAGTCTTTCTTCGGAGCAGTTGCTTGTGCGTAGTCCGGTGATTGTTTTAGTAGAAAGTAAAAATGAGAATTTAAGGTTTGGTTTAGCGCAATGTATTGCCGAAATGGTAGCTGCCCAGTTTTTTAATGAGAGAGCTGAAAATCAAATTAAAGCTATATATGGTGGTGTTACTATCGGTACTATCTGGCAATTTCTAAAACTTGAAGGTAATCTAGTTTCGATTGATTTGAGTGAATATTATATTAAGGATATTAAGAAAATTTTAGGTATTTTGTATAGTGCGATCGCGCAAAGTAAGCCATAAATTATTTATTAACTATATTAGAATTTTTATCACTAACTTACTTAAACTTTGGTAAATTGCATAATGAATCTGTGCTGCATCCCCATAATCTACAAAACTAGAGGTGAAAGCTAACACCCTAAAAATTGCTATAACAAGTGACTCAATACTCAAAGAAGTCCTGCTGATTCATATAATCGTTTGAGCATTGCTGAAATTTTTGTACCATAATCTAAATCTGCTGACCACCGCCCTGATAGCTGATCAATTAATGGCGCAATCCCGCGTGTGACAAAGCGAAACCGTGGATCTACTACTTCTTGTACCAAAGGTTCTAAACTAGCGTAAGCTTTCAAATGTTGGATGTGTGCCCTCACCCCAATTCTGGCACTTGCAAAAGATGCAGCCTCCGAACCACCACCGATCGCACCTAAGCCGGCAAAGTTATTTTGCTCAGGTTTAATATCACCACCAAACCGTAAAAATCCAGTTTCTACACACATTTGGCAAAAAGCAATATCATAGTTTACTCCCTCTATACTGGCTTCTTCCCGATAAAGTTTTGGGATGTCAGGAAACTTTACCAAAGCATTTTCATTATTGTTTCTAAGAAATAATTGTAACTGGACTTCGGAAGTATTACCGTTCGACATCACCCGCGAAAATTGACCAGGGCAAACCACCAAATTTGATCGCAAGCTGACAGTACGAGTTGCAGCATCCCAACTGACTGCAACATTAAAATCTCGCAGTTCGACCGCTTTGACATAAACTACTTTGTGATAGGTAATCCGATTGACATTAGCTGCTTTTGAAAGGTCAATCCGCAGAAGGTCTACTAAATCAATGGGAATGTAAGCATTACCATTAACTAAAACTCCTTGCTCTGAGTAATTTTGCCCATTAATATTGATATTAATTGCTGGATAATTTGATTCTGCCGGAGTTCCAGGAGTGGGGTCAATCACACGACTCCAAGTTACTAGTCCATCGGCAATTCCCAGAGCAAAATCGCGGCGGCGAGTTTGCAGTAAAGCCCGATCCTCTGGATTGCTGAGAAACCCCACTTGCATCACCAAAGCTGGAAGCGTTGTCTGGCGACAGAATGTTAAACGACCCAATCCACTATCTGTATCTGGCTTGACTCCCCGATTCGGTAATTGGGGTACCCGACGCAATAACCCCACTAGCAACTGTTCAGCATTGCTTCTGCGATCGCTATTATTAGCAATATAGAAGACGCTAGCCCCACGCACAGAAGGGCTGTTAGCCGCATCAGATTCAATTTCTAGGGCGATATCACCCCGGCGGCCACGGGAATTGATCCAAGTGATAGTTTGAGCGGCACTCAAGTCATCAGGGACTGCTAAAATTTCCAAATTCCGCGCTCTTAGTTCCGTGACAATCAAATCCCGGAGCAGAATCATTTCTTTAGCTTCAGTTGTACCACCTGCGATCGCACCTGGATCGATTCCTCTAGCTTCTTTGCCTCCATGAGCCGCTGATATAAAAATACGTCCCATTTTCAGTATTTCCTCTGATCCAATTAAGTGTAAACAATTCTATACATTATTTTTGGTCTAACAACAAGAATATAATAGCTATCAGTTGGGAAATGTACCGCAATGTTAATTACCAACCCATGACTTCATAAATAGACTAGAATGCAAATTCCCCGCTTGCACCCAGACACAATTGAGGAAGTTAAACTACGGGCTGATATTGTAGATGTCGTCTCTGAGTACGTAGTTTTACGCAAACGTGGAAAAGATTTTGTCGGTTTGTGCCCCTTCCATGACGAGAAATCTCCCAGTTTCACAGTTAGCCAGACCAAGCAAATGTACTATTGCTTTGGCTGTCAAGCTGGGGGAAATGCCATTAAGTTTGTCATGGAGTTGGGAAAGCGTTCTTTTGCTGACGTGGTGCTGGATTTAGCACGACGTTACCAAGTACCTGTGCAAACACTCTTACCCGAACAACGCCAAGAATTACAGCGTCAGATCTCTTTGCGTGAGCAGTTGTATGAAGTTCTGGCAACGTCTGCACAGTTTTATCAACACGCCCTTAGACAATCACAAGGGCAAAAGGCAATTCAATATTTGCAATCTAATCGTCAACTTAAAGAAGAAACAATACAGCAATTTGGTTTAGGTTATGCTCCCGCAGGTTGGGAAACTCTCTATCGCTATCTAGTGGAAGATAAACGTTTGCCCGTGCAGATACTGGAAAAAGCGGGCTTGATTAAGCCACGCTCTTCCGGGGGCGGTTATTATGATGTATTTCGCGATCGCTTGATGATTCCCATTTGTGATGTCCAAGGGCGCGTCATTGCCTTTGGTGGGAGAACCCTCACGGATGACGACACTTGCTTCAATGGGGGGAACCCCCACAACGCAGTGTCTCAGCAACCTAAATATCTGAATTCACCAGAAACCGAACTTTTTAGTAAAGGTAAAACATTATTTGCCCTCGATCAAGCCAAAGGTGGGATTTCTCAACTCGATCAAGCAGTGGTGGTAGAGGGATATTTTGATGCGATCGCTCTCCATGCTGCTGGTATTAATAACGCCGTCGCCTCACTCGGTACAGCTTTAAGCTTAGAACAAGTGCGGTTAATATTACGCTACACCGAATCGAAACAATTAGTACTCAACTTTGATGCTGATAAAGCCGGAACTAATGCAGCCGAACGGGCGATCGGTGAAATTGCCGAATTAGCATACAAAGGCGAAGTTCAGCTAAAAATTCTCAATTTACCCGATGGTAAAGATGCTGATGAATACTTGTATAGCCACACATCAGAAGATTATGGAGAATTGCTAAAAAATGCGCCACTTTGGCTAGACTGGCAGATTCAGCAAATTATTCAAGACCGCGACTTGAGACAGGCTACTGATTTTCAGCAAGTAACTCAGCAATTAGTCAAATTACTTAAAAATATAGCTAATAGCGATACACGCAACTATTATGTTTCCTACTGTGCAGAAATACTCAGCTTGGGAGAAACCAGACTTATACCTCTACGAGTCGAAAATCTGCTAACTCAAATTGCTCCCCCTGCGGCTACATACACTAAGCCTGTATCAGCGAAGAAAGCATGGGGAGGTAGCAAAACCCACTCCCCACTTCCTAGTGAACGCAGTCTTTTAGAACACGCAGAAGCCTTATTATTGCGAATTTACTTGCATTGTCCTGAACAGCGTCAAGCGATTAGTGACGAACTAGAAGAACGAGATTTGCAATTTAGTCTTTCTCACCACCGATTTTTATGGCAACAGATTTTAGAAATTTCATCTGGTGATGGAGAGACGAGAAATTTTTCGTTTCCACCAGATTTAATTTCCCGCCTGCAAGACCAGTTCTTAGAATTTGGCAGCGAGATGGGGTTAATTTCCCATTTATTTCATGTAAATGAAAAAAATCAGAAAGAAATACTTCGGACTCCGCAAGTGGTTCAAGCTGCGATCGCTTGTATGGATTTAGTGATGCTTGAAAAACGCTATCGCCACTTTTTGGAACTATGGCAACAAACCGATCCAGAAGCTGAACCAGAGCGGTATCAATCTTATTATCAGGCTTTCTACGCTGAAAAAATTAAGCTTCAGAAAATAGACCGACAACGGTTATTTTCGATCACAGAATTGTTGTAGACTCGCACTCACCCACAACCCAATACTGCTCGGTTAATGAAAAAAGTAGGCTCAAACCCTTGAAATATTAGACCTCTTGCAAAAGTCTATCCCCTTTTCCATATCCCGTGAAAAGTCAGGTTGAGCGACAGCATTTGCTTGTTGAGCATGGGAGAAAATTCAAAGGCTTTCTCCTCTTAGGAGAGAGGAATGGAAGTGAGGTTTTCCATTTAAATACTTAACAAAGATTAGCGATCGCGTTTAGCAGAACGGCGCGATGCAGACGAACGAGCACCAGACTTATCGCCATTCGTGGCAGGTGGTGCTACCTTACGTTTAACCGATGTCTGTGGTGACGGTTTAGCAGTACGGTTCAGACGCTTATCACCTTGGGGTTTTGGTCTGTGTTGGCGTCCATTTGGGATTGGTTCGGGGTTGGTA
Organism: Nostoc sp.; assembly: GCF_036919595.1. Taxonomy (GTDB): domain Bacteria; phylum Cyanobacteriota; class Cyanobacteriia; order Cyanobacteriales; family Nostocaceae; genus Nostoc. Next base: position 10,112 of record NZ_JBALCO010000143.1, on the reverse strand, counting down.
TCAGGGTTGGGCCCAAAGCCAGCAACCACTTCCTTCGGCAAGCGCTGCTCGATCAGTTTTTCAATATCTACCAATAGAGGGTATTCATCGACACACACCAGCGATACGGCTTCACCTGACGCGCCAGCACGACCAGTCCGCCCAATGCGATGAACATAATCTTCCGGTACATTGGGCAGATCGAAGTTGACTACATGGGGCAGTTCGCTGATATCAAGACCCCTAGCAGCAATGTCCGTCGCCACCAATACTTGTAGGCTGCCATTCTTGAACTTTGCCAGAGCATTGGTACGCACCGGCTGGCTCTTATTACCGTGGATTGCCAAGGCTTGAATGCGGTCTTCAGCCAGCTGTTTAACCAAACGGTCAGCGCCATACTTAGTGCGAGTGAACACTAACACTTGATACCAATTATCTCGCCGAATCAGGTGAGCAAGTAATTGGCGTTTTTTGTCACGGTCTACCTGGTAAACTTTCTGGGCGATCGTGTCGGCAGTAACGTTGCGGCGTGCTACCTCAATCATCGTCGGGTTATTAAGCAGTCCGGCGGCCAGTGCCTTAATTTTGTCCGAGAAAGTAGCGAAGAATAGTAAATTTTGTCGTTTTTTGGGCAATAGTGAGAGGATGCGGCGGATATCATGAATAAAGCCCATGTCCAGCATCCGATCTGCTTCATCTAGCACCAAAACCTCAATATGCGACAGGTTAAGCGTGCCCTGCTGTACATGGTCTAGCAGTCGCCCTGGAGTAGCGACTAGAATATCGACTCGATTCTTCAAACGCTGTTTTTGCAGATTTATACCGACTCCGCCGAACATCACCATCGAGTTTAGCTGCAAGTATTTGCCGTACTCACGCACGCTTTCTTCCACCTGTGCGGCGAGTTCACGAGTTGGGGTAAGAATCAGCGCCCGGATCGGCCGATAGCCATTAGATGTACCTTTAATGCTCTTGTCAGACGACAACCGATGTAGGAGCGGCAGGGTAAAACTAGCGGTCTTTCCAGTGCCAGTTTGTGCCCCAGCTAGCAAATCGCTACCCGACAAGACGGCAGGAATCGCCTGGATCTGAATTGGCGTGGGTTCGGTGTACCCTCGTTCAGTAACGGCACGGATAATTTCATTGGACAAGCCGAGAGTAGAAAAAGACATAAAACTCCAAAAATAACATCGGCCTGTCGCCAATGGCGGCGTCAGTCTTAGGCGGACGGATAAAAAATCATTGAAAGGCTGGATGGGCAGTAGCGCAAAGACTGAGAGCGAGTGCCGCCGCTCTGCATTCTAACAGATTACAGTCCATTGTGTCCTTAAAGTTGCTCTAATTCAGTGGTGTGTTAAATTAGCATTACTTGCAAAATAATGTGTTAAACAATTGGGAGAAATTCATTATCGCAATCCAAAAGCAACTGATTAATTCACAAATCAAGTCACCTCATGTCTTCTTGATTGACCATGAGAATAACAATCGTGGTCTGATCGACACCAATGAGGCGCTACAGTTAGCCGAGAGCTTAGAGCTTGATTTGGTTGTGGTCTCTCAAGGCAAAGAGGCTCCAATCGCTAAGATTCTTAACTATGGCAAGCTTCAATATCAAAAGAAAAAACGTCAAAGCCAGAGTGCTAGACCCACGGTAAAGGAAGTTCGGTTCGGTCTAAACGTGGGTATAGCTGATTACAATTTACGCATTCAGAAAGCAGTTGAATGGTTGAGTAAAGGCGATTCAGTGAAGTTTGCTATTCGTTTACGAGGCCGAGAACATCAATATCGTGACCAAGCTGGAGAACTGCTAGACAGAATTGCAAATGATCTCAGTCAAGTAGGTAAAATCCAGTCGCTGGATAAACGCTCACTAATTGTTCAAGTGATTCCTGCCTAGTTAATCTTGCAATGGCTGGAGGATGTATTTGTAGCAGCCTTTGACAACAAGAGGCAAGGGAGAAAAAGGATTTTCGGTACGAGCCGCCACCATTAGGGGCGGAATCTTCTGATATTTGACTGCTGTTCTGCCCCACCCCCTTGTGGGCAGTCTTCTTTCTCCCCTACCCCCTGCCTCTAATTAACACTCCCACGGCTATGATAAACACGGCCTTAGCTGGTTTTAACGTAAAGCCGTGGGATTTTAGGCTCAACGGTAAGGAACGAAAAAAGCCGGAGTAAGACTGTAGCTTTTCTCGACAAAACAGTCAACTGTTACTCAAGGTGAATTTGACCTTCCGACCGAATAAGCGCCGGGAGATAGCTAATCAATCGGCGCATTTAGCGATTAAGTGTGTCAAGGCATCAATCAAGCGATCGCTTTCCATCGGAATAATATCTTTGCCATGCATAATCTCCTGAGCAATCACTAAATGCACTATTGACCCCATTAAAATCCATACCATTGCCTCTGGATCAGGAATATTGAGTTCCTGGCGAGAAGCCAGGTATTGACTGATAATCTCGCTCCCAGGTTTAGCGATACAATTGAGGAAAACCTGAGATAACTCCGGAAAACGAGCAGACTCCCCAATCAGCACTCGCTGAAATCCCTGAAATTCTTTGTCATTGAGCATCTGTGTCAAGGCTTTTGTTAACAACTCCCGCAGCACGATATGAGGTTCTCCCTCAAGAGGTTGTGTGCCAAAAACTGACTCAAACCGCTTTCGTGCTAGTTGCTCCATTAATGCTTTAAAAAGTCCTTCTTTATCGTGAAAGTGGCTGTAAACTGTCGCTTTAGAAACGCCTGCTCCTACCGCTACCCGATCCATGCTTGCACCAGTATAGCCATGTGCCAAAAACTCTTGCATCGCCCCTTGTAAAATTTTTTCGACTTTATCGCTTGAACCCTCCCGCTCAACTTCGTTAATTTTTATGTGGGTCATTTTTTAATTATCCTGTGCTGTGGAACCATCTTAAAAATAATTCAAATTAAAATTCAAAATCCTCTCGCCTTTGCAATCAATCTCAATAAGAGAATTGCTCTAAAATAAATTTTTCTTTCCTTAGGCTTCATCCTTTCATTAGCTTTTTCCAACTCTCTATGAGGCTGTATATTATGCCCATAGCCTAGAAGCTTTGGACTAGACTTACCAAGCCTGCCTTTGCAGGCTAATTATATGCATCTTTAGATAGATTTGGTATGTAAGACAAATTAGTAACAACTTTAGCTACGCGATATTGACTAAACTACTCCATTTAGTTTAGTATTTTAAAACTAGACGGTTTAGTTTTATCGTCCGCTAGTTAAGATGGGTGCTATGGAGCAAAACTTAAAGCTAGATGAATCGCGGTCTTCCCAAAATATCTTCAGATTGCCTGTTTTGTTAGCAATGCTGATATCTTTTTTGCTAGGTGCATTAAGTGTTTATACGATACAAAAGTCCCAGGGCACAGCTAAAAAAGCGCAAGAAACATCAGCATCACCCAAGGCAGTGGTAAAAACAGTAACAGCGTTGGGGCGGTTGGAACCGAAAGGAGAGGTAATAAAACTTTCTGCACCTACCTCGAATGAAGGGAATCGTGTTGAACAACTGTTGGTTAAGGAGGGGGATAGGGTGAGATTTGGGCAGGTAATTGCGGTTATGGACAGTCGCGATCGCTTACAAGGAAGTTTGCGTGAAGCACAAAAACAAGTCCAAGTAGCCAAATTCCGTCTTGCCCAAGTAAGAGCAGGAGCGAAACAGGGAGAAATTGGGGCGCGGCAAGCCTCTGTGAGCCGTATACAAGCTGAACTAGAGGGAGATATCAAAACTCAGCAAGCCACAATTAATCGCCTAGAAGCGGAACTAGAGGGTCAAAAACAGCAGTTAAAAGCAACAGTGGCTCGCTTAACAGCCGAGAAAGGTAATGCCCAAGCTGACGCCCAACGCTACGAAACTTTATACAAACAAGGAGCAATTTCCAGTCAGGAAGTTGATCGGAGACGCTTGAGTGCAGAAACTTCCACCCAGCAGTTGCTGGAAAGCCAAGCTACCCAGAGAACAACTATCACCACTCTAGAACAGCAAATTAATGAGGCAAAAGCCAACCAGAACAAAACTTTAGCCACCCTGCAACAGCAAATTAATGAGGCAAAAGCCACGCTGAACCAAACTGCTGAAGTGCGTCCAACAGATGTAGCAACCGCACAAGCAGAAATAGACAGCGCTCAAGCCACCGCCGATAAAATTCAAGCAGAACTGGCACAGGCATACGTTCTGGCTCCTAAACCTGGTCGAATTTTGGAGATTAATACGCGATCGGGAGAAACTGTTGGTAATGAAGGAATTGTGGATTTAGGTCAAACCGACCAAATGTATACGGTAGCAGAAGTTTACCAAAGTGATATCAAGAAAGTGCGTCCGGGGCAACGAGTGCGAATCAGTAGCGATTCCCTACCTCATGAATTATTGGGAAGGGTAGATTGGATTGGTATGCAGATAAAGCGGCAGAATGTCATTAATGCTGACCCCTCTAGCAATATTGATGCCAGAGTAGTGGAAGTGCATGTGCAACTGAATCGGCTATCGAGTCTAGAAGCTACTAGCTTAACTAATCTGCAAGTGAAGGCGGTGATTGAACTGTGATTGGATTTATCCAGCAACTTCGGCGGCGGACGCCTTTAGGATGGCTGCAATTGAGTCATGAAAAAGGGCGTTTTTTAGTGGCATTGTCAGGCATTGCCTTTGCCGATGTTCTCATGTTCATGCAGCTAGGGTTTCAGAATGCCCTGTTTGACAGTAACACCAGGCTACATGCCAGTATGCAGGGAGACATCATGTTAGTTAGTCCCCAAGCTCGTAACCTGGCAAATATGTCTACATTTCCTCGGCGGCGACTGTACCAGGCAATGGATATACCGGGAGTGAAGTCAGCCGAAGCAATGTATCTCAACTTTCTCGATTGGAAAAATCCCCAAACGCACCGGGAAACAGCGGTACTAGTTATAGGGTTCAATCCTGACAAGCAACTTTTTGACTTACCGGAAGTTAACCGCCACTTGGACGTAATTAAGTTACCCGATACCGTCTTGTTCGACAGTGCTTCTAGAGGAGATTATACAGAAGTAATCGCCCAAATTGAACAGGGTAAACCCGTTACAACCGAAATAGAACGACGCACAATTACTATTAATGGCTTATTTAAGGTTGGAGCTTCTTTTATCGCAGATGGTAGCTTGATTACCAGCGATCAGAACTTTTTGCGATTATTTCCCAGACAACAGGCAAGCAGTGTAAGTTTAGGTTTGATTCAGCTACAACCAGGCTATGACCCAAAGCAAGTGGCAAACACCTTGAAATCTTACCTGGGTAAGGATGTCAAAGTTTTTACCCACGATGAATTTATCGCCTTTGAGAGAGACTATTGGCAGAAAAACACCGCCATCGGGTTTATTTTCAGTCTAGGTGTAACGATGGGGTTTTTGGTAGGGGTAATTATCGTCTATCAAGTTCTTTCTACTGATGTGAATGCCCATATGAAGGAATATGCCACCTTCAAAGCAATGGGTTATAACAATCTTTACCTACTAAGTGTGGTGTTTGAAGAGGCAGTAATTCTGGCAGTACTGGGCTTTATCCCAGGAGCAATTGTGCCCTTGGGACTCTACCATATGACTCGTAATGCTACGAATTTACCTGTATATATGACCTTAGCACGAGCCTTGACAGTGTTAGTGCTGACTATGATTATGTGTTTAATTTCAGGTGCGATCGCTACTCGTAAATTACAGTCCGCTGATCCCGCAGATATGTTTTAAAAAATGGGCATAGGGCATTGGGATAATTAACAATTCCCAATCTAAAATCCAAAATATAAAATATAAAATTGTTATGCTTCCTGTTATCTCTATCAAAAATCTTGACCACTACTTCGGTCATGGTCAACTTCGTAAGCAAGTTCTCTTTGATATCAATCTAGATATTAACGCCGGCGAAATTATTATTATGACTGGGCCTTCTGGTTCTGGTAAAACTACACTTCTCACTTTAGTCGGCGGCTTACGTTCTGCCCAATCTGGTAGTTTGCAGATATTGGAACAAGAACTGTGTGGCGCTAAAAAAACACAACTTACCCAAGCGCGACGCAATAACGGTTATATTTTCCAAGCTCACAATTTGCACGGTAGCCTGACAGCACTCCAGAACGTCAGAATGGGCTTGGAAGTGCATAATAATATTTCGCCGGCAGAAATGAAAATCCGGTCAGCCCTAATGTTAGAGGAGGTAGGATTAGGAGAGCGCCTCAATTATTATCCTGATGATTTATCTGGGGGACAAAAACAAAGAGTTGCGATCGCTCGTGCTTTAGTTGGTCGTCCTAAAATTGTCTTAGCGGATGAACCTACCGCTGCCCTTGACAGTAAATCGGGACGAGATGTGGTCAACTTGATGCAAACACTAGCTAAAGAACAGGATTGTACCATTCTCTTGGTTACTCACGACAATCGGATTTTAGATATTGCCGATCGCATCGTCTATATGGAAGATGGGAAGTTAGTAAATGACTGTGCTGTTGTTGCAGTTAGTTAGACTGGTTCTTTTCAAAATGTTTTATTAACAAGAAAATAGTCATAAAGTGCTATTTAACTATTTTGAGCGGAAAATCGTCTGTGTAGTTTCACTAATGCCAATATAGCAACTCATCTGCTAGAGATTTGAAAGGTTTACTGTTATATAATAAATGCTTGCCAGAGTCTGGAGTGCATCAATTGTGGGCATCGATGCCGTCAAAGTAGGCGTGGAAGTCGATGTGTCAGGGGGATTACCGGGAATTGTTGTCTTGGGACTGCCAGATTCAGCGATTCAAGAATCAAGAGAAAGAGTCAAAGCAACGCTGAAGAATGCAGGTTTCGCCTTTCCCATGCGAAAAATTGTGATCAATTTAACTCCGGCAGATTTACGGAAAGAAGGCCCTTGTTTCGATTTGCCTATTAGTGTGGGAATTTTGGCGGCTTCTGAGCAAGTTAGCGCTGATTTATTGGGGGATTATCTATTCTTGGGCGAAGTCTCTCTAGATGGCAGTTTGCGTCCGGTGGCTGGTGTCTTACCGATCGCAGCAGCAGCCCAAAAAATGGGAATTGCAGGTTTAGTTCTCCCTGCTGATAATGCTCAAGAAGCGGCTGTGGTTCAAGACTTGGCTGTTTACGGCTGCAAACATCTGTCTGAGGTAGTGGATTTTTTAAATAATCCGGGGCGTTACAAACCTGTGCAGATCGGTGGCACAACGGAGATAGCAACAGTATCCTACCCTGGCGCAGATTTGCATGATGTGAAAGGACAAGCTCATGCGCGTCGTGCCTTAGAAATTGCTGCTGCTGGTGGGCATAATTTAATTTTTGTCGGGCCGCCTGGTAGTGGGAAAACTATGTTAGCACGGCGCTTACCAGGAATTTTGCCGCCCCTGAGTTTTGCCGAATCTTTAGAAGTGACTCGCATCCATTCGGTGGCTGGTTTATTGAAAAATCGCGGTTCATTGGTACGCGATCGCCCTTTTCGCAGCCCCCACCACTCAGCATCCGGGCCTTCTCTTGTGGGTGGCGGTAGCTTCCCTCGTCCTGGGGAAATTTCATTATCTCACAGAGGTGTGCTGTTTCTGGATGAGTTGACAGAATTTAAACGTGATGTTTTAGAATTTCTGCGTCAGCCTCTGGAGGATGGCTACGTCACGATTTCCCGCACCAAACTATCGGTAACGTTTCCCGCGCAGTTTACTTTGGTAGCGAGTACCAATCCCTGTCCATGCGGTTACTATGGCGATACCATCCAACAATGTACTTGTTCTCCCCGCCAACGCGAGCAATATTGGGCAAAACTTTCTGGGCCGTTGATGGATCGAATTGACTTACAAGTTGCGGTGAATCGCTTGAAACCAGAAGAAATTACCCAACAACTTACGGGAGAAGCATCAATATCAGTGCTACAACGAGTGCAACAAGCAAGTGATCGCGCCATTACCCGCTTCCAAGGAGAACCAAATCTGCGTTGCAATGCCCATATGCAAAGTAGTCATCTTCAAAAATGGTGCAAGCTAGATGATGCTAGTCGCAGTTTATTAGAAGTAGCAATTAGAAAATTAGGTTTATCGGCAAGAGCGAGCGATCGCATTCTCAAAGTAGGGCGGACTATTGCAGATTTAGCCGGAGACGATGAGCTCAAAATCAATCATGTAGCGGAAGCGATTCAATATCGCACAATCGATAGAATGCAGTAGCACCTCTAAGACGCAGGAGAGATTAGCTGAGCAATACGCTTGAGGATTTGCAAAACGGCGTACAGTTCTCTCGTGGATGCAAACTTCGATCTACTGACTGTAGCTTATAAACCTGCAATATGCTGTATATTAAATGTAGCGACCTACACTTATTCAGATTTAGCTATCTTTTTAATCATTTACAAACAGCTTCTCAGCCGTATATTGTATCTTAATTGACAAAAACCTGGCTATTACCCATATAGCGTATGACTATGAATTCGCCTGTTCCCCAAGATTATCAATATCAATTTGGTGGTAGTCTTCCTGCTAATGCGCTCACATACGTTAGACGCAAAGCTGATGCAGATTTGTATCAGGCTTTGAAAGCTGGAGAGTTTTGTTTTGTTCTTAACTCTCGACAGATGGGAAAATCCAGCTTGCGTGTTCGTACAATGCAGAGGTTACAGGCTGAGGAAATTACTTGTGTATCTATTGATTTGACAGAAATTGGCACATCAGGGCTAAGTGCTGAACAATGGTATGCTGGAATTATTGATATTATTGCTAATAGTTTAAATTTAGATGAACAGTTTGATTTAGATGCGCTATGGTCAGAAAATTCCCGATTTTCTAATGTGCATATTTTTGGAAAATTTATTGATCAAGTACTACAATTAATCTCCACGCAGATTGTTATTTTTATTGATGAAATTGATAGTATTCTCAGCTTAGATTTTCCGGTTGATGATTTCTTTGCCCTAATTCGTGCTTTTTTTAATCAAAGAGTTGATAATCCTGAATATCAACACATTACTTTTGTGCTTTTGGGTGTCGCTACTCCTTCCGATTTAATTCAAGATAAAAAGCGCACTCCTTTTAATATTGGACAAGGAATTGAATTAACCGGATTTTACCTTGATGAGGCTTTCCCTTTAGCAACCGGATTTTCTGCCCAAACTCACAATCCTCAAGCGGTACTAAAAGCGATTTTAGACTGGACGGGAGGACAGCCGTTTTTAACTCAGAAAATCTGTCAATTTGTCTCTCAAACTGAAACTGTAATTCCTGCTGGAGAAGAAGCTGATTTTGTAAAGAATTTAGTTAGAAGTCGTGTGATTGAGAATTGGGAATATCAGGATGAACCGGAACATTTTAGAACAATTCGGGACAGGATTTTAAAAAGAGATGAGCAGAAGGCAGTATATTTATTAGATTTATATCAATTAGTATGGTATTCAGGAGGAATTGATATTGATAATAGTATCGAACAGAGTGATTTGCAATTGGCTGGAATAGTTGTCAACAAGGGGAGTAAATTAAAGATTTACAATCAGATTTATCAAAATATTTTTGATAATTTATGGATTGAGAAAAGTTTAGCGAATTTGCGTCCTTATGCTGAGAATTATCGTCAGTGGTTATTATCAATAAAACAGGATGATTGGTTATTGCGGGGAAATGCTTTAGTAGAAGCTGAAACTTGGAAACAGGATAAAAATTTAAGTTTTCAAGATGAAGAATTTTTAGCAGCTAGTCGTAAAAAAGAGCGAGAAGAGGAATTAGCAAAAATAGAAAAACAGGCAGAATTAGAAAGAGAAAGGAAAGAAAAGGAAGCTGCAGAAAGGGCTAGATTAATTGAAGAAAAAGCTAAACAAGAAGTCGAAAGGCAATTAGTATTAGCAGAAGAAGCGAAGCAAATTGAAGCGGAAGCTAAACAAGAAGCAGAAAGTCAACTAGCGACTGCTAGGAAAAGAATTGTTGTAGGAATAGTTATCACATTTTTTTTAGGAATAGGCGCACTCTTTTTTGGAATATTAGTATCTATAGAGAATCAAAAAGCAACAGAAGCTACTCAAAAAGTTAAAGGTACGCCTTATGTGAATTAAGCCACAGGATGCTGTTCAAAAGTAAGAACATCAATACCAAAACGCTGGCGCAGAAAAATACGCAGAGTATGACTG
>NZ_JBALCO010000142.1:0-36259 GCF_036919595.1 Nostoc sp. | reverse complement strand
AAAAATTCAGTCATTATTCAAATTACTACAAAAGGGGGATGAAGGGGCTGCCGTCGGCAGCCCCTTCATCCCCCTTTAAAACGATTATCATTATTATTAATGGAATAGTTTATTCTCTGGAAGTCCCTAAGAGTTTCAGAGAGTTATTGCGTAAGTCATATTAAGGTAAGTTCGCAGTTAGATTAACAGGCAAAATCACTAATATTAAGGGACTTACATCTAACTGAAAACTATTTCCTATTCCCTATTGACGGGTATAACGATGTTTCACTCCAATAGGAAAATATTCAAAATCACCCATTGGGGCTAATGCAACTTGTGGTATTTGATATTCTGGCGGAACATAATTAGCAAACTCGCTATTGAGGCGTAGCAGTTGTGAAAGAATAGAAGATGCGATCGCTTCTTTTTTCTCTTCACTACCCTCTACCCCTGGTGCTAACTCCACAACCACCGATAAAAATCGATTTTTGTCTGCATCTTCCTGCACCTGCAATACAAATTTACCCGTCACCCATTCTTGAATTATTGGTTGCTCTAATCCCACCGTCACATTTTCTGGATAGATATTTGCACCAAAGTAGGAAACTGTAAAATTAGAACGACCGAAGACATAAACGAAAGGTAGCTGATGAATACCTCTAGGTGATTGTTGAGTGTTAGAACGGAGATTTTCGAGCGGGTTAAATCCCCATTCTGCTAAAAATTGCAGCATGGCATCATAACTAATTATTCCGCCAGTATCCAAAATGTCATAACGCACTAAGGGAATACCGTTATCTCCAGAAAACAGCAATCCGCCATCGTGAACTTCAAAAAAGCGACTGCAAGGATCATACTGTACTAGTGTGGGTAAACGTGATTCCCCAAATAAAGCTTTAGCTACATCAGGATTTTCTGCCAAAAAACGGCGAATGCAAATACTTAACGGTGTTTCATTACCCAAAACTCCCGCATCCGCAGTGCCGTAAAGTGATGCAAAATCATAGCAAGGATTTTGTGAACCAACTCTTTCAGCAACTAGACTCCGCCATTCTTCACTAAATACTTCTCCCGCCATCACTAACTTAATCTGATATTGCTGCCACTCCATACCACGGGCGATACCAGTATCAATCACATCTTTTAAAAATGGCGGATATCCCAACAGCACTATTTGCTCAAATGAGGCAGCGCTTTGCGGGGGTTCCCCCCGTTGTAGCGACTGCCCTGCTGAACCTAGTTCTTGGACAACTCGCAAAATTTCTTCTTTGTTATTACCAGGAGTAATTACAGTGATAGGATAACCTTTGCTAGCAAGATAACGACAGCAATTAGTAGTAAATATTCCACCTACCCAAGTGCCTAAAGTGAAACAAATTACTGCTAAGGTACGTCGAGTATCTGCATGAAAACTATCGTGAAAAATCTGTTCAAAGCGTGTGGCGATTTGGAGTTCATCTGTGAAAAAACGGGGCCAAAATGTCGGTTTTCCACTAGAACCTGATGAAGCAGCTATCATGTCGCACGCTTGGAGTTGCCCATCGTGGCACAAGTCAGCTAAAGGATAACGCAGTATATAATTTTGTTTAGCGATCGCTGGGAGTTTTTGAAACTCCTCTAAGGTTTGAATAGTCGCGGGATTAATTTCCCTTTCTGCTAAAAAAGCCTTGTAGGCTGGTACATTAGCCGCCACATCGTGAAATAAACTCAAAGCTACCGAAGTTTGAGTGTTGAGATGCCGTTGCAGTAGCGTTTCTAAGGGGGTAGACAAAAAATCTTCAAATGCTTTAATTGCTCGCTGCTGTTGTGATTTGCAGTTCATGACGCTTGTTGTTTATCCTGAAGTAGAACCAACACCGTTACTTGCTGCCAGTATTTTAGCTGTTATTTAATACCCTCAAAACCAGTAATTCTTAACAACACGGATTTCATCTAGGAACACCCTGCTTTTAACATTTCCTAAAATATCCGAAAATGAGGGTATGCACGTCGTAGTCAATCAATAAAACCTTAACTTATCCTTCAGCACCATGCAGCTCTATTGCAGTAAACAACACACAAATAATGGTAGTAACCGCTTTTGTATCCATTGTGGTGAGCCATTACCTCTTGCTGTGGGACAGGTGGTGGATAATCGCTATCAAATTATTCGTCATTTAGGGCAGGGCGGCTTTGGACGCACCTATTTGGCACAGGATAGAAGTAAATCCCATCAAACATGTGTGCTGAAGGAATTTGCACCCCAAGTACAAGAACAGCAAGATTTACAAAAAGCTAAAGAATTATTTGAGCGAGAAGCAAATGTTCTGAAAAAACTCCAGCATCCACAGATTCCGCATTTTCACGCCTCGCTACAAATGAAGATAGGCACTAAAGATTTTTTCTTTCTAGTACAAGATTATGTGGACGGTGACAATTACTACCAATTATTAGAACAGCGTCAGAGTCAAGGAAAAACCTTCAGTGAAGAAGAAGTAATCACCCTACTGCAACAAATTTTACCTGTGTTATCCTACATCCACTCACAAGATGTGGTTCACCGTGATATCACTCCTGATAATCTGATTTGGCGGCGTTCTGATCATCTGCCAGTGCTGATTGATTTTGGTGGTGTCAAGCAATTACCAGCTTATCAAGGTTTTTGGCAGACTAGGTTGGTTGGAAATAACACTTTGCTGGGTAAAAAGGGCTACGCTCCAGAAGAACAGCTACGGCAGGGCAAAGTATTTCTAAGTAGTGATTTATATTCTTTGGCTGTAACATCATTGGTGTTGCTTACAGGGAAAGAACCGCAAAAATTATACGACAGCTATCAGGGAATTTGGGGATGGGCAAAGGAAATTCAAGTTAGTCACCAACTGGAAGCGGTGTTAAAAAAGATGCTGGCTTATAAACCGAGCGATCGCTATCAACGAGCCGAGCAAATCCTCAAAGATTTACCATCGCCAACTGCTACTAAACCCACAGGTAATTATATTAGCGCCAAGATCAAGACGATGGTAGTTGCTCCGGGAAGACAACGCGCCAGTGCTGTTGTGAGTGGATTCCAGAGCAAAACCCAAGCGATTGCTAAACCGATATCTTGGCCTGTTTGGATTCGCCCTTTTGTGATCAGTTTAGGGGGAACAGCTTTAGTTGGATTAACTTTGGCGGTGGGAAATGCAGTCATTCGGAGCGTATCTTCAATCACTCTCCCACCAATTTCATTACCGCAAATTCCCCAGTTCCCAAATCCGAGTGGTAAACCAGTCAGCGATAAGGGAAAGAATAGTGACATCCAGAAAATTGTCAGTCGTCGCCAACAGCTAGAAATTACTGAAGGATTTTTTATTCCCTTCGTAGATAATTTATTTTATACAAAAAACCCAGAATTAAAGGGACGTAGCCTCACATCTAAATCTGAAGACGCTGGTTTACGAGATGAATGGTCTGGTATCGCTGACGATTTATTGAATAAACTAGAACAGGCTAACCTCAGTACAGAATCTCGTAGAAAACTGGGTAAATATACTGCACAAGATTACGAAACATGGAGACGACAAGCGCGATCGGGGCAATTCGGGAACTATACAATTAATCAACTGAACAAAGAGACAAATGAAAAATTTGATCGGTTGTTTCCTGGTCAGCAGCGTGGGAAACTGAATCAACAGACTTTTGGTCAAATTTGGTATGCGATCGCAGCTGATCAAGTCAGTAAAGTACAATCTGGCAAGTAAGGGGATTAGGGAAGAGTCACTAATAACTAATGACTAATGACTAATGACTAAAATATATTGTTCTAAAGGACATGAAAATTCCCCAGGTAGTCGCTTTTGTCTCCAGTGTGGTGAAAAGTTGTTGGATACGCCCATGAGTTATAGTATCCAACCGGGACTAACTTTAGGCGATCGCTATGTGATTGTGCGTCAAATTGGCCAGGGTGGCTTTGGACGCACTTATTTAGCTGAAGATGTCAACCGTTTCCGCGAACTTTGTGTTTTAAAAGAATTTTCTCCCCAAGTTCAAACCGCTTACGTTGTCCAAAAAGCTGAAGAACTGTTTGAGAGAGAAGCGAGTGTTCTCTATAAACTGCAACATCCCCAAATTCCCCGCTTCCGGGAACTGCTTCGCATGAACTTAGGGGGCAAAGAATATCTGTTTTTGGTGCAAGATTATGTGGAAGGGGAAACTTACAACTCGTTGTTAAATGCCCGGATACAGCAGGGTTTACGCTTTACAGAGACGGAAGTACGCCAATTATTGCTTTCAATTTTGTCAGTGTTGGAATACATCCACTCACTAGGAGTAATTCATCGAGATATTTCTCCAGATAACTTAATGCTTCGCACTGTTGACAAACTGCCAATGTTAATTGATTTTGGCGGTGTCAAACAAGTAGTAGCAACCGTCGCTTCCCAATATTACCAACCCGGCGTAGTTGCATCTTCCCCATCACCAACCCTATTGGGTAAAGTAGGATTTGCTCCTCCAGAGCAGATGCAAACTGGGTTAGTATCTCCCCACAGTGACTTGTATGCAATGGCCGCAACAATGTTGGTTTTACTGACAGGGAAACAACCCCAAGAATTAATTGATACCTACACTCTGACCTGGCAGTGGCGACGGGAAGTTAGCCTGAGTCAAACTTTGGCACAGGTATTAGATAAAATGCTATCTAGCAGACCAAGCGATCGCTTTCAATCAGCCCGTCAAGTACTGCAAATCCTCAACCCGCCCCCAGCTAACTTTCCCCCAACTCAATATCCCACTGCACCAGAACCCACATCCGCCACCGTCGCCATCTCTCCACCTCCCCCATCTCCTTCATACCCCTCATCTCCCCCATCTCCTCAACCCACAAGCTGGTGGACACCAACAAAAACTTTCCTTATGGCGGCGGCGGTAGCTGGTACTGTTGGATTACTTTGGTGGGGAGTGAATAGCAGGCGTGATGTCGGGGAAGTCAAACCTAATCCTACAGCCAGCCCAATTCCAACCAGCGATCAGCCAACCGATCCCTTAGCGCAATATTCACCAGCAGAACGGCAACGCAAAGAAAGATTAAGCGATCGCCGTCAACAGTTGGGTATTAATGAGAAGTTTTACATTAACTTGGTTAATGAAGTTTTTTGGGACAGAAATCCCAGTTTACGGGGACGCACTCTCAGAGATGGCCCTGAAGATGAGGGTTTGCGGGCAGAATGGGATAAAACAGGCTTAGAATTGCTGGAAAAGCTAGTACCATTAAGTGCCAATACACGCCGACAACTGGGAACTTACACAACTGCTGAACGCGATCGCCAGAATGTGGAAGTCAACAAAATCAACGTTGGTAGTCGTTCTTTGTATGATTTGGGAGATGCTGCTTTCTTAAATATATTCCCTGAGCAGCGTGGTAAAAATTTCCGAGTTCAGCCGCCGATTGGACAAGTTTGGTACGGTTTTGTTAGCGATCAACTCAGTGCTATCCTCGGCGGTAGCGCTTTTGAGAAACTTGTCTTTGAACCGGGCGCTATCAGCAAAACAGTCAACGGTACTCTCCAACCTGGCGGTGGTAAAGTATTCATTGCTGGACTTGCCAAGGAGCAATCTCTGGATTTGAAGCTACAAGCAAATTCCCAAGTTTTGTTATCAGTCTATTCACCCTCTGGCAAAATCCAATTTTTAGAAGATTCTACCCAGCGCAGTTTATCAATTAAATTACCAGAAAAAGGATTTTACGAGTTTGTCGTGGTTTCTAAAGCATCGAAACCAGTAGATTATCAACTCAGCATTACAGCAGAAAATCCCACCCCTCCCCCATCACCTACACCAACGCCCACGGAAATACCCACGCCAACTCCCACGTCCACGCCAATTCATATACCTATACCAACTCCTACAGAAACCGCCACTCCTACACCAACACCGACGCAGGAGACAACGCCTCAGTAGAGAGTTATCCTCTGTATCTAGAGCGTCTCTACATGAGGTAAAAATTATGTCTGACCCACTACACCTAAACGCAACGCAATTCGCTTAGACTTCGTTGCTTCATAGGGTGTACCTCTGTGCATTACCTGTGAGTTGTCCCATAAAATTATATCTCCTGGCTGCCAAACATGGGAGTAGACTGGTGTGCAGGCCAGAACAGTCCCAAACAAATCCTGCCAGAAACGTTTTGCTTGCTCTGGTTTATTTTCCATACCAACTGCGATCGCAGTGTCCGAACCTAGATATAATCCCTTTTTACCAGTGACTTTGTGAGTAGACACAATGGGATGTACTTTCCTCGGTATATCAGTCTCTACATTGGTACTTTTAGAAAACATTGGTGGTGAATGATACATCGACATCTGCTCTAACTGCTGCTGATGTTGATGATCGAGGTTATTATAAGCCTCTATCATGTCGAGGAACTCTGTGGTGTGAGGCTGCCCATTTACACCTTCGGCAGGCACTTCCACACCATAAAGCATGACAACATATAGTGCGTTCATATCTAGTCCCTCTGTGCGGGGAAGGCCATCTTTATCATGATGCCATTCCCAAGCAATCTTCCCTACTGCTGGTTGAGCAAGCCCCTTGGGATTACCCAAAATATTCACAAATTGGCTTTGGAGGTCTGGACTGATGTCAGGATCTAATGTTTTGGTTTTAGAATAGCCAAACATTAAATCACCAAAGGTGTTTCTGGCAAATTCTTCCAACTGCTTTGCGCTGAGGTGTTACTGTCTAACTACTACAACGCCGTGTTTCCAAAGTGATTCCTTTAATTCGCGCGACTCTAGATTTGTGAGGTTGCTAAGATTGCAACCCCGCAGGGCTTCAATTCCGAGTCTTTGTTGGTGTTTAGTTATTGGAGTCATTGCTATGCAACTATTTCTAGAGCAAACTATGTAGTCAATTAGTTAAGAAATTTGTGTAGTAGTATTTTACCTCAGAAAGTTGGCAAATAAAAAAATGTTTAAGGACACGTAGACAAAAATCAGATTGCCATAGTTTCAGGGCAATTGCTCTTTATGTATTTTTCGGAAATAGTAGTGGCGTAATTGTGAAATCTAGTTTTCTAAATCTGGTAATTAAGTTTACGGAAACTGGAAATGACAACCTCAGTGCTTTAACTTATTGTATTGATTAAGCGAAGGGTTGAGACACCAAAAAAAGGGCACTCAACTAAATAGCTGAAAATCAATTTAACTCAAAATTAAAGGTTGGTAATTATGTCTGACTATTTGTTTATCGATGTAACCGAAGAGCAACAAGAAAGTGTAGCTGGTGGTGCAGCAGTTTTCGAGGACACATATTATTCTCTCTTAAAATTAAAAACTGCAACCATTTCGCCAGTATATAGTAAGTCTGGTCCTGGCGGCAGCAGTATATCAAGTGGTGGCGTGCAAACATTAAGCCTAGACTTGATTAAATCAGGTACATCGTTTAAGGCATTCGCTTAAAGCATTGATTGACTAGTTTCTGCAATAGATTGCGACGAGTATCATCGTCTCTCAACGCGTTACGAAGGGGAGTAATCAGCGCTCCCCTATCTTTCCCTAGTTTCTTAGTTAACTGATGTTTTTATTCAGTATCTCAGTTTTCGAGATTATTCAACTCAAATAAAATCAAGGGAGTTTTTAACTATGTCACACGAACTATTTACCGATTTATCTACTGAACAACAAGAAAGTGTAGCTGGTGGTGCAGCAGTTTTCGAGGACACCTTTTATTCTCTTTTGAAATTAAAAACTGCAACCATCTCGCCAGTATATAGTCAGTCTGGTCCTGGCGGCAGCAGTATATCAGGTGGTGGCGTGCAAACATTAAGCTTAGACTTGATTAAATCAGGTACTTTGTTTAAGGCATTCGCTTAAGGCATTGGTTGACTAGTTTCTGCAATAGATTGCGACGAGTATCTTCGTCTCTCAACGCGTTACGAAGGGGAGTAATCAGCGCTCCCCTATCTTTCCTTAGCTTTTTGGTTTCATAGCAGTTAGCAATCAGCTATATATTAAATCTTTGTGGAGATACAAGTAATTATGGTTCTATAAATTACTGAAAGCTAACTGCATTTTACATTCTAAATTTTTGTGTTTGGTTAATACTTTTACAAAAGTAAGGCAGAAAGAATCAAATATATATTTTGCCACAATTTTTTTCAAGACGCGAAGCGCAAGAAAAAAGGTGTCATTGTTTTAAACTCCTAAAATTTATTTATGGGGTTTAACTTATGCCTTCTTGTAAATTATCTAAATTCTACTTTTACAAACCTAATAACTATGTCTAAGGATATCAAACTGGAAGTTTCTGAATTATTTCTTGATTTATCAGCACAACAACAAGAAACTATCTCTGGTGGACGTTCTCTTTCTTCAGGATTAGATTTTGAAAATTTGTTCTTCCAAAAAACAGATATAGAAACTTTTGCCAATAGTGCAATTAATGTATCTGGTAGTAATGGTAGTATTTCTTCTATTCAACAAACTGGATATAGGTTCTCACAAATTACCTTTGGATTCAGTTTAGGTACTCAAATACGGGGGGGTAGGTCAGCGAGGAGCAACTCTGGTTTATTTAATATGTTGTTTAGCATGATGTCTCTTCTAGGTTAATATCAAAAGTTTTATAGGACTCCGATTTGATTTTTCAAAACATATTCAGATAAAAATCCGTTTATCAGATTTTTATCTGAAATCTTTTTCAAAAATCAGAGATTAGTCCTATATCAGTTGATTGCACTCCAATTTTCAAAAACTATACCAATAGATTGACAACATTATTAGCTTAAAGTTGTCATTAGCTAAGGTAATTTACCTATGAAATACCAATTTGTTAAACAGCATAGTGAAGAAGACTGTGGGGCTGCTTGCCTTGCTGCTATTTCTAAATATTATGGACGGACTTTTACTCTCAGTCGCATCCGTGAAGCTGTAGGTACTGGGCAGTTAGGTACTACTTTATTAGGATTAAAGAGAGGAGCAGAAATACTTGGTTTCAATGCTCGTCCAGTTAAAACTTCACCAGAATTTTTAAACAGGATTAAAGAAGCACCACTACCTGCAATTATTCACTGGAAAGGTAATCACTGGGTTGTTTTATACGGTAATAAAGGTCAAAAATGTTTAGTTGCTGATCCGGCTGTAGGTATCCGTTATCTTTCTAAAAAAGAGATAGCCGAAGGTTGTACAGATTGGTTGATGCTTTTACTGGAGCCAGATGTAAAGTTTTTTGCTCAAGAAGATGAAAAACTAGGTGGATTTTGGCGTTTCTTCAGGCGCGTCTGGATTTATCGTGCTATTTTAGCTCAAGCCTTACCTCTTAACCTGATGTTGGGATTGCTATCTTTAGCTTCCCCTTTTTTGATGCAAATTTTGACTGACGATGTGCTGGTTAGAGGTGATACAAAGTTACTTACTACTGTAGCGATCGCTGTGATAGTGATGAATTTTATTTCCCGTAGTCTGTCGTTTGTGCAGTCTAATTTAATTGCTCACTTTGCACAACGTCTGCAATTGGGGTTAGTGCTAGAATTTGGGCGACAAATTCTCCGATTGCCTCTCTCATACTACGAAGCCCGTCGCAGTGGTGAAATTGTTAGTCGTCTGCAAGATATCGACCAAATTAATCAATTAGTTGCTCAAGTTGTTGTTGGTTTACCTAGCCAATTTTTTATTGCCTTGATTTCTTTTGGATTCATGGTTTTTTACAGCTGGAAACTTACTGTAGTAGCTGTATTCATCGCTATAGTGATGAGCTTATCGACAGTAGTCTTCCAGCCAACTTTGCAGCAAAAAACTCGTGAGCTTTTAGTTCAAGAAGCAGAAACACAAGGGGTTTTAGTAGAAACTTTTAAAGGCGCACTAACTCTCAAAACCACTACATCTGGGTTGCAATTTTGGGAGGAATTACAAAGTCGATTTGGTCGTCTTGCTAACATTACATATCGCACAATACACATTGGAATCATTAATAATACTTTTTCTGGCTTGGTTTCGGGAGTTGGTGGCGTTATTTTGCTTTGGTTTGGTGGCAATTTGGTAATTAACCCAGCAGAAAACCTGAGTATCGGGCAACTATTTGCCTTTAACTCAATGAATGGTAATTTTCTGGGCTTATTTGCTACTTTAATCAGCTTTGTTGAGGAATTTACTCGTGCAAAAACTGCTACACAACGTATAACAGAAGTCATAGATGCTACCTCAGAAAATGAGGGCGATGAGATAAAGCCTTATGCCAATATTCCAGGGGATGCTGACATTATTTGTAAAAATATTAATTTTCATTATGCTGGTCGCTTAGATTTAGTCGATGACTTTTCTTTAATAATTCCTGGTGGGAAAAATGTTGCATTGATCGGCAAATCTGGTTGTGGCAAAAGTACTTTAGCCAAACTTATTGCTGGGTTATATCCACTGCAATCTGGCAATATTCGTATTGGACTCTATAACCTTCAAGACCTGTCACTGGAATGTCTCCGACAACAGGTGGTTCTTGTTCCCCAAGAACCTCATTTTTGGAGTCGGTCAATTGTAGAAAACTTTCGCTTAGGTGCTCCCGAAGTTACGTTTGAACAGATAGTGAGAGCTTGTCAAGTGGCACAAGCTGATGAATTTATTAGTAAGCTACCTAATACATATCAAACTGTATTAGGGGAATTTGGTGCAAATATTTCTGGTGGACAACGGCAAAGATTAGCAATAGCGAGAGCCATTGTCACAAATCCACCAATTCTTATTTTAGATGAATCTACTGGTGGACTTGATCCAGTAAGTGAGGCGCAAGTTTTAGATAAATTGTTTAAGCATCGCCAAGGTAAGACCACCATTTTGATTACTCACCGTCCTAAAGTAGTTAATCGTGCTGATTGGATAGTTCTGCTAGATCAAGGCAAGTTAAAAACTCAAGGTTCTTTAAATGAGTTGCGCTCCCAATCTGGAGAGCATTTGGAATTTTTAAATTCTTAATTATTAACATTTAGATAATTATGCTCTACACAGATAGTAAAAAACTTCTGCCATCAGTACAAAGTGAAGAGTTTCTTCCTCCTGTGAGTCGTTGGACATCTTTAGCAGGAATTTTCCTGGTTGGAAGTCTTAGTGCTGGAATTAGTCTCAGCTCATGGGTGAAGTATAATGTGACAGTGAAAGCAGCAGCAGTAGTGCGTCCTACAGGAGAAATTCGGTTAGTGCAACCGAAAATTGAAGGAACTGTTAAAGATATTTTTGTGAAAGAAAATCAACTAGTCAAACAGGGAGATATGATCGCTCGCTTAGATGACGAACAACTGCAAATCAAACAGAGTCAATTAAAAGACAACATTCAACAAATCAGGTTACAAATACTTCAACTTGATGCCCAGATTAAGATTTTAGATACTCAAATTGTCGCTGAAGCAACAGTAGCAGAGCGAACTGTGGCCTCTGCTCAAGCAGATTTAGCACGTAATAGACGAGAATATCAAGAGCGACAAATTACTACCAGCAGCGAATTACTAGCAGCACAAGCAAGTTTGCAAAAATCTCAAGCAGAATTGCAAAAAGCCGAAGCTGATTTAAGCTTTGCTGAGGTGGATCGCGATCGCTATGAGCAGTTGGCGCAGGTTGGCGCAATTGGGAAGCGCGAATTTGAGCAGAAAAAGCTAGTTGTTGTCCAGACTAAAGCCATACTTGAATCTGAAAAAAAAGCTGTTGATATTGCTAAAGCTAAAGTGCAAGTAGCTTTAGGTGCTGTTAATCCTACCACTGCCACAGTTGCGATCGCTCAAGATCGCATTGCCCAAGAAATTGCTAGAGGTGAAGTCAGCATCGCTATTTTAAAAAAGGAAAAACAAGCTTTAATTCAGCGACGAGTGGAAATGCAAAACCAACTCGGACAATCTCATAAAGAACTTTTACAAGTCATTAGTCAATTACAAGATACTATTCTGCGAGCAAGTAGTAATGGTATTATTCTCAAGCTCAATTTACGCAACCCTGGTCAAGTGCTACGTGCTAGCGAAGCTATTGCTGAAATTGCTCCTAATAATGCTCCTTTAGTTATTAAAGCAGTTATCCCTACTCAGGAAATTAAAAATGTCGCAGTTGGTCAAAAAGTGCAATTGCGAATTGATGCTTGTCCTTATCCTGATTATGGCACTCTCAAAGGTGTGGTCACGGCTGTTTCTCCCGATACAATTACGTCTAAAAATAATAATGCAGAAATCCCTATATCAGGTTATACAACCCCTGGAAATAGCTACTTTGAAGCAACTATTCAACCTAAAATAATGATATTTGGCAATAGCGATCGCCAGTGTCATATCCAATCTGGGATGGAAGCAAAAGCTGACATTATTTCAAAAGAAGAAACAGCACTGCAATTTATGTTGAGAAAGGCTAGGTTAGTTACTGATTTATAAGGATCTAAATATGTGATAATGGAATTTTATGTACAAATTACAGTTGTAGCTATTTATGTCCTGACATTGATAATGTATTTGAAAACTTATTATAGAATTCAGCAAGCATTACAATGGTGGTCTTATAGACAATCTATCAAACTATTTCTAGAAGCAAGTAAAATTAACGAAGGTTTATTACAAGAATCCTTCACAATCCGTCGCAGCTTGGATTTATTGGCACAAGACAACCTAAATCTAACAATCAACAAAATCCAAGAATACCTAAAACAAGCTGATAATTTTCATCATGCTCTAGTGCAATTGAGCGATCGCTTATTTCCGGCATATATTCAAGACAGTCTACCATTGGCTATTGAGTGCCTATTAGAACAGTGGTTAACATCAAATTCCTACCTCTGTTTCCATTTCGATATACCACCTTACTGGCGATATGAGCAAGCTGAACGGAGTTTGATAGTTTTAAAATCTTTAGAAGAACTACTAATATTAACTTTGCCGAATATTTCGGTTCCTATATCAATTTTTATCAGTTTAAAACAACATAAAAATATCGGTCAGCTAATGGTAAGAATTACATATCCTGAGTCATCTACAATTCTGTTGTATTCTACCTTAAGAGAACTAAAGCATCTTTGCAAAAGTTTTCGATTTTTAACTTCAGGTAAATGCTTTTATCGGAAAGATAACCTAAGTATTACTTGTCACTTTTATTGGTAAAAGTTATTCCGATAAAGTACATTCAAAAATTTATAAATCTGTCAAGTCTCTGGGTCAGTAGTTACTCATCCTTGACAAGTTAAACTCATAAACAATTTTTCAAGAAGTAATAGTTATAATTTATTTTTTTTACTGAATATAAAAACAGTATAATAACTAATAGAATTGTAATTTATAACTTGTTGAAAAGCTACAAAAAAATGGTAAAAGTATTTTATTTATATAAAATATTTTCCTTCGCTCGTAATCAGTATACTCAGCCAACTATCACAGTTGGTGAATTAGTTAAATTACGATTTAATCAGGGTGTTGTTAATTATGAAACAAGATTTAAAAGATAAAGAGTTGCTAAAATTTTTAGTAATTGATGACCACGAATCGGTTTTAGCGGGAACTGTTAATGTATTGCAAAAGCATTACCCTGACGCTGAATTCATCATTGCAGTAAATGCTAAGAACGCTCTTTATGAAATTACTACCTCACAGCCAGATATGGTTGTGATGGATCTTTCTATTCCAGATAACTCTGGAATGACAGCCCGACCTGATATAGGGGTTCAACTTTTAAGAACTCTTACGAAAAACTATCCCAACTTAAATATTGTTGTCCAAAGTGCTAATGTGAGAACCCTGGTAAGAGTTAGACTTGATATTGATAGTCATAAAGGAGGTTTTACAGTCGCGGATAAAAGCCTATCGACTCAGGAAATGTTGACCAGGATTGATTGGGCGTTACAGGGCTTAACTCATACAAAAGATATTAAAGGAATACATTCTGT
This sequence comes from Nostoc sp., assembly GCF_036919595.1. Lineage (GTDB taxonomy): Bacteria > Cyanobacteriota > Cyanobacteriia > Cyanobacteriales > Nostocaceae > Nostoc. The sequence continues at coordinate 22,426 of NZ_JBALCO010000142.1, read as the reverse complement.
ATTAGAAGTTAAACCAGAGTGGCTTAGGGTGCTGACTTTAGCATTTGAGGAAGGATTGCAAGATAAAACAATTGCTGAACGTATGTGTATATCTGAACGGATGGTGCGTCATTACTGGAGTAAGCTACAAGACGCTTTAAATGTTTATCCTGAAGAGGGAAAAAATATCAGAATTCAAACTGAAATGCGAGCTAGAGAAGAAGGATTAATTGATTAATTATTTTGAATAATTAATCGATTTCCTGGCAATTTATGTTAATCCGAGCAATAGTTAAAAGTCTAAAAATAACTTGAGTTTTTAACTATTGGCCAAGATAACTCACAAAGAGTACCTCTAAGAGAAAGGGGTACTCGCCGAAATTTTCCTTTTAATTTTCGGGCTAAATTTCTAAACTGTTGTGTTCCCCAACCTTCTTTAGATGAATTCACCCCTAAGCCATCATCAATAATGCTTAGAGTGTACCAGCCTTCAGATAAAGAGCAAGTAACTTCCAGACGGGTGACTCCTGTAGCATGTTTGCCCACATTGCATAAAGCTTCTTCCAAAAATAGACAGAGACCCTGCTTTTGTTCAATATTCAAGGCTCGTTCATTTAGAGGTTCAAAAGCTCTGATTTGAACTTTGATAGTTTTAAAACAGGGGAACTCTCGCTCTAAGGTAGAGTTATAAACTTGATAGAGAATTTCATGAAGAGGGTCTCGCAAATTTAGCACGAGATTTTTACTTAAATAAAGACTAGTTTCTTGGTCGATAGGTTCTCGTTGCAAAAATTCATAAATCCCTCGTAACTCGTGGTTCAATTTTTCAAGCTCTTTTTCTAATTCTAGTAGCAAGTCATTCATTGGTAAATCCTTGTCTCGAACTAGTTTCAAAACTTTAGCTAGGCTTTGCAGGGGACCATTATGAATTTTTGCAAATATGCGTTCAATAAGAGCTTCTCTAGCTCTAATTCCAGAACGCAAAGCTTGATCGCATTGATATAAAGCTGTGATTTTCATACCATTTAAAGTTAAAACAACGAGTGTCGGGATCAGCGGAACCCACCAACCCCAAATCAGGAGTAAATAACAAAAGACCAGCAGGCTACAGCTAGCGACACTTGCGTGATATATTTATTATTTCTATCAAATCACAAAGTTCCTGAGTATGTCAGATTTACTTAGTGGTCTTCATCACATCTTCAATTGCTGAGTAGTCTTCATAAAATTTTAATTTCTTGTATAGCTGGTCTTCGTATACTTGTCATTCCATAGGGTTGAAATTGTAGACAATAGTTTTGAATTTAATCAGGTTAAGTTCAGTACACTGAAAAAAGTTAGTACTTTTTATTTGTGAAGATTACTCAACTATTTTTTTGATAAATATATAGAAATCCTATTTGATTTTTGCAAACAGATCCGCAAAAGGGACTACTAATCAAAGTCTGTTGGTAAATATGGTTGGCGATAATGTTGAAAAAGTCGCGTGATTTGCGCTGGTGTCACACGTCCGAGAGAAAGTTCTGGTAACGCATCTCCAGTGAAAAAACCTACTTCTTCAGTTTCAATACTTGATGATGGAGAACCAACAATAAGTTCACACTTAAAAAATAGCTTATAGACATAAAACGGTAATGGTGGATGTCCCTGTTTGTCTCTGTCATAGACTGCTAATAGTTTGATAGCGCGTGCTTGATATCCAGATTCTTCATATACTTCTTTCACAACTACCTCACTGGGAGACTCACCAACATCAGCCCATCCACCAGGTAAAGTCCAACAGCCGTCGGCTCTTTCCTTGACTAACAATATAGTATCATCACGAAAAATTGCTGCCCGCACATCAACTTTGGGAGTTGCATATCCGACTTCACGACTAAATAAATCAAGCACATAGCTGTGTTCTACATTTGAGTAAGTCGCGATCATTTCTGTGGCGATGTCTGACGACAAGCCACTGCGTGTCTACGCTCGTAATTGTTTATAGCGTTCGATATCAAAAGGACCTTCAGAATAGGTTAGACCCTTTTGAGCGAGCGCTTGTAACTTTTGTGCCCATTCCAGCCATTTAGTTTCCACAGTTTTTTCCCTATTTAATGTAGAGACGTTACATCTAACGTCTCTACATAATTCTAAAGATGGCTATTAAGCATCATCTAAAGCTGTAATTCCAGGCAATTCCTTGCCTTCAAGTAACTCCAAGCTAGCGCCGCCGCCAGTGGAGATGTGGCTCATTTGGTCGGCTAAACCAACCTTTTCCACAGCCGCTACTGAGTCACCGCCGCCAATGATGGTGGTTGTGCCAGTTTTGCTAATTTCGGCGAGGGTATGAGCGATCGCTTCCGTACCTACCGCAAACTTATCAAACTCAAACACACCCATCGGCCCGTTCCAAATTACCGTTTTGGTATCTGCAAGGGCTTCTTGGAAAACTTTCACCGAGTCTGGGCCAATATCCAAACCCATACCATCATCGGGGATGTTCTCAATGCTGACAGTTGTCGCATTAGCATCGGCAGCAAATTTATCTGCTGATACTATATCCGTGGGTAACAAGAAGGTAACGCCCCGTTCCTTAGCCTTCGCTTCCAAAGATTTCGCTAGTTCTAGCTTGTCTTCTTCCACCAACGACTTACCGACATTCAAACCACGGGCTTTGTAGAACGTGAAAATCATCCCACCGCCGATAATCAGCTTGTCGCACTTCTCCAGCAGTGTTTCAATCACACCAATTTTACTGGAAACTTTGGAACCGCCAATAATTGCCGCCAAAGGACGTTGGGGATTTTCAATGGCGTTTTGCAGATATTCCAATTCCTTCTCAACCAAATATCCAGCTACAGAAGGGCTAAGGAATTTAGTCACACCTTCAGTAGAAGCATGGGCGCGGTGTGCAGTACCAAAAGCATCATTTACATAAAAATCAGCATTAGCTGCCAATTTTTTCGCAAATTCTGGGTCGTTTTTCTCCTCTTCTGGGTAAAAACGCACATTTTCTAATAACAGCACTTGACCATTCTGTAAAGCGCCAACTTTAGCTGCAACTTCATCGCCAATGGAGTCATCAGTTTTAATGACTTCTTGCCCTAGCAATTCTGAGAGACGCTTGGCAACGGGAGTTAGGCGTAATTTGTCATCCACACCCTTGGGACGCCCAAAATGGCTGGCGAGAATGACCTTAGCACCCTTCTGCGTCAAATCTTGGATGGTTGGTAGAGCGGCGCGAATGCGAGTATCGTCGGTAATGTTGCCTTGATCGTCCACAGGCACATTAAAGTCAACCCGCACTAAGGCACGTTTCCCAGATATATCAGCCGAAGATAAACTTGCTAAACTTTTTTTGGACACACCAAACTCTCCTGATTGCCTTTTTGTTATTGTTTTGAAAGTAGAACCATCAAGATTTTACCGGAGTCAGGGGTACCCAAGTGACAGAGATATTTAAGACAGTACTATTTCCTATTGATCAAAGCCGGGAAACGCGGGAAGCTGCTGATATGGTGACCAACATAGTTAAAAAGTTCGGCAGTCGCTTGGTGCTGCTGTCTGTGGTAGAAGAACCATCTCCAGACGCACCTAGTGCAGATCCGATGGTGTCACCAGAGGTAGTTGCCAAACTGCTGGAAAGTGCCCAATCTTTATTTTCTGGGCAAGGAATTAAATCCGAAATCCTGGAAAGGCAAGGGAAACCAGCTTTTACTATCTGCGATGTCGCTGATGAAATGGGGGCTGATTTAATCATCATGGGGTGTCGGGGGCTAGGTTTGACTGAAGAGGGAGCTGATGATAGTGTCACGACTCGCGTGATTAACCTTTCCCCTTGCCCAGTGCTGATTGTGCCTTAGGTTTATATCGGCGCGATCGCTTCTAGTGTAGATACACGCTCTCGTATCCATCAAGAGAGCGATCGCTACGGCAAACTATTCGGCGTCCCTAACTCTGTTTATTTAGGCTTAAACTCCGTATACTTGCCCCCTAAACCTTCTACAATCGTGCGTGTATTGGCAATTAACATTCCTTGGTAAGTTTCCCCCTCTGTCCCCTTTTCTCCCAAACCATCAGCAAACAATTCTCGGTCTGAAACCTTAACTTTTGCCTCTTTTGCTACCGCTTGAATTAGTTTCGGGTTAATCGTCGTTTCTGCAAAAATTGTCGGCACACCTTGCTTTTTTATATCATTCGCTAATGCGCCTACCCGTGCAGGTGTGGGCGCTTCTTCTGTGCTAATACCCCCTAGCGCCCCTTCAATAGGAATTCCATAAGCTTTGGAATAGTAACCAAAAGCATCATGAGTGGTGACTAATTTGCGTTGCTTAGGTGGAATTGTGGCAATCTCTGATTTAATCCAGGTGTCTATCTGGCTGATTTCGTTTGTTAATTTTTGGGTGTTGCTGGTATAAGTTGCAGCATTATTTGGAGCTATCTTTGCTAATTTTTGGGAAATAGTTTCACCTATAGCTATCCCATTCTGGGCATTGTGCCATACATGGGGGTCAGTAACAGTTTTACCATCCTCTTCAAATTGCTGAGGTTTGGGGACTGCAACTTCATCTACAGCTACCTTGGCAGCAGAATTTGAACTAGCTTTAATTAACTTGATTAAACTAGGTTCAAAATTGTAACCGCCGTAGAGGATTAATTTAGCCTGCTCAATTGCTTTGCTATCCTCTGGCTTTGGTTGGTATACGTGCGGGTCTGAACCGGGATCGATTAAGCATTTGAGGTCAATTGTATCACCTGCGATTTCTTTAGTTAAGCCACAAGCAACGGTATTGGTAGCCACTACTAATGGGCCTTTCCCACTGGCTTCTGGAACAGGTGAAGTACCTGTTTGGGGAGCCGCCACATTATTAGCAGGTGCGGAAGTTGATTGGCTGGTTTCTGATGTCGGACTACATCCAAGTACTCCGCATGTTAAGGCAAGAGCAGCTAGGGATTTTAATCGCAATTTGTAAGATATCATAAATCTGATTGCTTTAGTTATAGTGATTATCATTATCATATAAATGGTAAATTTATGTTAGAGGTTAAACATTTAGCTGTAAATTACCGAGGAGTGATTGCGGTTGAGAATGTGAGTTTCCGCTCCTTACCGGGACAAATTGTGGGTGTAATTGGCCCAAATGGTGCTGGTAAAAGCACAATGGTGAAAGCAATTTTGGGCTTAGTACCAACTACGAGTGGAGTTGTGAAGTTTCGCGATCGCGCTTTGAAACAACAATTAAGTTCTGTTGCGTATGTACCACAGCGATCGCAAATAGACTGGGATTACCCGATCACAGTTTGGCATGTGGTGCTGATGGCGCGGACTGTGCATACTGGCTGGTTTCGCGCACCTTCACGCTTTTCTCAAGAAATAGTTAAAGATGCTTTGGCAAGGGTGGGGATGTTAGAGTTGCGATCGCGTCAAATTGGAGAATTATCAGGCGGACAGCAGCAGCGAGTATTTTTAGCAAGAGCTTTAGCACAACAAGCCGAATTATTATTTTTCGATGAGCCATTTGTTGGAGTTGATAAAAAGACAGAAGCCATAATGTTTGATGTATTTGAAGAACTAAAATCTCAAGGCAAGATTTTATTAGTAGTCACTCATGATTTGGGAACAATTTTGAAAAAATGTGACCAGTTACTATTATTAAATAAACAAATAATTGCCAACGGGTGCATGAACGAAGTGATGACAGCAGATAATATTCAACGTGCATATGGAGATAGTGTATTTATATTGAATAAGGAAGTAGTTTAATGTTAAATTGGCTAATCGAACCCCTAAGTTTTGAATTTATGCGTGGAGCACTTGTTACAGCAATTCTGTTGGGTGTTCTTTGCGCTGTTGTCGGTACTTACCTGATTGTTCAACGCATGGGATTACTGGGAGATGTGATTGCTCATGCAGTTTTACCAGGATTAGCTATAGCCTTTTTCTTAGGTATTGATATTTTCTTAGGTGCATTTATTTCTGGAACTCTCAGCACCTTTGTAATTGGTTGGATTCAATCCCAATCTCGGATCAAAGTTGATGCAGCTATGGCGTTAGTTTTTTCGGGATTTTTAGCCTTGGGTATCATGCTAATTACCCTATTGAAAAGTAAGTTAGACCTGCATGAATTTTTGTTTGGCGATATCTTGGGTGTAACTACAGATGATGTGAAACGCACTGTAATTATTACGGTTGTTGTCTTGCTTTTAGTAAAGCTTTTTTACAAAGAATTGCTATTTTATACATTTGACCCACTTGGCGCTCAAGCAAGTGGTTTACCAATTAATTTGATTCATTTTGGTTTAACTGGTGCTATCACACTGACGATTATTGCTAGTATGCAAACTGTAGGTGTAGTATTAGTTGTTTCTCTGCTGATCGGGCCAGGAATTACAGCTTATTTATTAGTGAAAGAATTACACCAAATGATGCAATTAGGCGCAATTATCGGTGTAATTAGCAGTGTAACTGGAATGTATATTAGTTACTATTTGAACGTCCCATCAGGCGCAGCTATAGTTTTAGTTGTTTCCGTCCTATTTTTATTAGCATTATTTTTTAGTCCTACCCAAGGAATTTTGACCAGACCAGAAATGACTGATCGAAGAGCTAAACTTCTTAGCCAATTAAAATTTCAAAATCCGAAGTGATAGTGCATTTATGTCGCCTGGAAACATCCCAATGCAAGCAGATTTACCAAAATCGTTACTTGTCAATCGTAATTGAATAGGGGTTGATACCCCCATTTCTATAAACGGCTTGTTTTGTGTCGGGGTTGAAATCCCCGTCACAAAACATATTAATCAGCATTTCAGCCGATACTGTTAGCTGCTTGAAAGCGATCACTCTAGTATCAATGCAGAATATTCTTTCTTCACGAGGGCACAAACTCTTGTTTTCCGTTAACTTCCGAAAGTTTGTGATCTACTAACAGCTTAAAAGCGATAGTTGCGATCGCGCACCCACATACTAACCGGCACTGCCTTCCCCTGTGGATCTACTTTCGCCTTCACCACAATGGGTGGTAGCTGTCCTCTGCGGGCGCGTTGGGTTTGTAAGTCATTGGAAATCTGCCGCCGTTGGTTTTCTTTTATGTAATACGTTTCTAAGCCGTAGTTAACAGAACCATCCTGATAAACACCTTTTAAGGCTACCTGATTGGCTCTTAAAGAAGTGGGGCGATCGCTACTTACTCGTAACGGTCTCCAAGCTCTAGGAACACCACGACCAGAGGATAGTTGCTCTTGCAAAGTTACGAAGATGTTGGTTCCTTCAGGCAATCTTCTGCCACTTCCACGGCCTCTGCTGACTAATGTTTGCCAACCAGGTAGTCGGCTCAAATTTGCGGTACGGGATATGTTGTAATCTAACGCTAAGGTGTTACCTTCTAGCACATTGTTAGGGTCTACAGGTACGGTTTGCAAAATCACCGTCTTACCTGTCACGTCTGTATAAACCGCTTGGGCTGGTACTGCCATAATTAGCCCTGTTTGCAGCGCCAGGGGAGCTAGTAACCGCCAAAAAGGTAAGGGCTTATTCGATTTTTGTTCACTGGCAATCAAGTAATCCCGAAAAGTCACCTTATTGGAGAATTCGGCTTCGGGAGACAAGGTTTTATTTTTAGATTCAGGAGAACTATTAGTCATGAGCGTAGTCCTAAAAAGCAAAGGGATTGAGGAGGCCAAAAGTAACTAGATTAGGACTGACGCAGAGAAACTTTAAAAATTTTGACGCACAGAGATTTCAGAATTTTAGATTTTAGATTTTAGATTTTAGATTTTTTTATTCAATCTCTTCTCCTGTCGGAGACGCTGCGCGAACGGGTGACGCTCCTACGGACGCTTGTTCCGACGCTCCTACGGACGCTCGTTCCGACGCTCCTACGGACGCTCGTTCCGACGCTCGTTCCGACGCTCGTTCCTCGCTAACGCTGCGCTATCGCTAACGCTGCGCTATCGCCCTTGGCGTCTCCCCTTCTCCCAAAGGGAGAGGTTAACGCCTGCCGTAGGATGCCCGTTCGCCGTAAGGCGTCCCGTTAGGGAAGGGCTGTAGGGAGAAGACCGCGCTGCTTCACCAAAATCCAAAATTAAAAATCTAAAATTTTCACGGCTTGTTTCATCTTTTGCACTACTTCTTACTTGTAGAGCTACCACCAGGTAGACGGCGTTCAAACCATAGTCCAGCGCTAATTAAAGCAGAACCGCACAAGACATAGACCAGTGACTTAAAAAGTAAGTCGGTATCGTACTCTTGTACGCGACTGATAATTTGCACTGTTAATAATAGCATACCGCCCCAAAAGGAACTTCTGTTGCTTAATTTCAATCCTTCTTGAATTAGTCCCCAGGCTAATGTTGCTAGAAGTACATTGAAAATAAAAACACCAAGTTCATCAATCCGGCTGATAGTTTGATGCCAAAAAGGTATTATGGCAATAAAGGCAAGAAAAGTACTAATGACAGCAGTTGTGAAAATCACTTCGCGGCGCGGAGGGTTATTTCTTTGACGCAGTAGAAACAACCATTGCAATACTGCCAACCCGCTGAGAATCCCCAGATCAATGATCGGCAGAGACTCGAACAAGTTTGTCACATTCGTTGGCTGATTATAACCATAATTTGGAGATTCCCAGACCCAACGAAAAGAGAGAATGTAAAAGACAATGCCGAAGCTTACCAATGCTAAATTACGGGCCAGGGATTGAAACAACCTGTAATTTATGCTTGGAAACAGCAAATCATCATAACTCCAGAATAATGCAGGTGGGAGTGCAAAAGCAAAAGATGCCACCCAAGGGGCTATATCAGCATAATTCAGCAGTGGCAGCGGATTGAGGTTGGCTTGTAAAGAACTAGCAAAGACAAAGGCTGCTAGACCAAAAATCCAGCGCGATCGACAGAAGTAGGCTAAGGGAACAAACACCAGCCATGCCAACAAAGGCATATGCTGCACTACTAGCCGCGACCAAGTGAACTCATTTGAAGCGTACCACAAGTCTTCTAGTCCAGTCCAGTACCCGATTTCCACGAGGACAATTGACAGAATTCCTAAAGAATTTAAGCACAAACCGAAGGCCATCACCACAACACCCAACCCCCAGGCGAGAAACAATTGGGAAGTTGAACCGGCAATATTGAACATCTGGGCCATCAGCAGTAAATTTGCACCGAAAATGAAAGCGCTTAAAATTAGCAACCCCTCTCCCAGTAAGCGTTTACTTCGTTGTGGCTTCTTTCCTTCAGGTGGTCTCCAGGTGTAAAAACCAGTGATAGCGATCGCAAAAAACAAACTCATCATCAGAATAAATTTGATTTCTCGTGACCCTCCCTGCCAGTTTCCGGCTACAAAGGTAATTATGCCTAAGCATAAAAGGATGCCGCCTACAGCAATCGCGATCGCTTTATTGCGATCGCGTGCAGCAGCTTCCAGGTTTTTAAATTGATAACGTTCTGCTAATTGCTCATACAGCGAAGAACTAATTAATCCTTCATCCCTCCATAGTTGTGCTTCTTTGCGTAATTTTTGCCGAAAATTCTCTAAGATCATGACCTTCTCCGGTGCAGTGGGGTAGCTTGGCCATTGCAATCCCAATGGCGGTCATTATATTTTGAGTATGAAGCCAAAAGCCTTAATTACATTGTTCTTGTGTAACAGTTTGATTTGTATTTTGATACAACCTAGTTATTTATATATATACATGGAAAAACCTTCTAATTTATTACTTAAAGCCTCGCGGCGTTTGTTCACTAATCTAGATGAACAAGAAAAATTTATCGAGGCTTTAATGAATCCTCAGCCTTTTTCACCCAGTATTCTTTGGTGTCAAGAAAAACCAGATATTTCACCTTTGGCAGTGGAAACACCAACCTCTTGGCAACCAAAATTTATAGACCGCTTATACCTGGGAGAAAAACCCGGTCAGCATCCCTTACATCAAAAAGGATATTTCTATTGCTTAGATTTTTCTTCGGTATTTGCAGCTACTACTTTGTTAGCTATTCCTCAGTCAGTACGTTTAGTTTTTGATATGTGTGCCGCACCAGGAGGTAAAAGTATTTTCGCTTGGAAAGCTTTACAACCTGACTTATTAATCAGTAATGAAGTCATTGGCAAACGTCTGGGAATGCTAATTTCTAATTTTAAGCGTTGTCAGATCAGCCCTAGTGCAGTGGTTAATAGAGATTCGAGTATATTTGCCCAAATGTTTCTCTGCTCTAGCAATCTAGTAATAGTAGATGCTCCTTGTACTGGACAATCGTTACTTGCTAAAGGTGAAAAAGCACCCGGATGTTTTCACCCAACTGCTATTAATAAGAGTGCAAATCGGCAAAAGCGCATTATAGCTAACTCTGCTAAAATTGTTTCACCACAAGGCTATCTGGCTTATATGACTTGTACATATTCACCCGAAGAAAATGAGCAAATTTGTGAATGGTTTTTAGAACGCTTTCCCCAGTTTCAGGCAATAGAAATGAGTAATTTAGCTAAGTATCAGTCGCATTTAACTACCATGCCTTGTTATCGAATGTTTCCTCAAGATGGGTTAGGCGCTGGTGCATTTACAGTCCTGTTTAAAAATACTAATGACGATGAAGATGAGCCTAAAGAATTAGATTTAAATACAATATCTTCGCTGTATATCTACGAGAATTTGAAAAAGTAAAATTAGTTACATTGGTGACATATATTATAATTAGTCACCGACCAAAAGTCATCCAGCGAGCAGATTGGATTATACTGCTAGAACTTGGACGCTTACAAATTCAAGGTACACCAAAACAGTTGCGTCAAATCAAAGGTGACCATTTAAATTTCCTAGATGATATTATTCCATCGAAAAATGATTTAGCGATCGCAACTTCTGCTTCCCACCTTAACGGCAAACCTGCTGCGATTAATTAAATCGTATTTTTTTTAATACTGCACTAAATTATGGTTAGCAAGACAGATTTTGTAACCCCAATTCAAACAAACGAATTTTTACCACCACTTGGCCGTTGGACTACCTTTGGCGGCATGATTATCCTTGGCATTCTCAGTTTAGCTATTCCAGTCGCAGCGATCGCTAAATATAAAGTCATAGTTAAAGGACAGGCGGTTGTTCGTCCAGCCGGGGAATTGCGGGTTGTGCAAGCCACAACCGAAGGTCAAGTAATGCAGATTTATGTCAAAGAAAATCAAGTTGTTAAAAAGGGAGATGCGATTGCAACCATTGACGATTCCTGTCTGCAAACTAAAAAAAGTCAACTGCAAACTAATATTCGACAAGCTAAATTACAACTGGTGCAAACCTATGCCCAGATTCAAGCCTTCAATAGCCAGATTCGCGCCGAGACTGACCGTGTTCACCGGATTATTACAGGTGCCCAAGCCGAATTGAGTGGTCACTACCGACAATATCAAGACAAAAAAATTACTAGTGGCAAGAAAAAAACTCACTTATTTAGGTTTGTAATCAGAGCAATTCAGTGCTTGTTTACTTAGAACAGTAGAAGGGTGTACTGCACAGTTTAGAAAATGGTTGTTATTAAAAAATCGGCAGTTCTTACAGGGATGTTCCCAAAAATATTTAATGCTTACTATTTCGTTTTTATCTTGTGCTGCATTTTCTGGGGGATCTTCTACTGCTTTGCAGACGTATGAAACAATATAAACGACAATTCCCCAAACAATTATGAAGCAAACGTGAGCCAAAAGCACTGCTATAAATGGAATATCTCCGTCATGTGGTTTTGCTTCATGATGTGTTACCTTAGTCGGGTTAGCTTCAATCAAGCTGGACTGATTAACACTTTTTTGTGTGAATAAATAAAGTTTAAAAAGCTCCAAAGTATACATATTTAAAGCCTTAAATGCTATGATTTGCTCGGATTAAAACACCAAAGAAGCTTGACTCTACAACTCTTTTATTTTTGAACACAAAATATTTTTATTTAATTCTAATAATATTGTGCAGTAATCTACAGAAAATTTTATTTATATTTGATATATTTTGAAACTATTTGATATATACCGGAATAAATAAAAGATATGTTTATTGAATAGTTAAAACAATATATGCTTAGAAGTATATTTTGTATAGGTATAAAAGTTTTTGCAAAGGTAATTTTTTTACATAAATATTTAGCGATTTATGGCAGCGAATAAAGAATAAAAAACTCTTAATTAAACTGTATTAACATATAGTTTTTATTAATTATTAATGAATAACAATATCTCCGAGTTATTTAATAATTCGGAGATATAAGGTTTGAAATAAAATTCGATAGTAAATAGTTTTAACTACTTTCCATGCTTTTATTCCTTGATTTTATCCAGAGCTAAATTTAACTTCAAAACATTAACTCCAGGCTCGCCAAAGATGCCGAGAAAGCGACCATCGGTGTTTTGAGAAATCAAACTTTCTATTTGGTTCGGCTGAAATCCTCGCACCTTGGCTACTCTGGCAATTTGCGCGATCGCAGCTTCGGGGGTGATGTGAGGGTCAAGGCTGGAACCAGAGGTGTAGACTAGATCGCCAGTCGGCTGTACACCTGCTGTTTTTAGACGATTGAAGTCACCTTCAACCTTTTTGCTGGGATCGGGGTCATCTTTACCTTTAATGCGTTCCAGCAATGCAGGATTACTGGGAGCCAAATTACTAGCACCAGAAACCCCAGTTTTCAAAACTCCCGCATCGTCCTTTTTGGGATCGGCTGTGCTGTAGGTGGTGGTACTGGGACGGCTGTTAAAATAGCGATCGCTACTAAAAGGTTGACCAATCAAGGCAGAACCTACAACTTCACCTGTATTATTTTTCAGTAGACTACCGTTTGCTTGAAAGGGAAACACAATCTGCCCAATGGCAATCATCGCAAAAGGATAAATAATCGCTCCAATAACCCAGAGTACCAGGGTAGAACGAACAGCTCTGCTAGCTTCACGTGCAAAACTCATTAGAATTTCTCCGGTACAAACATTACAAAAAATAGGTAGATGGAAAGCCCTAGTGTCACCAGTCCTAACAGTCCCAATCCCCAAGATTGACTGCGGGAAAGTTGTTCGCCAGTAGCTGCATAAACCAAAGGTGCAACCACTAGGTTGAAACACATCGCCAAGAACAAGTACAGTGGCAGCTTTTGTCTACGCCATTGACACCAGATTTCAGTTATTTCTTCTAATACTTGGGATACAGGGATAGTGCGTCGGATATGAGAAGGTTTCATAGTTAATTAAGACAACGGCAGAATAATATCTATCAGTTTGATGGCAATGAAGGGAGCAATAATGCCGCCAAGTCCATAGATGAAGATGTTGCGGCGTAGGAGTTGATCTGCTGTTAAAGGTAAAAACTTTACCCCTTTGAGTGCTAGCGGAATTAGTGCCGGAATAATCAAGGCATTGTAAATCAGCGCCGAGACGATCGCAGATTGGGCACTCTTTAATCCCATAATATTAAGTGCGCCGATTCCAGCAGCTGCAAAGATAGTGGGAATAATCGCAAAATATTTGGCAATATCGTTTGCGATGGAGAATGTTGTCAATGCACCACGGGTAATTAACAACTGTTTACCTATGGTTACTAGGTCAATAAGCTTTGTGGGGTCAGAGTCTAAGTCCACCATGTTAGCAGCTTCTTTGGCAGCTTGCGTCCCAGAGTTCATCGCCACACCTACATTTGCCTGAGCTAGGGCGGGTGCATCGTTGGTACCATCCCCGGTCATTGCCACCAGTTTACCCTGAGATTGTTCGGAGCGAATCACCTCAATTTTGTCTTCTGGAGTCGCTTCGGCAATAAAATCATCCACTCCAGCTTCTTCGGCAATTACCGAAGCGGTAATTCGATTGTCACCTGTGAGCATAACTGTGCGAACACCCATGCGGCGGAGTTGGTCAAACCGTTCCCGTAAACCAGGTTTGACAATATCTTTGAGGTAGATGACCCCATAAATTTTGTCATCTTGGCAAACAGCTAAGGGTGTACCGCCTAACCGGGAAACTCGCTCATAAGCTGCGTCTACATCATCAGGAACGTAGCCGCCACGAGAACGGACAAATCCGTTAATTGCCTCCACCGCTCCTTTGCGAATTTGTTTACCATCAGCTAGATTCGTGCCACTCATCCGGGTTTTCGCCGAAAATTCCACACCTTCAGCTTTGTCGATATTAAAGTCTACTGCAACCTGGGACTTTTCTGCCAATATCACGATTGATTTGCCTTCTGGTGTATCGTCAAATAAGCTAGCAGCTAGGGAGACTCGCGCCACATCTTCTAGTGAGTGATTATCCAAAGGAATAAACTCATCAGCCATCCGATTACCCAAGGTAATAGTGCCTGTTTTATCCAGCACCAAGGTATTGATGTCGCCGCACGCTTCTACTGCTCGACCAGAGGTAGCGATGACGTTAAATTGGGCAACCCTATCCATACCAGCGATGCCGATCGCACTGAGCAAACCACCGATAGTTGTAGGAATCAAAGCTACCAGTAGCGAGATGAGGATGGCAACGCTAGCACCCGCCCGTAAACTGTTTCCTGCTTCAACGCCAAAGGCCGTGCTGACAAAGCTGGCAATGTAGCCAACAAATGGAGGCATAGTCGCCACCACAATCAAGAAAACCTGTGTTAATACTGCCAACAATACCGTTAATGCAATTTCGTTGGGAGTCTTGCTGCGTTCTGCTCCTTCCACCAGGGAAATCATGCGATCAATAAAGCCTTGACCAGGGTCAGCACTAATGCGAATTGTCAATTCGTCTGAGAGGAGGCGTGTACCTCCTGTCACGGAACTTGCAATATCTGTACCTGGTTGCTTGAGTACGGGCGCAGATTCTCCAGTAATTGCAGACTCATCCACTGAGCCAATGCCTTTAATTACATCCCCATCGGCGGGAATCATATTATTTGCAATCACCTTAACTAAATCGCCCCGTCGCAGTTCCGTAGAATTGACTTGTTGTATAGAACCATCGGGGAGGATTTTGTTAGCGATCGTATCTGATCGCGTTGATCGCAGTGAATCAGCCTGTGCTTTACCGCGTCCTTCAGCTACGGCTTCGGCAAAGTTGGCAAAAACGAGTGTGAAAAAGAGAATAAAGCTAATCAACCCGTTTAACAGGCGTTGTTGATTGATATCTGCCTGGATTGTGCCAAAGAAATTTGGGTTAAGGGTAACAAGGAAGGTGACAATTGTCCCTACCCAAACAACAAACATAACTGGATTTCTGACAGTAATTCGAGGATCGAGCTTGACAAATGACTCACGAATTGCTCTCTGGTAAAGCCCCCGCATATCTGTTTTAGGTGTGTGCTTGCGCGAGTCACGAGTTCCAGATGGAATAAGGGGGGAGGGAGAATCAGTAGTAATTGGCATACATTAAATTTTGAGCATAAGTCTTTGAGGTTGATTGACGGAGTTAAAAGATGAATTGACGGAGTTAAAAGGTGAATTGACGGAGTTAAAAGGTTGATTGACGGAGTTAAAAGGTGAATTGACGGAGTTAAAAGGTGAATTGACGGAGTTAAAAGGTGAATTGACGGAGTTAAAAGGTTGATTGACGGAGTTAAAAGGTTGATTGACGGAGTTAAAAGGTTGATTGACGGAGTTAAAAGGTGAATTGACGGAGTTAAAAGGTTGATTGACGGAGTTAAAAGGTGGATGAATCAGTCTCTAATTCTCCTTGTCCCCAATTCCTAGCCAATGCCTTTGGCAATAAAAAAGGCTTCACCGATGGGACCTAACGCAAGTACTGGGAAGAATGTAAGTGCGCCCAAGATTAAAATCACGCCTGCGGTAACGCCTGTAAATAGTCCGGTATCGGTTCGCAATGTACCAGTCGTGTAGGGAACAGCTTGCTTGCGAGACATGCTATCTGCTAAAAACAGTAAACCCAAAATTGGAATATAGCGGCCAGCTAGTAAACTGAAGCAGGTACTCAAGTTCCACCACAGAGGTGTTGCAGTGGTTTTTGCGCCCGTGGCGATCGCTAATGGCGAAGGTTGGGAATCGCCTAAACCTTCAAACCCAGAGCCGTTGTTAGCAGCAGCTGAGGCATATTCGTAAATCACCTGAGAAAAGCCATGAAAGCCAGGATTGCTAATTCCTGCCAGTTGTTCAGGAAAAGCTAAGGCGATTCCCCCCGGAATTAAAATTGCGATCGGGTGAACTAGCAAAATCAGGAAGCTAGCAAGCACTACCTCGCGCTTTTCAATCTTGCGTCCCAGAAATTCTGGCGTGCGTCCCACCATTAGACCTGTGACGAATACTGCCAGGATGCTATAGGCAAACAAGTAAGCTGTTCCTGTACCCTGTCCACCCCAGATGATTTGCAGGAACATATTAGAGAGAAAAATAAAACCGCTGATCGGCATGAAGGAGTCGTGGAAACTGTTGACGGCTCCGCACATGGTTGCAGTTGTACTTACGGCAAATAATGCCGATTCTGCCCAACCAAACCGGACTTCTTTACCCTCTAGGTTCGGTTGCTGACTGCCCAAAAGCGTATTTACAGCCGGATTGCCGTTGTATTCTCCAATAGCGGTAACAATCAGAAATCCTAGAAAAATTACACCGATCATGCTGTAGAGTAACCAGGCTTGTTTGGTGTTATTTGCAAATAAGCCGTAAGTGTAGATTAGGGAAGTGGGAATTGAAAGCATTGCCACAATCTGAATTAAGTTAGAAAATCCGTTGGGATTTTCAAAGGGGTGTGCCGAGTTGATGGCGAAAAAGCCGCCCCCGTTTTCCCCTAATTGCTTGATAATTTCAAAATGGGCAACGGGGCCACGAGCGATCGCCTGACTAATATTCGGGTCTTCCAAGGTCGGGAATACAACTGCACCCGCTAGGGTTTCTGGAACTCCAGCTGCCATCAAGGCAATGCTACCCACAATACAAATAGGCAGCAAAATTCGGGTAATCGAGCGAATTATATCTACATAAAAATTGCCTAACGGTCTACCCGTCAATCCCCGAATAAAAGCAATTCCTACTGCCAAACCAGTCGCAGAGGAGGTGAACATGTGATAACCAAGTCCCCACATTTGGCTGGCATAGCTCATGTAGGTTTCACCAGAATAGTGCTGCTGGTTGGTATTAGTAATAAAAGAAATGGTAGTATGTAGCGTTGTGTCCCAAGTTGGGGCATTTATCCCCGTGGGGTTGAGTGGTAACCATCCCTGATTCATGATGATAGAGAAAATCAGCAACCCCATTACTACGTTGCTATACAGGATTGCCCGCCCATACTGCCAGCCAGTCATGTTTTCTTTGGTTTTAACGCCAACCAAAGCATAAAGCACTTGCTCAACCGGATTCAAAATTGGGTCGAGAAAAGTATTTTGCTCTAGGTAGACACGCGCCATGTAGCGCCCAAAAAAGGGAGTGAACGCTACTACAATTAGTAGCGTTAATACAATTTGAATCCATCCTTCTAGCATTGGATTAGTCGAACTCCGACATGAAGAAATTTCAGATTAATATTAGATATTTTTTACTATGAATCAGAAAAAATCATTAAGTCTATTTTTATTCATTATTAACTCACCTGAAACTATCTGCTTTCTAAATTAATCATGGAGCTTTTAGTTAAATAACACAAGGTATAAATTAATATTTAAACTAGTATATATAAGGAATATATTTCTCTATATATACAAGTTTTCAGAGCGTTTATCTCGATATATATCTGCAAATATAGAAGGACAACTCAATGCTAAACAAGCAGCTGTAGCAGCCATAAATTATTCGTGAAAAGTTAGATCCCCGACTTCTTTAAGAAGTCGGGGATCTGGACACCGCGAATTTGAACGAAATTCAGATAGGATTGCTATAGAGTCAGGAGTCTAATTCATAATTCATAACTGATTTTGGCGACAAATTCCAAATGCTGAAGTGTAGGCATGTAAGAAAGTTCTGCCACCAACAGGGCCGATTTCACCACCACAGAAAAAGCCGACTACAGGAATATCATTAATGTAGCGCCGAAATAGTTCAGAATCGAAATTGGGTTTACCATATAGTCCTTCACCTCGCCCCAGACAGGCAAACATCAAGGCAGCTACAGCAGAGGGTTCAGAGTCTCGTTGGTGTTGATAACTTTGGAGGAGTAATTCTAGGTCTTCAGCAGAGGCTTGGGCATCGCGTAGGTGAAATTGCAGTCTTTGGCCAGGACGGACGCGATCGCCAATTGCGATCGCCCCAGCTGCTGGATCGACCCCAAGAATACCACGAATTAAAAAGTCTCCTTGCTGCAAAGCCAGCTTAAATTCATCCATTGCCACACCAACAAACAGAGAGTGCTGTGCTAAAGTCCGTTCTTCTTCGCTGAGACTAGCAATCAAATCCCGTAACACCATCAAAGGAACTTTATCATCTAACTCCAGAATAATATTGCGATCGGCTTTTGTGACTTGCAATGGTTTGCCAATCGGTCGGCATCCTTGGGCTACAATCGTTTCCAAAACAATATTGCCAGTCAAAGCTATACCAACAGTCCCCTCGCGATACAGATTTTGGTGTTCGTCAGCATCGTTACAAAATAGGGCAACACGACCACCCATACCCCCACCACTAGCTTGTCCCCCCACTATCACCGATCCTGGATAAGCAAAATCCAATCCCTGCAACAAATTGTTGATTCCAGAGGCGAAAGAACTAGACAGCAAGATGAACTGGGGTGTCGGTGATGCTGGCACACCGATCAAATCAACCCAAGCATCTGGTGAACTGTCTAAGTCAGGTAATTCTTCAGCAACAATATGAAAGACTTGAACCTTCACTCCTGGAAGGTGTGCCAAAGTTAAGCTAATAGCTGGTTCAGTTTCCAGTTCTTGGGTTTCTCCGCTAACTGTCGTCCCAATCACACCTCCACCACTACAGCCAATTAACACTGGCACAGAAAGTTTTTCGGCTAACAACGGTAACAGTCGGGAATACTCACTCGCAAAAGCAGACGAAATGAATACCAGTCCTAGATCCGCAGGTGCTGTTAATGATGAGACAGCTCGTTCCACCACATCTGTAACAGCGGCTTCCAAAGAATGACGGGTTGATAGGGCGTTTGCCCACTGCATTTGGTCTGCCATGAGTTTTGAGCTTCTTTCTCTTTTTAGGCTAGTAGGTTTTGATTTTTTCTTTTGGGAAGAATTGCATTTTACAATAATTAGCCCCAGCCCTTTGTCTCCTCCATCCCAAGAAGCTGGGGTTGTCATTCCCTAATAGATGCATCTAAATATATTGTATGATTGTTTATCTATAGTACTGATTCCACAAAATCTTAAAAAATTAAAGATGAATGCATTATAGATGCAACAGTTTCCTGTATTGGTTATAAATCAATAGGCTAAAATACTAACTTATGAGCTAAGTGGTTAGAATGGTTAGTAATCAAGCCAAAATCTCCCATTTCTTAATTTTTCTATACTGGTATTAACAACACACAACGAGACTGAAGCAATGACTAACATCCAAGAAACAACAAAGAGCGGTATCGAAGAGAAAATTCAAGAAGAAGTCGAACAAGCGCGTACTGTCTGTGATACTAACGGTAGCAACTCACCAGAGTGTGCTGCTGCTTGGGATGCAGTAGAAGAATTGCAAGCCGAAGCTTCCCACAAGCGCCAAAGCAAGCCAAAAAACTCTCTAGAACAGTATTGTGATGACAACCCAGATGCAATTGAATGCCGGGTTTACGACGACTAGAAATTCAGCCAAGTGAATTTTCTGTTCATTTGGTCAGCAAGCAACCAGGATTTACTTGCTTAAATGTCGCACTTTCACCTCACTCCCGCCTCAAATCGCACTCTCTCTCTTTGATCATTTTCTCCAACTGGTGGAAAATTGGTGAAATATCTGAAGTTACAGATGTATAAGGGTTAAACTTTGAGAGTTTTTTATCTTACTAAGGAAACCTTTATACCCAAAAAAGTTGGGGGGTTGTCTGGGAGTGCCGAGTTTGTAGTTGGTGGGTGGGTTTTGAACAGACTCCCTGATGCTACTACAGGTAGGTGCAAAATTTAAGTTGAGGATCTTTGAGTTGCTTGTTTTTTGTTAAATAGAGAGATTAGGAAAGTAAATTAAGCATTATACCATGTAATACCTTTTCCAAAAATCTTTGCAACAAATGAATTGGCTGTAGGGGCGTACACATGTATGCCCCTACAAACGTATTTATAGTATAAATTTTGTGAAATGGTATGAGTTGGGGAGTCACTTGCTTGCATAAAGAAGTTAGAGCGCAGTTTTGAGGCAAGACACTGAGCTTTATGCTTTGATTAAACTGTTATCTAATATAGATAGACTACTAGCTAGCTAATAGCTTACAGGTTTATCAGTTATGGATAGTTGCTCTTGATTAAAAATGTTTTATTTAGCGTTTGAGAAAAACAATGAACTATAGTATTTGGTTTCGCCCTTTCGTCTGGATTGATTACCGACTGGCAGTATTATTCTTGGTAATTATTCCGCTAATTCTTCTGATTTGGGCATTTGTGCAAAAAGCAGAAAGTATACAACGCTTATTGAGTATATACTGGCGGGTATCAAGCCTGGTAGCAATCACGATTTACTTAATGATTGCCCAGTATCCAGTTAGCTTTATTTCTGGGTTAATAGCTCAGATTTTGATCCCGATTTCCCTGTGGTTCTGGGTGGATATCAACGATGAAATTGAGTATCAAACCAGTGGCTCTTTGAAATTTATTTTTACCTCTTGGCGCTGGGCTACAACTGTTTATTGTATTTTGGGTACACTAGCCTTTATCCCTTTTTTGGGTTGTGCTTTTTCTGGGAATGCGCTGAAGACTTCCTATTGTAGTGTTTGGTTTGAGGCTCCGTTGCTATTCAAAGAATATTTCCATGCTAATAGCAAAGCTGAGTTTTTAGGTTTTCTTGGCATAATTAGTTTAGTAATTTATGTGCTTTACTTAAGCTATTTTGTTCTGATTAAGCTGGGTAAGCAGGGACGTTCAGCCACACCACAGTAACCGTCATTGCGCCACCTTACTCCTACTCTTAAAAAAATGAATTCGATTGGCAAGCGACTGGAACAATACACCGCTAAACGCCCCCAAGAAGTGCTACTTGTAACAGTGGAAATTGCTGATGAGCAAGATACAATTGCTATTTTCAAAGGCTTTTCCAGTTCTTTGATGCGTCCAACGGCATTTGATGCAGATGTACCAGTTCTACCCGATGGGGCAAACATCCTCAATATTGACCGAGTAGCCAGTCCTTATAATCCTGAAGCACCCCGTTATATTCAACAAGGACTCTCTTGTGAAGCTATGGAAGCTCTATTATTAGAAGTAGGAGTGTAACTAATTCCTAATTTTGTGATTAAGGCTAAGGCTAACTTTGAGATTTATATAGCTCTTGGAGAGCATCTTGAGCGAACGTAGAATAGTATCTCAATACATGGTAATTACTCTTTCTACAGATGTAATTCCGTACAAAGCAATTTCACTCCTCAACTTTTCTGATGAATCGCTAGATTCATCATTTGCTAATGGTGATTTAGTTGTATTTTTGAGTGAGCTTTACAACGAATATAATCTTATTCTTAGTGAAAGTGGTGATATCTCTTTCTCTGGTGAACATTTTAGACACTACATAACTGAACAAAAACTTGAAAGAGGGCTTGAAGAAAGTTGTAATTTCGCTGAACAATTTACTAAATATGCTGTGAATACGCTTCCTGCACCTGCGGCGGCTGAAACTTACAAACTAATTAACCCAGAATATTTCTTTTCCAATGTAAGCTTTGGAAGAACACTGAAATATCTTATTGCTTGGGATAATCTTTGTAGCAATGTACTCGCTGAAAGTGCCTTCTTCTCACAAGCCCATTTGCTTGAAGCACGTACAGATATAGATGCGTCAGTGGATATGGCTGCCCGGTTTTATTACAAACAATCATTCCAAATACTTCGCGGTTTCTTAGAAAACGCGGTTCTACCAGTACATTTCTGTAATTAGCCCAATGAATTTGATGAGTGGCGGTCTAATAATTATCATACTCCTGCACTTCGTGGAAAGAACGGACTCCTAAATAAATTAGTTGTTTTAGGTCTGATTACTAGTAATTTATCTAACGATATCTCTGATCTTTACCAACAGCTAAATGGTAGCATTCATGGCGGAGAAAGATATTTGAAACACAAAGGAATACACAGAAATTCATGGAGTGGCCTACTCTTTAAAGAGCCGGATTTTTTGAATTGGTGTACAGCAGTTTATAAAGCTATAGAAGTGGGTGCTAAACTGCTTCAAATCAATGTAAAACAGTTAATGAACTTACGAAGTTCTGGTGATGTTGTATGTGCAACTTGTCATAATGATAAATATCTAAAGCTGGAAGAGTTTATGTTTGGCGGCAGGAACTTCAAACAGTATTTACAGCATTTACGGGTGTTATGAGGTACAGTAGCAGCAACTAGCAAACCAGTTTCTTAAATGTTGAGGATTTATTAAGCCGAGTGCAACTGAG
>NZ_JBALCO010000141.1:0-141846 GCF_036919595.1 Nostoc sp. | reverse complement strand
CCAGTCATACTCTGCGTATTTTTCTGCGCCAGCGTTTTGGTATTGATGTTCTTACTTTTGAACAGCATCCTGTGGCTTAATTCACATAAGGCGTAATATATTAATATATAAATTTTATGTTACGTAAAAATATTTAGGTAAATTGCTCGAATAATTCGCAATTATTAATTATGAATTAATAATTAATTCCTTGAGGCCCAAGCCCCTTAATTTATTAATGAAAAAAATAAACAGTTATCATTATTCAAACCCCCATCTTTCATACGGGACGCGTAGGCGTTCAGGTATGGGGTAATAATTACGAATTACGAATTAGAAATTACGAATGATTTTGACTTTCGCCTTGTGGTACTAGTATTAAGTTAAACCACTCCATGAACTTTTACCTGCAAAGGAACCTGAATGATAAACTCTGTTCCTTCTCCAGCAGTTGAGAAGCACTCCAGTTTACCGCCATGTTTTTCTGTAACGATTTGGTAGCTGATTGACATACCCATTCCGGTTCCTTTACCAATGGGTTTGGTAGTGAAAAAGGGATCGAATATTCGTTGCTGAAATTCTTTGGAAATACCGACTCCGTTATCAGCGATCGCCACTTTTAACCACGTTGAATTAACCACCGATGTGCGAATCTTAATTCGACTAGGATTGTCCTGGATCTCCTGATAGGTACGCTTGGCATTATTTTCTTCTAACGCATCAATCGCATTCACTAAAATATTCATAAACACCTGGTTGAGTTGTCCGGCATAGCATTCTACTAAGGGTACAGTACCGTAGTCTTTGATCACCTCAATTTCCGGTTGTTGTGGTTTAACTTTGAGGCGATGTTGCAAAATCATCAAGGTACTGTCGATGCCTTCATGAATATCAACGCTTTTGAATTCTGCTTCGTCAATGCGAGAGAAGTTTCGCAGCGACAGGACAATTTGGCGAATGCGATCGGTGCCCACTTTCATGGAAGACAACATTTTTGGTAAGTCTTCCTGCAAAAACTCCAGATCCATGTCTTCAGCAGCAGTTTGAATTTCAGGGGCAGGGTTGGAATCATACTGCTGATACAACTGCACAAATGCTAATAAATTCTGGGTATATTCCTGCACATAGACAAGATTACCATGAATAAAGTTGACTGGATTATTAATTTCGTGTGCGACTCCAGCAACTAGTTGTCCCAGACTAGACATTTTTTCACTTTGAATAACTTGAGCTTGAGTGCGCTGCAATTCCTCTAATGCATCTTTGAGTTCAGTGGTGCGATCTTCTACCCGGTCTTCTAGTTCTTCCTTGCTTTTCTCTAAAGCAGTAAACGATTCGTGCAGTTGTCCTGCCATGTGGTTGAAGGAGTTGGAAAGGGTATTAAGTTCTCGGACAACGCTAGTTTCTACTCTGTGATCTAAATTGCCAGATGCCATTGCTTCACTTGCCCAATTTAGGCGCAGAATCGGGCGTACAATCCAATGGGAGGTAAACACGCCCATCACCGAGGCAACGACTAATGCACCAAAACAAAGCGCGATCGTAGTGCGGGTGTTGGCATTAATTTGCTCCATAAATATGTTTTCTGGCACAGTCACTACCATCAGCCAATTCAAGCCATACTTGTCACGCCAAGGTTGGACATCGACAAAATGCCGTTTTCCTTGCACCTCAAGTTGAAAATCTGTGTGTTGGGTGATAGATTCAAACCCCGAGGTTTGGAGGTGTTTGGCAATGTTCTGTATAATTGGGTCAGAACTGTCGATCGCCCACAATCGCCGGATCTTTTGATTAACGAGGACAAAAGGCTTCTCTGTACCAGAACTGGCAATTAATGTGCCATCCCGCTCTAAAAGGAACACCTGCCCAGACTTACTAATATTTAAACTGCGTAAAAAATCGCTGAGTTTCAGCAGGTGAATATCCGTTGCAATCATTCCTAGTAAGCGATTTTGCGAATCATAGATCGGACGACTGGCAGAGGCGGTGATGTAGGGGCCCGTTGGAAGAATTGCAGTTACAATCTTTCCCCAAATAGGTTTACCAGCAGCGATGGGTTGGGTATACCAAGATTCACTGAAATTGTCCCAACTCCATCGAGCATTGACCTGAGTTCGATTACCTTGATTATCTGTGGCATAGGTGGAAGTATTATTGGGAAGCTTGGCAGTCCAATCATCAATCGTGATTGTCTTGCCATCATAACGAGCGGCTCCCATCCCCTCACCCGTTGTTAGTCCAATACCAATATAAGTCAAGTCATAAACCTGCATCTGATCCCAGAAATACTTGCCAAGGGTTTTGCGATCGCGCACATCTAAAATTCCCCTACCAATGGCATCTGCGTTGAGCTGATTCAGGGTTTGCGGAATCGAAAGATAAGACTTCAGGTGTTCATCCACTACATCCGTGGTGCGATCTATCAACTGTTCTGCTAGGTCGTTAACTGCTCTTTGTCCATTTTTAAAGGACAAATAACCCACTAAACTGACTGCTCCAAAAATTTGGATAACGAAGGGAACAATAAGAACAATCTGTAATGGGAACGCTTTACCTTTGCTGGGATAGTGAGTCTTCATTGCTGGAAACTGGAAGTTGTGCTAATTTGATTTAGTTTTATAGTTCCCAAGATGCCCACATACTTACCTTTGTTTAAATTTTTTTGTCAAGTCAAAGGCAGCTGTAACTGCAATACTTATCGGGTTTTGGAGAAAAGGGGAAGAAAAAACCTTTAATCCAAACCTAGTAAGCTTTTGCCAAAATCAAATTCTGAGTTCAAAATGCACAAAGCGAGTAGTATTGGCTGTAGCTATAGGGTGCGTTGTCGGAAAGCGCAACGGATTATCATATCAAATATTCCAAACATCCGAAAAAAGCTGAACCTCACCACTGCCATCCCAATCTAACAGGTAACTATTTTGCTGCATCAGTTGATAGAGTGGTCAAACTTGAGCAGCGAGCGCAGTTGAAATATTAAAGAACAAAGCATACCATAAAGTTTAAATATTTAACCATTTTGCTTTAATTTATAAATTTTAAGTAATTTATGCAGCAATTCAAAGTAACATCAGAAAGTTTGAATATACGTTCAGCACCTATTGTTGACGATGCCAATCGAATAGCAGTTCTTCCAAAAGGACATATCATATCTAAAATCAAAAATTCAGATGAGTACAAATGGTGGAAGGTTGCAACTATTATCGAAGGAAAAATTTTAGAAGGTTTTGTCGCTCATAAATTTCTTAGTCAAGTCACAATTTTTGCCATCAAGACTCTTCTTGAGATTGGTGAAATCCCTATTTTCCAAGCAGATGGAGAATCTGCATTCTTCTATGAAGCAGGCATGAGCATTAATGCTGATGGTGCGCCTAATGCTTATCACCCAGCAGATACAGGGATTGATTTTTTGGCAAATGCTGGCTATTCAGATAATTGGTGGGCACTAGCTGTAGATAAAAACGGCAAGGCGTTTATTCAGGGCAGTACCGATCCATATCCCGGATACTATATTTCTACAACTGCATTATTAGACTCTGGATTTGTCACACAAGATCCACGTCGATATGTTGATTCAACAAATATCCCCTATATTGTTCTTCCGGGAAACGCTGATTTTAGAAGGGTTACAGGCGTCAAATTAGGAGATTTTGCAGTTGTTTACAACACTAATAACGAAAAACTCATTTTTGCAATTTATGCTGATATTGGGCCTAAGAACCAAATAGGTGAGGGTTCAATAGCTCTGTCTCAGGCTCTTGGAAACGATCCATTCGTGCGCTCAAGAGTTAGGCGAGGAATTCCCAAAAACATCATTTATGTTGTTTTCCCAGGTTCTGGGAATGGACAGCCAAGAAAAACTTTAGAGATAGAAGCTGAAACTAAACGGCTTTTTGAAATATGGGGTGGCGTAGAACGGATAAAGTCTCTATAAAAGTCTACCTTATACAAATTTAGGGTGATCGCGCTTTGAAATCTCTCTTTGGCACCTTGGAATCTGACATTGAGGCAGCATGATTGCATATAGTGCGATCGCATCCCTCTAGTAAGGTGCGTTGTGCTGGGCGATAATACACCTTACTAATGGCTGAAATGAGTAAGTAAAAGCTCATTTTGCTAACTAAATTCGACTTTATCAATATTTTTGCGCTGTGATGACTACTTTTGGTCATCTTGAGGGCAGTGCGATCGCAAAGTATAGTGCCTAAATACAACTGCTTAATATTCTTTACATTAAAAAACTTCCGTCTCAATTAGGGTAGTATATGGGCAATTTTGGTAACCTAAACAAGAAAAAAGATTACGCATGTCAGAAATTGAGAAGAAAGTCGTTTTAATTACGGGTGCAAGCAGTGGCATCGGTGAAGCTAGCGCCCGCTTACTCGCTAGCAGAGGCGCACATGTCGTGTTAGGTGCGCGTCGCACCGATCGCCTGGAAACTCTTGTGACGGCAATTCGCAACGAGGGTGGTTCAGCGCACTATAAGCAATTGGATGTCACGCAACGCAATGACGTAGACGAATTTGTTGGATTCGCTCAAAAGACGTTTGGCCACATCGACGTAATTGTGAACAACGCAGGTGTCATGCCGCTTTCAAAACTGGAAGCCCTCAAGGTTGAAGAATGGAATCGGATGATCGACGTAAACATTCGAGGTGTCCTGCATGGTATTGCTGCGGGATTGCCAATTATGAAAGAACAGGGATTTGGTCAATTCATCAACATATCATCAATCGGTGGACATGCAGTAAGCCCCACCGCAGCCGTTTACTGTGCTACGAAGTTTGCAGTGGGTGCTATTTCTGAGGGACTGCGCCAGGAAGTTAGCAACATCCGGGTGACAGTGATTTCGCCTGGAGTAACGGAGTCAGAACTGGCCGATAGTATTTCGGATAGCGAGGCGCGTCGGGGGATGCAGGATTTCCGGCAGATTGCTATTCCACCAGAGGCTATTGCTAGAGCGATCGCATTTGCGATCAAACAACCTGACGACGTTGATGTTAGCGAAATCATTGTGCGCCCCACCGCCAGCCCTTATTGATTTTAAAGGATTGGATACCAGCTTTCTGAAATAAAAACTTATTTCATTTGCTGACCTTGCAACATTGAAATTTATCTTGGTATTAGCAAACAGTCTAATGGGTTTTCAAATATTCAAAACCTTGATTTGACTTCTCGTCACAGTCGTGTAGTTGTTATACACGGACTTTCATTAGAGTTATATCCAGATACTTCAACCTCAGAAGAAATTAAACGCAAGGCTAAACGGATGATTTTAGTTTACACAAACGGCGATAGAAAGATATCAGGTTTTACTAATCGTATATGATCCAGAAAATGAGGTGATTGTGCAATGGATAAAATAGCAAAGTATAGGGAATATATTTAAATATTACTGACTCATTATGTTAGTAATGATAAATTAGAGCATCAAGTAGAAGTTCAACTTATTCTTGATACAGAGCGAGATCATTCTCAGTGGATGAATGTTGGCTGGCAAGGGTTTAACCGTATTTATCGATGCATTATGCATTTTGATATTAGAGATGGTCAAATTTTGCTTCAGCAGAATTTGACCAATCAAAATCCAGCTGAGAAGTTAGTTGCTATGGGAGTCTCAAAGGAAGACATTGTGCTGGGTTTACAACCTTCATACAAACGACAGTACACAGAGTACGGTATCGCTTAAATTTTCTTATTTATTGGGTGCATTGTTGCAAGGGCGCAATGCACCATGATCTCAAGCAATTTGATAATATTAACAAAGTGAGCGATGCCGAACAGCCGGTCGTAGACATCGCCTACGACCCAAATCTAAGCGATGTCTACGACGGGCTAACGCCTACGCCCTCTTCAACAGAGAAAGCAAAAACATTATGGCAAAGCGTAAAAAAAGCAATCTCCAGTGGATTAAAGAAACGCTTGAATTAAAACCTGACCATCGCTGGGAATCTCCATCAGGCTACAAAATTTTTGTCGCAGATCGAGGCGCTGTTCGCTTCAATGTTCCCCAAAATTGGGTTTTTGAGCCACAAGAAAAATCTTTCAAGTTCCTCGATAAAAAACCGCCCAACGATGATTGCTGTCTGGAAGTATCTTTTAATCGTCTTCCACCCAACGACTGGAGCCAGTTTCCGCTAAAATCTACATTGAAGAAAGTAATGGAAGACGACAGTCGTAACGTCATTGCCAAGGGAGAGATTGTTACCATCAAGCGCCAAACTGCCAGAATTGTCTGGACAGAGATAAAATTTATTGACACTCAAGAAGAACCACGCGAAGCTTTTTCGCGGACTTGCATTGGTTTGGGGTCAAATGTTCAGTGCTTGATTACATTCGATTATTGGGCAGATCAAGCAGAGCCGCTAATACCCATTTGGGATGAAGTGATGCGTAGTCTCACATTAGGGTTATATATCCGTGATCCAATGACTGGTCTGGCTTTCCCAGACTGAGCCACAAGAATGAATCGTGAGCATTTATTAAATTGAGTTTGAATCAAGGTTTTGGAATATGCTCAAGAGTTATGACAGAATGAGCTTTACCCTGTTATAAGACCATGTAAAATCGTATAACACAAGCTACAAGAGATTCAATGTTATAGACAAACTTACTCCAGCAATAAAAATTTTGAGCTTTTGCTAACCTGAATTATAGCGATTGCATTCCTCCTATAGCCTAGCGCGATCACTACGCCTGCCGATGCAAGAAGTTAGGAGGATAGACCTTATGTAACAAGGGAAAAATATTGAAATTTATGAAAAATTAAAACAACAGGCAGTTAGATTGCATAAAGAAATTCCTGAATTTATCAAGGAGATCATTGAACCAGATATTAGGCAAAACGGTGACAGCTAATTACCATTTCCCTTTCAAATTCCTAATGATCCGGTTCTCGGCAATACTTCTGAACCAAAGTTAGGCGGAATTACAATCTATCCGAATGTTGCTATTGGTGCGATCGCAGGAGCTGGTTATTGGTTAACAAGTCAGACAAAGCCCATTGACAAACATCGATAATAAATCGTCTGGCAATACATTAATAGCTGAATCCTCGTTGTGCGATTAAACTAAAAATTGAAATTGACTATAACGAAAGATGGATAATAATTTTACATTTTTAGTCTGGTAATACTTGCGAAGATGTAGATTTACACTCAATAAAACATATACTTGATAGATAAGCAATTATGCCAATTCAATGGCATGGAGTAACTGCGATGTCAATTGATGAAATTAAAAACCAGCAAAATAATGGTTTAGCTCAACCCACTACAGATTTAATAGAAAACCTAGCAAAGGCAAAAGACAAGAAAAAATCTAAAAAATCAAAAGGTATTTTTGAAGTTAGCACTGAAGCTATTGCCAAAAAAATTCCCAAAAAGACTTTTGAAACTGAACTAGAACAACTCCAGATTGAGTTAGTCAAAATGCAATACTGGATTAAGCACGTTGGCTATCGGGTTGTCGTAATATTTGAAGGGCGCGATGCTGCCGGCAAAGGAGGAGTAATTAAACGCATTGCCGAGCCACTCAATCCTCGTGGCTGTCGTGTAGTTGCCCTGGGAACCCCCTCTGATCGTGAGAAAACTCAGTGGTATTTTCAGCGTTACGTGCAACATCTTCCTACAGCAGGCGAAATTGTCCTCTTTGATCGCAGTTGGTACAACCGAGCTGGAGTTGAACGGGTGATGGGTTTTTGTACTGAAGCAGAATATCAAGAATTCATGCAATCTTGCCCGCAATTTGAACGAATGCTGGTACGTTCAGGTATTGTTTTAATCAAGTATTGGTTCTCCGTCAGCGATGAAGAACAAGAGCAACGCTTTCTCTCTCGCAGTCACGATCCAGCAAGGCGCTGGAAACTCAGCCCGATGGATTTGGAATCACGTAATCGCTGGGTAGAATTTTCCAAAGCAAAAGATAACATGTTTGCGTATACGAATATTCCAGAAGCCCCCTGGTTTACGATTGAAGCGGATGATAAAAAACGGGCGCGGCTCAACTGCATTCATCATTTGTTGAGCAAAGTTCCTTACGAAGATATGACGCCTCCTCCCTTAGAGCTTCCGTCTAGACCTTTAGGTGAGAATTATGTTCGCGCCCCCCGCAATGAGCAGTTCTTTGTCCCTCAAGTCTATTAAGCAACATCAGACGTTGTATTGCAGCTTCTCACTAATAATTGAATATAGCCAGAAGCCCAAAGGTTTATGTAAACCTTATTTATGGATGTTGCGATCGCCCAGAAATTTATCGGCGTTACTGAATCAAAATATGAATCATGCGATCGCCTCAAGCTTGCGGGCGCTACGCGTCCGCAGGAGTTCTATTATAGTTTAGTTATTATCAAAAGTGATTAATTAAGCACGAGCAGCTATCGTAATAATTTTTATTCTCGGTTATTATTATACAGATCATGGACTAACTCAGGAGCAAGCCAGTAAGATTAGTACCCAGTTCCGTTTTTTAGCTGTCCAATTGACAGCAGCTAGTTTTCTTTAGAATTTGAAGCTTTTCTATAAAGCAATAACACTATTTTTGGATCAGATTGCTGTATTTAAGCATCGAGAAAGGAAATATTCCATAGAGCGTGAAGTCTGTGAAGGAATTCTAGACCGCCTGAATACTTGCATAGCAAATTATGAGAATTTTCAAAGACGTACAGTTTTATTTTCAGGTAACAGTCAGGATAATAAACTAAATGTTGATCAATCTAAGTTCTCTCTACCACCTACTTAGAGTTGTTAATCAGTGCCATCGCACCATTTAATCTAAAAAATTGTCATTTAAAATAGTCTTTAATTTTACAGTTTTTCTTTGAGCAAAATGCAAACAAAATCTTAAAAGCAGACTGAATAAGAGTTATACTATCTGAAGCATCAAAACAGATTGTTCCTAAATAAGCCTGTAACTTTGATTTAGGCTAGAAATAGGCTCTTTTTTCTCCCACCGCTAAAAAACCTTGCATTATATCAATTGTAGGAGCGATCGCTAGGTTCGGAGTAATCCCAAGAGTGCATTTGACGGAAAGGCAGACCCATCTTCTGGAAGACGTACTTCTCTTTCACACCAGAGGCTACAAGGTCGGGCTTAAGCGCTTTGATAAATTCCTCGAATTCGTAAGCGGTAACGTCGTCATAAACGATGGTGCCGTTTTCGATCATGGTAGTGGTACGTTTGTAGTCGTCGTTATGAGCGAACTCATAACCTGTACCAATCATCTTCATGCCCAAGTCTTGGAAAGCTGGGACAACGTGGCGAGGACGCAGACCACCAACCATGATGGCAACAGTCTTACCTTCTAAGCGGGGGCGATACTTGTCAAGAATCACATCCATTGTGGGCTGATACTTGGCGATAATCTTCTCAGCGTTTGCTTGGATTGTCTCGTCAAACTTGGAAGCAATTTCCCGTAAAGATTCAGCAATCTTGGTGGGGCCGAAGAAGTTGTATTCTAACCAGGGAATACGGTTGATTAAAGTCTGAAAGTCATATATATCAGTTCTTTTAAAAGTCTGCGTTTAGCGTGGCTTGTTTTTGTCTTAAAGCTTGTGATTTAAACACTCAAAACTATAGTGAAATGGTAATTTGATTTGCAAATTGTGGCTTACTAAAGTAATAAGGCGGGATGCAACAGTGGCGATCGCGCTGCGCTGGTCTGTCATCGACTGGAAAACAGCCACCATCTACATTAGGCGCATGAAACGCAGTAATAACAGCTTTTACACTGTTAACCCTGTAAGCTTGTTGCACTTACGAACAACGCACGGTTGCCAATGGAACCCTATAGGCTTCCTTGTAGGTGTGATGTCCGAATGCATTGTGTTGCAGCTTTGTAGAAGCGTCGCAGTCCTTATCGCCCCTTTAGGCCGATTATGCAATATCGTCGTTGAATGCTCGTAGAACAGCCGTAGAAATTATTGGTTTTTTCTATGGTCTGCTTTACGACTCCTTAAGCCTCTACAAACGCTATTTGTTGCTATACCATTTCAAAGCCTATTAGGCATATAACCACCCTCTGGGTGGAAAATCTTAGCAACTCATTAATAAGCCTTGCTAGACCCCATGTTGCGCTATAAACACCCTTAACTCTCTCGGAACGCTATAACGCTCTATAACAGCACCGGGCAAGCTGCAATTTTAGCGTGGTTTTAAATTGCAAGCCCTTTGGGTTTAAGACAATTTTGGCGTGGTTTAAAAATCTGCAAAAATTTGCAAAATACATAGACTGATATACGAGTCTATTGTCTTTCTTTGACAAAAATCACTCTGCTGCAAAAATTTGCAAAATACAGACACTCATATACCAGTGTATTGTGTAGATTTGACAAAACTGGTGCTAGAACTGCATTACTGGGAAACTAGTAAAACGTGTGTTTCGCGTGTGTAGTTTTTACCCCCTATAGGGTACATATACGTGTGTGAGTCGTATGTCAATAGAAAAATCTAAATTCTTTTCAAGCTGTCATTGATCGGGAATGCAGCAACTCGTTGCTGCGTTGCATCTGAACGCAGACTGCACAGCAATTCTCTTGCGAACCAAACTTTTGCAACGGTAGAGCGTGAGCGGCGTGAATCTTGCGACCGCACAAAGTTAACCAAGTTACTTCACCAGGTTTTTCTCTATCCATTAGGTGTAGAACTCCGTTTTTGCTTATCCGCCTTCCTTGTACATCCATCTCAATACACCCGTGTTTGAGTCTAGTGTATAAACTTTGACAGATGCTCTGCAAGTTTCAAAGATGACCCCGAACAGGCCCCACCTCTAAGTCATTAACCACAATTTCTCCGTTCGGGAACGCAGCCTCAATACCTCTCTTCATCTACTCAATTGCGATCGCAATTATTGGCGGGCCGTTGTGTGATTGCGTTGCGGACAATTTACGGTAGCCTTCCGCGATCGCCCGACGTTTTTGTACACAATTGCCAGTGGCTAGTCTTGCCGCTGCACGTTGCGGTAACTTCCGACTTCAACTTACAACTTCATTAGCTAGGTGGTGGAAGTTGGAAGTCGGAAGTCGGGAAGCGTTGCAATCCACGCGCACTACCTTCAAAAGCTACATATAACTACCACCTTGGTCTCTTACCCAATCATTAATTTCTAGGATGAAATAGCTAAATAAAGCAATATCATCCTCCATTGATGAATATGAGTTCTGTTTTGAAACGACCTCATATTTTAATGATGAATATGAGTACTGTTTTGAAAGTGGCTCAAAAACTGTATACGCGCTTTGATAAATGCCTGGGTATTTCTCTTTCAAAAAGTTTTCCAATAAATCGAAGGTACCTTGATGGAGTGGCACACTCAAAACAAGCCCTTTGCAAGGCAGTCCAAACTTTTTGTTTAAAAGAGACACTAAATTTGACTCAGAAAGCTTCTCTCCCCACTCAGCTTGTCTTCTCATGTGATCAAGCGCGATTGGATTTGTGAGGCAGATGAAATCGCGTCTCAAAATGAAACTGTATCGCTTCTGAACTGCCTCGTTGATGATATCCAGCCCTTCTACCGTGTTTTGGCGTGAGGCAATATCAGCGGCGAGAGTTGGGTCATCTGCGGCATACCTGACAAAAATCTCGGCTATATGGTCGTTGAAGGCTGGATCAAAGTAGCTGAGTGAACTGCCATGATTGGGTGAACCCAGGTCACCCAAGTTTTGTCTACGCGCTCAATAATCCAAGGTTCAGCAGACTCTGTGATTTTCAAAGACTCTGATCTAGCTTTTGTCTCTCGCGATCGCTTCCAGTTTCTCAAGTCATACCCAAAATGCTTGCACCATTCGGTAGCGTTGATATAGCCGTCGTCTCGCCGTGCGTCTTGCATTAATTTGTCAAACTGCTCTCTTTGTGACATATGAATTCCTCGTTGCTCTGAAAATGTTAAATAACTTCAGCTCAGACATGGATCGTTAGTGTAAATTAATGCTTTAGATACGTAGTGACTAATTTCTAGTCACTACGTGGATCACCTTTGAAAACAACTCAAATGCTTACCCAGGGCAATCAAGCGCTCAAAAACAAACCATGTATCAAGACTATGGATCATCTATGGATCAACTTATGATCATCTTCTTATGATCATCTTTGTAAAGCTCTACAAGCTATGCAGGGCAATAGTTTTTTGTAAATGTAAAGCAAGATGATCATACTAAGTACACGAAAAACGCGAAAAAAATAAAATTGAAATCAGAAAAAAAAAACAGGTTTCATACAGATCACCTTGATCACCTTATCTTCACAATTCCCAGGATGATTGCTCTGTAAGCGTTGTAAATTATGAAGAGAGATGATCCGCCAAGATGATCATAGATGATCAGGGGTGAGACCCCTGATCATCTTCGTTACAATTGGATTACATCGGCTCTAGCTCATGGTCATCAACCCATTCCCGCTCGTTATCGTCTACCTCAAACCAAGGATGATCTTCTGGGAGGGAGACGCTGTACTGCCAGTCCATGCCAGTCCAGGAAAGACCAAGCACTGTTACCGGATACAAAATCTCACCCTGCTTCACCTTTATCTTGTGCAGCACGGTTTGACCAATGTAATATTCGGGCTTGTCGAATTCTTTGCTGATCCGCAAACGCCAAAACTTTGACGCTTGCTGAAAATTGCCCAAAGTGGGCGCATCAGGCGCTAACATACTATTGCCTCCTTAGTGGCGTGAGAACTTTTAAGGGGGAAGTCGTGCCAGTCAGAGGAGGTCGAAGTCCTCTGCACTGGGGCGCATTCAAGCGCTGACTTCATTTGTCGTATCAGGTATCTGAAATCATTGAAGCAGATTTCGCAACAAATTGCGATCGCACTTTTTTAGCCAGATGATTATTTATCCATCCCCTGTGGGTACTAGGGGAGCGAGACGACGCTACGATTTACTCGCTGCAACCCTAAATAATCACTGATAGACACAGTATAGATGTTTATATAGATAAAAGTCAAGATATTGATAGACAAACATATAGACTTCACACAGACGAAATAAGTATAGACAAAATCTAGATAAAAGCTTCACAAAACTTAACTCAGTGGATAACCTTCGCTAAAATTCTGAAAACCTTGCACAGAGCAATCAAGCGCTCAAAAACGAAGCATGTATCAAAACTATGGATCATCTTATGATCATCTTATGATCACCTTCGATGATCACCTTCGTTACAATTCTGTACGCCATACAGGGTAGGAGTTTTTTTAATTGTAACGAAGGTGCTCCATCTAAATACACGAAAAACGCGAAAAAAATAAAATTGGAATTAGAAAAAAACGCGAAAAAACGATGATCAACTGATCACCTTCGTTACAATTGAACGAAAGTCCTTGCTCTGTATGGCTTTCAAATTGTAACGAAGGTGATCACCTCATGATCACCTTGGGTCTAGACACAGTAAGGAAAATATTGATAGACAAACATATAGACTTAAGTTAAACTGAAATAAGTATATACAAAGTCTAGATTAAATGGCAGATAAAACACTAGCCACTTTTCGGATTGAGCCTGAAGAGTGGGAATCATTCAAAGCACTAGCAACAGGTAGTAACTCTACCGCTTCGGCTATTCTTCTTCAGTTCATCAAGAGTTGTCTAGATGCAAAACAGATTCTCTCTACCTCTTCTACCCTTAACACTAATTATAGTCTAGACAGCATTGAAGCCTTAGTGGACAAGCGTATAAAAGAAAGTCTAGACAGTACTGAAGCCTTAATAGACAAACGTATAGAAATAAATATAGACAATACTGAAGTCTTGATAGACAAACGTATAGAAGAGAGTCTAGCAGAAGTGCGATCGCAACTAGAGGCACAACTGGAGGAACTGCGGGGAAAATTGAAGGCCCGGTAGTACAAGAGAATAGCGCTACCGGGCAAGAAAGTAATGAAGATTCAACTGTAGCGAATAGCGAAATTATTGACCAGTTACAGCAACGAATTAGAATTCAGGACAAGGAATTGCGAATTCAGGATGAGCAATTACGGTTTGCTGAAACTGACAACCAGCTACTCAGGCAACACTTACAGACAACAGGTGCATCCGGGCAGCCAAGCAACATAGAGTCAACTGTAGCGAATAGCGAAACCATCGACCAGCTGCAAAGCAAGGTTATGAGCCTAGAAAGTGATCTCAAGTTTTCCCGCAACGAACAGAATGAGTTAGGGCAGGCACTTGAAAAACTAATGGAGGAATTGGCTGACGTTAAGCGAGAGAACGATATCTTGAAGGATAGGCAACAGCTACAGGCAACAGGTAATTTCGCGCAGCCGGACTATGAAGCAGCCCGCGATCGCACGCTCAATAAGCTGAAAGTTGGTCAGCAATCAACGGCAGGCAAGGCAATTCAAGCCTTTACTAAAGAGCTAACACATGGGTGACAAGTGCGCTTTATGTGCCTCGATCCTGCCTCGATCATCGGTGATAAGTACCTCGATCATGGCATGATCAGGGCCTTACAGTCCGACTATAGTGCAACTATACTCTGTCTACAGTCCGACTATTGGCGCTCATAAGTCCTGTTATAGTGCCACTTAAGTCACTCTTGTGTGCGACCATTGGCGCTCATAAGTCCTGCTACAGTGGAGCAATAGATGACCTACACTGTCTACAGGTGTAGACAGTGTAGGCGGTTAAAAGCCGCTCTGGATGCCGTTTTTAGCAACTGTAGACAATTTTTTGACTGGCTATTTTTTAACAAAAATTACCCAAAAATAGGCATTTTTTCTAATATATTGCCCAAAAATGTAGCAGCGCTAGTTTAACAGTTTCAAAACTAAAAATATAGAGACGCGCCTCTGTTAAGAAACCGTATTCTGTTGTGAGTTAAGTAGACAGCAACTCACTAATTTGATGCCGTGCCAGAGCTTGCCTGAGATATTCCACCTCAGCCCTTAGCCGTGCATTCTCCTCCTTCAAAGCATCAATGCCATCCTTTTTATCTACCGCCTGCTTAATTACCTTCTTCCGGTTCTCCAAGCTGAACCACTTCTGATAAATCTCAGTGTGAATCTCTACAGAATGCCCCAAATTGTCAGCAGCAGCTTTAATTGGAATGCCCATAATATGCGCTCGAATAGCCCAAGCGTGGCGTAAGTCATAGGGCGTAAACGGAATATTTACGCGCCTAAACCATGATGAACAATTAACTCGAATAGTGTTTATATCTGTAAAACTAGTTCTGTCATCAGTTTGAGCTTTTAACAGTTCCAAAGGCTCTGGATTTTTTAAATCAAACAAGTAAACCCATTCAGGATGTAGCGGTAAGGCTTCCCTATAACCAGTCTTAGTATCTGGGTGAACCTTCCATGTATTATCTTTATTTTCAGGACTCAACCACCAATCAATTTCAGGATTTACAAACAGTTCTCTTGGACGTAATCCATAAGTAGCAAGCATTCCATATACCCATTCCCACATCTTCCAACTGTCTAAGCAACTCTTTTTAATTGTCAAGCTCCTAGTCAATGAGTACTGATGAAAAGATTCATGATATTTGATGATATCCTGATCACTGGGGATATCCCTAGCCTGACTTTTTGGTTGCGTGGCTTTAAATTGTTCGAGGGTGAAACTAGTTAAATTAAGAGTTGATTTTAAAACCTTCAACGATTTAACAGCGCTGTACTTGGCAGAATCCCCCGTCAAGTCTGCAAGTTTTTTATCAATCTCCGATTGAGTCAATAAAGTATCTAATCCAATCAATCGCCGTAAATAGTCTTTGTAATAGAAAATGGTATGTTTACTTTTTTCTGTTAACTTGCGTGTTTTGAAATACTCAGTTTCAAACTCTTCTAAAACATCACCAAGGGTTTGGAACTTGTTAGCGTCCCTAGCTATTTTACCCAGATATTTGTCAGTCCATTCAAACTGTTTACGGGCCAGTAGTTTGCCTAGCTCGTTTGCCTCTTCCTCAGATGTTCTCAACCCGTCCAAGCTTGCAGGGATATTCAGCGAAATCTTGTACTGCTTAAAACCAGTTCCTTTAGTGTCGTGATCGCCCGGCTTGATTGGTAGGGATGCTTGCAATTGAATAGTGTCCCGTGCCACGACCAAACCCACTTTGACCTTAGCGGCTTTTAGACGGGCCCTAGTGTCTGCCAAGCCCTTTTCAAATTTGCGTTCCAGATGCTGCCGAGTAGCCTTCATTTGTTTCTGTGTTCCTAGATAGCTGCCATCGGTAGATGCTGGCGGAGTGAAATCCTCAAAAACGTCCTGTGCCTTGCTTTTCATTGTGTCTTAAATGTGTCTTAAAATTTAGTCCATTTAGAACAATGTTTAAACTAAGCAAAGTTAGACGTGGACTAAATCCTGGTATCACATAAGATTAAATCATACTTCGTACAGGGAATACCATAAGCTTCTTCCATGTGACGGCTGATGTAGTTCATCGACCGATAACAGTGGATGAGGTTCATCTTCACATTGGGGGTCATCAACATTTCGTTGATGGTGCCATCACCTGACCACTGAGCGACTACGCGCAAGCCGAGTTCTTCTAACAGGATGCGGCTAGCCCAAGCATCACCACCGATGTTATAGTCACCAATAATCGCTACGTCATAAGGAGTACCTTCAAACTGAAGTGTACCGTCTTTCTTGGCTTGGTCTGATCTGGTGAACACCCAGTCACGAATCATGTCGTTAGCAATGTGGTGACCCAAAGATTGGGAAACACCCCGGAAGCCTTCGCAACGCACAGGTACAACTGGCTTACCAATTGTTTTCGATGTCTTGCGAGCAACAGCTTCGATGTCATCCCCAATTAGACCGATGGGACATTCAGATTGAATGGAAACACCACGGTTGAGGGGGAAAAGTACATCAAGTTCTTCGATCAGCTTGACAAGTTTCTTGTCACCACCAAAGACGATATCTCGTTCTTGGAAGTCGGAGGTGAAGTGCATGGTACCAAAGGTGTCAACACCTGTGGTGCCGATGTAGTAGTTACGACGACCAGACCAAGACCAGTAACCGCAACCTACAGGCCCGTGGCTGATGTGGATCATGTCCTTAATAGGACCCCAGACCACACCCTTAGAACCAGCGTAAGCACAACCACGAGCGGTCATGACGCCAGGAAGGGATTTGATGTTAGACTTAACGCCGCAATCGGACTTACCTTCTTCGTATACGTTTAAATGTTTTTCCCGTTTTTTAGCAGCTTTTTCAGGATAAGCACTGAGAACTTCTTTAATTAGTTCTTTTCTTTCTTCAATGATGTTTTGGTTTTCTGGAGGTGTCATACTTTGTGTCTGTGACTCGTAAGGATGGGGGGCATAGGGGGACTAGGAGTCCCCTCTAAGGTTAGGGGGGGAGATAAAAAGAGAGGGTCAAAGGTAAGATAGGGGGCTCTTCCTTTTTCCTTGTGCTAAAGCGTTATTTCTTAGCGGCGACTTATACTACAGGAACTTCAGTAGCAGTCTTACCAACCAACATTGCAGCATTTTCCTCGCTTTCGAGAATACCGAATTCAATCAACAATTCTTCTAGTTCTTCCATTTCAATAGGTGTAGGAATAGATAGATGTGTGTTGTTGATGATCTTGGTAGCTAATGTTCGATATTCGTTAGCTTGGTTGCTTTCTGGTGCGTACTCGTTAACAGTCATCCGGCGCAATTCTGCGTGTTGAACGATGTTGTCACGAGGTACGTAGTGAATCATTTGGGTGTTCAACCGTTTTGCCAAGGTTTCGATCAGATCGATTTCCCGGTCAGTGTTACGGCTGTTACAAATCAAACCACCCAAACGCACGCCACCAGTGTGAGCATACTTAAGAACACCACGAGCAATGTTGTTAGCAGCGTACATTGCCATCATTTCACCAGATGTAACGATGTAGATTTCTTGTGCTTTTCCTTCACGGATAGGCATAGCGAAACCACCGCACACAACGTCGCCTAATACGTCGTAAGATACGAAATCTAGGTCTTGGTAAGCACCATTTTCTTCTAAGAAGTTGATGGCGGTGATAATACCACGACCGGCGCAACCTACACCGGGTTCTGGCCCACCAGATTCTACGCAAAGAACGTCACGGAAACCCTTGAGCATCACTTCATGGAGTTCGATATCTTCTACTGCGCCACGTTCTGCGGCGAGGTGAAGAACGGTTGTTTGAGCTTTGGAGTGCAGCATCAAACGGGTGGAGTCAGCTTTGGGGTCGCAACCAACGATGAGGATGCGTTCGCCCATTTCTGCCATAGCTGCCAAGGTGTTTTGGGAAGTGGTAGATTTACCGATACCGCCCTTACCGTAGAAAGCTATCTGTCTAATCTTTTCTTCAGTCATGATTCGTATTTCCCTGCAATTGGTTGGTTGGTGGGTATGCGCGTTTGTCTGTTGCGTTCACCCCTGTTAAGCGACAGTAGTGAGCGCGTGTAGAGCATCGTTGGTATCGTTGGCATAGGTGCCTGCTGGGGGCGATCGCTCCACAGCTAAAATTATTGAGAGCAAGTACATATATTTCCTGGTTAAATTTATTTTCTTTTTGTTCTTTGTCCTTAGTCATTAGTCAAATAACTAATGACTAAGAGCTTGTGCAATTTACAAATACGTCATAATGTGTTTCAACTGGAAAAACTAAATAGGACTTGATGTTGCTATTTGTCAACAATCAATGCATAAGTTTTATTACTTGTTCAAAATAGCGCCCTTAAAATTTGAGACGCGCTCTAGTGCAGCTGTGGTGTCTTCTGGCGACTCTCCACGCACAGCCATTGATTCACTCAAAAGCTTGGCGATCTCATCAAAGTGTTGTTGCTGTAAATTCATTCCGGCGTGTGTTTTGTCCATTGGACGACCTGCGTATTGCTTTGGCCCCTCAAAAATCTGAGACAAGAAAGCAACTAGATGATTACGTTGCTTGACCATATCTGTACCAGCAAAAATGGGATTGAGGAGGCTGTCTGTTGCAATGCGTTTGTGGAGTTCATCTACTATTTGTTCAATAGCTGGTTGTCCGCCAAGTTTGTCGTACAATGTGTTCATATTCTGTTCCTTTGAAGCGAGTTAGATGATGA
Organism: Nostoc sp.; assembly: GCF_036919595.1. Taxonomy (GTDB): domain Bacteria; phylum Cyanobacteriota; class Cyanobacteriia; order Cyanobacteriales; family Nostocaceae; genus Nostoc. The sequence continues at coordinate 122,866 of NZ_JBALCO010000141.1, read as the reverse complement.
AATTTGCTTTTTAGGCGCTTAATCTATGAAGCCTATATGCTGTTAGCCGTAATAGTGGTAGGACTGATACCAATTCGTAATTCGTAATCCCTTGGGGGAAGCAATCCTTCGGGTGTCTACGTAATTCGTAAAAAAGATAAGTTAGATTTGAATGTGTTACTTTCTTTTGGCGAATCGGTATGAAGCATTGAGTGGAGACAATGATTCGATTCAAATCCTACTTTCTATTCCTGGCTGAATGCATATTAGAACGTATTTGTAGAGTACGTTAAGTCCTACAGCAATTCCTAAACTGCTTCGACTACAAGGCTCTTGCTGACACGCTCTTGTAATCTGGCTTCGATCGCAATTTTTAGGGTTGCTGTACTACTTGAACAGGAACCGCAAGCACCTTGCAGGACAACTTTAACGCGATCGCCTTCTACATCATAGAGTTCTACATCTCCCCCATCAGCGAGGAGAATCGGTCTGACTTCTTCATCCAGAACCTTTTGAATTAGAGCAATCTTTTGGACGTTAGTTAGCGATCGCTCTTTAGACGTAACAATTTCTGTGGCAACTTTTACGCCGTAATTGTTGAGATCAGGTGCGGCGAATTCCTGTTGCACTGATTTAATAATATCATCAATGTTTGCCAAACAGGAACCGCATCCACCACCAGCTTTCACATAATTTGTTACCTCTTCGGCACCAGTGAGATTATTTTCTAGAACGACGCGGCGAATTTTGGCCTCGCTGATCCCAAAGCAACTGCAAACTAACGCGCCTTCATCATCATCATCGTGGGTAGCTAAAGGTATGCCGCGATAATTATAGATAGCAGCTTCTAGCGCTTCTTGTCCCATGACAGAGCAGTGCATCTTTGCTTCTGGTAAACCACCCAGGTAATCTGCAATGTCTTTGTTGGACACTTTCAAAGCTTCATCTAAGGTTAAACCTTTGATCATTTCGGTTAATGCACTAGAAGATGCGATCGCACTAGTACAACCAAAGGTTTGAAAACGAGCATCTAGAATCTTATCAGATTCTACTTCCACTTTCAGGTGCAATCTCAGAGCATCACCGCAAGCAATGCTACCGATTTCTCCCATTGCAAGCTTAACCCCAGGTTCGCCAGATTCATCAATGGCTCCCTGATTCAGGGGATTGTAAAACAGTTCTAATACTTTATCGGTGTAGTCCCACATAATGAATTTTAGATTTTAGATTTTGGATTTTAGATTGAGGTATTGGGGATTGGGCATCGGGCATTGGTTTTATTCTCAATGCGCTATGCCCTATTCCCTAATTAACGATGTGCCAGTGCTTGCTCTTGTTCTTGCAGCCAACCTGCATCATCATTTTTGAAGGGTGAGAGGGCGCGTAAACGTTCCACAATACTGGGCATTACCTCTATCACTTGATCGATTTCTGCTTCCGTGGTGTAGCGACAAAGGCTGAAGCGAATGGAACCGTGCAAAGTTGTGTAGGGTAAGCCCATAGCCCGAAGGACGTGGGAAGGTTCCAGTGAACCGGAGGTACAAGCAGAACCGGATGAGGCACAGATACCGTGTTTATTCAACGATAGTAAGATAGCTTCACCTTCAATATACTTGAAGCCGATATTAGTGGTGTTGGGCAATCTCTGCGTAGGGTCACCATTTACTACACAATCAGGAATTGTCGCGAGTAAAGTTTGTTCGAGGCGATCGCGCAGTCTTGTTTGTTTTTTGTTTGCTTCTTCTAAGTGAAACAGTTCAAGTTCTGCAGCTTTGCCCAAGGCAATAATTCCCGGAACATTCTCTGTTCCCGCCCTACGTCCGCGTTCTTGGTGTCCCCCAAGTATAAAGGGACGGAAGCGAACTCCGCGCCGGATATACAAAGCACCAATTCCTTTCGGCCCGTGCAGCTTATGACCAGACAAGGTTAACATATCCACGGTGCTAGTCTTCATATTCAAGGGGATTTTTCCCACTACTTGCACCGCATCTACATGGAAGATAGCGCCATATTCTTTCACCCGCAACCCAATCTGCTCAATCGGGAAAATCGTGCCGGTTTCGTTATTAGCATACATAATTGTCACCAGGGCGGTGTTACCCGTCAAGGAAGCTTCTAGTTCATCTAGATCCAGCTGCCCTTGATGATTTACTGAAAGATAGGTAACACTGTAACCTTGGGTTTCTAATTGTTTGCAGACATTAAGTACTGCCGGATGTTCAACCTGGGTGGTAACGATGTGTCGCTTTTCTGGGTGCGCCAATAGTGCGGCTCGAATCGCGGCGTTATCTCCCTCAGTTCCACTACTGGTGTAAACAATTTCTGACTGATCGGCTCCCAGCATGGCTGCAAGTTGTTCTCTTGCTGTTCTCAGTGCTTTACCGACTTGCCCACCAAAGGTATGCATACTGGAGGGATTGCCGTAATAGTCCGTTAGGTAAGGTAGCATTACCTCTATAACTTCTGAGTCTACCTTAGTGGTGGCATTATTATCGAGATAGATGCAGTTATTTTGCATTGTTGTCTTCAATTAAAAATTACGAATTACGTTAGTGCAGCGTTAGCGAAGCGTCAAAACGAGCGTCACTACAAATTATTTGTTAAATTTCTGCTCCCATTGTTTGGGGCTGACGCTTTTGCAACTGTTCGGAGTATTTCTGGGAATAGCTGTTAAACCAACGTTCCCAGTAATCTTGTTTATTTGTTAATTTAGCAACTACGCGGTTGTAATCGGCAAACCAGCCTTCCCAATAATCGCTAGGCTGCTTAACGCAACCGTCGCATGTAGGACAACCAGCTTTACACTGAGGCACGGTATGAATGCTATCAACGCAGTTTGTACAAAGTTCAGGGTCAATCCAGTGCTGTCCGTCAACCACTTTAACTGCATTTGTGGGACATCCTGATAGACAGAGATTGCAGGAAATACACTGGCTAGTAATAATTTTGTAAGCCATGATTATTCTCCTTTTGGGGAATGGGGCATTGGGCATTGGGCATTGGGCATTGAGAATTGGGTTTAGGGGAGGGCATTAGGGATAATTCTTGTCCCATGCCCTGTTTGGCCCATGCCCTATGCCCTATTCCTTATTCCCTAATTCTTTAACGTATTGCTCGTAAAACTCCAAAGCAACCTTCTCAATCACGTCGTAAGCTTCAACAGACTGTATTCCAACTTTTTGCAATTTTTCTTGAGGACTGTTACCAATCTTGGAGGCTAAAACTGCTTTGCAATCTGCGATCGCTTTCATAATATGCTCAAAAGAAGCTTCCTCGCCGTATCCACCTTGGCAGTATTGGTCAATTTTGCGATGACCGACAAAGCGAACTTCCTTTCCATCCACTTCGTAGATTTGGAATTCTTTCGCATGACCGAAGTGCTGGTTAACCAATCCGCCGCCTTTGGTTGCTACTGCAACTAGGACTTTAGGATTGTTGGCAAATTTCTTGCCGACTAACGCCTTGTCTTTAGCTACTTTAAGTTCTTCTTTAAACTTCTCAATACCGTCGTGGACTTCTTGACGTTTCTCCATGTCATATTCTGGAGTCATTTCTAAGAATTTCTCTTTGGAAAATTCTTGGCTGCGGTCTTCTCCCAATAATCCGACTGCATCGGCGCGGCACTGGCGACAGTGACGCATCATTTTCATGTTACCGGAGCAATTGTCTTGAACTTCTTTGAGTTCTTTGGGTGTGGGGCCGCGTTGACCGGTTAAACCGAAGTGTGTGCCATGTTCTGGTGCAGAAATCAATGGCATGATATTGTGCAAGAATGCACCTTTTTCACGAATGACTCGATTCACTTCGACTAAGTGCTGGTCATTAATTCCGGGAATCATCACGGAGTTAACTTTGCACAAGATGTCAGCATCTTTGAGGGCTTGCAATCCTTCCATCTGTCTTTCGTGGAGAATTGTCGCACCTTCAATACCTCTGTAACGCTTGCGCTTGTAGTGAACCCAAGGATAAATCTGAGCACCGATCTCTGGATCTACCATGTTAATGGTGATCGTAACGTGATCTATATTTAATTCTTTAATGCGATCGATGTAGTCAGGCAGCATTAAACCATTGGTTGATAAACACAGCTTGATATCTGGTGCTTGCTCTGTAATCAACTCAAATGTGCGGAAAGTCTTATCTGGGTTCGCCAGTGGGTCGCCAGGGCCAGCAATTCCCACAACTGTCATTTGGGGAATCTTACCGCCAATGACCAAAGCTTTGTGTGCTGCTTGTTCTGGTGTTAGCAATTCGCTAACTACTCCAGGACGGCTTTCGTTAGCGCAATCATATTTACGGTTGCAATAGTTGCATTGAATGTTGCAGGCTGGAGCAACTGCAACGTGCATCCGCGCGTAGTGGTGATGAGCGTCTTCGCTGTAGCAAGGATGTTTAGCAATGCGTTCTTGGAGCCTTTCGTCCCTTTCCACGGTGGCGCTACTGGTGCTGTCGCAGCCGCAACCACCTGATTTTGCTTGGGTTGTCGATTCCGTGGCGGGAGAGTTGAGGAGTCGTTTAGACGATGATGTCATTGAGTTTTGCAAAAGGTCGGTGGACTTGGCTGCCACTGTGGGAGATGCTGTTGCTACTCTTTCATGCCCAGGAATTGAAGTCGCGTCTTCCACACTGCCTGCAAACCCTTGGGTTCGGGCGACTTGTATCAAGTAAGGCAGGCGATAGATATTTGATGTTCGGCTGGTGTGTGTCAATGTTCGGTTCTTGGGTAGAATTTGTGCTTACAGCCGCGACTTCTATTCACTTCAGGCATGGTGCTATGTCATCCCTCCACTCACTCTTCGCTTCGTTTTGTGTTGGAGCGTTAAGTGATTGGCGATATAAGAGTTATATCAGCCGCCTCCTAGCCAGACGGTTCGTCTATCTAGGATAGAATTTATTGGATTTATTACGCTTGTACTCAAATAATAAAAACCCTAATTCTTCAAGCATTACAAGAATTAAAAATTTTTTTTTCAGGTAGGGGTTCTAGTATTTTTTGGTTGGGGTTCTAGTGTTTATAGACAGGGGTTCAGGATTTATTTGTACTCAGCCAAAATCCTATTCCAGCAAGGAATTTAATCTACTTACAACTGGGTTTGGGTTATTTTAATGTGTACTCAGATTGCCCTCAAATTCCGTCAAAAGCAATAAATGCCAGGGCTTTTGGGGTGAAAAACTGGAGTAATCTATATCGTTCTACTCCAGAAAAAAAGCGAAATTCAATTCTGTATCTAACATATCATTTTTTTGAGGGTAAAAATCCACTTCATCTTTTTTTAATTTTTGCTTTGGCAATGATATTCAATTGTGGTTATAAATCTTATCTGGCAAGCTATACAGGCTTCTAGAAATAGATGTATTGCTGCACATATTTTTCAAAAGGTTTAACTTTTCAGTTCTTTTTTTCATTCCCACAATCAGGAGATGGGTAGGGAACTCTCAGATTTTGTGTTTGAAAGAAACAATAAACTATAATCTAACATGATTGAGCGATCGCTATGAATTTTCTTGATTGCTCACTACAAACCTTGGCGAAAAACCTAACCCCCTTCCCCATGCTCTAAGGGCGAAAATTTGAAGTCTTTCTCCCAATAGGAGAAAGAAATAGAAGTGAGGTTTTCCAGATATTGTGATAAATCTGGGACTTTAAATGGCTTTAGCGCAAAGGCAAAGGCGTTGGCGTAGCCTCTAGTAGAGTTGCCGTAGGGCATCGCTCTTTGTTGCTGATATTACTTAGCTACAATCAAACCAAGCATGAAAAATCTTAGTTATGATAGCCATCCTCCAACAGCCGTCAAAAATGACCGTTGAGGAATATCTGGAATGGGAACCTCAGCGAGACGTTCGCTACGAATATATCGCTCTCACAAACCAAAAAAGTCCTCCAACCCAACGGAATTTATATCACCACAGTACCTAGCCCTGAAGTCTTCTTAGAGAGGGTCTTAACAGCGTTCCTTCCTGGTCAAAAAGCTAAATTTATCCTTGAGAAACCCAGCACTCAAGATTTGGTTGATCTTAAAGAATTGCTCGAAGCGGGTAAAATTCGTGTAGTGATTGATTGCACATATCCCTTAGAAGAACTAGCCACTGCTGATTATAGCGATGAGCGTGCAGTTGGGAAAATTGCGTTGGCGCAGCCCGTCGTAGACATCGCGGTTTCCAGTTGATTGGAGGACAGTAAGGTGAGTGGTTGGTTTAGGTGGGGCAGAGGAGCATCCCAAATTTGCAAAGAAAATTTGGTGTTACTTAACCTGTACTGACGGCGTGTAGGAGAGCTTGTAGATGGTACCGCTCTGGTCATCCGAAATTAACAAATTACCTTGCTGATCGACTGCCGTATCCACTGGTCGCCCCCAGACTTCTTGCGTTCCTGGAACTAACCAATCGCTGACTAAATCCATCTCCTCCCCTAGAGTCTTTGTCGTACTATTCCAGGGAAAGTAAACTATTTTATAGCCCGTTTTCTTGTCCCGATTCCATGAACCATGCAGCCCCACCACTACCCCATTTGAGTACAAGCTGGGAAAGTTAGTATTTTGTAAGAAGGTTAGTCCCAAGGGAGCTGAATGGGCTGGGATACCCTTGCTAATCCTGTCTAATGCATTGCAATAAATATGTCCATCAGGATTGAACTGATAGTCGCGGTCAAAGGGCATATTGTTGAAACCATTTGCTGTGTCAGGATTGGGGTTGCAAAATGGCCAACCGTAGTTACCGCCATCTCGGACTTTCGTTAACTCCTCCGGCGGGTGGTTGTCCACATAAGACTGGATAACCTTACCATATTTGCCACTGCCATCGTTGTAGGGATAGGCGATGTTGTCTCGATTATTTACGGCTACCCAAAGGTCATTTGTGTTAGGTAATAATGCTAATCCTTCGGCATTGCGTAAACCTTGGGCAAAAAGCCGCTGATTGGTTCCATCAGCGTTGTACTGATAAATCGCGCCGCGCTTTGGGTTGCTGACAGTATCTGCCGTGCAGGCATTGCACGTAGAGGCGATCGACACATAGAGTTTGTGATTGGCATCAAGTGCGATATTTTTCAGTTCGTGACCATAAGCGCCTTTGAGTTCCGATGTGCTGCTGTCTGGTAAACCAGTTACAACGATTTGCCGATTTTTTGCAATTAGGTCTCCAGAGTTGTAGATGAAGCGGTTAATTTGATGAGTCTCAGAGATATAAATGTATGTGGTGTTGTCAATCTTATGAAACACAATGTCGTGTGGCTGGCGTAGACCCGTTACGAAGTCAGAAGTAATTGGGTTATTGCTGCCATTTGACCGGACAATTAACACTTTACCGGTACTGGGCTGTGAGACTAGAAGATCCCCATTGGGAGCAACTGCTATAAAGCGAGCCTTGTTAATCCGAGTATAAACAGAGATGGAGAAGTTGGGTGGCACTTTCAAGTAACGGTTAACATTGAAGGGCGCAGAACTCATTGCACTAGGCACTTTCAGCTTGGTTTGAACAGATGCAGCTGGCGGGTCGCCGAACGCTGGAGTGGGAAGAACCTCTAAGGATATCAGACTAGTAAGTAAGGGGATCAAACTAACTAACGATCGGGATAGTATGCGTCCGAATATTGTTGGATTTAGATCAAACAACTTTGAATTTCCTTCTACTGTGGTAGTGATTTATATTACACCTGACTATTTGCTGGTCAAGAGTTAGAGCTAGCTTAACCCATAATTGGACGTTATTTACAATACTTCGTTAGGCATACTTTTATAATCGGATTTTTTCTAATTCATCAAAAAATGGGTGAGCTGAGGGTTACAAACAAAGGCAGAGCGATCGCTTTCACAAATCGAAAAGTCTTCAAGTCGAACGGTGCTTATATTACCACAACCTAGTCATTCAACCATTGTGCAGAGGGTCTTCACAGCATTCCTTCCTGGTCAAAAAGCTAAATTTATCCTTGACAAACGCAACACTAAAGGCTAAGTTTTTCTCAAAAAATTGATTGAAGCAGGTAAAATTCGTGCAGTGATTGCACATATCCCTAACTAGAACTAGCGGCGTCATGGTTATAGCGTGAGCGTGCTGTGGGGATTGCGTTGGCGCAGCCCGTCGTAGACATCGCAGTTTTCAGTTGATTTGAAAAACCAACGCGAAACCTAACCCCCTTCCCGACGTGGGAAGGGTGGAAAATTCAAAGTCTCTCTCCTTTTAGGAGAGAGATTTAGAGAGAGGTTTTCCAGATTTCCTGAAATTCGGAAACATTACTCAAGCTAATGTATATACTCATAATCAAACTCTCAGTAAAAGCGAGTATTATGCCAAACAGTCGCAGTCGGCTTTGATGGAGGTAAGAATATTAAAGGACGTAAGCGATTTATGACAGTTGATACTTTAGGATTGGTTTTGCGAGTCTTGAGTGGTTGTAAACTATCAATACGTCCATAACTTGCGGCTTCTGTCAGTTGGGCGCGAGAAAAATTGGAAACACCAATCGCCCGAGTTTTCCCTTGCTCTTTAAGTAGATTTAGAGCGCTCATAGTCTCTTCAATAAATACTATTTCATTATCGAAAGCGCCGGAAGGCTAATGAATTTGGTAAAGGTCGATGTAGTCAGTTTTTATATTTTTTAGAGAGCGATCGCAAGCTTCAAATACTATCAAAGTCTCCGACGAAATTATAGAGTTTATTGCTGCTATAACTATTCCCCAAAGCGTTATCGATTTCAAACTCTCGGATGCAGCTAAAGACCGTTTAGAGGATCGGGTTTATCGGGCAAAAACTGAAGGTCTTACAGGAAATGATCAGCGAGAGTTAGATTATTTCCTTTAGCCGATTGTATTGCGTGCGTTACGCAACGCTTTCACACCCTACTAAACTAAAAATTATCAGAAAATGTGCGATCGCATCCACCAATGGGAATTCTATACTTGGCAACTATTGCTACTTCACCATTAGAACTCCCAAGGTAAATATACAATGTCCTATCAAAATATTGCAGCCACCCTTTCGCCACAAGATATCCAAGAAATTAAAGCCGCGCTACAGACAGTCCAAAAAAAGCTGCCCTTTCTGATTACTCTCAGCACTGAAGAACGGCGTAAGTTAGTAAAAATGGGCGATAAAAGCCTAGCCTTTGTGAACAATAGCATTACTGCTGCTCAATCTAACCGCGAAATTTTTCCAGCCATTTTTGACGTTGAAGAACTGGTTCAAGATTATCAATTAGCTGCTACCCTTAGCGAACTTTTAATCTCAATGCAGCAACTCACCGAACAGGTAGATGATACCCTAATGGCTGTCGGTAGTGAAGCGATGACTAGCAGTTTGACAGTTTATGATTACGTGAAGACTGCATCGAAAAAGACTCCAGGGTTAAAAACTGTTGCTGAACAGTTGGGCGAACGTTTTAAAGCTATTGGTAAAGGCAAATCTGCTAAAACTCCCGTCTCTTGATAATTTAATACTCTTCGGCAAACTGTAGGGGCGTACATTTGTACGCCCCTATTCTGTTTATCCACCTTTGAACTCCGTTAACGAGTCTTTGAACTGGATGAATCCACCTTTGAACTCTGTTAACGAGTCTTTGAATTGGATGAATCCACCTTTGAACTCCGTTAACGAGTCTTTGAACTGGATGAATCCACCTTTGAACTCCGTTAACGAGTATTTGAACTGGATGAATCCACCTTTGAACTCCGTTAACGAGTCTTTGAACTGGATGAATCCACCTTTTATCTCCGTCAACGAGTCTTTGAACCAATACAGTTCAGTTAAGCATCTCTTTCTTCTCTCTGCGTACTCTGCGCCTTGGCGGTTCGTTAAAAAATTGACTTTGGTAACAGACTTTTAGCCTTAACTGAACCGTATTAGTCTTTGAACTTCATTAATCAGTCTCGAAAATCGAAATGTTCAGCTTTGGCGAAGGTCATTCGCGCACCGCCAAGCCTTTTGCCATCTGGGCTATATTTGGTTTTGTTGATTTCTAGCCAGTTGCAGAGCGGGAACTGAACTCTGTTGAGCGCTGTATAAATTATGTAGAGCTATTCTACAGCACTCATTTGACAACTGGCATAGCTGGGACACCAGAAGCGGGAAGTTTTGCCTTATCCCTCGTACAACTTCTTCACTGTCCCATTGTGTTGATATCTCCATTTAAACTGCAACTTGAAGTCATGAAATGCCAAATTGCCAAAATCGCTTAGGGCGGTATCTCATCCCCATATTCTTTTCGTAGAACAGCTAATCTTCGCCCAAGATTTGCTACTACACGGCACTCATTACTCTAATAGCCCCTTGTACCATCGCTTGACTAATGCTGTGGATACCTGAAGTTACAGAGATGTCACAGAAGGGTGTTGCACGCTATTGTTAACAGTTTTTGCTTCTACAATAGGTTCTCGACCTGTAATCAATCTAGAGCGACGATTACGAGTGATGTAATTCCACGCCCACTGAAATACTACTAGGAATTTAGTGTCAAACTCGATTAAGAAGTAGATGTGAACTAATAGCCAAAATGCCCAAGCAAGGAAACCTGTGAGTTTGATTAAGCCTAAATCTACAACAGCTAAATTTTGCCCAATCATCGCCAAACTACCCACATCGTTGTAATGAAATTGTGGCAAAGTATGACCTTTAAGCCGTCGTTGAATTAGTTTACCTACATACTCTCCTTGTTGTTTAGCTACAGGTGCAACACCAGGTAAGACTTTACTATCTTGGTGGGAGAAGTTAGCTAAATCTCCAATTACGAAAATGTTGTCATAACCCTCGATAGACAAGTCAGGTTCTACAATTACACGCCCAGAGTAATCGCACTCTACACCTGTACTTTCTGCTAAGACTTTCCCCATTGGGGAACCTTGGACACCTGCTGCCCACAATATAGTTTTTGAGGTAATTTCTGTAAATTCATTGCCTTTCTTGAAAGTAACGATATCACTTTCAATATTTGTCACCCTGGTGTGAGTGTGGAGTTCGACACCCAACTTTTGCAAAGCTACTGCTCCTGATTTCGATAACTCTGGCGCAATGTGTGGAAGGATGCGAGGGCCCCCTTGTAATAGTAAAATTTTCGTTTCTGAAGTGTTGATGCTGCGGAAATCTTCTTTGAGAGTTTTGTGTGCCAACTCGGCGATCGCACCTGCTAATTCTACACCAGTCGGGCCACCCCCCACAATTACAAAAGTCAAGAAAGCACGGCGAATTTCTGGATTAGTTTCTTTTTCTGCTGCTTCAAATGCGCCAAATATCCGGCGACGCATTTCTATCGCATCTTCCACACTTTTCAAACCAGGAGCAACTTTTTCCCAGTTCTCCTTACCAAAATAGGAATGGTTAGCACCTGTGGCGACAATTAATGTATCATAAGGTACTACTTCATCACCCAAAAAAACTTGTTGCGCTTTTGGATCAATATTATTTACTTCTCCCAACAACACCTTTGTATTCTTGCTTTTCTTAAATACAGATCGCAATGGTGCAGAAATATCAGAAGGTGATAGGGTACCTGTGGCAACTTGATATAAAAGCGGCTGAAATAGGTGAAAGTTACGTTTATCAATGAGAGTAACATTTACATTCGCTGCATTCAGACCCTTTGCTGCATACAATCCACCAAAGCCACCACCAACGATAACTACCTGATGCGGTGTATTATTATTAAGCGCAACTACCATAAAAATATTTCCTTGTGTTAATAAGCTGTAACTATTCTTAACAAAAATCTAACAGCATTATGATAAAGGTTGCTGTTTATTTAGAACAATTGAAAAAATAATAAAAGTAGTAAAAGTTAGTTTTTAGCCCTCAGTTTCGGATTGCCCTCAGCAATAATTTGGCACACTTCGCCAATTTGGTAAGTAGATTTCTCCATTATATAATTTGCTGCACAAAGAAAAACTCTGTTGCTTTACTCAAAGTTTTATTTTCTGACTCAATACGCCAAACTAATTCAAAAACCTTTGAGTTCGCATTGCTGATAGTTGGAAGCAACTCGGCAACCAGGTATATTTGCACTTATTGAAATGCTTTCTTTCAACATATCTATATAATAAGATATTCACTATGAGCTATAACTATATTTTGAAACGTATATATACATACAGACAGCAAAACCTAAAAAAAAATAAAGAAACCTGTTGTTCGCCTAACCAAATAATAAGATACTAATAGTAATAGTATATACAAAAAATTGAGTTTTCTTCTCATCTAACTAATATTTGAGTGCATCTGAGTACAGCTTAATAGATTGCAAAATATCTTGATTAAATGTTTGCAAAGGCTTACAGGTAAAGTTTATTGTAGCGATTACAGAAATTCTTCAACCCTATCCCAAAAAAACTAGTACCCCCATTATTAAATACTAGCGCCCCTACCCCAAGACATATTTTAAGTCTATCTGAAGTCGGGGTTTTGGCGTTTGAGTACAACCTTAATCAATCCAATAAATCCAATCAGCATTGGGTTTCCTATCGAGTTGGAAGTCGCCTGATATAAGCATGAAAATAGCACAAGGCTCTTTCAACCAGATAGACAGTACCGATGCAACAGTCTTTAGACAATATCAAGAATCCCCAGACTATCAAAACGCAGGATTCTGCACATACATCCCTGCTGAAAAATCTCTACTCTGGCGTTTTTTTTGAGCCATTATTGAGTGATTTTCGCATTATCTTTGAGCGCGATCCAGCAGCATGTAATTGGCTAGAAGTGGTGTTTTGCTATCCTGGATTGCACGCACTCTGTTTGCATCGTCTTGCTCACTGGTTACATGGTCGAGGAGTGGGTTTTATCCCCCGCTTAATTTCTCATTTGGGGCGATTTTTGAGCGGAATTGAAATTCACCCAGGCGCAGAGATTGGTCAGGGCGTGTTTATCGACCACGGAATGGGTGTTGTGATTGGCGAAACTGCGATCGTCGGCGACTATACACTGATTTACCAGGGTGTCACCCTTGGGGGGACTGGTAAACAAAGCGGTAAGCGTCATCCCACAGTGGGTAAAAATGCAGTGATTGGGGCGGGTGCGAAAGTTTTGGGTAATCTTGAAATTGGCGATCGCGTCCGTATTGGTGCAGGTTCGATTGTCTTACGGAATATCCCCAGCGATTGCACAGTCGTGGGAGTTCCGGGCCGAATTATTTCTCGAAATGAAAACGCCAGCCTTTCTCCTTTAGAACATGGAAAGCTACCCGATGTGGAAGCAACCGTGATTTATTCTTTACTCTCACGCATTGAGCAACTCGAAAAACAACTGCAAACTTTAGAAGTCAGCAAACAGCAGGCTGGAGTTAGTAGTAAGTAATTATTTTCCTTTATCCCCGTCATCTTCCCCACTTTGCCAATATGAGAGAATTAAATGCCTCACAACTCAGTTCTGAGCCTTTAAGCGATCAAGTTTTGCAAATTCCTTTGAGCGATCGCTGGCGAATCTATCACCGTTTGCAAGAGTTAAAAATTAATAGTTCTTGTCCCCCGGATGGTTCTTTACGAGTGCAAGTGAACAATTTGCTAGAAATAATTCTAATTCGCAGTACGGTTATGCAATTTCTTGCTTGTCGTCAGGAATTATTGGAGTGGCTAGAGCGTTGCTGGCATTACAATGATGAAAAATGAAGTGTTTTTGTTAAACCTAATTCAGAGACTATTAATCTTGAATTCATGACGCAAGCACTGCACTTCATACTTTTTGTTCATAGATGCACAAATCTATTCGATATTTAGAAGTTGAAGCTACTGTACGCTAGCAGATTTTGTTGCAGACTGAGAAGGATTAACCGAGTTTTAGATTTTGTTTAGTCTACTAAATCTGAAATTTTCCTGACATTTAGCAACAATTACAAGAGCGAAATTACCAAACAAGACTGGAAATTTTTGATTTTTAATTCTTTCCCAAATTAATAACTTGAAAGTTAAATCAATTATGCCTACTCGGAACAGAGATATAAAACTCCTCAATTTTTTGCACAAGGAACTTGAACTTTCAAATGCGGATATTGCTGTAGCTCTGCGACACCGTGAGTCAGAAAATGGCCCGTTAGCGATGCTCCTCTGGCAGTATGGTTTAGTTAACTTGGAGCAGCTAGAAAAGATTTTTGACTGGTTAGCAGAACACAGTTAGCTAATTTGTACCCATCATCTGCCTAAATTACACCCCAATGCTCTAGAAAATCTGAGGTTACCAAGATGATTACATCCTTAATTGCTGGATTCTGTGTCTTACTTTGTTCCGGATTTGCTAATAGCTATATTAGTTCATTGCTACTCGAACAAACTTCAACTGACATCGGTAAAAACGATTAGTAAAATATACATGGTTTTAGTTCCCTGTCATACAGATGTAATGCTGATAATCGGTCAATAATTAAGGATCATGTATCCTACATTATGAATTGTGATATTTTTAGCATTTACCATCGCTGGGGATTGTAGAGAGAAAGGATATTAAGAATACTTCCAAGAGAGGGATATTTGCAATGAATCAAATCATAATTAATGACACTACATTGCGTGATGGCGAACAAGCAGCAGGTGTTGCTTTTAACCTAGAAGAAAAAGTAGCGATCGCTAAATTTCTCGATGCCATTGGTATTCCCGAATTAGAAGTTGGTATACCAGCAATGGGTAACGAAGAAATACGAGCGATCACAGCAATTTCTAAGTTAGGTTTACAAGCAAAACTCCTGGGCTGGAACCGTGCTGTCATCTCAGATATTAAGGCTTCTATCGCTTGCGGTCTTAACCGGGTGCATATCGCCATTCCCGTCTCTGGTATCCAGATCGCCGCCAAATTCCACGGTCAATGGCGAGTAAGTTTGCAAAAACTCAAAGACTGTATCAGCTTCGCCGTCGATCAAGGTCTTTGGGTAGCAGTCGGTGGAGAAGATTCTTCTAGGGCTGATGAAAACTTTCTTTTAGATGTAGCACTTTATGCTCAAGAATGGGGTGCATCCCGGTTCCGCTTTTGCGATACCGTAGGAGTTCTAGACCCTTTCACGACCTACACAAAGGTCAAACGGCTGGTTTCAGCTTTGATGATTCCCCTAGAAATCCATACCCACAATGATTTTGGTCTGGCAACAGCCAACGCCCTTGCGGGTATCAAAGCTGGAGCCTTATCAGTGAATACCACAGTTAACGGATTGGGTGAAAGGGCGGGAAATGCAGCGTTAGAAGAAGTTGTGATGGCGATCAAACGCATCTATGGCGTTGATTTGGACATCAACACTCGTAGTTTCTTGGAACTGTCTCAACTAGTTACTGCTGCATCAGGTGCTAGCGTACCACCCTGGAAAGCGATCGTTGGCGAAAATACCTTTGCTCACGAATCTGGCATCCATGCTCACGGGGTATTACAAAACCCCATCACCTACGAACCATTTGCTCCCGAAGAAGTGGGTTGGGAACGGCGTTTAGTAATAGGCAAACATTCTGGACGGCATTTAGTTTCAAACTTGCTAGAGCAGCATGGAATTTTCTTGAACTCCCAAGAAACCCAATCTGTTTTAGACGCAGTGCGCCATCAATCGGTACAGAAAAAACGCAGCCTGACGACAGAAGAACTATTGAATTTGGTCATAAAACAGAGATACTCTCATGCAACGCGATGAATTAGAACTAAATTTGCCACCTGCTTTTGAAATTGGTGAAAAAGTTAGAGTTCGCAAACTGCTCAAAAACGATGGTACTTTTCCTGGTAAGGAAGTCGGGCAAGTTTTAGTGAAAAAAGGAGATATCGGTTACATCGCAAGTATAGGCACATATTTGCAGAGTTCATATATTTATGCTGTGCATTTCTTAGAAACAGGGTTCGTCGTCGGCTGTAAGAAAAATGAACTAGAATCTGTTGAGAAATCTCATGAAAGTAATGCTACGCATGAATGACGCCGGTACCTTAGTAGTCTACGTTGCTAAAAAAGACCTTGAGGAAGAAGTAGTCAAACAAACCGATGGAAATGATGGGAAGATTCTCACTCTAGCAAATGGTTGGGAATTGGAATTTCGTGATTTGCCAGACGCAGCAAATTTACCCCAAACTGTAGAAGCTAAACGCCTCTCATAAAAAAGTTAGGAGTGATGAGTTATGAATGATAATTTATGATTATTAACTCCTAACTTTTAACTCCTAACTCTAAACTCTAAACTCCTCACTCCTAACTTTTTATCAATCATGGGTAACAAGTATTTGACGTTATCAGAATTGAATCTTGAGGGACAGTTACTAGGTTTTGTTGGTGGTGATCCAGGAAAATATAAATACTTGCAATTGGCAGTTCCATCTGGAAATGTGGAAATTAAACTGCCTAAAGAGTTACGCCGTTCTCTAAGTTTATCCTTAGTTCTTGGCCAGCAAATTCGCGTTTGTGGTCATAGTAAGGTAGACTCACGCACAAGTAAAATAAAAATCAAAGCCTATCGGGTGACACCAATCGATGCGTGTCCAAATCAAGATTTACCGCCTGTAACCAAAGCGAGGATTATGGTATGTCAAAAGTCAGGTTGTCTCAAACGTGGTGGTAAAGGGTTTTTATCAGAATTAGAAAAAACTTTGAGCGATCGCGGTTTGTTAGACAAAGTTACCATTGAACAAACTGGTTGCCAAAAATGCTGTAGCAGCGCCCCCAACTGTGTTTTAGAACTTGGTAAAAAGAAATACAAGAATATTCAACCTGAAGCGATCGCATCTTTGCTAGAAAGTCACTTAACTCAAGAGTAATAACCTTCTCTAGCTATTCTTAAAATAATACACAACTTTGTAGGGGTAAAATTTTACCCCTATTTATTGGTATCGTCTGTGTAGCACCCTTGTCAATTAGGATAAAAATAACTCTGCATTTTCGTAGTTGTTATGAGCCTTACCACTGCTAAACGCTTTACTATAGGTGAATATCACCGTCTAGCTGAACTCGGCTTCTTTGAGGAGGATGAGCGAGTTGAGCTAATTAAGGGTGAAATAATCCAGATGGCAGCAAAAGGTACACCGCATTCTGTTTGTGAAACACGCCTAGAGCAAGAGTTATATAAACTAGTAGGCGATCGCGCAACCCTGCGAGGACAACAACCAATTACTTTGTCTAACAACAGTGAGCCTGAACCACATAGAGGAATTGCAAAAAATAGAGATAATGACTCATATTTTTCAGATTGTTTTTTTAGACTATATTTGATGTCATCATCAAAATTAGATAACGAATATTATGAGCTTTACCAAGATTGTTTGGATAATTACCTGAGTAGTTTTTGTATTTGATAACCATCTTAGAGAAAAAATGCCCTTACTTTCTAGTAAGAGCATTTAAATTTACTTATTTAATGTTTAGTGGGGAAATCTATACAGCTTGGGATACTTTTCGCTTAAGCTTTATCCAAACTTCCATTACTCCAGCTATTATTTTTCCTGAGGAAAATGTAGTCTTTTCTCTTGTCCATAATCACTGAAGATAAATCAAGCTGTATTGCGAATAGTCCTTACCCAATTGCTACAATAGACCTTTTGCGCCGTTTGCTGCCAGCTAAGGCCAGACCGACGATTCCTAAACCAGTGAGACTAGCAGGCTCAGGAGTCGATTGGACAATACCAGATTTCTTGAATTCAAATGCAATGGTTTGTGTGCCGTTGAATTTGTTGGCATCATAGCCAGTAGTTAGCAACTGCTGCGTTACATCACCCTGTGCTAGAAACGAGATTCCATTAAGATATTTTCCAGAGTCAATGACATTGAGATTAAATGTATTGTCATTGCCGTTATTAGTAAAGTAACTACTGGTCAAATCACCATAACCGACAACACCACCACCTTGTTTTACCTGACTTTCGTAAGAATTCCCTCCTCCTGTCAAACCACCATATGTAGCAACAGTGTAGCCTTCTTTGATATCAGTAACTGTCTTTGCCTGAACACCACTATAAACACCTAGTTGTTGTACCCCTGAAGCATTCACTGAGGAGAAGTGAATACCAAACAAATCCCCGCTGCTCATTGCATTATCAAAGGTCTTACCGGCCATGTTAAAAAACAAATCACCATATCCAATCTGACCACCTGCTGCACCCTGTTCAGCCTCTCCTGTTAACTTCATATTGCCATTGATTGCCACAATGACGCTGGTAGCAGTTTCTTTGATAGCCATACCAGAGATATCGTAGGGATTTACTGTCCCTGGTGCAGCACCAACCCAGTAATTCCCGTTCATCCCATCTTTGTTTGAATCAAATGCATACTGCCAACCGCTAGCATCATTGGGGTTTTGACCCACCAAAAGACCGGTAGTGTCGTTCAAACACTCCAAAGATATGCTAAATGCTGTTCCCTTTAAGTCGGAGGCATATGCTCCTTGACCAGCCACGAAGAAGATTCCAAAAGTGGTAATGCCAATCTTCAGTAAATTGAATAAGCTGTGAGTTTTCATTATTTATAACCTGATTGATTTAGGGAATCACAATTTCCTGGACTTATCTATTTGTAATTGGAATTACAAAAACAAAAAAGCGTGATTCTTCTGAAAATATAATTGGGAAAAATTAACGGTAATTTTATAAAAATCAAATAACCAATTACATATTTAGTTGAAATTACTTTGATTTTACCTAATTGTCTTCAATGTGAAATAGGAGTAAAGCCAAGTAGGCCTAGTTGCCTAAGGTTTTTTGCACCCTTTTACTTAGATAGTTTTGAAAAATTTTTGGGTTTGTGTAAACTTAATAAACCATATCGTGCCAGCATCTCCGTACAGGGCATCTAAACCCGCGCTCGCTAGAAATTTGTTGTCTGCATTGATCTACTTTAGAAAGTAATATGCGCTTACCCTGCCACTTGGGCATTTACATTGCACTCTTGCTAGTTAAAAGAGTCAGGAGCCAAGGGGTCGAAATCAATAAGCCTGCTGACGAGTGACACCTTTATTCTGCTTTTTAGCTAAAGATGCAACTCTCCTAATCAAATCAATCCTTCCAACGCGTGTTGCAAATCATTCGTCACTTCAGCAACAGCTTGCCTAGCACCCAAACGATTTTCTTTATAGGCTGGATAGTGCTGAGAAACAGATATCGGTTCACCCACAGTAATTTTGACTTTTTGCTTACCCAATTGCGGACGCTGGATAGCTTTATCACCTTTGATTTTAGCGATCATCTGCCATAAAATTAAAGTTGTCTCAGCAAACCTTTCTACCGTAGGATTTTCACGAATATAATTACCAGAAACTGCCACAAAACTTTCTACTAAACGCATATGCCACATTCGCGCATTCGCTTCTTCCGCAACGCGATCGCCTAAAGCTTTCTCTACAGCGGATATTCCTTTTACATCCTTAAAATCTTCTCTAAATATATAATTCCAACCTGCTTGTTCTACCCGCCGACAGCGGTCACTCAAAGTACCTTTTGACTGCAAATCAAAATAGTGTTCTGATATTAGTAACGCTGCATTTAACAAGGCTTGTAAACGAACTGCTAGCACTTCATTTCTATCTTCAATTTCTCCTACTACTGTTTTGGCATCCGGCAGCTTGAGATGATAAAACCGTGTGTAAAATTGTTCCATCAGCGAAAGTAAATGTTCTGCCAAAGTCAACAACCGGGGATAAAGCGACTCCACAGAAGCATGTTCCGATGGATTCACAGGTAAACCACTAGCCGCTTCCAATTCACTTAAAAGATTTGCGATCGCATTCCAAGGAGCATCAACGTAACTATATTTAATCCCAACTGGTACAATTAAAACCTGTTGGTCGCGTCCAGCTTTGTGCAAATCTTCAGCACACCAAAAGCCTAATTGGGCGATACCAGGTTCTAGGGGGCTAATATTCTCTGATAAACCATTGGTAGCACCTTCTGGCGCAGCAGCCATCGGGAATTTCCCATTGGCAAACAACTCACGCGCCGAACGTAACCCCGTCCAGTCAGCCTTACCCCGCTGAATCGGAGTACCACCTAAATGAGACATAATCCAGCCAACGTGGGCACCTGCCCATAGAGGAATGCCGCGATCATAGATAAAATGAGCGTGAATCGGAAATTCTAGCGCTGTACCTTGCGATCGTGCTACCTTTGGCACCAGTTGAGACAGCAAGTAGCCCAAACAAAGTGGATCATCTGTTTTAGGATGGCGAAATGCCAGCATAAAACGGATCTTACCTTCCTGAAACTGGCGATAGACATCTACCAGAACCTCTACATTGTCTGCTTCAATTTGGGTAATAGCTGTTTGCCAGTTTATCCAACTGGGTAGCAATAGATGGACAACTCGTAGTAATAAGGGGTTAAACGCCGGCGGAATAAATTCTAAGGGTGCTTGTGCTTGATAAATTACATCTGCCAAGGTAGTTCTCTCCTAAAGTTGTGATCAAAAAAGGCGGAAAGCTATAAATAAAAATGAAAAAGAAATAACACTGTATACTTTGTACTTCATCCTTAATACTTCATACTTTAGTTGACATAGAAATTAGTGAGCAAAGAAAGGCTAGAAACGATGCGACTGTCACAAATGTTATTCGTTACACTCCGGGATGATCCAGCTGATGCTGAGATTCCTAGCCATAAATTATTACTCCGTGCAGGTTACATTCGTCGCATCGGAAGCGGTATCTATGCTTATCTCCCACTGATGTGGCGGGTACTGCAAAAAGTTTCCCAGATTGTGCGGGAAGAAATGAACGCTACAGGCGCACAAGAATGTCTTTTACCGCAATTACAACCTGCTGATTTATGGAAGGAATCGGAACGCTGGGACACTTACACCAAAGCTGAGGGGATTATGTTCTCCCTAATTGACCGCCGTGAGCAACAATTAGGATTAGGCCCAACTCATGAGGAAGTAATCACAACGATCGCTCGTGATATGATTCGCTCTTATCGCCAACTACCACTGCACCTCTACCAAATTCAAACTAAATTCCGCGATGAAATTCGTCCCCGCTTTGGTTTGATGCGTGGACGAGAATTTATTATGAAGGATGGCTACTCCTTCCATGCCGATGAAGCCAGCCTCAAAGAAACTTACCAGGATATGTATAAAGCGTACAGCAATATCCTGCGACGTTCTGGTTTAGCTTTTCGGGCAGTGGAAGCCGACTCTGGGGCAATTGGTGGTTCTGGTTCCACAGAATTTATGATTTTGGCGGAAGCTGGTGAAGATGAAGTTCTTTACACTGAGGATGGCAAATACGCCGCTAACGTAGAAAAGGCTGTTTCTTTACCAATTGATGCTGAAACCTCACGGTTTACAACCTACGAGAAACGCGATACACCTGGAACAGAAACGATTGACAAGCTCTGTCAACTCCTCAACTGTTCTCCCACTCAATTAGTGAAAAACGTCCTTTATCAGACAGTTTATGATAATGGGATAACGGTGTTGGTTCTGGTGAACATCCGAGGCGATCAGGAAGTTAATGAGGTCAAATTGCAAAATGAATTGACCAAATTAGCTTTTAAGTATGGTGCTAAAACTATTATTAGTTTGAATGTACCAAATGTTGAAGCGCAGCAAACATGGACAGCTAAATCTCTACCTTTAGGATACATTGCGCCAGACATCGCAGATGAGTATATTACTGCCAGTAAACAGATTCATCCCAAGTTTTTGCGCTTGGTGGATCAAACAGTCGTTGATTTAAAAAACTTTGTTACAGGTGCGAATGAAGCTGGCTATCACGTAGTTGGTGCTAATTGGGGTGAGCAATTTAATTTACCAGAGAAAGCAGTAGATGTGCGGAAGGCAAGACCAGGCGATCGCGCCATCCATAACCCAGAACAAACCCTTGCAAGCGCCCGTGGAATTGAAGCAGGTCACATCTTCCAATTAGGTACTAAATATTCCGAAGCGATGGGAGCAACTTATACCAATGAACAGGGTGAAGAAAAGCCGCTAGTTATGGGTTGTTTTGGCGTAGGTGTGTCACGACTAGCACAAGCCGCCGTAGAGCAATCTTACGATAAAGATGGGATTATTTGGCCAGTAGCGATCGCACCTTATCAGGCGATCATCACAATTCCTAACATTAAGGATGCTCAACAAGTTGAAATCGCCCAAAAACTTTACACAGAAATGAATCAAGCGGGAATTGAAACCCTACTAGATGACCGCGATGAACGGGCGGGAGTGAAATTTAAAGATGCTGATTTGATTGGCATCCCTTATCGGATTGTAACCGGGCGTGCGATCGCTAATGGCAAAGTCGAAGTTGTAGAAAGAGCCACCCGTAAATCTCAAGAAATTGTCATTGATGAAGTTACAACTACACTTCATAAGTGGATTACCGCAGCGATAGAGGGTAAAAATTAAACGTATAGGTGCTTCACCTTCCGGCAGGGTAAGGGTGCAAAGGTTTACGCAGAGGAATAAATACTTTACTTTACGTTCCTCTGTGTTTTCCAGCCTGCGGCAAGCCGCGAAAGCGTCTACAGCGTTCCTTTGCTTTGTAAATAAAATTATCAATCATCTCCAGGAAGAATCAGATTTACATAATCTGGAGGTAACGGATTAGAAGTAAAAATTCTAGAATTGAATAAGGGACTTGCAGAATTAAAAATAATTGTATTTTGATGCATCAAGCCTCCTCCAAGTTGTGGGAAACTCTCCACTTATAAGTATCGTCTTTAACCAGGCTGCTCCTCACATAACTCCCATATCAGCCCTCAGTCAGGAAGGTTTTGAACATGAAAGACCAACAAGGATCTAATCGTATTTCTTCAGGCGCAATTGCAGCCGTGTCAGCAGTGGTTGTAGCGGTGGGTGGCGGCGTAGCTTGGTTTACTTCCCACTCCAGTAATACTCCCATACCGTCAAACCCCTCTCAACAGATCGCTCAACCAGTACAGCCATCAACTAGGCAGCCAGTTAATGAGCAAACGCCTAACGTTTATTGGCTAAGACCAAAGGAGAAAAATATTGCTTTGGTTCCCCAGCCTGTTCAAGTGGCTTCTGTACTACCCAACCAGCCTTTAAAAGCAGCTTTTCAAAGTTTGTTAGCAGGCCCACCAACAGGAGGGACAGATTCAACAACAATCCCTAAATCAACCAAACTCTTGGGTTTGAAGTCAGAAAATAACGAGGTTCACGTTAATTTATCTGAAGATTTTACCAGCGGTGGTGGTAGCACCTCAATGATCGGTCGCGTGGGACAAGTTGTTTATACTGCGACAACTTTAAATCCTAAAGCCAAGGTGTACATTGACGTGAACGGCAAACCGTTGGATGTTTTAGGTGGTGAGGGTCTAGAGTTAGAACAGCCATTAACTCGTGAAAGCTTTCAGAAAAATTATCCGCTTTAGAAAAGTTAGGAGTAGAGACGCGATTAATCGCGTCTGTGCAGGAGTGAGGAGTTTTAACTCATAACTCATAACTCTTATTAAGCTTACCGATTACCATTTAACACACGAAAATTACGGGCTTGCTGTTCTAACCTTGTGGCGAGGCGATCGCAAACCCGATTACACAAATCAAAAATCATTTGATCTTCCACCCGGTAATAGGCGCAAGTTCCTTCACTGCGGCGGCTAAGGATACCTGCTTGCCACATTACCTTCAGGTGTTTTGACACATTTGCCTGAGAAGTCTGGGTTGCCTCTACCAATTCTTGCACGCATTTTTCTTCATCCCGTAATAAGTGGAGCAGCCGCAGGCGCATCGGCTCACTTAACAGGCTGAAGTATTCAGCTACTTGTTGCACCACTTCTGGCGGTAAAGGCAACGTTTGTTTCATCAGGATTAACCCGCAAGGACTGAAAGTTTTAACGATGACTCATTTGAGATGACTCATTTCATATATAGATTAATACTTAATCAGGGTTAATTCGCATCAAAGGTTGACCATATTCTACAGCGTCACCATTTTGGAGGAGAATTTCCATCACCTGTCCAGAGACTTCGGCTTCGATTTCATTCATCAGCTTCATAGCCTCAATGATACAGACTGTTTGACCCTTGCGGATGCGATCGCCCACTTCCACAAATGCCGCTTCCCCCGGTGCTGGAGCGCGATAAAACGTTCCCACCATTGGGGAAGGCACTTCTACTAATCTCTGGTCAATGATTGAGGGAAGATTTACTGACAGATGTAATTGTGTCCCAGTTCCAGTATTCTCAAATACGCGACCTGTGGCCACCTCCGTTACCGGACTCGTGGTGACCTGATTTGCCCCAGATGAACCCGATGTCAATCCCGAACCTACCACACCGCCTAAAGTCGCTTGACCTGCCGACAACACCTGATTGCTGACACTCACAGCCTTACGGACTGTTAGTTCAAAGTTATCGCTTTTGAGTGTAACTTCTACAATATCTGTTTGTGCGATAGTTGCCAGTAGTTGGCGGATTTCATTAAAGTCCAATGGCACAGTTTTTATTACCTCGACCTATCCGTAAATGAGCATCTTAAGTGTGGCAGGGATTTAATCCCTATGTAGGGATTTAAATCAGCAGCAAGCATCTCGTGGAGATGAAAGTTATTCCCTGCCTAAGTATTTATCCTCACGCGTATCAATCTTGATGCGTTCTCCTTGGGTGATAAACAAGGGAACCATCACAGTTGCCCCAGTTTCCACAATTGCTGGTTTTGTACCACCTGTAGCCGTGTCACCTTTAACACCTGGGTCTGTTTGCACTATTTCTAGAACCACAGAATTGGGCAGTTCCACTTCAAGCACTTGCTCGCCCCAACGGATGACGCTGACTTCCATACCTTCTTTGAGGTATTTTATGCGATCGCCAATCTGCGTTACGCTCAATCTGCCTTCTTCGTATGTTTCCATATCCATAAAGACAAACTCATCGCCCTCTTTATAGGTATGCTGCATTGTGCTTTTTTCCAGAGTAGCTTGCGGCAATGTTTCACCTGCTCGGAACGTTTTTTCCATCACGTTCCCACTCTGAACATTTCTCAGTTTGGTACGTACAAAGGCAGAACCTTTGCCTGGCTTAACGTGGAGGAATTCGAGCACTCGCCATACAGACCCGTCTAATACAATTGAAACACCAGGTCGAAAATCGTTACTGGAGATCATGAAACTTTCAAATTTTGGAAGACAATCGGCATTTATTGTACCCTTCAAGCGGGGTAATTAGTTATTATTTAGTCATTGGGTATTGGGCATTGGCGTGGGTTATTCTTTTTGTCCCCCTTGTCTTGCTACTCCCTACTCCCCACTCTTTCTTAGCTTCCCATCTGCTAATCTAGCTCTTTGCATTTAATTTTGACTCAGCACCCAGCACAGGCTAAACGCCCCGTTATCGCTAACAGCACTCTTACTGTGGGAAGATGATTGATGGGTTACGTCCAGTCAACAATTTAATGCTGCATTTGAGTTATCCCATGTCTAACCTATTAAAATCCTGGCTGAAGAACAGCCTAATGGCAATATTGCTGGTAACAATATTTTTAGGCATAACTACAGCTGGGTGGACTCCCTCCAGTAGCGCCGCGTTGCCAGCCGGCAACGCAATTACCGATGGCAAGGCTCTGTTGCGGTATGCACTCCCGATAGATAACAAACCTGTACGGGAACTACAAGCCAGTCTAGAGGACATCTCTGCCCAACTGCGGGCGAATCGGCGGTGGGGTGCTATTTCTAAAGACATCAGCAAAGCATCCCGCATTCTCGATAAACCCTCTCAAATATTAACAAGCGTTCCCGAAGAACGCCAACCCCAAGCTGAAGCTTGGATTACCGAATTAAAATCTGGGGTGGGTAAATTGCAACAATTGGCAGACAGCAAAGATAAAGAACAAATTCTGCAAGACAGAGGCAAACTTCTGAATCTTATAACTGGGTTAGAAGAGTCAATGGTGAAAGAATTCCCCTTTGAAGTACCTGCCCAGTACAGTAACCTACCACAACTTAAAGGTCGTGCTACTGTAGAATTCAAAACCAATAAAGGCGATTTGACCCTCGTAGTGGACGGTTATAGCGCCCCTGTCACTGCTGGTAATTTTGTAGATTTGGTGCAGAGGGGTTTTTATAATGGTTTAGAGTTTACCCGTTCTGAAGAATCTTACTTTCTGCAAACTGGAGATCCAGCCGGCAAAGACGTGGGTTTCATTGATCCAAACACGGGCAAATATCGCGCCATTCCCTTAGAAGTCTTAGTTCAGGGTGATAGAGCACCTACCTATGGTATTACACTAGAAGAAGCTGGTCGTTATATCGATATGCCAGTTTTGCCTTTCTCTGCTTTTGGTGCAGTGGTGATGGCTCGTCCCGAAAGTGAAGTAAATGGTGGTTCATCACAATTTTTCTTTTTTCTGTTTGAACCAGAACTCACCCCCGCCGGACGCAACCTATTGGATGGCCGTTATGCCGTTTTTGGCTATCTCACCGAAGGCAGAGAAATTTTAGATAAACTGAAGGCGGGTGACAAAATTGAATCGGCAACTGTGGTTCAGGGAATAGAAAATCTGGTTGAGCCGCAAGCAGCATAAGAGAAGAGCAGGGGAAATAGGAGATTAGGCAGATGAGGGAGAATAATTACTAACTCTTAATTTCTAACTCCTAACTCCCCTGACTCAGATTCCCAGAGGTGAACACCTGATCAACTGCGATCACTAATTCTGGAAAAGTCCGTGCTCCAATTTGCTCATTGGCAGTAAAAATTGTTTTTTCATAAAATCCGTCTTCCAGTAGTAATACTGAAACTTTGGCTTCTAAAGGGTCTACAATCCAATATTCAGGAACCTCTAAGGCTGCATATTCGGAGCGTTTATGACGATAATCCCGTTTCAGCGATTCTGGACTGACCACCTCGACAATTAGTAACGGAGGTGACTCAAATACTGCTGAGGCATTCAACAATTCTCTAGCTTGCTCCAGTGTCACTACACACAAATCAGTTAACCTAGATTTATTTCTACCCGTTCTCACCCCGCTTTCCCGAAAACACAGCCAAGTAGAGTTACAACGTTTGATTTCTGCTTTCAGGGCAGTATCCAAAAAATCCACAATCAGGAAATGTTGAATAGTCAGTGGGTTTATTAGCTCCAGCTTGCCATCCACCAGTTCATAATGAAAATCGTTACCATCATCATAGGTTAAGTATTCCTCAAATGTGATGCTGGTTACTGGTGTTGTTACCATCCCAACTGACTCCTATACGATACTTTTATATTAAACAGTAAAGCAAATCATCAGTTTTCTTAGTAATTTTGCAACACGGAAAACCGATTGTGAACAGTGAATTATCTTCCCTACAAGTACAAGATATTGGAGAACAAGGTCTTTTAGAAAGATTGCAGCGCTTCTGTGCTTCAGAAATTATTGGAGATGATGCAGCAGTACTTGTGACTGCACCAGAGCAATCTTTGATGGTGACTACAGATGTGCTGGTTGATGGCGTGCATTTTAGCAATGTCACCACTTCCCCGGAAGATGCTGGTTGGCGAGCTGCTGCTGCCAATTTATCAGATTTAGCAGCAATGGGTGCTTCCCCGTTGGGAATCACCGTCGGGTTGGGACTCCCCGGTGAAGTTAGGGTGAGTTGGGTTGAGCGACTATACCAGGGAATGACAGAATGCCTGCAAAAATACAATACCTCAATTGTCGGGGGTGATATTGTGCGATCGCCTGTAATTACTCTGGCAATTACCGCTTTTGGTCAAGTTAACCCAAGTCAAATTATCCGCCGTTCTGCTGCTGTTGTCGGGGATGCGATCGTCGTTACAGGTGTTCATGGAGCCTCCCACGCTGGCTTAGAATTACTCTTACATCCCGAATTGGGACAAAACCTCAACAACGAAGAAAAGACGGCTCTAATCCGCGCACACCAACGCCCACAGCCACGGTTAGATGTCTTACCAATCCTCTGGAAAATCTTAGCATCCCCATGCCCGATGCCCATTGCTGGTATGGATAGCAGCGATGGTTTGGCGGATGCGATTATCCAAATTTGCCGTGCCAGTGGCGTTGGCGCTGTGCTAGAACGCAGACAAATTTCCTTCCCAGCAGCTTTTGACCATTGGCTGACACCAGAGCAAGCGCTAAAATATACTTTATACGGTGGCGAAGACTTTGAATTAGTGCTGTGTTTGCCACAAGAGCCAGCATTAGCCTTGGTGCAACATCTTGGTGAGAGGGCTGCGATCGTGGGCAAGATTACGCCCGGATCAACAGTACTATTTCACGACGAAGAAAAAAAATTCCCTGACCAAGTTCTAAGTCTTAGCCAGGGATTTCAACACTTCAAAAGTTATGAGTTATGAGCTTTAACTCCTCACTCCTAACTCTTTAATTAAACCCACTTCTGGGCTACCAATTCTGCCAAATCCAAGACTCGTTGGCTGTAACCCCACTCGTTGTCATACCACGCCATAACTTTTACTAAGTCATTGCCCATAACTAAAGTCAAGCTGGCATCAACAATCGAAGAAGCATCACTACCTTGATAATCGGAAGATACCAGTTCTAGATCGCTATAGTCCAAAATACCTTTGAATGAACCTTCGGCAGCATCTTTGAAAGCTTGGTTAACTTCTTCAGTAATAGTACGCTTCTCAACCTGAACTACGAAATCTACCATTGAGACGTTCGGGGTAGGTACACGTAAGGCAACACCATTTAGCTTGCCTTTGAGGTCTGGGATAACCAGTGCCACTGCTTTTGCTGCACCAGTGGAGGTAGGTACAATATTGATCGCTGCTGCCCTCGCCCGTCGCAAATCCCGGTGAGAAGCGTCTAGCAAGCGTTGGTCACCTGTATAGCTATGGGTGGTGGTCATCGTACCTTTGATGATGCCGAACTTATCGTTCAACACCTTGGCGATCGGCGCCAAGCAATTGGTAGTACAGCTAGCGTTACTGATAATGTTGTGTATGTTGTGATCATAGTCGTGATGATTCACACCAATCACAAAAGTGCCATCCTCGTTTTTACCAGGAGCGGTAATCAGAACTTTCTTAGCTCCAGCATTCACATGCTTCAGCGCTCCTTCTTTACTAGTAAACACCCCCGTTGCTTCGATAATTAGGTCAATTCCCCAATCTTTCCAAGGCAACTTTTCTGGGTTGCGATCGGATACGCACTTAATGGTCTTACCGTTAACGATGATAGAGTTATCATCGGCACTAATCTCAGCATCCTTGATCTTCCCTAGCATCGAGTCATACTTCAGCAGATGAGCATTGGTTCTAGGGTCTGACGTGTCATTAATAGCCACAAGGTCGATTTTACTATTCTCTCTACCCACCCAGCAGCGCGCAAAGTTACGTCCAATCCGCCCGAAACCGTTGATTGCAACTCTAATCACAGTGTCTTGCCCTCTGTATTTATGCTTATATGTTGATATCGTTGACCCCAATCATATCGCAAAGGGGGGGAGCAATAATAACCATAAACTGTTAGATCAATAAAAAAAAACATAATTTATTCAGATTTATTCGAGTAGAGATTGTTGTTAGTGATATATGATCTGACCGATTCTGGGACTAAATAACGAATTGACTGGTGTTTGCGGCAAAGTTTGCGAATTAGACTTGACGAAACTCCTACTAAAGGTATATTTAAGAGTTGCCAGTGAATGGTGAAAGACTGCTCCCTGAGTTGTTGCTCCACTTGCTTGCAGATTAATTTGCTTTGAGTTATAGTCTCACCACCTAGCAGTCGGGGTGCGATTAACCAATCACACATTTGTGCTAGTTCGTGTCCACGGTACCAACGGGGTAAGGTTTGGAAAGTATCCAAGCCTACAATCCAGTACCAGTGAGTATTTAGGTAAGAAGCAGATAAGTCGATCAGGGTGTTAATGGCATAGGAAGTCCCAGAGCGATTTGCCTCCACTAGTGAGACAGTAAACGCTAGGTTGTCTTTTATGGCTAATTGCAGCATTTCCACACGATGCTCAAACAAAGCTGCTTCTTTATGAGGAGGATTTAGGGATGGCACCCAAATTACCTTTTCAAGGGATACTTCTTGTATTGCTGTCTCAGCTACGAGCAGGTGTCCCCAATGAATTGGATCAAATGTGCCACCAAAAATTGCTAGTTGCTGCATCCAGTTATGCTTGGGTTTTATGCAATTGAAAAATAGTTTCATTACCAATGTACTATTGTAGTCAATTCACGCCTAGACTTGACGCAATTTAAAATCAGTTTCACTAAACAATGTATTATGTAGCCAATTCCAGTAAGGTAGCCAAAAATATGTATTTGACATTACAAGAATTTCTTTCCCGATGTGACCAAAATTTTGAGAATAATCTTAAGAACAATTCAGAAATAGCAAAAACCTCCAACCAAGGTAAAATCATTCTCAACCAGCAAAACCAGAGTACAAAGGTAATCTGGGCATTAAACATGAACATAAGATAGGAGCAGTTACGGTAAAAATCAAATTCCTGTTATGATACGCGTGTCATTTGTGATTATGGTGTGGTGTGGTGTAAGAGGAGCAATAAATGACTAATTCTGTAGATTTTAGTGGTAGACCATTTCATTTCATTGGCATCGGCGGCATAGGTATGTCTGCTCTGGCATACGTTCTTACCAAGCGTCAATTTCCAGTATCAGGTTCGGATCTTCGTCCCAATCACATTACGCACAAATTGGAATCTATTGGTGCTCATATTTTTGGTAGACAAGAGGCAAGCAATCTCGAATTATTTCGCCCTCAGGTATTGGCGAATGCAGTAGTATTAAATTCACAAGAACAATTACCTACTGCCACTAAGTCAAAACTACCTCAAGTCATTTGTTCAACAGCAATTAACACGAATAATTTAGAATACAAAGCAGCGCTGGAATTAGGTTGTCCAATTTTACATCGTTCAGATGTACTAGCCGCCTTAATTTCCGATTACTACAGTATTGCAGTGGCAGGAACACACGGCAAAACTACAACCAGTAGCATGATTGGCTATATGCTTCTGGAAGCAGGTCTAGATCCAACAATTTTAGTGGGTGGCGAAGTCAATGCTTGGGAAGGTAATGCTCGATTAGGACAAAGCCAATATTTAGTGGCCGAAGCAGATGAATCTGATGGTTCTTTGGTAAAACACGCTCCCGAAATTGGCATCATCACCAATATTGAACTCGATCATCCTGACCATTACGATACATTAGAAGAAGTCATTGACATCTTCCAGACATTTGCTAAGGGTTGTAAAACGTTAATAGGTAGCATTGACTGTGCTACAGTGCGCGATCGCTTGCAACCCACAATTACCTACAGCTTACACTCAGATACAGACGCCGATTACACCGTTACCAATATTGATTATCGTGCTGATGGTACCACGGCTTTAGTTTGGGAAAGAGGCAAAGCTTTGGGCGTGTTGACGTTGCGGTTGCTCAGTCGGCACAATCTCAGCAATGCCCTAGCCGCAGTAGCTGTTGGTCGCGCCTTGGGCTTAGAATTTGGAGCAATTGCCAAAGGTATCGCCACCTTTGAAGGAGCAAGACGACGCTTTGAGTTCCGAGGTGAAGTTGATGGTATTACCTTCATCGATGACTATGCTCATCACCCCAGCGAGATTCGTGCTACTCTGGCTGCTGCACGCTTACAGGCAAGACCAGGGCAAAGAGTGGTTGCCATCTTCCAACCCCATCGCTATAGCCGGACACTGACCTTTTTAGAAGAATTTGCCGAGTCCTTTACCTATGCTGATTTGGTTGTGCTGACTGATATTTACAGTGCAGGCGAACCCAATTTAGGGCAAATTAGTGGTGAACATCTAGCGGCGGAAATCGCTAAACAGCATTCGCAGGTAGTTTATCAACCAACTTTACTTGCAGTGTGTGAGTACTTGCTACAAACACTACGCCCAGGAGACTTGGCGCTGTTTTTGGGAGCTGGAAATTTGAACCAGGTAATTCCTGAAGTGATTACGACACTCTGTGAACCGGCTAAAGCCACATCCTACTAAGTGGATACTTTGCGAAGTTTTATTTCCAAACAAAGTGCCCCTCTAGCAACGGTTTCATCTGTGAATTATATTACCGTGTCTTGGCGGTAAATTAATGTAAAAATTTTACCAAAACAAAGTAAAGATGACCATTTCCCAGGCAGCTGGAAACGTCTGTACAGTTCCTGCTTTGAATACAAAGAAACATCAAACAGCTAATTCAGTGGAGAGCGAAGTAATTTACTTACCCAGTACTGATTGTGCGATCAAGTCCCAGGCTTCTTTGTCAGGATTCACTTCCTATAGAGTTGGAGGAGCAGCTGATTTATACGTTGCCCCCCGAAACTTAGAAGCACTGCAAGCAAGTCTTAAATACGCAAAAGAACGTAATTTAAAGGTGACAACACTGGGAGCAGGTTCTAACTTGCTGGTAAGCGATGGTGGTATATCAGGCTTAGTCATTGCTACTCGTCATCTCCGCTTCAGCCACTTTGACCCAGAGACAGGTCAATTAACCGTTGCTGCCGGAGAATCAATTCCCAGCCTAGCATTGGCGGCAGCAGAATTAGGGTGGCAAGGATTGGAGTGGGCTGTTGGCATCCCTGGAACAGTCGGAGGTGCCGTGGTGATGAATGCAGGGGCACATAATAGCTGTATCGCAGATATGTTAGTTAGTGCCCAGGTACTTTCACCCGATGGGACGCTAGAAACTATTACCCCGGAACAGTTAAGTTATAGTTACCGGACTTCATTATTGCAAGGTGGCGATCGCATAGTCACCCAAGCCACCTTACAACTCGCGCCAGGTGCGGAGCCAGCAAAAGTTGTAGCAATCACCAAACAACACAAAAAGCATCGGTTGAACACCCAACCATACAACTTCCCCAGTTGTGGCAGTGTGTTCCGCAATCCAAAACCTTACACCGCAGGCTGGTTAATTGAACAAACTGGTCTCAAAGGCTACCAAATTGGCGGAGCTCAAGTAGCACTACTCCATGCTAATTTTATCGTTAATCGTGGTGGGGCAAAAGCTAGTGACATCTTCTGTCTCATTAGTCACATCCAACATCAGGTACAAGAACGTTGGTCTATTCGGTTAGAGCCAGAAGTCAAAATGCTTGGAGAGTTTCAAGCAGCTTGAAACTTTGAATCTCGGAAATGGAGCGTTGGGGATTTGGAACTGGAAAGATGAGGGAGATGAGGTGTAACCAATGCCCAATGCCCAATGCTAGAATGCATTAATTATTGGTAAAAAAAGAGGCAAATTACTTACCGCATCTATAATTGAATTTGATTTGTTATTCAACGTATAAGCGTACAACTAATTATGACAGGAAAAGGACAGGGATTCGGCTTTGGCTTAGGAAAAATGAAGGAACTGGCCGAAGCTTTTAAGAAAGCCCAACAAGTTCAAGAAGGCGCAAAGCGACTTCAAGAAGAATTGGAGCAAATGGAGATTCAAGGAGAATCTGGCGGTGGTCTGGTGAAGGTGATTGTCAGTGGTAACCAAGAACCCAAGCGGGTGGAAATTTCTCCAGATGCTTTAGCCGAAGGTGCAGAAGTACTTTCTGATCTGGTGACAGTGGCAATGAAAGAAGCCTATACCAAATCCACTGCAACAATGCGGGAACGTATGGAAGAATTGACCAGTGGACTGGAACTTCCTGGATTTTAGTCAAAAGTCATTGGTCATTGGTCTAATGACTTTTGACTTTTGACAAAAGGCAAAAAATATCTATGGCTTACAAGTTGCTATTTGTCTGCTTAGGTAACATCTGCCGATCGCCATCGGCAGAAAACATCATGAATCATCTAATTGAGCAGGCTGGCTTGAGCGATAGCTGTGTCGATCCCAAAGGTGTCCGCATCCTTTGTGACTCTGCTGGTACATCTAGTTATCACATTGGTAGCCCACCTGACAGACGCATGAGTGCTGCGGCTGCTACAAAGTTGGGAATTAAACTGCGTGGTCGAGCCCGCCAGTTTCAAGAGTCAGATTTTCAAGACTTTGATTTGATTTTGGCGATGGATCAAGAAAATTATGAGAACATCCTCAGTCTTGATCAAACTAAACAATATCAGTATAAAGTGCGTTTGATGTGCGAGTTTTGCTCTCGACACACTTTAAAGGAAGTTCCAGATCCCTATTACGGTGGTCAACAGGGATTTAATCAAGTTATTGATTTACTGATCGATGCTTGTGAAGGTCTGCTTACAAAAGTTATGAGTTATGAGTTATGAGTTAGGAATTAGGAGTTAGGAGTTTTAATTCCTGACTCATAACTTCTAACTCCTCACTTTTTTTATTCCACCAGACCATGCTTAATTGCAAAACGTACTAATTCCGCTCGGTTGCTAGTTGAAGTTTTTCTCAATAAACTGCTAACATACTTTTCCACTGTTCGAGGACTCAGATATAGCTGATGACCTATATCGGCATTAGAAAGACCATGAGTCAATAACTCTAAGACTTGCTGTTCTCTATGAGTTAGGGATGAGTGCAAGTGGGATTTCTGAATTTGAGTGGACAAAGAATTATGGGCGTCCACTGCTTTTGTCGAGGTGGAAAGACCCAAACTATCTTTATGAGAAAAGCGGTACTCTGATTGAATGATTTGCGATCGCTCCAAAAGATTACGGATTGCTGCTGCTAACTCTTCCAGTTCAAAAGGTTTAGGTAAGTATAAATCGCACCCTGACTGGTAGCCCATAATTCTTTCCTGGGTCTTAATTCGGGCTGTTAATAAAATTACAGGCAATAACCGAAATACTGGTTTTTGACGCACCCGACGCACTAGTTCGTAGCCATTCATCTGTGGCATGGCGATATCCGTGACAATCAAATCCGGATGATACTCATCCACCATAACCAAAGCCTCTTGACCGTCATTAGCCGTAATCACCGAGTAGCCAGACAGTTCAAGATAGTCGCTAACATACAGACGAGTGCCCAAATCATCATCCACTACAAGGATCGTCAAGGGCATAGACAATACACCCCTAGCATTTTTTTACTTGTAAATTTATTTTCTTCTACGTACTCCATCAGTGAACACAGGCAAGAATAGTGTTCTTATGTTTCATCCTATGACAGGATTATTAGCTAATGAATGCCTTCAGAGTTGATTTATAAAGGAAATCTAAATCTTCATGAAGGGTTAGCGATTTTAACTCACCTTTCACTTACTGTGCTGGGGAGGCACAGAAAGCTTTGTAATTTGTAACAATTCATCAATAAGGCAGAGCAAATACTCACTATAGTGTAAATTAATATTGACATAATTAATAATTTTCTCAAAGCGAAGTAAGAATAAATATCTTTTATCTTTTATCCTTTATGATTAGTTTTTAGCTAATCACTAATGATTATTGGCTCCAGGTAAATTAAAGTTGCCAAAAAACTTTTAATTACGAACTTAGAAAAGTTAAATTAGTGATATACAGTTCAGCATTTATAGCAGTTATAAGATATACCCTATATTTTAGAAGCCAATCCAAATATTTTTTTATAATATTTTTGGGAACTCTGCTATAATTACCCTCTGTCTAAAATGCCAACAGGGCCTAAAAACAAAAGCTAGGATGTTACTGAATTACCAGTATCGCGCTTACTGGAATACCAATCAAAAACTAGAACTGAATAGTTAGTTGTAAGTTTGCCGATACTAGTACAACAATAAACTAGGTGATAAATTTAATTGGTGGAGAAATAACTGCAAGAGTGTCAATGCTTGTCGCCTTGTTTGCTCTTACCAGAACTGAGGAATAATCCCAATTTCTCCTCTCAGAAAAAACAGCTTCCTATTATTAAGGAGGACTTGGCTTATATTGAATATTCTAGTGAATCGTTAAAAGAAGTGTAGGTAGTTCACGTACATTTAAAGCACAAAAAATTATCAATGAGCGACAAAAACGAAGGTTACAAAGTTATTAGCGACAACCGCCAAGCCCGTTATTTGTATGAAATTCTGGAAACTTACGAAGCTGGAATTGAATTGACAGGAACTGAGGTGAAGTCGATTCGTGCGGGTAAAGTCAATCTTCAAGATGGCTATGCTTTACTTCGCAATGGTGAAGCATGGTTGATCAATGTGCATATCTCACCTTACAACGCTAGTGGACAATATTTTAATCATGAACCACGCCGTACACGCAAGCTGCTACTGCATCGCCAAGAACTCCGCAAGCTAATTGGTAAAGTAGAACAACAGGGTTTAACTTTAATCCCTTTGAAAATGTATCTCAAACGAGGCTGGGTAAAAGTGAGTATAGCCCTTGGCAAAGGTAAAAAGCTCCACGATAAGCGAGAAGACCTGAAACGACGCCAAGACCAGCGTGACATTCAACGGGCTATGAAAAGCTATTGAGGATCGGTTTGCTAAACTACCATAGTAAGAGTGAGAAACTGATTGCTGTGAAAATTATGTTGTATGTCTACAGCGTGAGTTCTGAAAATGCCTAGTTTATAGCCGCAGATTGATTCTGTTAAGGTTGAGACTCGATACAGTGGTGAGTAACTTCGGATGGCATCAGGAATTTTCAGATTTATGAAAAGTAATTTCATTACATTTGTTGGAGCTGGCGTTCTCAGCTTGAGTATGGGAATTTTACCCTTAACTCTATCTGCACAAGCTCAGACAACTAATGACTCTGGGGCCACTACTGCTCCAACAACAACCACTAATGAGCGCAACGATTTTAATTGGGGTTGGTTAGGATTGATTGGTTTATTTGGTCTAGCTGGGTTGGCTGGCAAAAAGCGCGATCCTCAACCGACTGCTTATCGCGACCCTAATGCCCCAAGTGCCACTACCTACAGAGATTAGACAATTAGACAATTCAAAATTTAAAAGTTGTCAGTTGTTCAGTAAGACAACAACTGACAACTTATTGATGTTAGTTTATTGCTGGTTCTGAGTTAGTTGAACTTATCTGGTTTTGAGCTAAAGGTGTCCAATAGCTGGCAATCAAGGCAACGATGAGCCACCAAAGAGTATTGACCTCAGGACGATACCAAACAGTATCTACGGTGCCGTGAGCTAGCATACCCAACAAAATAGCGATCGCCCCAATTAACCAAAACCCCTCTCCACTTCTCAATCGTCGCAATCGTCGCACTTGTAGTAATGCCGTATTAAATGTGACAATTATTAGCCAGAGGAAGCAAGCTAAACCAACAAAGCCAGTTTCTACAGTCACTTCAAACAAAATTGAATAGGCACTTAAAGCAGTGTAACGAGGGCGTTGGTAGAGGGGATAAACTTGATTAAAAGAGTTGTGACCAGGGCCAATGCCGAAAATCGGGCGATTGCGAATCATCTCAAAGACAGCATCCCACACATTTCGGCGAAAATTATTACTGCTATCTTGACGGTCGGCAAAAATACTGAATACTCGCAGGCGGACTGGCTCTACAAATATCACTGCTAGTATTAATACCCCGATCAAACTCCCCAAGACAATCGGTAGTGACCAAGTACGCCAAAAACGAGGCATTTGGTCGCTTTTCCAATAAATTAGCAAAGCCATCACAGCTAAAACTGACACCACTAGTCCAATCCAACCGCCACGACTAAAAGTCAGAATTAGGCAGGAACTATTGACAATTAGCATCGTTAACCCAAGAGCTTTTTTAGGCCAGCTTTGCCATGCAAAAATTGCCACTAAGCTAAAAATTACTGCTGGTAAGAGGTATCCAGCCAATAAGTTGGGATTGCCTAAATAACTGTAGACTCTTGTAGTCTTAGAAAGAGGAGATTCTGGATCGACCCAAGTCGCCAGTGCTGTGGCTCCAAAAAACCATTGCCGCAACCCATATACACTAACAATTAACGATACGTGTAGATAAAGGATGATAATCCAAGAACGGAGGCGAGGTAACCTTAATACCCTGGCACAAAGGACGAATAGTAGCAAATACAAGGTCAAGGTTCCCAAGCCGTTAAGTGCCGCTTTTTTCACTGGTGATGATGCTGTTGCGACTGCGGCAACTCCCCAGTAAAGCAATATCAGCAAGTGAATGGGAGTGACTGACGAGACATTTGCTGGTGTTGCTTCATCAGATAAAGTCAACAACAGCCAAAATACCACACAAGCCATTAGCAACAAGCCTACTAATGTACTCGAAGCAAAAGGTGCAAGCGCATATACTAAACTGAGTAAAGCCGCTGCGATCGCATCTCCCCACTGAATCAAGACGCTGGTTTGCCGCCAAGAACTTAACAGTCCCACCAAAGAACGGTGTACGTAACTGCTAGCAAGATATTCTTTGAGCGGTAAAGATGATAAAGTAAATCGTTGCCAGACTAAATTCATAAAAAACATTGCGATCAATTAGCCTGCCGACGCAGAACTTGGAATTGATCATAATGCGTATGGCTATAAAAAGGTAATAATCTAGATTGCAATTTAGTGATGATGCTCTTACTTATGGGTATCAGCCTACCACCTATAATCTAAAGCTCCCTGCTTTTCTCTAATGCGAAAGTGAATAAATGTCAGTAATTGTTAGCTTTTTAACTACTGTTGATTAACCCTTCACGTACTTAGTACACAACTCAAGTATGAATTTATCTTTTCCTATCCCCTATCACCTGTAAGATGTTCCCTACTGGCTGCAATCAGACATCGCTAATTGCTTGTGAGGAAGTCGCCAGCTGCAATGGTAAACAAAGCACATAACGATATCCTGATTCTGGTGAACCTTGAATTAAAATATGTCCACTATGCAATTCTGCCAGTTGACAACTTAGCAATAGACCCAAGCTTTCACGAGTAAGGCTTCCGTGTGATTTAGCTAAATTTATACCTGAACTAGCAGCAAATAAATTTGCGTGGGAATCACTCAAGTTTTTTGAATTGTCCACTTCTACTGATGAAATATCTGGTTGCTCCTGGCTTTGTGCACGAGTATTGTAACTTGCTACTTCACCTGTCAATTCCAGCAACGACAAAGAATTGAGACGGAAGTAGGGATCAACCTCAGTGATCCCGTCCCCTAGCCAGGGATGGGAAACCCAAATAGTAATGTTGAGCGTATCTTCCTTGTAAGAGACATGAATGCGAACAATACTACCTGTAGCCGAAAGTTGAATTACACTGAAAACCAGGTGGTAAAGGATTTGCCGCACCTTGTCTTTATCTAAAGGCAAAATGCGATTGCGTCCCGGTTCTATAGAGAGGCGAATATCTTGCTCACGGCGATTAGCCGCTTCTTCTAGGGTATTGATAGCTTGTTGACACAGCATTTCGATATCCACAGGAGCTAGATTCAGCACAGTTGAGTTTTCATCCATAGCTCCTAGTTCGGTAATTTCGTTTACTAAAGAAAGTAAGTAGCGACCACTGTGTTGGATAATTTCTAAATATTCTCTCTGTTTAGGCATTAAAGGCCCATAAATCTCACGTCCTAAAACACTAGCCATACCAAGTACAGATGTTAAGGGTGTGCGTAACTCCTGAGTTAGTTGAGCCAAAAGTTCCAGTTTCAGCTGCTTGGTAGAAATAGAGTCGCTATCTTTAGTGCGTGGGGTGATTTTAATCTCAGCGTTACGTTCGTCATTGAGTGAAAATATTGGAGCGCTCTTGGAAGTGCTTGATTCGAGTTTCCTTTGCAGGAGTCGGTTACGTTCAAATTCACTCATGCTCCAACGAGCTATGATTTGTAAAAACTCAATGTCTCGGTTTGTAAAATTGCGCGGCACTAAATCCATCACCTCTAATGCACCCAAACAATGTCCCTCAGCATCAATCAGTGGCACTCCTAAGTAAGCACGAATACCATAATCCTGCACCAACTTACTGCTAGCAAGTGCTGGATCTATAATGTTATGTGTATCATTAATTACAAACGTTTGGAAACTTTCTACTACCTGAGTACAAAAGGATTCCCGAGGTGACAGTTGGCGGCTTTGTGCCAAATGGTTCATTAGTCCCAGCCTAGATAAGCCCACTGCCGACTTAAACCAGTGGCGTTCTTGATCTATAAATCCCAATATGGAAATTGGTGCTTCCAAAAAGTGGGCAGCAGTCTGTGTGGCTTCTTCAAAAACCGGAATCGTTTCTGGTTGTCGCAAACCTAAATCTGACAAAGCTTTGAGGCGTTGTTGTTCTCTTGATTCATGAGAATCCCAACCATCCTTTAGGGCAAATAATTTGTTTTCAGGCTCTATCATTGCCACTGCTACCTTAATAATTTCTCGATACTGTAATTGATATAAGCCCTATTTCTGGGTTATCAATTGCTATTTTTAAGCATTCCCTAATTTTGCCTGTGACAAACAAATTTGGGGCAAAAATTTTTTATCCGTTCCATTAAGTCGGTAACGTGGTATCTACAACTTCTTAGCTACTGATGCTGAATGTTCTTTATTTAGCACTAGTGTAGTCTTTAATGCTTGAGATTTTGCAATCAGACTGCGTTAGATTTGGATTCAGCTAGGGTAACCTAATGCTAAGGATACAATACAAAGGGGCTGTCATTTTTTATGTCCAGAAGAAAAATTTCTGACTGGCATATTGGAAGTAAATTTACTTATAAAAAATATGTTTATGTAATTTCTGTAGCCATTTTTACTGATAACAGTTAGCACCGATGGTTGACAATCCTAGATAGTTAATATAAGTCTCTATCGAATAGATTAAACCTCTTACAATTTCATCCTGAAAACTGTGCAGCTTTTTCTATTTTTTCCATGTAAGGAATATTTTTTTAAGGACAACTGGTAATGAATAAAATGACTATTAGAGTTCCTTTTGTAAACCTAAAGTTACAACATGAACCAATTCAAACGCAATTGCAATATGCAATTAAATCTGTACTGGAACAGGGAGATTTTATTTTAGGGCAAGCCCTCTCAGATTTTGAAGCAGCATTTGCGGCAGTGTCTGGGGCAGAATATGGAGTTGGTGTTGCATCAGGAACAGATGCGATCGCTCTCGGATTGCAAGCGTGTAATATTGGTGCTGGTGATGAAGTGATTTTACCAGCAAACACTTTTATAGCAACCTTGATTGGGGTACAACGGGCTGGTGCGAAGCCAATTTTAGTAGATTGCGATCGCCAAACAGCTTTAATTGACTTAAGAAAAGCAGCAAAGGCAATTACGCCTCATACCAAAGCAATTATCCCTGTGCATCTCTATGGTCAGATGGTATCACCACGCGAATTATTAAACTTTGCCGATACGTATAAACTACTAATTTTTGAAGATGCAGCACAAGCACACCTCGCCGAAAGAGATGGATATCAGGCTGGTTCAGTAGGAATAGCAGCAGCTTTTAGTTTCTATCCCAGCAAAAATTTGGGAGCATTTGGGGATGGGGGAATGCTGCTGACACGAAATTCAGATGTAGCCGAAAAGATGAGGCGCTTACGAAATTATGGGGCATCGCAAAAGTATTTTCATACTGAAGCAGGTACAAATAGCCGTCTGGATACTTTACAAGCAGCGGTATTGCACGAGAAACTACCATATTTGCCACAGTGGAATCGCGATCGCCTGACTGTTGCCCAGCAGTATGATCAGGAACTAGCACCCTTAGCAACTGCTGGCATTATCCCTATGGAAAACCAAAGTGCTACAGGACACGTTTATCATCTTTATGTGATTAAAATTGATGATTCTTGCCCAATAGAACGCCAGCTACTCCAGGAAAAATTAACAGCAGTAGGAATTCAAACTGGCATTCACTACCCAATTCCTTGTCATCTCCAGCCAGCATTCACCAACTTAGGCTATCAGCCTGGAGATTTTCCTTCTTCAGAAAAACTGTCGAAGCAAATATTATCATTACCGATGTATCCTGGTTTAAGCAGTAGCCAAGTAAAAGAAGTTGTTACAGCGATCGCCAATGCAGTATCAGCAAGTTCTAAGGCAGATAATTCATGCCCTGCTGACCTTGGCAGCGTGGTAGCCTAAAGTTAATTCAATGGCAAAAAATCTGACCACTGACTACTGACAGTTTTTGAATTACTGAAAATCATGGCACTCCAGCAACAGGTTAAAAACAGAAACGCGTCAGGCTTGTTAAATCTAGCTATTTTAGGCGTTTTGCTGCTGCTTTATGCTCCTATATTGCTTCACTGGTTGGATGGTTGGCTGCACAAAAATATCAGTACGGAACACGAATATTTCAGCCACGGGATCATTGGTTTACCATTTGCTGCTTATCTGGGCTGGATGAACCGGAAAAAGTGGACACGTTTACCAGATACCATCCATCCTTTGGGCGCTGTTTTATTGTTATTAGGGGCAGTCTTTTATCTGAGCGGTGTTACAGAGTGGGTTAACCTTTCCTTGCCCGTTATACTGGCAGGATTATGCTTGTGGTTTAAGGGAATACCAGGTTTGCGATTGCAAGGATTCCCCTTGCTACTAGTATTTTTGGCAACTCCAACAGCAGTGCCCTATCTCATTGCTCCCTATAGTATGCCTCTCCAAAGCTTCATCGCTGGTACGGCAGGCTTCATACTGAATCAATTTGGTATGCAAGTAACCGTAGATGAGATAAATCTCTACGTGGGAGGACGGATTGTGGAAGTTGCCCCCTATTGTGCAGGGCTGAAAATGTTGTTTACTACTCTCTACGTAGGCTTGATGCTGCTTTATTGGACAGACGCTTTGTCTTCACGTCGCACAACTATATCGTTTTTATCTATTGCTGCGATCGTTAGTACTACTGCCAATATCATTCGTAACACTTTAC
This sequence comes from Nostoc sp., assembly GCF_036919595.1. GTDB lineage: Bacteria > Cyanobacteriota > Cyanobacteriia > Cyanobacteriales > Nostocaceae > Nostoc. The sequence goes on along the minus strand of NZ_JBALCO010000141.1, from coordinate 80,385 downwards.
TGACTTTCTTTCACGGCACAGGTCAAGAAGCGGCTTTTAGATGGCTGCATGAGGGTTGGGGTGGTGACCTCTACTCTGCTTGTATGCTGGTGTCACTAGTGCCCTTACTGAATGGGATTAATAGCTATTTTTCAACATCTCTAGAAACTCAGCAAGAAGGAGAAAGTTAGAAGCATTGGGTATTGGGCACTTGTACTGAGCGGCGTCGTTGGCGCAGCCTCTCGTAGAGAAGTATTAGGCATGGGTTAATAATCAATAGTTCTTCTTCCTCTGCTCCCCTGCTTCTTCTCTGCTCATAAATATTACTGAACTCACGGTGTGATTTTATGAAGTAAAATTTTGCCTAAATATTATAAATTTTACTGATGATTTCCTTCTCTAAGTTTTTCAAAGAAAACCAATTGAGTCAGGTAGCTGCACTTTTATTATTGCTACTGCTGCTGGCAATGGGAGGGGTTCCCGGATACGTGACAGGACACTGGCAATGGAAACAACCGCCACCTGTTAGTACCCTCAACGAGTTAAAACACATCCGCAAGACTGGGTTAGCCCTTCCTGGTTGGCAAACTATTGAACAAGCAGAACAGCTAATTGGCGAACATAAATGGTCTTTGCAGGTAATTAAAAAAGAAGGTTCCCAATCTCAGGCAATCCTGCTTTTGCTGCCGCAAAATGGACCTATGGATCAACCAGAGGTAGAGTGGACAGATGTTAACGGCTGGGGAAGATCACGCTGGGGAAAGTGGGATGTAGCTCAATCTCGTTCTGCGAAATTTACTGTCAAACCGCCTACAAAGTTGGCTTCTAATCTGGAAACTCAAGTAGAAGCTAGGTTCTTTCGCGCCTCCACACCACAGCAAACCTTCGCTGTCTTACAATGGTACGCTATGCCAGACGGCGGAAATCCATCACCTTTACACTGGTTTTTAGAGGATCAATTGGCACAGTGGCGTAAGCAACGCACTCCTTGGGTAGGCGTGAGCATTCTGATTCCAATAGAACCTTTAGGGCAGGTAGAAACATCTTGGTCTTTAGCCCAGTCTATTGGAGAAACAGTGCAAGCTGTATTGATGGCAGGCCCTTTGTAAAGTATGTTACACCATATTTGCGGTGACGACGCTGCGGTTCCGGGTTTTAATAAAGCAAGTATAATGCTGAATCACAAAGCAACTTGGAGATTAAATGTAAATTACGATATCGAACATCAGCTGTTTGTGGTTTTTGAGTTGTCGTTTTGGAAGACAACAACTCTACTACATCAGCCCTATATCTTCATACTCTTTTTTTGGCGAAGGTATTGTCATGAGTACCTTTATAATTGCTTTCAGCCTGAAACTCGGCTAAAATATGAAGCAAACATTAAAATCTGCAAAATTTTCCTCTTATTGATTGGTAAATTCTTGCAGACACAAAAGACATTTAGAACATTCATAGAGTAAAATAACCACTCGGCGCGACTAATTCCTATATCAGTATTTCCTGCACCAATGTCCATAGATCCTAGTTCTTATATGCGTGCATTCAGCGCCCTGTGTTTTGTCAGTCTTCAAGTAGGAGTTTTTTTAACAACACCTATCCAACTTGTTGTTGCCCAGCCTTTTCCATCTCAAAGACAATCACCAAGACAACCCCCCCCGCCTGTGCCGGGTACTGAGGTTGTACCTCCAGGTGCAAATGACGAAATTTCGCCACAACTCAGCCGCTACCTCTTAGGACCAGGAGATACAATTAGTGTTGTGCTTCAGCGTCCTCCTGGGCCATACCGCTTAGGAATAGGAGATGGAATTAGCGTTTCGGTTCAGCGCTTTCCAGATTTGAGCTTTCAAGCTTTAATCAACCCAGAAGGTAACATTGTGGTGCCGCTACTGGGAAAAGTTTCCTTACAAGGTTTAACTTTGGAAGAAGCTCAAGACAAAATTCGCTTGGGTTTAAATCGTTATGTAGTTGATCCAGTAATAGTTTTAGCCTTAGCAACGCAGCGTCAAGACTTAAGTTTTCAAGCTGTAATTAGTCCAGAAGGTAACATCGTAGTGCCGCAAGTGGGAACGGTATCATTACAAGGTTTAACCTTGGAAGAAGCTCAAGAAAAAATTCGCTTAGGTTTAAGTCGCATTGTACCAGATCCAATCGTAGTTGTATCCTTGGCAGGAACGCGACCAGTTCAAGTTACCATTAGCGGGGAAATATTTCGACCAGGAATTTATCCGATTAATTCATCAACACCCCGCGTTGCTGATGCCTTGCTAATATCTGGTGGTTCAACGTTGAATGCAGACCTGCGACAAATACAAGTCCGCCGCAAGTTAATCGATGGTTCTGTGATTTCACAAACTATTGACTTATATGCAGCACTGCAAAATGGCGGTTCAATTCCTAATTTACGCTTACAAGACGGAGATGCGATACTTATCCCCCGTCGTGAAGTTGGTAATGATGACGGTTATGATCGCAATTTAGTAGCACGTTCATCCTTAGCAGTACCACAGATTAAAGTCCGGGTTTTAAACTACGCAGCAGGAGGTCTTTCCATTCAAGCACTGCCTAACGGCAGTACATTTGTAGATGCTTTGGGAGGAGTAAATCTTGATACTGCTAATCTCCGGGATATCGCTCTGGTTCGCTTTGATCCGGAACGAGGTAAAGCTGTTACCCAGAAACTTGATGCAAAAAAAGCTCTAGGAGGCGATGCGTCTCAAAATGTGGCGCTTCAAGATAATGATGTTCTTGTTGTTGGTCGGAACCTCATCGGTAAAATTACTAATTTCCTGACTACCATTACCCAACCTTTCTTCAATGTTCAATCCTTTCTCCGGTTTTTTGACGATTTCGGTGGCAATCGATAAAATTAGTGACTCTCACCTTTTCACCGATTGTTGCCAGGTGTGAGAGAAGAGGAGATGAGGGTGACAAATAAAAACTGATAACTGATAACTGATTCTATATTCTCCTGCCATGACCCCACCAATTGTTAAGCGCTATCTTATTGCTTTTGATAAGTATAAGTGGATTGGACTAGCTAGTTTTGCTCTAATTGTAGCAGGGTCAACTGTGGTGGCTATGCAGCCAGAGCCACCTACTAGCTACATAGCATCTGCCGCACTTACCTATAGTGGTCCACCAGTTTCTTTCTCGGCAACTGGTAGTCAAATCCAACAGCAAGGAAAAGAACTAAATGAGGAAGTTTTACTATCAAACGAGATAATTGCAGCAGTGGCAGAGAAAGTCGATGTCAAACCGAATAAGCTCGGTACTAATGTCGTTCTTTCTATACCTAAAAAAAACCCCAAGACTGGAGAATTGGAATCTAGTATTTTGCAATTGAAATATGTAGATAGTGACGCCAAACGAGCTGTACAGGTCTTGGCGGAATTGATGCAAGCAATGATTAAGTTGAGCAGTGATATCAATACTGGGCGATTACAAGCAATTATTCGAAAGATTAACGATCGCACACCACAAGCTAAACGGGAATTGCAAATTGCTGAAAAGAAGTTAGAACAGTACGATCGCATAGAGCGAACGGCAATATTGGCAGCAGAGAATGGCAGTTTGTTAAGCGCCATTACTGCTAGCCAAAATCTCCAACGGCAAATTCAATTAACTATTTCTGGGGTTGATGGTCAAGTTCGCAGTATACAAAATAAGTTAGGCTTAACAGTTGGACAAGCTTATATTTCTTCTGCTTTGAGTGCCGATCCAATTATTGGTAATTTACGAGCGCAAATTTATCAAAGTGAATCGCAAATCGCCCTACTCAGAAAAGATTTGCGACCAGAACACCCAACAATGATTCAATTGTTGCGTCAGAAACAAGCTGCTGAGGAATTGCTGCAACAACGTGCCACTGAGGTGTTAGGTGGTGATGGTACGGCGGCTCCACTTCAGGGTAGCGTTGCAGGTATTCGCACCCAAAGTAGCTTAGATCCAGCCCGGCAGCAATTGGCAAACCAGATGGTGGCGTTGCAAACGCAGGGGGAGACGCTTCAACAACAACTAGCTCAAGAAATTCAACAAGAAGCACTACTACGTCGAGAGTATTCTCTTATACCCAATAAGCAATTAGAGCGATCGCGTTTAGAACAAGAGGTTGGACTCAAAAAAGCCATCTATGACCAAATGCAGGCGAAGCTAACTGATGCTAAAACCGCAGAGGCAGAAACTACCAGCAGCCTTAGCATTGCCAGACGCCCCACAGTCGTTGTCGATGTCAAACCACCCAAGAGTGTACCTATTACCCTTGCTGTGGGTGGTTTATTAGGTGTGTTGGTTGGTGGCGGGGTGATATTTTTACTGGGAGCGCTGGAAGGAACTTTCAAAACCAGGGAGGATATCCGCGAGAGCCTCAAGCAACGGGAAGTGGCACTGTTGGGAGAATTGCCTTTAATGACAGTTGATGATTTGGATAAAGAAGCAGTGCCAGTGGTACTTTCTGCGGATTCTCCTTATTTAGAATTTTATGAGAAATTCCGCAGTAATCTGCGTCGGATTGGTGGCAAAACCTTAAAGGTAGTGTTGATTACTAGTACCAGTAGCCTAGAAGGTAAGACGGCAAGTGCTTATAACTTGGGTATCGCTTCTGCCCGTGCTGGTAAAAGAACCTTGATTATCGAAACAGATTTGCGATCGCCTTCCCGTTGTACATCCCTAAAAGTAATTCCTGACCCCGACGCTAGTATTGAACCCCTGCGTTATTACGCTAACTTAAGTGAATGTATTCGTTTAGTTCCTGATGTTCAAAATTTATACATTCTTCCCAGCCCTGGCCCTGTGCGGCAATCCGCTGCTATTCTTGAATCCAGCGAAATGCGGCGGCTGATGGAAGATGTCCGCGAACGCTTTGATTTAGTTATTTTAGATACAAGCTGCCTCAGTATATCCAATGACCCTTTGTTAATTCAACCTTACAGCGATGGTATTGTACTTGTGGCGCGACCACACTATACACAAGAGAACATGCTAGGTGAAGCTATTGATCAATTGGTTGAATCGGAACTGGGGTTATTAGGAGTAATTATCAATGGTACTGATATCATCGTTTCTGTACCTGAACAAGTCGTACAATCATCAAGATTTGCATCTGAGGTACAAGAATCAGAAGAAGTTTCAGCGGGTGCTAGGAAAAACTAATAATTTCCCAAATATTCCAAAGGTAGATGGCGAATTGGTAATTGTTTTTCCGGCGTTGCACAGTGAAAATTTTAATTTTGAATTACTTAGTCGCGCCTAAACAACCCAAATAAAGGAGCAAGAATTATCCCAAAAACAAAACCACCAATGTGGGCCCAGTAGGCAACTCCACCAGTTTGCACAGTCATATGAGCGGCTGTTTGCAGGGTAGCAAGACCGGATATCACATTTTGCACAATAAACAGTCCAATTATTACTAGTGCTGGAACTCTGATTGTGGTGATGAAAATCCCCAAAAATATTAAGGTCATGACTTTAGCCTGGGGAAAGCGGATAATGTACGCACCCAAAACCCCAGAAATTGCACCACTTGCCCCCAAGGAAGGAATCTCAGAATTCATGCCAATGAACCATTGGCACAAAGCAGCTAAAGCACCACACACCAAATAAAAAATTAGATATTTGGCATGACCTAATCGATCTTCAATATTGTTGCCAAAAATCCAGAGAAACAACATATTAGAGATTAAGTGCCACCAACCGCCGTGTAAGAATTGCGATGTAAATAACGTTATCCACTCTCCACTCAAATTGGTGGTTAACTCTTGAGGTATTACTGCATACTGACTTAAAAACTGATTCAATTGTGCATGTGATAGGCTCGCCTCGTGAATAAAAACTAAAGTATTCATGCCAATTAACCCGTAGGTGAAATACGGGGTGATTCGCGTCGGATTTTCGTCGTAGAGGGGAAACACAGGTGTTTTTCCTAAATTATTAATTAACTGCAATATAGCTTGTAAGGCTAGTAGTTGCGAAGGTTAAGCAATTTCACCTACTAAATCAATCAGGATAATTGAGGGTCACTACGATACTATGAAGAATTAGTTATACCAGGATTCTTCCTGGGATTTATCGTTAAATAAACCCAAGAGTGGGCCGAGAATTGCCCCAAAGATAAACCCGCCTGCATGGGCCCAGTAGGCAATACCGCCGCTTTCCATACCGATGTTGGTAGGTGTTTCGAGGCTAGCAAATCCGTAGAAGGCTTGTTCGAGAAACCAGAATCCCAAAAAGAAATATGCCGGGACACGGAAAGTTGGGAAGAAAAACCCTAAAGGGACTATGCCGAGAACTTCGGCGTTGGGAAAGCGGAGAATGTACGCTCCCAGAATGCCTGCGATCGCACCACTTGCACCCAAAGAAGGAATGCTAGAATCTTGAGCGAAGAACCACTGGGTTAAGGATGCCAAAACACCGCAAGATAAGTAAAACAGTAAATATTTGGCATGACCTAATTTATCTTCAACGTTGTTACCAAAAATCCAGAGAAACAGCATATTGCCAGCTAAGTGCAAGAAACCACCGTGCAAAAATTGTGAGGTAATCAAAGTTGCCCACTCTGGCACTGGTTGATGTAGAGAAGTACCAGCAAAGCTTAAAGTGAGTTCTCGTGGAACTACAGCCGCAAGGTGTAAAAACCCATTTAATGCTTGTGGGGGAAGATTTGCTTCATAAAGAAAAGCAAGGACATTGGCAGCAATCAGTCCATAAGTCACATAAGGCGTGATTTTTGTAGGATTATTATCTCTAATGGGAACCACGGGCGTTTTTTCCTGATTTTAAGACACAAACTCTACAATACTGAATTCTGTAAGTAGTTTCTTCTACCTCATGGATGGATCTCACTTTTACAAAGGAAACAGCAGTTCTTGAGTTAGAACAATAATGACAGCGCTATCAAGATTTGTTGGCAAAATTGCAAGCTAGCGCAATTGATCTAGAAAATCTGTGAAGCAGTAGTCATGTGATAAATTTCCACGTAGAGAAGAAAGCGTTTGACATGAAACAGTTTTTTAAAGTTAACGCTTCAGAAAATCAGCAACACCTAATATTTGGAAGATTGAAAAAGGGATTGACGTACTCTCCCGAAAGCTGAAAATATGCTAGTTAATCTTCCATATAGGCTTGGCAACTCATGTTTTTCTCAAATTCTCTGGAAAATCAACTCCAGCGCTGGAACGAAACCATTCGCAATCAGCCGAAAAATCATAATGCTTACATTCGCCGAGGCATGGTTAACTTTCAGCTAGCCAAGATTGATGAATCTATTCAAGATTTTGATATGGCAGAGCAATTGGATATCCGTATCAAAGCCTACCTCTGGCAACGTGGATTATCGTACTATTATGCAGAAAGATTTGCTGAGGGCGCTCAACAATTTGAAATAGATTTGACAGTGAATGCTCAAGATGTAGAAGAAACAGTATGGCGATATCTCTGCATAGCTCGTTCGTTAGGTGTTGAAGAGGCACGTAATTCTTTATTAACTGTGAAAAATGACCCTCGACGTATTATGCAGCGTGTATATGATTTGTATGCGGGAGATTGTACCCCAGATGATGTTTTAACTGTTGGTCAATCACAAGGAGAGAGCGGCAAATTTTATAGTCATCTTTACTTGGGATTATATTACGAACCTCAGAATAATCTTGATTTAGCTCAGGATTATATAGTTAAAGCTGCTGATAATTACAAAATTGATGACTATATGTGGAACCTGGCGCAGGTACACAAAAAATTGCGAAGCTGGATATAGTTGAGTATTAATGTCCTAAAGGATGCCTTTTTGAATTGAGGATATTATTGATACAAATTACTCACAATTATAGAAAGCATTTGGAGTTGCCTTGCTGTTACTTGCTAAAACTCAGCCCCCAATTCTATATGTACGCACAATCTACGACCATCCTCGTTATGTTGATAGACTTTTTAGAGACTGGTATGACATTACGCAACTTTCTAAAGACGACTTAAAAGTTACAGTTAATTTTAACTATTGCGAATTTCTGGGACATATCGGTGTTGCATTTCTAGGGGGAATGGTTCGCCTGCTTGAAGCTAATGGTAGTCATGTGACTTTCGACTGGAATACACTTACCGATAAAAAAATTCATACTAACTTAGCTCAGAATGGTTTTTTATGCGATTTTGGCTATAATTGGGAACCTTGGGATGGTAACTCTATCCCCTTTAGGAGCGATCGCCAGCATGACCCTATAGCTATAGCTGATTACCTACGATACAAGTGGCTAGGCAAAGGTTGGGTCAATATCAGTCCTGGATTACAGGAAGCAATTACAGGAAAAGTCGTAGAAATATATTTCAATGCCTTTGAGCATAGCCAGTCTGCAATAGGCGTGTTTAGCTGCGGTCAAAACTATCCCGAAGCAGGTACGCTCCAGTTAACGGTTATCGACTTTGGTATTGGTATCCCTAATAGAGTTCGCACTTTACCCGAAAACTCAGCCATGACTGCTACTGAGGCTCTAGAGTGGGCATTCCAGCCGGGAAATAGCACAAAGCAGAATGGTGTTCGACAGGGTGAAGGTTTACATTTACTACAAGAATTTGTCAAAAAAAATCATGGAAACTTGATGATTTTCAGTAATGACGGGTATGTCACTATAAGGGATAATGGAATCATATATGAAAACAAATGTACTAGTTTTTCGGGGACGCTAGTTAATATTGCCCTTCGATGTGATGAGTCCTACTACTGTCTAGCTTCTGAAGTTCCTCAACTCAGGAAGCGAATATTCTAGAGAGCGGGAGATAGAGAAATGGTATACAAAATTTACGATATTGTTGGAGAATATGCCATCACTGCTGATGGCGGACAGAAACTATATGACCAGATTCATCCACTTTTGCTAGCTGGCGAACCTGTAGAGTTGGATTTTACAGGCGTGAAAGTTTTTGCGTCTCCATTCGTGAACTTCGCCTTTGGTCAATTGTTGAAGGACATTCCAGCAGACAAACTGAACCAGCTAGTTGAATTCACTTCTCTCAACGCTGATGGGTGGGATGTTCTGGAACATGTAATGGCTAATGCCAAACGATATTACTCTGATGAGAAATATCGGACTGCTGTGGATACAGTGATCACAAATATAGCTGTAACTCCTTGAGGTATGGCGATTAACCTCAAGATCCAAGCTGATGTCATCAACATCAAAACTGATACTTCACAGCAAGGTGATATTTTCTTCGTAGATACAAACGTCTGGTTTTGGTACGCTTATGTAAATGCTGGGTTTAGCGCTAAATCTTACCAACTCAACAATTATCCCAACTATCTCAATCAAGCACTTTCAAACGGAGCTACTCTAACCTACTCTGGGCTTACTTTAGCAGAGCTTGCTCATATCATTGAGAAGACCGAATATGAGATTTATATCCAATCTTATGGATGGCTACCAATCAAAGAATATCGTCATAATGACCCAATAGAACGGGCGAATGTCGTTGCTGAAGTTCAGTTTACTTGGCGTCGGGTTAAGGCGATCGCTGTTCCTATTGATCTAACAGTAGATGATGCAACAACTGATGCAGCCATCAACCGATTCAAAACTCAAGCTGTTGATGGCTATGACCTACTGCTCTTAGAAGCGATTAGTAGAGCAGGAGCAGGACAAATTAAAATTATCACAGATGACATTGATTATAGTGTTGTTCCTGGTATTCAGGTCTTTACAAGCAACAAGTATGCAATTCAGGAAGCTGCTTCACAGAATAAGTTAATGGTGCGCTAATAAAGTTTAGCGTCCCAGCATTTTATCTGGCAGATGTTGAATGCGATCGCCTCGAAAAGAAAACTTCCCGGTCGTGCCTCCACAGATAACCTAAGTTACCTAACGCCCAAGATGAGCGGCAGTAGGTAACCTTTCCTTCACCACCAAAATATCTCAATTGTCCGCTCCATCGACTTGTTAGCTGGCTAGGCAACACCAAATTATTGGTCATCAATCCAATCGCTACACAGTTCACAAAACGAATCAGCTTCATTATCTACAGAATTTACCCAATTACGATAGCTAGAAATATTAACTTCATATCACACTAAGCAATTCAGGTAAGGATTTGAGAAATGCGATCATCTATTCAATTGTCCGTTGCTTCGGTTTCAAATTGCACTTGGCGGTACAAATGAGCGATCGCTATTTCCACATCCACCGATTCCAGTCGCAATTTATCGCCCAAATTATACTCCGACAGCACCCATTTCCCCTGTTCGTTACGCCGAAACACTTCCACAACAGGTTGAGCTACTTGTACTAAGACATATTCTTGCAAGGTTGGAGATTGGCGATATTTGGCAAACTTTTTCCCTCTATCGGCTGCTTCCGTTGAAGGTGATAGTACTTCGATAATTAAGCAGGGAAATTGTACCAATTGTGGATCGCGATCGCGTTCATCACAAGTCACGACCACATCTGGATAAAAATACTTTTGCCTTGGTTCTACCTGCACTTTTACATCTACAATGTAAACTTCACAGGTGCCATCGGCTAGAGCATCATCTAGAAGCTTCGAGAAATTCAGAGAAATCCGATTATGGTTGCGTGTACCACCACTCATCATTACAACTTCACCATCCCAATATTCGTAGCGTTCCTCTTGGGTGGGTTCCCAAACCAGATATTCCTCTGCACTCATCAAAATGCGATCGGGTAAAGCAAGCATCGGCGCAATCTCTTAATGATTCACTTTATTTAAGATAGCCAAAAAAGCGCATTTTCTTTATTGCTACCCTGACCAAGCAATAAGTGTCCCAGCATTTTATCTAACAGATGCTTTCTGGCGATCGCCTCCTAGATTTTTCGCAATAATTCCTGAATTGCGATCGCACAATCACCGAAAGCTATCTTCAGGATAAAAAATACCTATTTCCGCCATTTTGTGATATTATTGAACACTAATTAGGCGAATATTGGTCAGCATAAGATTCACGTTAACGTCCTAACATTTTATCCCGCAGATGTTTAATGCGATCGCGCAATTTTGCCGCTTCTTCAAATTCCAGTTTCTTCGCTGCCTCTTTCATCTGCGCTTCTAACAAAGTAATCAACCCCGGAATCTGTTCTAATGGCAGTTCATCTATATGTTCATCTACAACTTTTAAGTCAGTTGCATTTAACCGCCGAGATACATCTAAAAAAGCCAAAATCGCATTACTTGATTTTTTCACAATCGGTTGTGGTGTAATCCCATGCAGCCGATTATGTGCCGTTTGAATACCACGCCGCCTGTCTGTTTCATCAATGGCTTTAATCATACTACCTGTTAGGTTATCGGCATACAAAATCGCTTGTCCCTGGACGTGACGCGCGGCTCTACCAATAGTTTGAATTAAGGAACGCTCGGTTCGCAAAAACCCTTCTTTATCTGCATCCATAATTGCTACTAAGGAAACTTCTGGTAAATCTAAGCCTTCGCGCAGCAAGTTTACTCCAACTAATACATCAAATGTACCTTCGCGCAAGTTCTGCAAAATTTCAATGCGCTCAATAGAAGTAATCTCAGAATGTAAATACCGTACCCGAATACTGTGGTCTTGCAAATACTCGGTTAAATCTTCCGCCATCCGCTTGGTTAATGTGGTAATTAACACTCGTTCATGGCGATCGGCTCTATCTTTAATTTCTCCCAACAAATCATCAATTTGTCCTTCTGTAGGACGCACAGAAATTTGTGGATCAACTACCCCAGTTGGTCGAATTACTTGCTCAACTACATGAGCTTCAGAAACTTCTAATTCCCAATTTCCGGGAGTTGCTGAAACAAAAATACACTGATTCACCTTTTGCCAAAATTCTTCGGCTTTCAAAGGACGGTTATCAGCAGCACTAGGAAGGCGAAATCCATGTTCAATTAAAACTTTTTTTCTCGCCTGGTCACCGTTATACATGCCGCGAATTTGTGGCACAGTAACGTGAGATTCATCGATAACTAGTAACCAATCTTTGGGAAAATAATCAATTAAACATTCTGGTGCTTCTCCAGCTTGTCTTCCTGCTAAGTGACGCGAATAGTTTTCGACGCCGTTGCAATAACCTACTTCGCGCAGCATTTCTAGGTCATAGCGTGTACGTTGATCTATGCGTTGCGCTTCTAATAGTTTCCCAGCTTCTTCTAAGTCTAGTTTTTGCTGTTTTAACTCGGCTGCAATGTCGTGACAAGCTACTTCTAACCTTTCTTCTGGGGTGACAAAGTGACGTGCAGGGTAGACATTCACCGCTTCCAAACTCTTGAGAATTTCACCTGTTACTGGATCAATATAGCGAATCGCGTCAATTTCATCACCAAAAAATTCGACACGAATAATCCGGTCTTCATAAGCTGGGCCAATTTCTAAGACATCACCTCGGACGCGAAACTTTCCCCGACCCATTTCTATGTCATTGCGACTATATTGAACATTTGCCAAATCTCGTAAAATTTGGCGTTGATTTACTTCCATACCTATTTTAAGGGGGATGGCAGCTTTCAGATATTCTGCTGGCATTCCCAAACCATAGATGCAACTGATGGAAGCAACGACGATGACATCACGGCGTTCAAAAAGCGATCGCGTCGCTGAATGCCGCAACATATCAATTTCATCATTAATCGCTGCCGTTTTTTCAATATAAGTATCGGTAACGGGAATATACGCTTCTGGCTGATAATAATCGTAGTAGCTGACGAAATACTCGACTGCGTTGTTGGGAAAAAAATCTCGCAACTCATTACAAAGTTGTGCAGCAAGAGTTTTGTTATGCGCCAGAACTAAGGTAGGCTTGCCAATTTTCTCAATCACTGCTGCTATTGAAAATGTCTTGCCAGTTCCAGTGGCTCCTAGTAAAGTTTGGTAACGATTACCAGATTGGATACTAGCGGTCAGTTGGGCGATCGCTTGTGGTTGATCGCCTGTGGGACTAAAGGGAGCTTGAAGACAAAATTCTGTCATACAGTTTTGCTGGAAATACCCGATCTCATGGTGACGATTTCGCCCTGTATCCATTGTAGCTGGCTTATTAAACTAAATAAATGGTAATATTTTTTTACAAAATGTAATACTTTAGTTTTACTTATGTATCAGTTTGAAAGATTCTTATATCTATATGAGGTTTTTTAAGGTTAAACTCTAAGATATATAGGAAAAAATTTCATCTTTCCTTAATTATTGTAAAATTCAATTAACAAATCAGAGGTGTTCGTTTATGACTAATAGCAACACTGGCAAAGCAACCAGTTCTCGGCAAAAGCATGCCAAGTCTCTAGAGGAAACTATAGAGGAAGTTGAAAATCAACATGACAAGAACTTGGATGCAGATAAAGTCGAGGAAGTCAATGAACTGCCAGTAGGAGCTTCTGGAACACTGGCCATTTCTGGAATTCGTCCCATAGGCGCTAGCGACTTAGAAGTTGCTGAAAAACTCTCAATTGCTGGGGTACGTCCTGTTAGCACCAGTCACTTGGAAGTCGTTGAAACCTATAATGCAATGGGTATTCGTCCAATTGGTGCTAATACACTTCAAGTGGTTGAAAGTATTAATCTCTCTGGGATTCGTCCAATTGGCTCAAGTTTATTGGTAATTGATGAAAGCTATTCAACATTCGGGAACCGTCCGATAGCATCAAATGAGATTGACAATCCTGAAAGCCTGATGGGTTTTCTAGATTAGATAAAAAATGTCCTCATAACTTTATTAACCCAGCTTCTGTACGGAACTGGGTTTTTTTATTTAAACAGTCAAAAGCAGAGATGGCAATATTTGCACTTTTTCTATGTCTTTTAGCATAGGTAACTAAACTGGTATTGCTTTCTTTTATATTCAACCAACAGCCAGAACGCTTACTAATACTAACTTTCTGAATTACAAATTCAGAATTATTGAATATGCCTTGTGGTGGAAGGCTTTAGCAAAAAATCTAAGCTATTATGTAAAAGTAATAACAAAAAGATTTCAAAGTTAATTTATAGCTTTGAGATATTTTTTTAATTAAATCAGGAGTACAAAATGAGCATCGAAGATCGCGCAAAAGCAGCTGCTAAAAATGTTGAAGGTAAAGCCCAAGAAGCATTAGGAAATATCACTGGAGATCCAGAAGATAAAGCAAAAGGTAAAGCAAAACAAGCTGAAAGCGAAGTCCGTCACGGGATTGAAGACGTAAAAGATGGCGTAAAGAAAAATATTGACTAATAATTCAAAAACTTTTTGCAGAAACATGAGGGATATCAATGGGATGGATTCCCTTTTTGCAAAAAAGTATGTATGAAGGTTTCAAAATTCACTGCCATACATCTTTCTTCTACTCTTAGCAAGCGTTGAAAGATAAAGGGTTCGCTTGATTGGTATAACTTTTGTAGAGACGTAATAAATTACGTCTCTACATTAAAAAATGAATTTATAAATGTAGGGTAATAACCTCTATAAATTCCAAATATATGATAAAAGCAAGTAATTATTTTAAATATACAGCTAATTCTATCTGCTGTTTAAAATGTCTTTTTCTGAAGTAAAAAAATGATTCTTTTTCAGTAAAGTCGCCAATCTTTGGCGACTTTTGTCTTAATTGGAGTATTGATGATAACTACCGCCTGTGGTGGTGGTACGGTGTCACAAATTGACCGCTCAACTATCCCCTCAGCAATTGGCCGAGATGTAACTTATACAGAGTTAGAGCGAGGCAATACCCCAGGAGGACAAACCTTTGGTAACTGCGTTGTGCAAACATCTCAGAGATTAGTTCAGGACGCTTACATTCGTAATAACAATAAACTAGGTATTGTTGTTTTTCCTAAAGTTCGTCCTAACGAAGTATGACCATTAGCAAAATCCCTGGCTCAAAGTTTTTATAAGAACTTCCCCAATCAGGACTTAAAGGTTTTGATTTATGCGTCTGATAAGAAATTGATTTTGACTACTGAATATCACACTCAGACTAATCAAGTTAAATATAGCTAATGGCTGTATTTGCAGTGAAAACTTGATGAGAGTTTGATTAATCGGGATTTAAAATTATGGTTAAAAAACGTCCAGCGCGAAAAGGAAACACAACAGACGCAGCTGCGGTAACTTTGCTCAATCTCAAAATCACTCCTAATCTCAAAAAAATGTAGTAATATACCACAGGCATTAACTATCTTCAGCTATATCTGATTGTTAGCGCTCTTAAATTCACAATACATGAGAATATACAGTGAGCCTAACTATTTATTTCCTCCGTCACGGACAGACAGAATGCAGTCGCAATAATTCCTTTTGCGGTTCTATAGACTCACAACTTACTCCAGAAGGCTTGGAGATGGCAAAGGCTTTTGCAGAGGCATATAGTTCTATGGATTGGACAGCAATATTTTGTAGTCCAATGCGCCGAACTGTATTGACAGCAAAACCCTTATCTGAAGCGATAAGGATGGAACCACAACTTAGAGATGGTTTGAAGGAAATTAATTATGGCTTGTGGGAAGGAAAAACGCCAGAAGTAATTAGCCGTGAATATCACGATGATTATATTCGCTGGTCAGCCGATCCAGCTTGGTATGCGCCAAATGGTGGAGAAATGGCAGTTACAATTGCTTCTCGCGCTATACAGGTAATTGAAGAAATCAAGAGTCTTTACAGCAGTGGGAATGTGTTAGTGGTTTCTCACAAGGCAACTATCAGAATTATTCTGTGTAATTTATTGGGGATTGATGTCGGACGCTTCCGTTTTCGTTTGGGATGCCCTGTTGCTTCGGTGAGTATTGTAGAATTTACTTCACATGGGCCGCTGTTGAAGGCTTTGGCAGACCGGACTCATTTGGATCAGCGGTTGCGAAATTTACCGGGGACATGAGGGGGGTTAGGAGAGACGCGATTAATCGCGTCTGTACAGGAGTTAGGAGTTATTATTTTTAACTTGCTTTCCCTCGCTATTTGGCTCAGTATATTTGCAGAGAACATTTATCCCAATTTTTCAAATATATAATATGACAATTGTGGCGATGTCTACAACGGGCTACGCCTACGCACCATCAATCGGTATGCCATGTGCAGCAGCTACAATCACCAGTGAACCAATAACACTATTAAACAAACAAGCACTACCAGGGTTTTTGGTATAATTCCGTGATTTTGCCCCTTAAACCATCATCACCGCAAATTTCAGTGCGTATTTCATCGAGAGTTAGCTGTAATAGCGATTTACCCTTGCCATAATCTGTTTTGCCGAACTTTTCTTGCCAAAGTGCATCAAAACTCGCTTCCAAATCACCGTTATATTGTTGCAGAGTAGTCAGCGCTGGTTGCGTTGAAGTATCGCCTTGAAGAAGTTGCTGAATTTCTTGAATTTCGACAGAGGTTAATTGGGGATTCATGCTATTTACGATAATCGATATCTCCTAGAAAATCACCAGGGCAAACGCATCTAAAGTACTCTTGATCAAGACCAAGATTAAGACCCAACGAAAAATCAGTATTTCTGGCTTTATTTATTTTCCAAGGCTCAAAGCAATCGCTAAAATGTTTATCAATAAGTAGGGCTTAATGAGATTATTCTTGAGTCTATTGAGAATAGAATAGTCTTATTGACATGATGCGGCCGCCCTGAGAAAATCACCTAGAGAGAATTTATTAATTCTTGAATTAACGATCGCAGTTATAAGTAAATGTCTTGTCGTCACCAACATTACAAGATTAAGTCTTAAGGTTACGACATTAAGCCTTAAAGTTACGAGATTAAGACTTAAAGTTACGAGATTAAGACTTAAGGTTACGACATTAAGCCTTACAGTTACGAGATTAAGACTTAAGGTTATAGCAATAAGCCTTACAGTTACAACATTTTGGCAAAAGTTTATGCGATCGCTCTTTAGGGTAGTGCGCTTTGCGCGATCGCAACCAATGCTTAAACAAAACTTATTTGAAGGGCTGCGAGATCCTCAACTTCTTGAAGAAGTCAGGGATCTGAATCAACATAGTACAGATCGGCAAAAATAAACCTACCTTTTAAAACAGCCAGAAAGCCTAAAATTAAAGCATTTTGACTTTTAAATGTGTGACTTCCGCCTTGTGGTACTAGCCCATCCCACACTAAACTCTCATCAAATATGTCAAACCCTTATTGCTAGGTTAATCGAAGACACATTATAGTCCGCTGTCAAAAGCCTTGTCTACACTGAGTTGTAAATTTCCGGCTAAGTCTAAAGATATATATTTTCTATAGCTAAAGACAGATTGTATTAAGTCCTGAACTAGTGGTAATTATACTTAGAGAAAGTAATCAAATTTTCTTTCCTTGTAAGGTGCATAGGTCATTTCCAGATTATGGAAATGCCTATCAGCCTGTTAGATGATCTACAAGTACAGCACGGCGTAAATTCAGATATTACCTCAATATAACAATGTAATAAGCCTTGGGGCAAAATCCCCTTGCTGAAGGTAAGCAAACTGACGCCGACCTGTACTAGTTGAACGCAGAAAAATATCATATTTCTGCGATGTCTGCGGTGGTCACTGAGCTTCATGTACTGAGCGCAGTCGAAGTATGTCGGGCATTGCATAAATGCAGGATGAATCGGCGCTTGAAACCATTGATAATTCGTTCCAAATTGGGCGAAATCATTCGATGATTCAGCAACGCCGTATGTCGTACCACTTCCCTGCGGGACGCTACGCGAACGTGGAAGCAAGCTACGCGCAGCGTCTCGTAGAGAAGTGCGGGCTACGCCTACGCATCTACTGTTGGGTGCGTTTAATGCCCTGAAATTCTGATTATTTTGTTGGAACAACATTGGTTTAACTGACTTCTCCAAGAGCTATTTAATGATTGAATAGCCCTTAAAGAAAGGATTCTGGGAATTTGTTTGAGAAACTGATTATTTGAATCAGCTTTCACTACCGTACTAATCTAATTAAGAGGATTTTGCTCATGCCTAGACTAAACGTTCCACCCAATTTCATTGGCACCGGGGGTGCGGATACTTTAATCGGAGAACAGTTAAATGCATCACCGGCAATTGGTATTGATATTTTAACTGGAGGTTCCATTCGTACACTTTCAGGAATAGACACGATCACTGGCATCGCTACTGGTGATGACGGCCCTGAACAGAGCAGCGACGGTGCTTCTGGGACAGGCATCGCTAACAGTGGTGGTATTGATGCAGGAGATGCAAACGACGCGATCGCTGGCACAGGCAACGGCGGCAGTGGCAGTGGCGGCCCCAATAACAGCGGCAATGGTGCTTTTGGGACAGGCATCGTTAACAGTGGCGGTATTAATGCAGGAAATGGAAACGACACGATCACCGGCACCGCTACTGGCGGTACAGGTGGTAGCGGTTACCAGGGCGGCGATGGTGGTACTGGAATCGGCATCGCTAACAGTGGCAGTATTAATGCAGGAGATGGAAACGACGCGATCGCCGGCACCGCTACTGGTGGCGGCAGTGGTGGGGGTTACATAGGCGGCAATGGTGGTATTGGGACAGGCATCGCTAACAGTGGCAGTATTAATACAGGAGATGGAAACGACACGATCACTGGCATAGGAAAGGGCAGCGACGGCGGCAATGACGGCGGCGGTGGCGGTACTGGAACTGGTATCACTAACAGTAAGAAACTGGATACCGGAGACGGAGAAGACACGATCACTGGCACAGGTACTGGCGGCAGCGGTGCCGCCGGCGAGGGCGGCAGGAATGGCGCTACTGGAATCGGCATCGCTAACAGTGGCAGTATTAATACAGGCTCAGGAAAAGACACGATCACTGGCACAGGTACTGGCGGCAACGGCGGCAGGGGGTTTTCCAACGGCGGTGATGGCGGTACTGGAACTGGTATCACTAACAGTAAGGAACTGGATACCGGAGACGGAGAAGACACGATCACTGGCACAGGTACTGGCGGCAACGGTGGCGAAAAGGACAGCACAGACCAAAACGGCAAGGGCGCCAACGGTGCTACTGGGACAGGCATCGCCAATAGTGGCAGTTTGAACACAGGGGACGCAAACGACACGATCATTGGCACAGGGAACAGCGGCAACAGTGGCACCAGTCCTGACGGCATCGGCGATAGCGGTACTGGAATCGGCATCCAAAACACTAAAAACGCCACTATTACAACAGGGTGGGGCAACGACACGATTACCGGTTATGGGAACAGTTCTGAAAAAAACGCCACCAGCTATGGCATCTTCAACGATGGAGTCATTGATACGGGCGAGGGTTCTGACAAACTTACCGGACAGGCATCTTCAACAATTGGTGCTACTGCCTATGGCATTTATGGACAAGGAATCATCAAGACTGGCGATGGGAATGACTCTGTGATCGCCACCAGTATCCTAGATGGAGTTCAACAAAAAGTCTCTATCGGTGGCGGGATCAAGATTGATCTGGGCACTGGGAATGACTACTTCAAAGGATTTGGGGAAGCGAGTGTTAATGGCGGCGACGGTTTTGACACCTTGGATTTGGGCGCTTTCAAACGCTCCCAAGTGATTGTATCTGGTGTTATTTCTGGCAACACTCTTGAAAATGCCAACATCAGTTTCAACAACAATGGAAACACCATTAGTTTCTCTACGACTGGCTTTGAGAAATTTATCTTTGCAGATAGCTCTTTTTGCTACGGTACTTTGGCAAACGGGGCATGAGTTTGTTAATTCCTCTATCTCCTGTTTTAACCCCTGAGTGTTTAATTGAGTTTACGTCCCCTTCCAGTTAAGTTGATCTGAACTTTCTGACTTTTTGCTTCGCTTGTCATTCTTTATGTCTCAATTTCTCTTGTTTGACTAACAAGAGAAATTGAGCATAGCTAATTCCCAATATTTATTTAGTCTGGTGGGGATATATGTAAATATAGGGTGGGTTACACCTTCGTCATAACCCACCATTGCTATTAAAGACTCTCGGCATAGATAATTTGGTGCATTAGCCTACCCTTCTCTTATCGCAGATGCTACGCGTAGCTTGCTTAAGAGCAAGGGTACGGGAACGCTAAAAGCGAACGGCATAACACACTCTACAAAGATACTTGGTATGATTTGGGTTTACGTGGCTTTTAATTCGGTACAGATACAGCCATAATTTACTCAAATTATCACTGAATTCTTTTATGCTGCCAGTTATTGAAAGTATTGTATTACGTCAAATGGCTTCGGGCGATCGCCTCTACTTACAAGTTTACAAATTCATCGGCGCTCAACCTGGTAAAAAGGTTTACATTCAATCTAATCTGCACGGTGCAGAAATTGCTGGCAATGCCGTTATTCACCAGTTAATTGAGTTTTTATTAACAATAAATAATACAGATTTAAATGGAGAAATTTGGCTGGTTCCCGTTTGTAATCCAATGGGGACGAATGAACGCGCTCATCATTTTTCCCCTGGACGATATTGCGTTTACGAAGCCAAAGACTGGAATCGCATATTTTGGGACTACGAGAAAGAAGCTCATGATTTAGTAGCTTTTACTAAATCTCAACTTCATATTGATGTAGAGGTCGTTCGACAAAATTATCTAACTATAATTAAGCAACAATTCGCAAAAATTTTAGAAAAAATTAATTCTCCTAGTGCAGTACCGTACACTGAGCTTTTTGGCTACAAACTACAAAATTTGAGTTTAGATGCAGACTACTTAATTGACTTACATAGTTCTACAAATCAAGCGTTAGACTACATTTATTACTTCCGAAATCGAGAAGACAGTGCAAAATACTTCCTGCTTGATTTTGGGATCTTACTTGATAAATACGATGGTGATGCTTTTGATGAAGCTTTTATCAAACCTTGGTTAGCACTGGAAGCTTGTTTTAAAGAGTTGGGTAGAGAAATCAAGTTTGATGTGGAAGCTTGGACACTAGAATTAGGAACAGGAATGCAAATGAACCCTGATTCAGTTGCCAAAGGTGTACGGGGTGTGAAAAACTATTTAGTACAAAAAGATGTACTACAAATTCCTGATTTATTGGATGACATAAAAACTCATAATATGACTTTTACATCTAGCAGCAACAGGAAAAAATATTATGCGATCGCAGGTGGCATGATTCAATCCAGAATAAAATTAGGTAGTTCAGTAAAAGCTGGAGAAAAACTGTATCAAATTCTCAGTTTTAATAAAGAAGGTAAGTTACCCAGTGTAATTGATGTCTGCGCTCAACAGGATGGATTGGTTTATGATGTCGCAACCAATCAAGCTGTGAATGAAGGCGAGTTCGTATTAGGAATTATTAGTTAGTTATCAGTCATTAGTCATTTGGAGTTAATAGTTAGGAATTAGGAGTTTTTAACTCTTTACTCCTCACTCTTGACTCCTCACGGGCTAAACTCTAGCTATCCGCTAACAGCACTAAATTTAGTCGCCTAAATAAATGCCCATACTACGAGCGGTTTTAACTAAAGTACCATTCGGATCGACGGCGCTATATTGAGCGATCGCTTCTGTAATTGGTACACTTAATACTTGGCGATTTTGCCAAATCACCATGTGATCGTATTTATTCTCTGCAATTAGATTAACCGCCGCAACGCCAAAAACAGTTGCAACTAATCTATCTAGTGGTGAAGCAGTTCCACCCCGTTGAATGTGTCCTAAAACTGTGACTCGCGTTTCTACACCAATGTGCTGAATAATCTTATCTGCTAAATATTCGCCAATTCCACCGTATCGAGATTGACCTAACCGATTTGTAATCGTCACATTTTCCCCATCTTGGGTACGAACTGCTTCCGAAACAATAATCAAACAATAGTTTTTGCCTTTATCTTGGCGTTCTTTGATTTTGTGGCAAATGTGATCAACTGTGTAAGGGATTTCGGGAATTAAAATTACATTTGCTCCCCCCGCAATTCCCGCAGCTATTGCTATGTGTCCGGCATCACGCCCCATTACTTCTAGAATCATGACTCGGCTATGACTTGCAGCAGTAAAATGTAACCGATCTAGTGCTTCCGTGGCAATATTGACTGCTGTATCAAAACCGATGGCATGTTCAGTAATGCCAATATCGTTATCAATCGTTTTGGGAATACCAACTAGATTAATACCGCCTTGTTGGGCGAGGCGGCGGAGAATTGCCAAGCTACCATCGCCGCCAATCCCAATCAAAGCGTCTAAACCTAGTTCATGATAACCTGCAATAATTTCTTCGGAGTGATCGCATAAACTTCCATCCGCCATTGGAAAAGCAAAAGGGTCGCCTTTATTAGTTGTCCCCAACATTGTGCCACCCGCAGTTAATAGCGAGTCAACTTGATCAACTTCCAGCTTGGTGAATTGTGGCGGACGCGCCATTAATCCTAGAGTCGCTTGACGAATTCCCAAAACCTCCCAGCCGTAGGTATTCACAGCACAATTTACTACAGCCCTAATCACAGCATTTAAGCCAGAACAATCACCTCCACTGGTAAGAATTCCTATGCGTTTGCCTTCTCTGATATCTTTTATTGACATTTTGATCCAAATATATTGAGTAGTCGATGAAACTTAAGCCAAAGTTAGCAGCAGATTAAACTGATTCAAAAATCTTCTCTGTAAATGCCAAAGTAATTTTATGTTTGTTTTGTATCTAAAAACAAAACAAAGTTATCTCAGCTGTAAAATATTAAGTGTAGAGCCAGTAGTAGATTAAACCTCGGCAAAAACAGTCCCTAAAAATGCCAGGGTAATTTTATGCTTGTTTTGTGTCTAAGGAAAAATCAAGTTATCCCAGCTGTAAAATATGAGGGTGGAGCCAAAGGTGACTAGTATTGATAATTACAACTTCTCTTTTTCAGGAGAAGTAACAATCCCAGAGGCTCCTCCTGAATTTAAATCAGGTTTTATCGGCATTGTTGGTCGTCCTAATGTCGGTAAATCTACTTTAATGAATCAATTAGTAGGACAAAAAATTGCCATTACATCACCAGTAGCGCAAACAACACGTAATCGTTTGCGCGGTATATTAACTACACCAGAGGCTCAGTTAATTTTTGTAGATACGCCAGGAATTCATAAGCCCCATCATCAATTGGGGGAAGTGTTGGTGCAAAATGCCAAAATTGCGATTGAATCGGTAGATGTAGTTTTGTTTGTGGTAGATGGAGCAGTGGCATGTGGTGCAGGCGATCGCTATATTGCCGATTTGCTCAGTCGCAGCAAAACACCGGTAATTGTAGGTGCGAACAAAATCGATCAACAACCCGCGGATTCTCAGTTTCTAGATGATAGTTACGCCCAGATGGCCAAGTCCCATGAATGGGGAATCGTGAAATTTTCAGCCAAGACTAGTGCAGGATTACCGCAACTTCAAGAATTATTAATTGAACATTTAGAAATTGGGCCATTATATTATCCCCCAGACTTGGTAACAGACCAGCCAGAGCGCTTTATTATGGGCGAATTGATCCGAGAACAAATTTTATTATTGACTCGTGAAGAAGTACCCCATTCAGTAGCGATCGCCATTGACTTAGTAGAAGAAACTCCCAGCATTACCCGTGTACTTGCTACCATCAACGTTGAGCGCGATTCCCAAAAAGGCATACTCATTGGCAAAGGCGGAGCAATGCTCAAAGCAATTGGTAGTGAAGCTCGTGAACAAATCCAAAAGTTAATCTCTGGTAAAGTTTACTTAGAATTGTTTGTCAAAGTCCAGCCGAAATGGCGACAGTCGCGGAGCAGTTTAGCAGAGTTAGGCTATCGCGTAGAAGAATAGAAAAGTTAGGAGTTAAGAGTTATGGGTTTTGAACTAAAAACTTATGAATAACTTTTAACTCCCAACTTGGGCAATTTTAGATTTTAAATTTTTCCTTCAATCTAAAATCAAAAACCAAAAATCAAAAATTGAATTACTCTTAACTCCTAACTAATAAAAATGTCTTTAGATACTCGTTATCCCTTAAATTTACCAATCAATGCTCCGCCGTTGCACGTGTTAATTGTCGAAGATGATCCGATGATGCAACTGGGATTAGAGCAATCGTTAATGGCTCATCCTCAGTTGGAGATTGTTGGACAAGTAGAAGATGGTTATTTGGGAGTCCAAGCAGCACTGCAACTAAAACCTGATTTGGTAGTTATGGATATTGGGTTGCCGCGATTGGATGGCATTGCAGCGACACAGCAAATTAAGGCGGCGCTGCCAGCAACTCATGTGGTGATGCTGACATCTCATCAAACGGAGACAGAAATTATTGCTGCCCTCTCTAGCGGTGCAGATGCATATTGCATCAAAGGTGCAAGTGTGGAACGATTGTTAAGTGCGATCGCAGCCGCAGTTGATGGTGCAGCCTATCTCGATCCCCAAATTGCGCGGCGAGTAATTGATAATCTCAAACCGCCCTCACCCACCAGCAACAACGCCAACTTATCTGGGCGCGAGTTAGAAGTGTTGAAACTCATGGTAGACGGCTTAAGTAACCCAGAGATTGCCGAAAAACTGTATCTCAGTCCTAACACCATAAAAACTCATGTCCGGGGGATTATGAATAAATTAGCAGTAGACGATCGCGTGCAAGCAGCAGTTGTGGCACTCCGTTCTGGGTTAGTTTGATTATCTGTATAATTACAGCTATCAAAATCCCTTGGCGCTGGTGAATACCTGCATTGGCTACGAAGTCAAAAATTACAGTATTTACTTTTTTGTTAACAATATCTTTGATGAGATATATGTCAGTACAGACTTAAGACCAGCTGACACACTTGTATCTCATGGCGATCACCTTTAGCTTTCAAGTTCGCACGAATTTTTAATCCCATTTTACAAGTAGAGGCGTACATATATATGTACGCCTCTCTAGCCGATTCATTTGTTGCCAATATTTTTGAAAAATAGTCTACCTCAATCCATTTTAGTTAAAAGAGTTTGAGAATTCATTCGGGTCTAGATCAGCAGGAAATAATAAAATTTCCTTGCCTTCTAGCTTTGCCTTCTGGTGAAGCACAATTGCCTTCTCCAAAAAACAATATTTAATTGGAATCCACCCATCGTTATAAAAGTAGACAGTCACTCGGCTCATTACATACTCTTTCAACGGCATTGGAAGATACCAGAACGAGTTCACAATTAGAACCTTACCTGTCGAGTCCATGCTTTGAACCTCAGTTACTAAGTATATTTCCTCTCACTTATCACTCTTACTAGTTTCACTCATCCAGGTGAGTTTTAGTAACTATCATAAGTAATAAGTTAATGAGCCTTTAAGTTAGATATTTAGGTAGTAAGTTCAGAAGTCAACGATTTTTTAATTGGGATTGAGCTTTAGTAGTTGGTAAGGAATTTTCGGGCAAAGTTTGACAGGTTGTCTTTTGACACAATTATTCTTTTAAAATTATCGTTCATAAAGACTGGTGGAAAAATAACATCAAAAATCTTTGAATTTTCCTTTAATTGCCTTTCCCCAGTCAACCTGGTCTACTTCGCTTACTCTTATAAACTCTATGTTCCACTTTACTTTAGAGAAGAATTTGGGATGGCTATTATTAATTTCGGTTCTGATTGCCACACCTGTTAATGCCCACACCGAAAAGGTATCAAAAGACGTAGGCGGGATGCTGCATATTGAACCCAATGACAATCCTCAAGCTGGCAAAACCGCTCATGCTTGGATTGTCCTCACCCGTAAAGGCGGGCAAGTAATCCCTTTGACACAATGTAACTGTCAGTTGGCTGTCTACCCTCAACCTCACAGCGAAACTGATACCCCATTACTGAAGCCAAGTTTACATAATGTATTAACCAAGCAATATAAAAACATTCCCGGAGCCGAGATCGTATTTCCCAAAGTAGGAGCTTATGAATTGGAGTTAAGCGGTACTCCCAAATCTGGAGCTAATTTCAAGCCCTTTGTGTTGTCTTACACCGTCACTGTCGGTTCATAAAAGCTGAACTGGTAAGATGTGATGCCGTAGCAAAATCTCGTAGGGTTCAGAAATTATGGTGCGATCGCCTCCATTGCGGTAGCGATCGTATAACCTAGTTTTATCAAGAAATCTTTTGTGTCCTTGAGAACCGCCTGTAAAAGTTTGAATGCCGTCGTTTTGCCTCTCTTCTTAAGATTCTGAATCATTGTTCACGAGTATCAAAGACTCGTTAACGGAGTTCAAAGACTCATTCACGAGTATCAAAGACTCGTTAACGGAGTTCAAACACTCATTCATGAGTATCAAAGACTTGTTAACGAAGTTCAAAAACTCGTTCACGGAGTTCAAATACTCATTCACGGAGTTAAAACACTCATTCACGAGTATCAAAGACTCATTCACGGAGTTCAAAGACTCGTTCACGGAGTTAAAATACTCATTCACGAGTATCAAAGACTCATTAGAATTTTCTCAGGACTCAAAACTCACTACTCAGTATAAGCTTTCTTCCCTTCTGCCTCCTGCCTCCTGCCTTCTTACACTAGTGTTGACTATTGCCAAGAATATTTCCACGCTTCGCCCCATACCCCCGCCCCTAGACATAATCACCCCAACATCGTGAAGAATAAATGGGCACAGGGGCACAGAGGCAGAGGAGAATAATTAAACAGCGTCCACCTTGAAAACTGTAGTTCTTTCCGTATGAAAAGAAAAAACCCTCATCCCCCAGCCCCTTCTCCCAATATTGGGACAAGGGGAGCCGGAAAGAAGTCCCTCTTCCCCTACTTGGGAGAGGGATTTAGGGTGAGGGCAAAAACTACGGTTCTCAATATAGATGAGGTTTAATAACCAGTGCCCCATGACGACAGTCGCCTCAAGTCGGGAAACCCGCCCACGGCGCTGGCTCCCCAATGCTCTATGCCCAACTCGCAATACCCATAAATTAAAATCCTGCCAAACGATCTGAAGGTATCAAACTCAGGGATGATGAGTAATTAGCAATTAAATTGACAAAATCACACTATAAAGAGTGATATTAAGCGATAGATAGCGCTTATATAAGGATTAACGGTCATGATTAAATCTTGGATGGTGATTGGGGGTGTGGCTTTCTTGGTTGCCTTAGCAGCTAACGTGATTACGCCTAGCGATCGCCAATGGTTCAAGCGCTTACAACGACCGAGATGGCTAACTTTTGAGGGTGCAATTCCAATTATTTGGACTGTAATATTTATTTGCGGTGCTTGGTCAGCTTATATTATCTGGGAAAAAGACCCAGGAAGCACCCCAACCTGGTTAATCATGGGTTTATACTTGCTTTTAGAAATTGTGACCATTGCCTATACGCCTGTAATGTTTAAGCTTCGCAGTCTAAAAGTGGGTACAGTTCTTGGCGGCACAGGTTTTCTCATTTGTGTTTTATTGATACTTGCAGCCTTAAGTATTTCTAGTTGGGCAGCACTGTTACTAGTTCCTTATTTGCTCTGGAGTCCCATTGGTACTTATACCACTTGGCAGATGGTCAGTCTCAATCCTCAAGATGCCTAAGAATCGCACCAGCGAATGATTCAACCTACGCCCTAAATTGTCAAACTTGCAGTATATGACTTGACAAAATACACAAAACCTAAGTGCATTATGATTCCATCTTGGATAATAATTGGGGCTGTAACTTTCTTCGTTGCCCTTGGTAGTTTCTTAATCACGCCACGTGATGTCAAATGGTTTGCACAGTTACGTCGCCCTCGCTGGCTAGTTTTTGAGCCGTTGATTCCGCTGATCTGGACTGTGATTTTTATTTGCGGTGCAGCTTCAGCTTATATTGTCTGGGAAAAAAGCCCAGGAAGCCTAATTACTTGGCTACTAATGGCTTTGTACGTCTTAGTGGAAATTATCACCGTCGCCTACATACCTGTAATGCTGAGGTTTCGCAGTCTCAAAATTGGGGAAATTCTTGGGCTAACAGGTTTAATTTCAGCCGTTATCCTTGCAATCTGCGTTTTGCTAATTTCTGGACTAGCGGCGTTATTACTCCTTCCTTATCTAGTTTGGACTCCCATTGGTACTTACACCACGGACGAGTTAAAGGAGCAAAATCCTCAAAATGCATAACGCATCTGTGCAAGACGCCCATAACGTGCTGTGACAGGATTGGCTGGATTGGATTGATTATTCAGCCAAGCCCACATTTGATCGCCAACAGAAAAATGCCACCACTCTCTGGGATTACGTTGAAAGCCGGCTTTTAACATTACATCTCGCAACAGCTGACGGTGAGCATGATACTTTTGCGCTTGTGCCTGTTCACTATTGGCATAATAATCGGGATGCGATCGCTCGGACATTTCATCAATCGGCGAACCCATATTTACTATTTGCCCTGCATGATCTACTAGCGTCACATCCACCGCCGCACCTGTACTGTGAGGAGGGGGAGTTTTTTCATCCAAACTCGGTACAGCCCAAATTTCATAAACCGCTTCCCAAATCTCTTGGCGTTGGTTTGGCGATAACTCCACCTTAGTCAGTCCCCTTTCCCTAACTGCTTGCGCGAAGCTGTAATCTACCATAAACTGCTGGACTGCGATCGGGCGATAGGCATCAAAGATTTGGATACGCCACAAGTGATGCAGCAGTTCAAGAGAATTTTGCGCTTGGATCAAATTTTCAATAACGCTTTGACGGAGATAATAAGGGGAATGTTCACCATAAGGCGCACCTAACTTTTCATAAGGATGGGGAGATTCCACCGCAAACAATTCTAAAGGAATCTTCACTAGCGGTTCACCACACTCAAAGATCGGGATTTGACGATAAGGCCTCATCTAGTTAGCCACGCAGGACTTACGAATTTTAACGCAAGCATAGCATTCAGGTAAAAATTTAGGCAATTGCCAAATCATAATGTAAAACTAAGATTTCATCTGCTCTTAAAGCCGCTATTGCATATTCAGAGCCTTGAGTATCAGCAAGTTTCCCACTCGGATGTTCTGAATTTAGACAATAACCTATGAGCTTTTGCACAGAAATCTCTGCTTGTTCGCCGTTGGGTAATTTCATGGTATATGAATATGCCCTAACAGATTTCAAATTTTATCATTAACGGTTTATTTTATTTAAATGCTCAATCAAAACCAAACACCCTTATTAGATGCTTTAAAAGCCAATTCAGCAAGATACCATGCGCCTTTTTACACCCCAGGACATAAACAAGGTGAGGGAATTTCTCAACCCTTGGCTGACTTACTTGGCAAAGCCGTCTTTCGCGCTGATTTAACCGAATTAGCAGATTTAGATAATCTCTTTGCACCCCAAGGCGTTATTCAAGAAGCACAACAACTAGCGGCTGAGGCATTTGGTGCTTTGCAAACATGGTTTCTTGTCAATGGTTCTACTTGTGGGATTGAAGCGGCAATTCTCGCTACATGTGGCACAGGTGATAAAATCATTCTGCCTCGCAATGTACATTCTTCTGCGATCGCTGGTTTAATTCTCTCTGGTGCAATACCAATTTTTCTCAATCCTGAATACGATCCAGTTTTAGATATTGCCCATAGCATCACGCCCAATACCCTACAATCTGCACTCCAACAACATCCAGACGCTAAAGCAGTGTTGACAGTTTACCCAACATATTACGGCGTTTGCGGAGATTTGAGTGCGATCACCAACATCACACATCAATATAATATCCCTCTACTTGTAGATGAGGCACACGGCGCCCACTTTGCCTTTCATCCAGAATTACCCACTTCAGCCTTAGCCGCAGGTGCTGATTTAACTGTACAATCCATCCACAAAGTACTCGGTGCGATGACACAGGCATCGATGTTGCACGTTCAAGGTAATAGGATAGATTGCGATCGCATCAGTAAAGCTTTGCAATTGGTACAATCTACCAGTCCTAGTTATTTACTTTTAGCTTCTTTAGATGCAGCGCGTCAGCAAATGGCACTCTACGGAAAAATGCTGATGTCTCGCACTTTACAACTTGCAGATGAAGCTAGAACAAAAATCAGTCAAATTCCTGGATTATCTATCTTAGAGATTCCTAGCCCTGCTTATAAAGGGGAGGACAGTACCGTGCAGAGGTTTTCGCCATTGAGGCGACTGTCCGTAGGGCTGGAGGGATCTCCCGGCTTTGTGGCTTTAGATAAAACGCGACTAACTGTCACTGTTTCTAGTTTAGGCTTGACCGGATTTGAAGCAGATGAAATTCTCGATGAAAAATTTGCTGTCATTGCTGAATTCGCCTCACTGCAACATCTTACTTTAATCATTAGTTTAGGCAACATCCCAGCTGATATTGAGCAATTAGTGCAAGGTTTTACCACTCTTGCCAAAGAATATCGCCGAACTAACTTGAATGTTAAAAGCCATCTTTGGCAGGATTTTGTTAGTACACTAAGTCCGGCATTACATTTCTCTCCTCGCGAAGCTTTTTTTGCTGTCAGTGAAATACTACCTTTGATACAGACAAGCGATCGCATCTGTGCAGAAATCATCTGTCCCTATCCCCCAGGAATTCCTGTGTTAATGCCGGGAGAAATAATCACTAAACCTGTCCTTGATTACCTACAACAAATCCAGGCAATGGGGGGATTTATCAGTGGTTCTGCTGATACTAGCCTCAAAACTTTGAAAGTTGTGAAATAACGTCCTAACTCATAATTACTGAGTTCTTGTTGATAAAAAATTAATTGATATAGTCAACAGTAAATGTGCGGCTAAATGGTTAATTAAGGTAAAAATATACACGAATTATATCCAGGATAAAAATTCAATGAAAATAGCTAGCAGACTAATGCCATCTTTAATTTATACCCATAGGATGATGTTGATAAATCATAAATCAGAACATGAAATTAAAAACTTATTATGTTTGGGGAGTAGTAGCAGCTCCAATTTTAGTCACACTAGCGCTGGGTTTCTCAGCAAGAGCGAATGCAGTTGAGTTAGGCGCTGCCTCTGATTACAATGTATTTGTCTTAGGAGATATCTCTCAACAATATACAGATATTGAAGGAAAACTTGCTGCTGGCGGTAACGTGAATTTCGTCGGCGGACTCGGAAGCAAACTTTCTGGCAATAGCGGCAACGTAGTAGTAGCTGGACAAAACTTAACTCTGAGCAGCGGCCAAGTCTACCACGGTAATGCTATTTACGGAGGTACCGCCAATGTATCCAGCAATGAGGGAATTCCACAGGGAACTCTCAGCAAGGGTAAACCCATCGACTTCAATGAAGCAGGGAAACAATTGGGAGGGCTATCTCAATATTTGGCAACCTTAACTCCTACTGGTAAAACAACAGTTCAATCTTGGGGTGCTATTAACCTTAGTGGCAGTGGTACTGCCTTCAATGTTTTTAATGTTGCCGGATCATCTGTCTCCAAGACAAACTCTTTTGGAATCAGTGCGGATGCAAATTCGACTGTTGTAGTCAATATCAGCGGTAAGGATGTGTCGCTGCAAAACTTTGGGTTCAATATCGCTGGCACAGATCAACAAAAGGTGATCTACAACTTCTATGAAGCGACAAACATAACTGCCAGTGGGATTAGCATACTGGGTAGTATTCTTGCTCCTTTAGCTAATTTCAATTTTAATAATGGTCAAGTTAACGGCAACGTGGTGGTAGCTTCTTTGACAGGAAATGGGGAGTCTCACAACTATCTGTTTAATGGCGATCTGCCGGATGTCCCAGCTAAGTACTACACTCCGCCTGCCATCCGGACTCAAGTTCCAGAGCCTGCAAATCTTCCAGGTTTAGGATTATTTGCTGTAGTATTTGGTTTATTTCGCCACAAACGCAATCAAGCAACTTGCCCAGAATAATCATAACTTTCTGGCAGCATAGCGCATGAGACGAACTTGTTTACATATATTTCGCTCATGCGCTATTTACTTGCTCCCTACCTTCTACAATAAAGATAGACTTTATTGAGATTTGTATAGTTGGGGATAAGCTGTCATGGCTCCCGCCGTTTTAATTCAAAATCTGCAAAAACGCTACGGTACAGTGGTCGCCGTCCAGGATGTTTCCTTTCAGGTAGAATCAGGAGAAATCTTTGGTTTACTTGGCCCTAACGGTGCTGGTAAAACTACTACCTTGCGTGCTTTGTGTACACTTACCACACCGGATGCTGGCAAAATCGAAGTATCTGGCATCTCTGTGTTAGATAATCCGAGAGTGGCAAGACAACGACTAGGCTATGTAGCTCAGGAAGTCGCTATAGATAAGGTGTTGACTGGAAAAGAACTGCTGCAATTGCAAGCAGCACTTTATCACCTTTCAGGCGCGATCGCCAAACAGCGCATTGAGACGGTATTAGATTTACTCGGTTTACAAGAATACGCTAATAAAAAAACAGGAACCTACTCTGGCGGTTTACGCAAGCGCCTAGACTTGGCTGCTGGATTGCTCCATGCACCCGATGTTTTGGTGTTGGATGAGCCAACTGTGGGACTTGACATAGAAACTCGTTTTGTGGTGTGGGATTTCCTGCGAAAATTACGCGCCTCTGGGACAACGGTAGTAATTACCAGCCATTATCTAGAAGAAATTGACGCCCTAGCCGATCGCGTGGCAATTATAGATCGGGGCGTTGTGATCGCCGCTGGTACACCTTCACAATTAAAAGATAAAGTAGGGGGCGATCGCATCACCTTGCGAATCCGCGAGTTTTCCCCCATTCAGGAAGCCGAAATTGCTAGAAACCTCTTGCAACCCTTGCCATTTGTGCAAGAAGTCATCATCAACAGCGCTCAAGGTAATTCTCTCAACTTGGTGGTGACACCACAGAATGATGTTCTGATTAACATACAGCAAGCGCTGAATACCGCTGGCTTGCCAATTTTTGGCATTGCCCAATCTCGCCCCAGCCTCGATGACGTTTACCTCGCCGCTACAGGACGTACACTGATGGATGCAGAACTCGCAGCAGTTGCCACCCGCGATCCTAAGGCTGAGAAAAAGCAGAATATGAGATAGGGGCTGGGGACTAGGGACTGGGGACTGGGTATTGGGAAAGAGTTTTGCTGATCCCCAATCCCCAATCTCCAATCCCCAATCCCCAATCCAAAATCCCCAATCCAAAATCCAAAATTGCTATGAGCGTTACTCCTAAATCTGATCTAAATTGGCAGCCGCTAGCATCGCCGCAAGTTGAGGCTAATGCTGCACCTAACTTTTTCGGTGAATTGATACAAGAGACGTTGGCTTTAACTCGTCGCTTGTTTATTCAGTTGCAACGCCGTCCCTCTACATTGGTTGCCGGAATTATTCAGCCAGTAATGTGGTTATTGCTATTTGGTGCTTTATTCCAAAATGCTCCTAAAGGTATATTTGGCAATACAACAAATTATGGTCAATTTTTGGCTGCCGGCATAATTGTGTTTACAGCCTTTGCTGGGGCGCTGAATGCTGGTTTACCCGTGATGTTTGACCGCGAGTTTGGCTTTTTGAATCGTTTACTGGTAGCACCGTTAGCATCGCGGTTTTCCATTGTCTTTGCTTCGGCAATATTTATCATCAGCCAAAGTTTGCTGCAAGCAGCGGTGATTGTAGCGGCAGCAGCGTTTTTGGGCGCTGGACTACCAAATATAATTGGTTTAAGTGCGATCGCTTTAATTGTCTTGCTCTTAGCTTTGGGTGTGACAGCCATCTCACTTGGTTTAGCTTTTGCTCTACCCGGACACATTGAATTGATTGCAGTGATTTTTGTCACTAACCTTCCATTATTGTTTGCTAGTACTGCTTTGGCTCCTCTATCCTTCATGCCTCAATGGTTGCAGGTTGTGGCTACTCTGAATCCTCTCAGCTATGCGATCGAACCAATTCGCTATCTATATCTCCACAGTAATTGGGGACTAGGTAGTGTAGTCATGCAGGCTCCTTGGGGCGATGTTACCTTTGGGGGAGCGTTACTGGTGTTGTTTGGCTTTGCCGTAGTCGCCTTAGTGAGTATTCAACCCCAACTGCGTCGGACTCTTGCTTAAGATAAAATAGAGAAATTTTAGGGTAAAAACCCCATGAAAAAACCATTTTTACAAATTCCTAGACTCTTTGTGGCTACTGCGGCAGGAATTAGCTTTGCTTCCTTGCTGATGGCTCAACCAAGTTCGGCTCAAATCAGCAGCCCAACGGATGCTTTTCCCAGTACTACTACAACAGACCAAAATACCGATCCGTTCTCCCGTTCAAACTCAGACAATTTCAACATGTTTGACCTGATTCATCGGGCAAATTTCGGGACTCTCAATTGGGATTCTAACCAACAGAACGAACAACTAAACTCAGCCGCAGCAGCCTTTAAAGCAAGGCAACAAAGACTAATTCAAGGTCAACAACAAGCAACCCCCGGTTTGCCAGCGGTTACACAACCAGTGATTACACCACGATCAGTTACACCACCATCAGGTAACTGAATTCAAACAAAGAACCCCAAGCTTTAAAAGCTTGGGGCTGAAACTATTTAAAAAATCCTTAGTTATCAGGTAAAAAAACTACAGCCCAAGTGCAGCTAAAATATCGCTAGCATGGGTGGTGGTATTTACATTAGCGTCAACATGGGTAATTTTGCCGCTGGGGTCAATTACGTAAGTGACGCGCTTGGCATAACCGCCACCATCCACATCGAAAGCTTTGATGAGAGATTTGTCGCTGTCAGCTAGTAGGGGAAAATTCAAATTATATTTTTGGGTGAATGCCTGATGGGAGACTTCATCATCAGCACTTACTCCCAAAATTACAACATCTTTACCTTGATATTGAGATTGGGCATCCCGAAAACTACAGGCTTGTTTGGTGCAGCCGGGCGTGTCATCTTTGGGGTAAAAATATAAAACGACCGTCTTGCCGGTGAAATCAGATGACGAGACTGTGTTGCCGTTTGTATCTTTGGCGGTAAATGCAGGTGCATCCGTACCAACTGCTAGAGGCATAATTAACCTTTCCTGTTTCAGATTGTTGATGCACTTGAAATTTTACATTAATTTATAATGATTAAATATAATTACTGAAAAATAGCATAACTATACTTGAGAAAACTAATTTTGGTTAAATCAGGTAGCTGATACAAGAAAAAATATATTCTGAAATTAATCTTTCTTAGAAGAAAAATTTCTCCCCATACACAATGCCTGCTGTTGATTCCCAAAACCCAAATATTTTTGTCTATCCTCGAAGCACAGTAGAAAGAGCCGAGCGATCGCTAGTGTGTTCACCTTTTAATCTATCTTTATTTGAAGTGATGGTACACCAGAGTGTGTCAGTAGCCGCGATCGCTCTAGAAAATGGACTAAAGCAAGGTTATACTAAGCGCCCTTTGTCAGAATTAGCATGTGACAACGCCTTGGGCTGGCTGATCCAAGTGGGTGTATTGCGGCGAGAAGTCGATGGTCAGGGGATTACAGATAGTTTTCGCCTGACTCCTTTGGGTCGCCAGTTAGTAGAACAATACCAGGGAAAAAATTGGCGGATTCCTTCATGGGGCGATCGTTTATCCGATGCTGTGATTCGTTGGTTACGGATACCCTTTTAGAATAAAAAACCAAAGAGTTAGGATTAGGGAATCAAAGGGAACAATATATACGGAAACATCACACCGATTCATGAAGTCTTTACCATAATCATCTAATTGAAATTTGTGATCGGGCTGATAGGGAGTAAAAAAGCGAGACAGAGAGAGGAAGAGACGCTCTGACGCCAATAAATTATCAAATTCTCTCTCCGTGTCCGCGTTTCCTTGTGTCTTCTTCCCTCCTAAAAGTTAGCCCTGTATCTTTAAAAACTAAGTGATAGCAATTATGAAATCAATTATGGTGGTGGGGACAACATCCCATGCAGGGAAATCACTTTTAACTACAGCTATTTGTCGCATTCTGTCGCGGCGTGGCTGGCGGGTGACTCCTTTTAAAGGTCAAAATATGGCTTTAAATGCTTATGTCACTGCTAGTGGTGGAGAAATTGGCTATGCCCAAGCAGTACAAGCTTGGGCGGCGGGAGTTGTGCCTTGGGTAGAAATGAACCCAATTTTACTCAAACCTCAAGGGGATATGACTTCCCAAGTAATTATCAAAGGTAGGTCTGTAGGTAAAGTGAGTGCCTCAGATTACTACGAGCAATATTTTGACCTGGGGTGGCGGACAATTGAAGAATCGCTACAGCATTTAGGAACAGAATTTGACTTGGTGGTTTGTGAAGGCGCTGGTAGCCCAGCAGAGATTAACCTTAAGCACCGAGACTTAACTAATATGCGGGTAGCAAAATATTTGAATGCGCCAACCATGTTAGTAGTTGATATTGATCGGGGTGGTGCTTTTGCCCATGTAATAGGAACCCTAGAGTTATTGGAACCGGATGAACGCGCCTTAATTAAGGGTGTAGTAATTAACAAGTTTCGAGGACAGCGATCGCTTTTAGATCCGGGGATAAAATGGTTAGAAGAACGTACAGGTATCCCTGTTATCGGTGTTATACCCTACTTACAAGAAGTGTTTCCAGCAGAAGACTCTCTTGATTTGCTAGAACGTGAATCGCATAAAGCCCAAGCTGACCTTAACATTGCCGTCATCCGCTTACCAAGAATTGCCAACTTCACCGACTTTGACCCTCTGGAATCAGAAAGCACAGTTTCAGTAAAATACCTCAGTCCTAAGCAAGATTTAGGACATCCAGATGCCGTGATTCTCCCAGGTACAAAAACCACAATTGCTGATTTGCTACTGCTGCAAAAAAGCGGTATGGCAGAGGCTATCCAACACTATGCCGCCTCTGGAGGAACAGTTTTAGGTATCTGCGGCGGCTATCAAATGCTCGGTCAAATCATCGCTGATCCAGAAGGGATAGAGGGGCAAGCTGGGAGGTATCAGGGGTTAAATCTTTTACCAATCAGAACAGTAATTACAGGACAAAAAATCGCCCGCCAGCGCCAAGTTAGCTCAAATTATCCACAACAGGGCTTGCCAGTCAATGGCTTTGAAATTCACCAAGGGCGATCGCGCATCGAACAGCAAGGGATAGATCCCCAATCCTACCATGCCCTATTTGACGATATTAATTTAGGGTTAGTGGATAGTTGTCAATCGGTGTGGGGAAGTTACCTCCACGGGCTTTTTGACAATGGCCCTTGGCGACGGGCTTGGTTAAATCGCCTCCGTCAACAACGGGGTTTAAAATCTTTGCCTACCGGTGTTGCTAACTATCGGGAACAGCGAGAGCAGATTTTGGATTCCTTAGCTACTGAAGTTGAAAGCCATTTAGACTTAACTCCATTTTTGTCTTAAGCTAAGGTGCATAAAAATTGCACATTTTTTCATTAAACTCGTTATTTGTCATTTGTCTTTATAAAAAACTAATGACCAATGACAAAAAACAATCTTTACGAGTTAAAACTAAATTAAATGCGTAACATTGATGATTGTTCGTGTCCGTTTTTTACCAGATGATGTCACAGTAGATGCCGAGGTGGGAGAAGCCCTCTTAGATGTAGCAGACCGGGCTGGGGTATTTATTCCCATTGGTTGTCTCATGGGGTCTTGTCACGCTTGTACTGTGGAATTAGAGGATGGAGAGGTTATTCGCGCTTGTATCACCGCAGTACCCCCACGAGAGGAATTGACGATTAATTTGTTTAGCGATCCAACTTGGTAGTTGTTTAACCCTCTAAGTTCAAAAGGTAAGATAAACAAGTAGAAAAGAAGAAACAAGATGAGTAAGCTTAAATACCAAATGGTAATTCAGTGGTCTGAGGAAGATGATTGCTTCTTAGTAGGATTCCCTGATTTTCCAGGACAACGCTCGCGGACTCATGGGGATACTTACGAGTTGGCTGTGGCAAATGGAATTGAAGCCTTAGACTCTCTAATTATTGCTTACGAAGCTGTAGGTGATCCACTTCCAGAACCAACAGTAAGTAGGGTGCGTTAACGCAATTTACTAGGTGAGAACTAATGCTGCACCTAACGCACCTTAGTAGCTGGTGACTAATGCTGTACAATTTGCACGCTGGGAGTTTATTTAGATTTCAATAAAATTTTTAGGTGTTATTACTGTTGTTTTAAATTTAGAGAATTTTTATAGTTAAAGACTAAAAATTTTTTAGTAAGCAGAGGCAATAGTTAATATGTCAAATCCAAGAGTTGCAAACATTATAAGACCTAGAATTGCAAGAACTAGATTATCAAGAAATATACAGCAATATCAAGACTTTGTAAATGATGGCTACAACTACATCCTCAATCCAGTAAGCGGGGAATTACATCTCGTTGGTCTAAGTAATTTCCGTGGGCCTCACAACCTTGCATACGCAAATTTAGAAGAGTTCTGGGGTATTTATAATTTAGACGATGATAGCCCAATTTACCATTGTCTCGACGGTACAGAAATCCCGCTCTACTGGCATGACACCAATGAATTTATTGGAAATTATACACTCAATAAATGTAAACACTGTTTTCCAGTGTAGTATTAACCATTAAAAGTATTCAGACCCTTAACAAATCCATATATATTTTCCCATCAGACAGCAAGAAACTTTTACAGATTGTTTCCTACTGCCTGTTTTTGCTATATATATCAATTAGCTTTAATATTCAGCGCGTATTCTTTAAACCTTTCCAAATCAGCTTGAATCGTTGATTCAACTATCCGCCCCAAAAATAAGTTATCCATAATTTTGCCAATTATGCCGGGGATAGCGTAGGAAATGGTCATTTTGACAATGCTACTATTCTGGCGATCGTAAAAGCGAATCGCTCCCTGATTCGGCAAACCATCAATAGATTCCCATTGGATAATTTGGTTGGGAATAACTTTGAGAATTCGGGATTTCCAAGTAAATTCTAAACTGCCCGTCTTTAATTTCCAAAGAGATATATCTGGATTATCTGGCGGAATTTTCACCGAATCAATCCACTTCATCCACCGGGGCATTTGCTCCAAATCAGACCAGAGGCTCCATACTAAATCTATAGGAACTTCCACCTCTACCTGTACAGTATGCTCTAACCAATCTGACATTTTCTCTTCTTCCTTTGCGTCTTTTGCGGTTAGTTATTTCTTCAAACTTTCCAAAATCACTTTTGCCGCCCGCCGTCCAGAAATAGTAGCACCTTCCATGCTGTCGATATAGTCTTGCTGAGTATAACTCCCTGCAAGGAAGAAATTATCTACTGGTGTTTTTTGGTTAGGACGGTACGCATCCATCCCTGGCGCTTCTCGGTAGAGAGACTGAGCAAGTTTTACCACACTATACCAAGTCATATTTAGCTCCCGCGACGAGGGAAACAGTTCATGGACTTGCTTGAGGACATGATGTGCGATCGCTTCATTACTTTGTGCAATAAACGGATCTCCCGGTGTCAGCACTAGCTGTAACAAAGATCCCTGTCCTGGGCGATAATAATCCGCAGGGCTAGTCAAAGCTAAATCAGCAAAACAAGAAAAATCAGCATCGGCTGTGTACAGTAAATTATCTATTCCAGCCGCGTGCAAAAGCTGTTTACGTTGCTCTCCATCATTCAGTTCTGTTACCCAACCATCAAAGCGTAACTGCACTGTTGCCACTGGCACTGCATCCAGTCTGTAAATATTGTCAAATTCTGACCACTTACGCCACTCGTGGGGTAGAATGCGTTGAATTCCTGGAACATCACAGGCAAAAACGTAAGCATCAGCAGTAATAGTCTCTACTCTATCACCTTGGGCAACTACTATACCAGTGACGCGGGTTTGTTCCTCTAACTCAGTAAACTGAATTTCCCGAACTTGCCGACGCGTGTAAACTTTGGTGCCTCTAACTTCTAAATACTCCAGAATGGGCTTGTGCAAATAC
Source organism: Nostoc sp. (assembly GCF_036919595.1). GTDB lineage: Bacteria > Cyanobacteriota > Cyanobacteriia > Cyanobacteriales > Nostocaceae > Nostoc. The sequence goes on along the minus strand of NZ_JBALCO010000141.1, from coordinate 40,755 downwards.
TCATGCGGAGAACCTTCCAGCATTCGCAAAACTGAAGCTTCAGTTCTGACTGCAAATAGCTGGAATATCGTTAACATACAACGGGCAGACATATTTTCGCAATCAATAAATCCCAATGCATAAGCAATGGGGTTCCACATACGTTTGATGCTGCCATTACTCCCACCGTGACTACGGAACCAGTCGGCAAAGCTAATTTTATCTAATTTGCGGATGGTTTTCATCGCTCCGTTAAAGTCTACCAATCCGCGAACTATGGGACTAGTACCCAAAGCGATCGCATTTTGCAATTTATCCTGCAACGATAGTTGAGAAGTAGTGAAAAATGCCTTTAAGCCATTGAAAGGCGCACCTGTAAGGAAACGAAAATCCAAAGCACCAGTGCGCCCCCCTTTGTTAATAAAAGTGTGGGTATGTTCCTTGAGGCGTAAGTTTTCTAACACCCCCACTTTCTTCATCAAGTCAAATAGTTGGTAGTAGCAGCCGAAAAATACATGCAACCCCATTTCTAGATGGTTGCCTTCTCCATCAACCCAACTGCCAACTTTACCACCCACAAACGGACGAGACTCAAAAATCTCTACTTCACAACCAGCATCCGCTAGATATACTGCGGTTGCTAGCCCAGCCAGTCCCGCACCTACGATTGCAACGCGCATTCCGTCGTTCCTTTTCAGTTTCTTTACAGATTGTAACTGGGTTGGTGTCGGAATTTGCTACTTAATATCAACTCCACCAGTCTATCAAGGCATGGCAACATCGATACTAAAACCTCTTTGATCACTCCTGTTTAATCCCCGTAAATGACTAGACGCGAGAAAAATCGCGTCTGTATCGGCTAGACAAACCTTGTCCATCATGGCAAACTCAAAAAAGTATCATAGCTATTTTTTTGTGGTAAAGCAGTTATCTGGTAAATCGTAAAAGCATCTTCTTACCTGTTTACATCTTTGTTATCGTCGGAGATCGGCAAACTTCTAATCAGTTCGCGAATCACATCGGTTGCAGGTCTACCTGTTTGTTGACAATATTTATCTAGTTTTTCGGCTTCCTGTGTTGCGAGATTGACTGTTATGCGTTTTACGGCCCATTTTTTATTTGTCATTGTCATGCTGCTATCTGCTGTATCTATTTAGTATTTTCGGAAGAGTCCAAGTAATGAGGGAACCGATAACAATATCAGAGTTTGTCGCCGGAAACAAGTAATACCATTAATATTAAAAATGTTCGTTTTGTCAAAGTATTCATCATTTCCTAAAAAAATCAAAAAACTACACTTTCTTTGTTACTATTTTGACAAGATAAACAGCACATAGCTGCTTTTGAAGCTGATAATCCCAATAACAGCATAAGTAAAGCCTGACAAAGAAATTTTATAAATGAATTTGAGACATCTACTTTTGACTCAATCAAGATTTACAAAATTATTCTTTATCGAAAGCATTTGACCTTCTGTGTTAACCAAGTTTGCCAAACCTGCTTTGAGGGAACATCTGGTATGACACCAGAAAATAAAGCTGTAGAATTACGATCATGCTGAAATGCTGGCTTACAGGCGGGTTTTAATGGTCTATAGAGGTCGCAAATAATCACTTAAAAGTAGGCAGATAAGCGATCGCTTTATAACAAATACCCATCTGCCCCATTAATGTAACCAAGAAATTCAAAGCCACGTGAACGGTTATAAATTTTGGCTCCCCTCGATCAAGCTGATTGCTTTTCCGTGCCAATATAGTAGGCACAAAAAAGGGGACAAGACTCAGTTTACTGGGTGTAAATAGCCAAATTTTATGATAAAATTTAACAGCATTATCTGTAATTTTACACAGACGAATGACCTCAAAATAAATATGATGTTATTTGAATGTTGCTGAGAAGAATATTTTAGTTTTATTTCATGCGTTTACACTAACTCATTGTAGAGAAATGATGAAATTTTAGATGTGTTTTCTCCTGCATCAAACTATATAGTTTATGTTAAATTCAGCAATGTTTTTGGCATTTAGAATATTGATTTATCAGCAGGTTATCCGAATCATTTTTTCCGATTAATGTGATAAAGATTCAACAGTTAACAGCTTTTTCATATCTTAAACCAAGAAAAAACTCCTACCAAAAAAGTTTTAAATTTCTACCATTACTTTTTAGTAATTATCCTTGTAAAAACAATGGTCTATTTGAATATTTTTGGGTAGTCTATTTATTATAGCTATGATTTCTATGCTTTAAATAAACTTTATTTAGATACTAAATGAGATAAATTTTACGCTTTATAAAAAAATTACAAAGAAAAATCTCTTACCTGAGCTTTTGCTTAATGATATTGATACATAACAAGATCCTAAGCTCAAAAACTTGTTAAAAAAAAGATTTTGATATTGAAGTGTATCGGCTAGGTTTGATTAAACTGGATTTCGTAAATAATTATCTGGTAATTTGTACTGATTTATACTAAAAAATCTCAAATTAAATTACTGGAAAACTATGAGAATACAGATACTTCATGAAATTTAAGTAAAGTTAACTTTTAATCATTAGTCATCTATTGGCGTTGACATATACATGAATGTGGATAGCAAAGTGCCGCGCTTTAAGAGGTACGCGGATAAATAAAGATAAAAAGTGCTGAGTTGTGAGTAAAGTCGGAGACCTTTCGGTCAGCTCCAGTTAAAAGACTGCCGTGCAGAGCATGTATTAAAACACCAATTCAGAAATCCTGGAAGAACCTCTTCCCCAACCCCTCGATCTTGGCGTCAGCCTGCCGTTAGGCAAGCAAAGAGGGGAGTTTAGCTCCCCCAACCCTACAAGGGGCTGGGGGGTCAGGTTTTTGATTACTAAATCTATCCTCTAGGTGCAACAGTACTAAGTATTCAGTTTACTGACGACACAGTAATGCCACTTGCTCCTCAGTACTGAGTTTGCTCAATATACAAATGAAATGCACATCAACTTAGTTTCTCATAACCACAATTTGAGATTCAAGATTGCGGCAATTCATGCAACTATTCAAATTTAAGTTGGGGCATGAGTTGGAGAGTGCCAATACCTAAATCTTTAGGTGAAAGCGATCGCGCTTCAAACAAAGCCATCATATCTCGTAATTGAGGATTGCCACGAGAAGCTCCTGTTAGTCCTTTGGCAATGATTAAGCCACAGTAGCCCAAAGTATTTTTACACCGCTGATTCCATTTTTCCCGGGCTTCTACATGAATAGGATCTTCATCTAAAAATTCACCGAATAGGAATAATTCGCCATTTTTAGTTTGCAATAAACCGAGGTCGTAGCGATCACCATCGAAGGAGTCGGCACCTGGATTAAAGCAAATTGCTGTTAGTCCACCTGTTGCTTCAATCCTTTCAATTACAATTTTAGCCTTGGGGCGAGAAGTTTGAATTAAAATCACTGGTAAACCATCACCCACTTGTTTGATTTCACCAGCCTTATGGTAGCTGACCCCCTTTCGCAGGTACTCCAACATTTCCCAGGACACTACACCTAAGCTGAGGAAAGAATCTTCCGGTATCAAGTCATCTTGCAATGATTGGAAAGTCGGGGAACCTTGGTTCCCAATCTCCTGTTCTTCGACATCAAAGCCAGCCATTTCCTCTAATTCTGCTGCTAACTGCGGCATGGTAGAGACTGTAACAGCCACTGATTTAATTGATTCTTCCGACTGCGGCAGAGAAATGCGATAGCGACGGCTGAGGGTGGGGAAGGTTTCTCCATGAAGTTGGCGACGGTGATCGCGAATAAAGCGGCTTAGGCTTTCGATCGCAACGAAGATTACAAGTGCTTCTTCCTCATACAAAACAGACCGTAGTCCTTCTAAAGGGTGGATATTACCAAAAGTGGGGTCAATTTCTGATAATGGCAGATCCGCCAAATCAGCTTCTTCGTCTTCGTCTTCGTCTTCATCTTCATCAGTTTCGTCAGTACTCTCAAAGGTGAGAAACAGGCAATCTTGCTTGAGGAATGCTTCTTCTAGATGATCCGTTGATTCTTCATCTTTTAAGACTGCGGCGCGAAACTGTTTTAAAGACTCTTCTGAGCGATAAAACAAAATGCCATACTCCATTCCCAGCATTCCCATGACTGAGGCGTAGAGTGTACCAATATCCCACTTATTAATCTCAATTGATAAAATTTGTTGTTCTTCCAAAAATTCCCAAGGTGCTGCTTGCCAAATTGCAAATGCTTTCTCGCGCAAGATTTGGGCATACTGTGGGGGTAAGTCAGGGGTTTGACTGTCAAGGATGTCGGCGAACCCGCGAAACAGTTCGTCAATTAAAGGCAGTTCTGGTGCGTAGTCAATGGCAATATCTAAATCTTGCAGCACCCCCCGCAGGTAAAATTGGATCTCACGATCTTTGACTACAATCCTTTGGGGTCTAGCAGGTCTTGCCGGACTGTGGGGATGCTCCATTGCTCGCATTAAGGTACGAACTATTGCTTCTGGTCCAACATCTGAAGCTACCACGTCCATTCCTCGAACCACACCTTGGGAGTAATCTACCCAAAGAATGCATTCTCCCTTTTCCTCGGAGTCTGAGTGCTGGTTTGGTGATGACAACGGACGGCGATCGCCCTCCCATACAGAAGGAATTTGAGTTAATTTCTTCAAGCGACGACTGGTAGAGCGATTAAAGCTGGTCATAGAATAAGTTAATCAAAAGAAGCAATTTGGAAGTAAACTTTGGGGATAGCTAGCCTCGGATTAAATTTTTATGGCTGCACCTGAAAGATAGTTGCTTCTCAGGCTGCCGCAAAACTTGAACTTCAGAAATACCGAATGTATAAATACACTGAATCTCTCAATTCTAGAATAGAAATCTTTGGCTGCTTTTGACGGAGTGTTTACAATTTGGCATCTAACGACATCTAAGCCGCTAGAATGAATACAAAAACACCAAGGCCAACCCACAGGCATTAACAAGCCGATACAGGGTAACGCTTAGACTAATTAAGGAGTTAAAAAAGCAGATGACACAAGCTATTCAGGCTCAACAACGCGGAATTCTGTTGAGCGAAGCCGCATTGCACCAGGTAAAATCCCTCCGGGACAAGCAAGGCACAGACTTCTGCTTACGGGTAGGAGTTCGTCAGGGTGGCTGTTCTGGGATGTCTTACATGATGGACTTTGAAGACACTAGCAAGATCACCCCTCAGGATGAAGTCTTTGACTATGATGGCTTCAAAATTGTCAGCGATCGCAAGAGTCTATTATATCTCTACGGCCTAATGCTCGATTACAGTGATGCTATGATTGGTGGTGGTTTCCAATTTACTAACCCCAATGCTAACCAAACTTGCGGTTGCGGCAAGTCATTTGGGGTTTAGTTAAGACCAAAGCCGGAGACTCCGAAAGCTCCGGTCAATAAAGGCATAGTCAAGAGTAGAGGTTTTTTAACTATTGACTATTAAGCCGTGACTAATGACTATTAACTAATGACTATTGATTAATTTACTATGACTCAAACAGTTGAATCCCTGTTTGATACAGGTTTAGAGCGCTATAAAGCTGGAGTTGCAGTAGATTCTTTAATCCCTGTATTTAAAGAAGTGTGCGATCGCGCTCCTAAAACTAGTTCTGCTTGGATTTGTTTAGCGTGGTTATATCTACTCGATAACAAACCCAATTTGGCTTACAAAGCTGCACAGAAGGGAGTCAAATTAAATCCACAAGACCCACAGGCTAGAGTAAATATCGCCTTAGCAATGCTGGAAACAGGTCAAAAAGGTTTACGAGAACACATTGACTTAGCACAACAGCTAATTTTTGTCAACCCAGAATGGCGCGATGAAATAAAAAGCAGTATTGAAGACGGTTTAAGTAGAAAACCAGATTGGCAGAGTTTGATAAAAGTCAAAAATTGGCTGTTGGAGGAGTGAGGAGTTAGGAGCGGAGCCGGAGACGCTCCGCCTCCGGTTAGGAGTTAAATTCAAGTCGGTAATCCTCACTTCTAACTTACCCGTCACTTAGTTAGCAGTCGTAAAATTTAGGGCAATTAGACAAAAGGATAGATGAAAGATAAATTGTTGAATTGGCTAAACATGGTTTTAGTCGCAGATGTTTTTTTGGTTTTATTTGGCTTTGTCTGGTTAGCGATCGCTGCGATCGGTGATGCTGTAGGAGTCAACCTGGGTTTGGATTTATGGCATAAACTGTGGCAACCCGTGTTTAACCCAGCGATTGGCATCCTTATGGGCGGTGCCATTCTCAGCGGTATTATCAGTTGGGTTTCAAGAAGATTTCTCTCTAGTCAATAGTTCAGGGATTGGGCATGGGGCATGGGGCATGGAGCATTGTTAGCTTTCTAACTCCCCTGCTTCTTCCAGTCCCCAGTACCTAATACCTGATACCCAGTCTCTTTGAACTGTGACTTTTGACTCTATGTAAGAATTTGTATTAATGCTGATTGTAAATTCGGGTATTTGTACTCAAAGCCTGTTTCTTCGGTGCGCTTGGGTAGAACTTGCTGACCTTCTAAAACTACTATCGCTCCGTCTCCTAAAAGAGCTTCGATCGCAAAAGCAGGAACAGGTAACCAAGAAGGGCGATTCATCACTCGTCCCAAAGTTTGGCTTAAATCTGCCATTCGGACTGGGTTAGGGGCAGTGGCATTATATACACCTTCTATTTCCGGTTTAGTTAAAGCTTGCAGAATCAGGTTAACTAAATCGTCTACGTGAATCCAAGAGAACCACTGCCGGCCACTGCCAATGGGGCCACCAGCGAAGAGTTTGAAAGGCGGAATCATTTTACCTAAAGCACCACCATTGCCCAGAACAATCCCAAGACGCAGAATTACCAACCGTACACCAGCATCTTTTACCTTTCTCGCTTCTGTTTCCCAGGCTTGGCAGACTTGGGCGAGAAAATCGTTACCAGATAGACTTGTTTCATCAAAGGTTGCGCTTTCACTAGTGCCGTAGTAGCCAATAGCCGAAGCGTTAACTAATACTGTTGGTTTGGGGTTAGCGTTGGCTATTGCTTCAACTAATTTTTGTGTACCTAACTTCCGGCTATTGAGAATTTCTTGTTTGCGTTCCGGTGTCCAACGTCCTTCAGCAATAGGTTCTCCTGCCAAATTAACTACGCCATCACAACTAGCAATGACACTTTGCCAAGAACCAGATGCATTTGGTGTATAGGCAACGATTTCTAGATTGGGAAAAGCCTCGGATGGAAAAACCTTTTGAGCAAAGGCGGTGTTCCGAGCTAATACTACTATTTGATCACCTTTTGCGTGCAGTCGTTGTACTAAACGACTACCAACAAATCCTGTTGCTCCAGTAATTGCGACTTTCATTTTCTACCTCAGCCAAACCTTTATTGTAAAGTTTTTGATCAAACTTTCAGCTTACGGTACTTTCCTTCTCAATAGAAGAGATATGACTGTATATCTGGTAATGCCTGATCTTAAAACTCAAAAACTTTGCTTTTTAATCACTTTCCGTTTAGATGCTTCGGTATTATAGGATGGACGGAGTGTTGCAAGGCGTGGGGCTATTATGGCTCGCTATACCTGTTCATTTATTGTTTCTGTTCCTAGTGACCATCTCCAGCCATTACTTGTAGAACTTCTACAGGACTGTCAGTTGGATATTCAATACCACATGGGTGATTACATTATCGCTCGGGAAGTTCCCGGCAATGTTCCTTTTCCTAAATTGGTCACAGTAGAAGTACTGATTGATAAATCAAAATCTACTGAAACAGAAACCCGGATGAGTATTGTGATTAAAAATGAAGAACTACCACTCCAACTAGATAATTACTGCCGACAAATGTTTGAATTCATCAAGCAGGCTATTGAAAGTAGCCGCCATTGGCATTTGATTGAAAGTCTTGCAGGATAGCTTTAGTAAGTCATTGAATTGACACTCCCACGACTTTAAGCCGTGAGAGTCTCAGACTGTGATTGGTATTTTAGAATTTAATCTCCCACATCTTCTAAATCCTCGGCCATACCGGGGTTTATTAGTGTAATGTCGTACTCGCTCGAATCGGTTTGTCCCAAACGCTGAGTGTTTTTTAAAAGGTAATAAATGGCACGGACTTGAGGGCCAAAAACGATCTCGTCTTCATTTCTGAGATCGTGGGCTGGTATCTTACGTCCATTAATCATCAAACCGTTGGAACTAGGCTTACCTTTGGCATCGCCATCTACAATTCGGTAATAGTAGCTATGACTATTATGCTCTCGTGGCAATCTCACTAATGTGGCATGGCGGCGGGAGACAAACTGCGACATCAAACGGATATTACATTCGCGGTCTCTACCGATAGAGTAGACGGGTTGCTCCAGAGAAAATTCTTTGCGACCTTGATCGTCTTCAATAATTAGTAGATGGTTTTCATTAGTTTCTGCTGCCATTGACAAATTGGTGGAACTGTAATTAATCAAGATTTGTTTAGTATCGTATCCTGCGATTCTCGCGCACCATAAGTCTGTGGTGCTGATCTAAATAAGCTTTAAAATTGCATAATACCTTGAAAGAGTAGAACATGGCCGTTCTACTCCAGTAGCTATGATAGCTTTGGGAAGTGTCTCAAGGGCTTTGTGGGCTGCGTAAAACCCTGACAGGGCGACTCAGTTTAACTTGAGATGGGAATAACCTAGATTTGTGCTGGGAAATTTCACGTGCAAAAGAGTATTCTACGGGTGATGAGCTAATCGCCGTAATAATATTGAGTTTGTGACGACACTAACGGAGCTAAAAGCCATTAAGGCAGCAGCACCAGATGGGTTAAGGACAAAACCCAAACTAGGGAACAAAACACCGGCTGCTAAAGGAATGCCAACTGTATTATATGCAAAAGCCCAGAATAAATTTTGGCGGATTTTGTTGAAAGTGGCGCGACTAAGCTGAATAGATTCGACGACATCGTTTAAGCGATCGCGCATTAGGACAATTTCAGCAGTTTCCATTGCCACATCTGTCCCAGAGTGTAAAGCAATTCCTACATCTGCTTGGGATAAAGCTGGAGCATCGTTGATTCCATCTCCTACCATTGCGACTACTGAGTGCTGAGTTTGGAGTGAGGAATTAGGATTTGCTTTTGTCCCTGCTTGTTGTAGAGACTGGATTGCAGCTGCTTTTTTAGCTGGGGGGACACCCGCTATTACATCAGCACCAGCTAATCCTAGTTGTTTGGCTATGGCGCTAGCTGCTTCTAGGCGATCGCCACTGAGCAGCATTACCCGTAAGCCCATCTCACGCAACTTGTCTACAGTAGATTGGGCATCTGGTCTGAGGGGATCAGAAACAGCAATTAATCCGGCTAAAGTTCCCCCAACTGCTACGCAAACGACTGTTTTACCATCTGTTGCCAAATCCTGTGCTACCTGTTGTGCAGTTTCGCTAATCGCAATGCCGTGCCAACTCAACCAGTCCCAGTTACCCAATAGTACAACTGTGCCCTCTACCAGAGCAGACACCCCTAGTCCCGGTTCCGTGTGAAAGTCCACAGCTTCTGGAATAGATAACTGTTGCTGCTGTGCTTCTTGCTGAATCGCTTTTGCTAGGGGGTGGTGAGTACCGCTTTCTACGGCTGCTGCTATTTGGATCAGGGAGTAGGGATTCCCACTGCCCATTTCTGAAATTAACAGACAATCTGTGACTATAGGATTACCCGTGGTCAGAGTGCCAGTTTTATCAAAGACTACAGTATTTAACTGGTGTACTCTTTCCAAAACATCGCCGCCTTTAATTAACAGACCGCGTTCTGCGCCCATAGCAGTCCCAACAAGAATGGCTGTTGGTGTGGCAAGTCCCAAAGCACAGGGACAGGCGACTACCATAACTGCGATCGCTAGTTTTAAGCTGATTAATAGGGGGGAGTGGGGAGTTGGGAGTGGGGAGTGGTCAGCGTGGCTGATCATTTCCATACCACCAGACATACTGACATCAGTCCAGATGTGAGTACCGAAAAAGTACCAAAAGACAAATGTTAATACAGATGCTGTCAGCACCCCGTAGGTAAAGTAACCAGCTACTGTATCTGCTAATTTCTGTACCGGGGCTTTCCGAGTTTGGGCGGTTTCTACTAAAGCGACAATTTGAGCTAGAGTTGTATCACTTCCAATCCGCGTTGCCTGAATAGCGATCGCTCCTGACTGGTTTAGTGTCCCTCCGGTCACAGGATCTCCCGGTTGCTTGATCGCTGGCACGGCTTCCCCAGTCAGCATTGACTCATCGACCGTTGTTTGACCAACTACCACTTCACCATCGACAGGGATTTTATCACCTGGCAGCACTTGTAACCATTCACCAACCCGCACCTGTTCAGCAGGAATCTCTACACTAGAAGATCCCACTCCGACTTTCTCTGGGTTGGCAATCAATCGCGCTAAGAGTGGCTGGAGTGCTAGCAATTTCCTAAATGCAGCAGCGGCGCGACCTCTAGCTTGTTGCTCTAATGTCCTTCCCAAAAGAATAAAGCCCAGCATCATTACTGGTTCGTCAAAGAAGCATTCCCAACCCATTTGGGGAAAGAGCAGGGCTATTAAACTAGCAATGTAAGCTGTCAGCGTTCCTAATCCCACCAGGGTGTTCATGTTAGGCGCATTTCGCCGCCAGCCCAGCCAGCCATCTACTAAAATCGAGCGACCAGGAATTAATAGCGCCACTGTTGCCAGTCCACAATGAAACCAGATGTTATTTAGCAGTGGCAGCACTGAGCTACCAAGATTACCAAAATGGCCACTTCCCGACAATAACAGCAACATTGCTGCGATCGCCAACTGCCTAACAGAAGAGCGCATTTCTCGGCGTTGTCGTTCTGCTGGGTCTGGTAAGGTAGATATCTCGCCTGCGACTGTGCCCTTAGCTTTTCGGGGTTGAGTCGGGAATCCAACGGCTGTTAATCGTTGTGCTAGTGCATCTGCATCTACCGCACCAGTTTCTGACTCTACAACTGCTACTTCTGTGGCCAGGTTCACACAGGCACTCTTGACTCCTGGATGTTGGGTTAGCTGTCGCTCTACTGCATTCACACACCCAGCACACTTCATGCCCCCAACATCGAGAATAATTTTCTCTAGGATTGGGTCAAATTCTGGGGCTAGCTTAGTTTTCGGAACAAGTTGCATGGCTTGTGTTTAGATTCGCTACAGAAATTCAACGCCTGACTAAAAGCGTCTCTAATTTGAGCGTAGGCGAAATATGGAACTACGACTGTATGTCAACCCTATTAAATTTATTAATTTATCGGATCTCGCTGAGGGTCAATGACGGCTCCAGCGGAGAGAAGTCACATAGATAATAGCTACCACTTGCATTGGCATGAGGACAATCAGGCTTTTCCAAAAATTGTGAATTTCCAAATTAGACATGGCGCTGAAATAGCCAAAGCCCAACAAAAAGAAGAGTATCCATATCAGCTGTTTACGTTTGATAGTTAGCATACCAGTAGAATTCAGAATTTTTTAGCCAAAATATCTATTTATACCTATAAGTCTGTACAGAATACACAATAACTTTAATTAATAGTTACTCAAGAAAGAAGTTTACCCAAGGAGAGTTAATAAAATAAAGATATATTTCTCCAGTTTGTAATAGGTTATACAAACGGAGAATATAGTAGGTCATGATGTAATGTCCGACTAATTAGTTGTCATTACAAATGACAAATTTTTTTCAAATATCCACTCAAGATATATAACTTTACAGAGTAACCCAAGTGTGAGATATAAGTTTTCAGAACCAGCCCTGCTTATTTACAAAGTAGGTATTTACAAATTCTTCAGGGGACTTATTCAAATAGATCATGCCTTCAATTAAACCTACAAGTAACATAATTAAAAAGGCAACCCCGTAGCTAAAAGAACCCCCGACTACTGAAATCACTAACATGATAAAGCCTTGTGGAGCATATCCTAGAATAAATTTATGAACCCCAAATGCTCCAAGAATAATGCCACAGTAACCAGCTAGAAGTTGTTTGGTAGGGTGACTGGGGTTAATATTTGCCATATAAGTACTGCTCCTTGATAAGTCAGATATAAAAATAAAGTCTTTATTGTAATGAAAGCAAGTAACTGTATTTGCTGAATAAATAAATTTTTAATTTTTTCAGTAAAAGTAAGCCTCAAGACAAATAACCAAAATTAGCGTGCTTCTATTTTAGAGAAGACGCTAAAACGTCTTGCGGCATAGCCGGAAAATCTGGCGCTCCTTAATAATTTTTGGTGGATTTGATGAGCACAAACCCTGGTGCGGCAGTTTTGCAGATTTTCAGGTAAAACATTGCTCTTGAGAAGAATGAACCTCAAGAATTAACAAAAACTGCTACACCACTTTTTACAAGTCCATCAGTATTATTTCCGGATTTTTTTCCGATAGCTTCCAGTGGGCGTGAAAGACAATCACACCAATCACTAGACCCGTTATTGGCTAAAATCAGCCGGATGATAATAAATTTAACTAGATAGTTTGTTGTTTATGTTAACAGCATTCTGTGATTTACTTTTGCCATTATATTAATTGGGTTTTCAGCTAGTATTTATGCTTATAACCAATTATTACTAGTAAATTGTTCTTACCTATGGAGATAAAAGCAGATATTTTTGTTTTAAACAACAGTAATTAAAAGGTATTAATTACTACCTAAAACAAATAAACTTAATAATGTACCACTATTCCAGAGGCTGTGGAGGAGCATAGGAGCGAAGAGGTTACGCGATCGCGTGTAGACTACCCCCAACACAATCCCCAATGCGGTCAGTGGCAGAATTTCCGACAAGCTGAGGTGAGCGATCGCAAACAACAAACTGCTGATCAGAATCGATCCCCACACGGGTAAGTAACGAGTTAGAGAGGGTAACAAAAAGCCGCGAAATAGGATTTCTTCAAAAAATGGAGCTGCGATCGCTGCTGTGAAAAAAAATATACCAAGTGCTACACCATCTCGGCTTTCCAACGCTAGTTGCAACAGGGGATTACTACCACCCTGTCCTTGCCATAGCTGTTGATTAATCAAAGATACTACCACAACTATAGGTAAAGCCGCGCAATAGCCTCCCAGTCCCCACAAAAACCAGTTATCTTGAAAACGAAAGCGAAACCAAAATTCAGGTAGTGGAAAAAAGCGCTTGAGAGAGAAATACATTACTAACAGCGCACCTGATGCTACCAGTAAGTAACTAATTAAAACAGAAAAAGCCTGAAGTCGCACATCAATGATGGGACGCGGGATAGGGAGCAGCGATAGCACTAAAGGTACAAAAATTTGCCCCATGAAGAAAAAGCCGATGACAAAAACCTGCAAAACCGTTTCACCATCCCAAGGTGTTGACCAAAGGACATCAGCATTTTGAGCTAGTAACGAGGCTTTTCCTTTCAACAAGCGTTGAGCAAATAATAAAATCAGTAGTATTAGACCAATTAAAGCTGCTAAGGTGGGAATAGTGCCAATAACCGCTAATTTAACTACCGCTTGACTTGCAGATTCTTGTTGTGCAGCTTTAACTGCTGATAAAGCGTCTTGTCGTTGCTGGAGTTGGTATAGCTGAACCAAAGCAGTAGAGCGAAACCAACCTTCTAAATTCTTTTGAATTGGTTGTTCAGCATTTGGGAGCAGACGGGAAGGATTGCTCCACAGTCCACTCAATACAGTGGCGGTTTCTCCAAATTCTGGATTGATATTTGAGCGTTGTTCTAATTTGCTCCAAGTCTTAAGGGCTGTATCCGTCTGTCCTTGCTGTGCTTGTAAAATTCCCAGGCGCAGGTCTAATTCGGCCAGTAATTTTTGTAATTGCTTGAGGGACTGCTGTAACTGTTGCTGTCCCTGTTTAGAGGTTTTAGTAGTGGGAGGAACCTCAGGTAGAGGTTTCGGAGGTATGGGAGTTATTTCAGGTTGAGAGCGTAATTGTGCAAGTTTGTTACTAACTTTGTCCAAATTAACTTGAACTGATTGACGCGCCTCCTCATACTGGTTTGTGGCGCCCTCCAGGGGTTGCTCACCAAGTATCGCTTCCCGAATCGCTTTGAGATTGTCATCGTTGCTATCTTCTAATTGCCAAGCTTGGGCTTGTAGAGCAATATTGGTTTGGTATAGTTCTAGGCGACTTTGGAACTGAGGTTCTTGCCAACTACCGAATAAAGCCGAAACTGCCAACAGAACTGCTATCGGCGTTAGTACAAAAATTAAAACCAACCGCTTGAGTGTCATCTATCCCCCTTTAACTTACCAGTGGAGAGCGCGTCCCCCTTGGGAATTATCGCAAGAAAAAGTCAGAGGTGGATAGATATCATCAATATTATAAGTTTGCGATATCTACAACGGGCTACGCCGAAGCACCCACCATGTTAAATTACAACCCATTGCACTGCTTACCCTCCGCGAAGGATCTGCCCGATTCGGACTATACACCTGTGGACAATGAACTACAAGATTTAATTCCCAGTTTACTCAAAGCCATCCTTGCTTGGTTATGGACAAGCCGGATGGATTGGTTTTTTGGGGTTGATATGGGGATATATAGCAAGGGACTGGGGACTAGGGACTGGGGAATGGGTGAAAAGCCTTTTTGTGTCTAAGTTTTATCATTTGTTAACTTTGAGTTGATTTTGTGGGGTGCGATCGCGTTTTAGTTGTATTTTTGTGAAAGTGATCCGATCGTCTGTATTGCGTGCTATTTTATACTTGGCTAATTCAACCATTTTTATTTGAGGAACTTACGTATGACTATTAGTATTTATGCCTTCTACAACAATAAAGGCGGTGTTGGGAAAACAACGCTTTGTTCTAACGCTGCAACACTTTATGCTGAAAAAAACCCAAAAACCCAAGTTTTAGTTATTGATATGTGTCCTCAAGCAAATATCTCTCAATTTTTGCTTGGAGGTGGTAAAAAAGGATACCAAATCAATCAGAGGCTACAATCTTCAGCTACTAGAAAAAATATAGTTGGGTTTATAGATTGGCTTTTAAAGGGAAACTCAAACTTCCGAAAACCTAATACTTCATATCAAGTTCCTGTGTACCGTTACAATCCAAATATCTCAGAAAATTTATATTTAATAGCTGGTGATTCTTTTTTAGAGTCTCTTTCATTAGCTTTAAACTATGCAGTTATTAATCCGGCAAATATAAAAGCATGGTCAGAATACATGACCGCTATAAAAGGTTATGTGAATATGAGTATAATAGTGAAACTTATAAGGACATGGTTGTTTTTATAGATTGCAATCCCAGCTTTTCTATATATACACAAATGGCTCTAGTTTCTTCAGATAAAATTGTGGTTCCAATGATGGCAGATTTTAGCTCTCTTGAAGGGATAAAAAGTCTTTTCATGCTACTTTTTGGTAAATATCCTTCTGCCGCTTTAAAACAGTATGCTGATGGAATCATTACTTTTAATAATCAAGTAGAACACTTTCAACTTAAATTGCCAGTAATTTACGAGTTTGTTTTTAATAACTATACAATTAAGGATGGAGTTGCAACAGCATTTGATTCTATAAGAACAGAACTAATTGATTTTTGTTACGAGCAATTTAATAAATTTCCTTCATTATTTGCACCTTGTCAACACACCCCAACTTCTAGCAAAGAATGGGAAAACTATTATTTTTCAGGTATAAAAGATTTTCACACATCAGGTAAAGTATCATCCTCTCTTGGAATTCCTATGTCTATGCTTCCCAAACAATCTACATATAGAATGCCAGATGGCAGTGATATTAGACTTCCTATTAATAACTATTCAAAAGCTTTAGAAGAGATAGAATTATTTGTGGACAAGATACACTAAGTTATTCCTAAAAAAGGTTGAATTGCCCACCCCATTATCCTAACTTATCCCGCACCCAAATACGAAATGATTGAAGCAAAGCAATTTCCCCAATACTTTTACTCTGTTCAATAAAACTGCTTATCTCACTGACTGAAACTATTGGAAAGGCAATACTAAACTTACACTCGACATATTGCCCATCTACCAACTGATAAAATTTTAAATTTTGCCCGTCATATCTCCAAAGTTCAGTTACACCCAACGCTGAATAAATCCCCAATTTGTTAACTGAACTGCTGGTAATGTCAATCTCAATTGCTAAGTCAGGCGGCGGATCATTTTCTAAATTTAAAGTTTGCTTACCCCTAATAGCTTGTTTATTCTGGATATAATAGCAAGTATCTGGTTCTATTCCCCGCTTTGATATTTTTCGCTTCAATGTTGTTGAGCCAGCACTTATAATTTCAATTCCTAATTCTTCAGCTAAGACTATAATAAATCGGTCAAACTGAATTTTGGGGTTTTCATGTTCAAAAAGTGGAGTCATGATTTCTAAAACACCGCAGTCATAAGCAAATCTTGAGCCTCTGTCCTCACCTGTATCTCTCAGCAAGGCTTCAAAGGTTTCCCAGCTAATGTTCTGTAGCACTGTTCTTTGTTCCGCAGGCGTTGACTTGACAAGCATATTACAATACTTCTTCTGTCACGATATTAGATAAAATCCCAATAATTTTACCTATGTCATTAATATAATACTCGCTCAAGTCGATTTCAATCACTTGCCCAATGAGCTTTAAAAACTTCCAGTTAGTTCCAGTGGTGACAGTTCCATAAATTGCCTGAATGTTATTACCCTCACGTTCATTAAACAATTTAGCTGCTAACATTTCTGCTACACACTGACCTAATCCTGCATTGATATTTTCTTTCTTAGCTTCTACAATTGTGACAACTGGTGCGTTAAGAATTAGTAACTCTGGTGAACGGCTAATAATAAAATCGCAATTTCCATTTAAACCTTGTGCTGAATCAACAGTAAAATCGATACCAGAAAATAAACTTATTTGATTATTTAAATATTTTCTTACAGCAATTAAAATTGGTGCAATAATCATCTCAGAACGAGATTTTTCAGTATTACTTGCAAGAGCTAAAGGTACATTTTCCCGCAAGACTTCTGCAAGTAATGGTGGACACTCTACTTCATGTACACATGCAAATATATCAATTTGATCAGAAATAGTTAAGCCAAAGGTTTTCCTAACTCTGTCTAAAGTAAAGTCACTGTATGACACTTTAGTTTCTCCTGTAAATAATCCAGATAATTAAATTGTGCCAACTATTAGCAAGATATGTTGCTGATATTTGGCACAATCACTATCTGAATATTTTGTAACTTTAAGCAAGGAAACCCTCAAAAAAGTCCAGAGTTTCTTTCAGTGCTTTGATGAAAATATCAATTTCCTCGCGGGTGTTGTAGAAAGATAGACTTGCTCGTGCGGTTGCAGCAAGACCTAAGTAACGGTGTAATGGTTGAGTGCAGTGGTGTCCAGAACGAATGGCAACGCCTTCTTGATCTAATAATGTAGATAAGTCGTTAGCGTGGACTTCCCCGGCGGTGAATGACGCAAGTGCAGCCCTACCTTCACCTTTAGCATTTGGTTTAGGGCCGTAAATTCTAATTTGGGGAATTTGCTCTAATTGTTGGAACAAATAAGCTGTTAATTCTGCTTCATAGGCGTGGATTTTATCCATGCCGATACTGCTAAGATAATCTATCGCAGCCCCAAGCGCGATCGCTTCTCCAATTGCAGGTGTACCAGCTTCAAATTTATGCGGTAATTCTGCATAAGTGGAATGGTCTAAATATACCTCTGCAATCATCTCACCACCACCAAAAAATGGCGGCATTGATTCTAACAATTCCAACTTGCCATACAAAAATCCTATCCCAGTTGGGGCGCACATTTTATGACCGGATGCTACCAACCAATCACAATCTATCTGCTGCACATCGACAGGGTAGTGGGGAACACTTTGGCAAGCATCAACTAAGAATTTAGCACCGAATTTGTGAGCGATCGCACCAATTTCTTCTACTGGGTTAATACAACCCAAAGTATTGGAAATATGTACCACCGAAACCAATTTTGTTTTGTCAGAAATCAGCTTTTTAAACTGTTCCAAATCAAACGTTTCTTCTGGTGTTAGTTCTACAAATTTAAGTATTGCACCCGTTTTTTGCGCCACCAATTGCCAAGGCACAATATTACTATGGTGTTCCATCACCGAGAGAATAATCTCATCTCCCGGCTGCAAATTGTTCATTCCCCAGCTGTAGGCTACTAAGTTAATCGCCTCACTTGCGTTGCGGGTATAAACGATTTCTTGACGTGATGCAGCATTAATGAATTTAGCAACTTTGTCTCGCGCCCCTTCATAAGCATCGGTAGCTTTAGCACTCAGGGAATGGGCACCACGATGCACGTTAGCATTATATTGCTCGTAATAATCCCGCAGGGTATTTAATACGAACAAAGGCTTTTGCGATGTCGCAGCATTATCGAGATAAACCAAAGGTTTATCGTTAACTTCCTGATGCAAAATCGGGAAGTCAGCACGAACTTGATCAGTAAGGGTTTTGGTAGGAGTGAAAGTCATTGGTAGATTAGTCAAACAATTTGGGATTTGAGACTTCGCCTACGCTCAGTCGAACGATTTTAGATTTTAGATTGACTCCACAGAATTTTGGATTGAAGATTCAAAATCCAAAATTTAAAATCTAAAATTTTCTCAAGAGTCAGGCGATGTGAACTTAAGATTATTAACTATGTTTAAAAGGATTTCTCGCAGAGAGGGAATCGGTATTTTATTGATGACTTCAGCAGCGAAGGCGTTAACTAACAACTTCCGAGCGTCGTTTTCATCAATTCCCCGACTTTGCAGATAAAATATTTCGTCATCTTCCAATTGGCTAACGGTAGCACCGTGAGCGCATTTGACATTATCGGCTGTAATTTCCAATTGGGGTTTGGTATCAACCCTGGCTTTCGATGACAGTAGCAAATTCCGATTCAACTGGGTTGCATTTGTCAACTGCGCTGGTTTGGGTACAAAAACTTTACCATTGAATACCGCATGAGCGCGATCGCCTACAATACACTTATGCAATTGATCGCTTGTACCGTGAGGATAATTTAGGGCGATCGCACTGTGAGTATCAGACAACTGCTTACCAGAAATCATCGTCAACCCATTAAGAGTAGTTTCTGTCTGTTCACCAGTTTGCAAAATTTCTAAATTGTGCCGCGACAACTTCGCACCTAAATTTATGGCATGACAAGTATATCGACTATTCCGAGCTTGGGAGACAGATGTTTTACCAATATGAAAACCCTCTGCACTATCACCTTGGATTCGAGTATGGTTAACCTGGGCATTTTCCTCAATCCAGATTTCTGTAACTGCGTTAGTAAAGTGAACTACTTCCCCAAGTTCTATTTGATCTGGATCTTCTATGTCTGTTGGTTGATACAGATAATCTTCAATGAGCGTAACACTACTACCAGATTCAGCCACTACTAAAGAACGAGGTTGTGATAGTATCGGTGAATCACCAGGAATAGACAGGAATAGTAAATGAATTGGCGTTTCTACGATAACATTTTTTCCCACCCATACTACAGATGCATTTGTGAAAGCAGCAGTATTCAATGCAGTGAAGACTTCTTGTGTACCCGGTTCTTGGACTGAATAATAATTCTCTAGGCGAGAGCGATATTCTAAAGGAAATCCAGCTAAATCTTCCACCCATATACCTTCTGGCAAATCTGCAACAGATGACAGATCCGGCGAAAAAACTCCGTTGACAAACACCAACCTACTATCAACAGCTTCTGGTAAAGTCAGTCGTGTGATATCAAATTTTATAGACCAAAACCCTCGTGTCTCTACATTGAATTTTACTTGTCGTAGAGACGACAGATCAGTAAATCGCCATTCTTCCTCACGGGTAGTGGGGATAGTTGAGTTACGGACAAAATTAGCAGCGCGATCGCGCACTTGTTGTAACCAAGCAAATGTTTCTGGCTGAGGAACTTCCTCGAAAATCAATCCCTGAAATTGATTTAACAACTCACTCAGGTAAGGATCTCTATCTACCAAGGTGTTGGAAGCCTGACTTTGAGATACTTCAATAGACATTACACACCCACCTCAGCTGCAAACTCTTCCAGCACCCAATCATAACCGCGAGACTCCAATTTCAGTGCCAGTTCCTTACCACCACTTGTAATAATCTGCCCGTTTGCCATTACATGCACAAAATCTGGCACAATATAATCGAGTAATCGTTGGTAGTGGGTAATTAAAATTGTGGCATTTTCCGGACTTGCCAGTTGATTTACTCCATTCGCCACAATCCTAAGTGCGTCAATATCCAAACCCGAATCAGTCTCATCCAAAATTCCCAACTTTGGTTCCAGCAAGGCCATTTGCAGAATTTCATTCCGCTTCTTCTCACCACCAGAAAACCCTTCATTCAAACTTCGACTGAGAAAACTGGGATTCATCTTCACCACATCCAGCTTTTCCTCAATCAAATCGTCAAAATCAAAAGCGTCTATTTCCTCTAAACCTTGCGCCTTGCGACGGGAATTGTACGCCACCCGCAAAAAATCCAAATTGCTCACACCCGGAATTTCTAACGGATACTGAAACGCCAAAAATACACCACTTCTGGCCCGTTCCTCCGGTTCCAACTCCAGTAAATTTTGCCCCTGAAAAATCACCTCACCGCCAGTCACCTCATACGCCGGATGTCCAGCCAACACCTTAGAAAAGGTACTCTTACCAGAACCATTCGGCCCCATAATCGCGTGGATTTCACCCGATCGCACCTCCAGATTCACACCCTTAAGAATCGGTGTCCCATCAACATTAGCCGTCAGATCCCTTACTGACAGCACAACTTCACTATTTTCAAAAATCATCTTCTCTCCCTTCTCCTTCTCTGCGCTCTTGGCGTCTTGGCGGTTCGTCATTCTTCCAGATAAACACAGAACACCGATGTATCTGTATTTATCCTTGCTTCCATTTATCCAACACTGCCTTCCAACTTCAAACTCAACAACTTATCAGCTTCGACTGCAAACTCCATTGGTAGCTGATTAAAAACATCCTTACAGAAGCCGCTAATCATCATCGAAATAGCATCTTCAGAAGAAATACCCCGTTGAGCGAAGTAAAATAACTGATCTTCCCCAATCTTAGAAGTAGAAGCTTCATGCTCCACCTTCCCAGTGTTATTTTGCACCTGAATATAAGGGAAAGTGTTCGCATGGGCATTATCCCCAATCAGCATCGAGTCGCACTGAGAATAATTTCTTGCCCCTTTCGCTGTCGGGTTAACTTTCACCAAACCCCGATAGCTATTACTAGAATTACCTGCGGAGATTCCTTTAGAAATAATTGTACTGCGGGTATTCTTACCTACGTGAATCATTTTTGTACCCGTATCAGCTTGCTGCATATTATTTGTCAGCGCCACCGAGTAAAACTCACCCACAGAGTTATCACCCACCAACACACAGCTAGGATATTTCCAAGTAATTGCCGAACCTGTTTCTACTTGAGTCCAGGAAATCTTGGAATTTACGCCCTGACACAAACCGCGCTTGGTGACGAAGTTGTAAATACCGCCTTTACCGTTGGCATCTCCAGCGTACCAGTTTTGCACAGTGGAGTATTTAATTTCGGCGTTGTCAAGGGCGACGAGTTCCACAACGGCGGCGTGCAGCTGGTTGCTGTCATACATCGGTGCGGTGCAACCTTCAAGGTAAGAAACATAACTACCTTCTTCGGCGACAATCAAAGTCCGCTCAAATTGTCCCGTATCACCAGAGTTGATGCGGAAGTAGGTAGACAGTTCCATTGGGCATTTCACGCCTTTAGGAATGTAGACAAAGGAACCATCGCTAAATACGGCGGCGTTCAAGGCGGCAAAGTAGTTGTCAGCTATAGGAACAACGCTACCCAGGTATTTTTTGATTAGTTCTGGGTGTTCTTGCAACGCTTCCGAAATCGAGCAGAAAATAACGCCATCTTCCGCTAGCTTTTCTTTAAATGTGGTGGCGACAGAAACGCTATCGAAAATTGCATCGACGGCGACATTTGCCAGTCGCTTCTGTTCAGATAGAGAAATGCCTAACTTCTCAAAGGTTTCTAAAAGGGTTGGATCAACTTCGTCCAAACTGTTTAGTTTTTCTTTCTTGCGTTTTGGCGCTGAGTAATAAATGATATCCTGATAATTGATTGGCGGATACTTGACATTTGGCCAAGTTGGTTCCGTCATTTTTTGCCACTGGCGATAAGCCCGGAGGCGAAAGTCCAGCATGAACTGCGGCTCGTTCTTCTTAGAGGAGATTAAGCGAACAACGTCCTCGTCTAGTCCACGCGGAATAGTGTCGGCTTCAATATCGGTAACAAAGCCGTACTTGTAGGGTTGGTTGACTAAGGTTTTGACAGTGGCACTCATCAGTAATAATCTCTCGTATTCAGAACTCTTTTAGGATGGGAGGTGGGCTATGGCTAACCGATTCCCATATCAGGTTACGGAATGGTTACACGGCTGCTAGAATATAGATGGAGACTAAAACAACTTCATTGTTGTTTAAACTATTTTCATTTTACGCTAGATTAACAACAACAATGTTGTCAAAGTCAAATTTTCCAAGAAATTTTTGGGACGTTAGTTGAACGTCTCGCACCAGAAGATGGCGACTACCCACCAGTCCTCAACCAAGCAAGATATCCTAGAATATCTGCACAAACACTCACAAGCAACGGCTTTTGAGTTAGCTGAAGTTATAGAAGTTACCCCTCAAGCGATTCGTCGTCATCTCAAAGATTTGGAGACGGAGGAGCTAGTTTTGTATTCGTTACCAGTACAGGCGGCGGGGATGGGGCGTCCGCAGCATCTTTATCAACTGAGTCCTCAGGGACGCGATCGCTTGCATCGAACAATGAGCGATCGCTTTGGTGATGGCCACGGCAATTTTGCGGTTTCGCTGCTAGACACCTTAGCCGAAACGGTAGGACACGACCAATTTAAATCGATTTTACAGAAACAGTGGGAGCGCAAAGCACAAGAATACCGCGATCGCGTGGGTAGCGGTTCACTGCGAGAACGTGTAGCTAAGTTAGTAGAGTTGAGAAAAGCGGAAGGCTTCATGGCGGAGTATCACCCTGTTGATGCGAATGACTGCTTTGAAAGCGATCGCTTTATGTTAATGGAACATAACTGCGCTATTTCCAACGTTGCCGAGTCTTTCCCCAGCATCTGTGGTCACGAATTAGAAATGTTTGCTGCCGTCTTACTTGATTGTACCGTAGAACGCACCCACTGGATTATCAACGGCGAACATCGTTGTGGCTATTTGGTACAAGTTCGCCAGCAAAAGTCTCATGAATAAGCTCGGTTTTACATCTATCTTCGGTAATCGATAATACCTGAATCGCAACTACCCATTATCAATAATCAACTAAGTTTGAGATAGCGTTTATGGACGTATTACCACAGCAACCATCAGCACAATTTTTAACCCTGGAAGAGTCGGCAAAAGTAGACGCGGCTTTGTTGTCTTCCCCAGAAAAGTTTTTAACAAGATTGACAATTTCATCACTTAAGCTTTTGAAGTATATTGCTCAAGAGTACGGTGTTGCTATTGAAGATTTGACAGCACAACAACTAATTTTCTGGTTTGAAAAAGATGGCAAAATTCGACGTGAACAGGGAATTGAAGCTTCATACTTAAAATGGTGAATTGTGGTAGTAAAGTTTTCGTTTCATTGACTTTGAAAAAATAGCTATCCATGTAAAATATCCCGCTTATAAAAAACATTTCTGTTGCTTAGAAGCGGGATATTAATAGATAAGATATATTCACAATTTTGCCTCAAGTCAATATTGGAGCGAGAACCTTTTAAGTCCCTGACGACGATGAGCAGCAATTGATAGTCATATTTTAGCAACGGTAGAATTAATTGGACGTTACAAACACCAGCCTTAAATAATAAACAAAAAGCACCTTTTTCAAGATGCTTTTAAAGTTGATAATATTTTGTTTGTCAAACAATTTTTTAAGGATTGTAATTGTTAGCCCGAGGACTACGAGATCCAGTCACGGCTCCAATCATTGAGGCTATTAAACCCAACAAAGAACCAAACACAAACCACCACAATCCCGAACGTAAATTACCTGCCGCTTCACGAGCTTGTTGGGCACTTATATTCGCTTGTGGTACATTAACACCACCTTGCTGTTGTACCTGGTTTATGACTGCCCCAGCGTTGGAAGCAGCAACACCAAAAGCACCAGATACTCCACTTGCTAACAGCCATGAGCTAACTGCCAAAGTTGTTGCCCAAAGAATTGCGCCGTTAAGGAGAGCTGTATTGCGGTTCATCGGCCCACAAGCACGGGCTGTAACCCAACCACCAGTAAATAGGGAAATTAATAAAGCGATAGTTGACCAAAGCCCCGCATTACCCGCAGCGTTAGAGGCAATTGATCTCGGTGCACCTGAACCTTCAACTGTGCCTGCTGCAAACGCACCTATTATAGCGCTCAAAATTAATTGGGTAGCTAAGGAAACCAACAAACCAGAAATAATCGGCCCCCAGCGAACAAGATCATGATATTCACTTACTCGGCCTGCTACCACAGGTCCAGTAGGAATAGTGTCATCACCTGTCCGATTTACGTATGACATAGCTTATGTTCTCCAGTGCTGTTTCAGCAAAGTTGCTGCTCAGGTATATTCATGTTTGTACTTAAAATTAAATAGCTAAATCATCTGCTTTTATATCTATCAATAGAAATATTTAATAAGTCTATCTTTAGTGAGAAAAAACAGACTTATTTAACAAATTTTAATAAAACTTAGGATTTATTTATTACATATTAATCGTTTTTTCCAGATTTTCCATATAAAATAAATAAAAACGTTAAATTACAATACAGTTATTAGCTGCTATCGTAACCTAGCTTTTATTTTATAGGAAATTCAACTTCATACACAAGTTTGTAAACCTGATTAAAAGATACTAAAAAAACTAATTAGACAACTATTAAAATATTAACGCATCTTGACTGCGGTGCCTGTAGCAGTAATCAGTAATAGGACTCCTGACTGGTCAATATTGATTGTGCCAGTATCAATTTCAATCCCAATCACAGCATTTGCTCCTAAACGTTGTGCTCGTTGTTCTAATTCTTCTAATGCCTTGCGTTGACCCTGCTCAAATAAACGCTCATAGCTACCAGTGCGTCCACCAATAATATCTCGAATACCAGCCAAAAAATCCCGTAAGAGATTGCTGCCGTAAACTACTTCTGCTGTCACAATGCCTAAATATGACTCAATAGCGGCTCCTTGAATCACATCAGTGGTAGTTATAATCATAAATTAGCCTCCCAGATAGTATATAGGTTAATATTCATTATTAAAATACTTCAACAAGTGTAAACTTATACACATATAATTATTTTCGTTGAGATAGGTTTGATAAACATACTCTCACACAATTTTAAACAGCGATCGCTTTCAGTAGGTACAAAGTGCCATTGCAACTGCGCTTTCACTTGTAGTATTGTCCTAAAAATGAATTAGGATTTGAAGGAGCATTTTGCTTTTTGAATTTATCTTATCGTGTAATGACCATAAAAGGATGTAGACAATCGATAGATAACGACTGCTTGCAAAATATGCGGCTTCGCTAAAGATAGTATAAAGAAAATAAAATTGGATACACACTTAGTAAGTTGTTAAGTTAAATACTCAATAGGAATTAATATTCAATAATTTATCGGATTGGCGTATCACCTATTGCTTTTTGAAGATTTACACGTATAACTACTGATAAGAAAGAGTGTAATTTTGGTGTTATTCTGAATTTATATATAGAGTAACATCATTTCAGCATTTATACTTCGCATTTCATCTTTCAGTAAAAACTCTGTGATATAGCACTGATTATAATGAATGAACTATGAATATCTTAATTCATACGAATAAATACAGTTTTCAAAAGTCCATATTTTTGTTTTAATGTACAAGAAAAAAAGTCCTCTAAAATTTCAGGAATTTTACTGTGTACAAGCCAACATCATTTGTGTTTAGTGTGGTGTTACTAGGATGTTTTGCCTTCAGCATACCTTCAGTGGCTCAGGCTCAGGTATTAGTGGCGCAAGGCAAAAACCCACAATTAAAGCAACTACTAGAAGACGGACGGAGGTTAGTGGATACCGGCGATTATGGTGGTGCGATCGCTGTTTATCAGCAAGCAGCTAGCCTAGATCCCAAGAATGCTAAAATTCATTCAGGTATTGGCTACTTGTACGCTCAACAGGGAAATTACCAGGCGGCATTAACAGCTTATCGTCGGGCGATCGCCATCAACCCTAACAATAGTGATTTTTATTACGCTGTGGGTTACATCAAAGCGAATTTGGGCGACACGCCTGGGGCAAAGGAAGGCTACCGTCGTGCCATACAGCTGAACCGTAACAATGTTAACGCTTATTTAGGATTGGCTGTGACGCAATCTCGTATGGGAGACTATAGTGCCGCTACCTGGGCATACGAGCAAGCAATCGGCTTGGATAAGAATAATGCCCAGACTTATGAATTGATGGGTTCGATGTATAAACAGCGACGACAAGCTAAACAAGCAAACAGCTTGCTTCAGAAAGCCCGTGACTTGTATAAGCGGCGCAATGACTCCGAAGGTGTGAACAGGGTAGAAGCCATGCTACGACAGTTAGGAGGATAAGGTTAATCTAACTGGCGTCTCATTAATTCCACAAAAATATCTTCCAGGTTAGAGGGACGCACGATCATTTTGGTTTTATCGGGCTGTTCATTCAAGTAGACATTTGCTGCTTTCAGGGATGGGAAAAACAAATATTCCCAGCGACGAGCGCCATCACTTCCCACTTCAGACACATCCAATTCCTTCTCACCAAACCTTCACTGTGAATTGATTAATCAGTAGTTGTCACTGCGGGTTGCTAATATGATGTAGCCTCCCGTGCAGTTCCATATTTTCAACTCAGATGATGTCGTTATCAGTCTAATTCCTGACGAAATTAGAATTTTGCAGTGCGGATACTCAGGTATTTAGTTTTTAAGTTTTTAAGTACACAAGTTTTCAGCTAAATTCAATAATTTGATATTAGCTGATACCGATTACCTGTGAGGTTGATCCAAAACTTGGGGCTTAAGCCCCAAGTTTGACCAAGGTTGATTTTATGCAGTTTTATATACAAAGAATTGGTATGAAGTCGTCATCCACCAGAGACGTACTTAATTATTCCTGAACAACAAGATTCCCAACTTATGTAAAAAATTGGGAATCTGAGGCTTCAATTTGAACGAAATCAAATAGGATTCATCTAGCGATTTTGATAGTAAGCCAAAATTTGGTTAACTCGTTGCCGACTTTCTAAACCAGAGTTTGCTGTCCACGAGATGGACAAGCCACCAATTTGACTTTGATTGTAATCAAACTGTTGGGATGACTGGGGAATTAAATCCACTTCTACCCCTTCAACTTGACGTAAATGAGCTGCTATTTCTCTATAGACAGCTAAAGGCAAACCAGGAAACTCAATTTTTTCCTTAATCTCCATCTTTATGAAGCTCCAACATTAAAAGAATTTAAGGGGGGCGTTGTCACTGAAATAGGATTGCCAGTAGCAGATGCAGCTGACGATGTTGAATTGACAGCCCCTTCCCCTACCATTTTGGCAACTTCAATACCATATTGTTCCAGAATCACAATGGGGTTGTAGCCCTGATTCATTTCAATACGTTTAACCAGTACGCCATTTGCTAATCGCTGTCCCGCCTGCACATAGCGACTTGTCGGCTCATCCGGCACTTTGATAATTGCCTGGGGTTCCTTACTAATTAGAACTACACCAGTCACAATAACTGCCCTTGCTAAGTTAGGTTGTGCTGGTGGTGGCAATACAGATACTAAAGTGGGGTTGGGGATAACTTGAGGTAAAACTTTAGGCAAGACTGAAGTCAAGGTAGGATTGATTTTTTTAGCTATGCTGCGTGTTGGAAGTTTTCGTCTTGCTGGTGATGCAGTAGGTAGCTTAGGCGATACGGGAACAGGTCTGGTTAAAGCTATGGTGCGTGTTGGAAGTTTTCGTCTTGCTAGTGATGCAGTAGGTAGCTTAGGCAATACGGGAACAGGTCTTCCAGATGTTTTAGGCATTCCGGCAACCGCCTGCCCAAAAATTTGTGCAAACGGGTCACTTCGGTCTTTTGATAGCACAACTAGCCGTGCCCGCTCTGTAGCATTAGTGGATTGAATCAAGTTAACAGATGCAGGAGTAACTAGTGAAACCTGTTTGGCAGGTATCACTGGATTGTTAAAGGATTGAGCCGCTGGGGGCGACTTTGCTGCTATTTTGGGAATCGGCACAGGATTGGTGGCTTGTTGTGTATCTTCAGAAGCACATCCAGCGATCGCCAAAGTTAAAATAGCTACAATTGTAATTTTTAAATTTCTGCCCATGAGCTGTTCTCAAAAGCCATTGGAAAATCGAAAAGTGGAAATCAACATGCCTGAAATTTGGATCAAAGGCAAAGTCTGTTCCCTTTATAACCTAATTTTTTACATTTCAAGGGTTATTTTTAGCACTGCCTACTCAGCATAACTGCGGCTTGGTGTTGATTTGCAGTTAATCCTCTGCTACACCCATAAGCTCTTTCATCAAATCCAGACCTTTCTTGACTCTACGGGAAACTGTTACGACACTGATTCCTAGATGTTCTGCAACTTGTTTTTGTGTCAAATCTTGTAAAAACACACATTCCAACACATCGCGGGTGCGTTGTTCAAGCTGAACCAATGCTTGTTGCAATCGAAGTTGGTCTTCTTGTGCCAATTGAAAGCTGCGATAGTGAGGATCTGGAACCAATTCTCCCAAACAGGTAGAGCCTTCTTCTCCATCTTGGATTGGTACATCAAGACTCAAGGGAGCACGATTTACCCATGCTAATTTAATTTCTTGCCATTCGTTTGGAGAAATTTCCAGTGCTGTTGCTAGTTCGGAGTCTGTTGGTTGGCGATTATGCTTTTCACGCCAAGAACGTGACACTCCTATTGCTTGCTGTTGTAGTGCTAACCACTTCCGAGGAATTCGCACCGTGACACCTTTATCTCGGAGATAGTGTTGAATTTCACCCCGAATATAGGGAAGAGCGTAGGAACTAAAGGCATGTCCTTTGGAAAGTTCAAATTTTTCAATAGCTCTGATTAAACCCAAACACCCAACCTGAAGCAAATCATCGTAGGTTTCATGACATTGATTCGTCCAGTAGTGAGCTTCTTTTCTCACAAGTCCAAAGTTGAGTTTTACCAGTTGATTGCGAACATTTTCTGACCGAGATTGCTGATATTCTCGCAACAACTGCCAAATTTCATGTTTTAGTTCATTGGTGACTGTGGTAGGCATAGCACCGTGTTTATTGAGTAAATTAACCCACATTCCGCACTTTTAAACTTAGCTGCGATCGCACGATATTAAAGAGAATATCGGACTATATGTCATCACAAAATTCTATGGAAAATAACAAAGTTTTCCTAGAAAAAATTCCATATAGTTGCTTGACAATCGAGCAAAATTTAAATGGGCGAAATCGTTATTTATCTTTGATCCGCTCTGTAGCTGTTTTTAGAACTACATAGAAATAAAATATAAAATTAATTACTAGATATCAAACCGAGATTTTACTTAACTTTAATTAATTAATGCTCAAGCTAAGTTTATAGAAACAAAACAACATTGGTCACGATGTTTGTGGATAAGGAAAACTTTTTTCACAGTATAATTACGTGTCTCTTAAACTGAAACTTATCCAATAATTTAAAATTACTAATAATATTTATAAATAGTATGTATATTCACGTAACTCAATAAAATAAAGGGCAACATGCCCTTTGTTGTACTTAAGTTTATAGTTTTTTAATGAAAGGGAAAAGGTTAAAGGGTACGGGGTAAAGGGATAAATCAAGTCGCCCATAAGAACAAGGTATCAACCTTTTCCCAATTGCAATGATTATTTAATTCACAATTTTGCTCGGCTTTAACCTTTCCCCCTCAAAAAAGGCAGGGCTGTTTCATTCTTTCAAAGCCTCTTGAAAAGCTGGGACAAGGGAAGGAAGAATTTTTCTCTTGTCTCCCCTTGAAACTTTGTCTCTTTTCGTCTCTGTAAGGCTTATATAGGAATGAAACAGCCCTGAAAATGGGGGCAAAGAAGTTAACTTTGGTGATGAAACCTGATGCTTACAGAATTGTAATTCTGAATGCTACTCAGTTACCTAACTCCAGAGAATTTAGCCACGAGTCGGTTCAACCCGCGCAAAAAATAGACCGCGTATCTTGACTTCTTTCGGTTCGCCAGCACCTAAATCTGTATCAGATGGCTGTTCGCTCTCGAAAGTACCAGCAATTTCACCACTAGAGCTATCGATTTTAGCGATTTGCAGAGAAATCTTGCCATTAAGATTTTCAGCACGCTTAACGTTAGTGCGGGTAAGTTCTTCATCATCCGCTTGGGCGGGGAGAGCCACAGCATTATCGTAGCCACTGACGACACCGCGACCCTTGGGATCTAGGAAGGCAGCACCACGATAGGAAGGAACTTTGAAGGTGCCTTCAAAGTCCGTGGAGGTGTTAATAGTAGTCAAACCGGATTGGGTTTGAGCAACCAAGTTTTTGATGGTGAACAGGAAAGGTACTCGCTCACCACCAGGAAGTTGCACAGTGATGGCTTGGAAGTCAAGACCATCAGTTTCCACAAAGGTCAGGCTCTTATCTGAGTTTATTTTGAGGTTGCCTTGCACCTGGTCAATGGTGGAAGTGTATCTGGTCAACAATTTGCCAGCAACAAATTCTGCTTCTTGCCGTTTATTAGCAGGTTCTTCTTTGATAAAGAAGCTAGTTGGTTCTAAGCAAAGTTCTTTAATGGCATAGGACTGGCTAGAATCAATGGGAATAGAGCCACGCCTTGTTTCTGCTAGTTGGGGGCATTTGTTCGCCAAGCCAGTGCCACGAATTTGATCGTAAGTTAGTACATCTCTACTACTAGTAGCAGGAGCATCACTACAAGCAGTTATTAGCCCCAGGCACAAAGCCAAGAATGCAACAATTAAAGCGCGATACCTCATGGTTAACCTCAATCTCAAAAATTAATATCTAAGTTGTAAAACTGCATCGAAGCTTTGATCTTTGACGAGAAGCCATCCTCGTCCGGACGCTGCGTTGCTCTGATTGCAAGAGTTGAAACAACTGTCCGGGCGTATTAGATTGGAAGTCGCCGCTCAAACTTTTCTCTGCTAAACGTACTTAAACGTTTCGCTCTCTTGAGCTTGGGGTGTCAGAAGCCCCAGACTAAGTAGCACACTGCATCCATTTTGGATGTGTGTAACTAGGGGAGCAAAAAACCAGCAGTTTGACTGTTGGTAGCATTTGTTAGGGTTGAGCGCGTGGATGGGTAAGCCCTACACAGAGTGGCATAAGTGCTTGCCTCAAAGAGCACGAAGAGAGGAGTCTACTTCATACTTCGCTCTTGCCTGTGGCAAAAGCGGCGTCGCCCAAGTGTTTCTGTATTATGTATGTGACGCCACTACATACAGCCCATTGTTTGATGGGGAAATCAGCCAGATCATACGATTTTTTTTAACTCAAAATCAAAGTACTCAAAATCCAAGAAAGTCTCGTCCTGATCACATCTAGCTGCCGTGGAGGCTATGTTAAACTTTACCGCTCCCTTTTAGGAGTGATCGCAATTGTCTTTAATAAAGATACAAATCTAGTTATATTCACCGCTCGGAGAAATCTGCACAAAGCTACCTAAAAGTACTCATTGCCGAGACTTCCACGTTGGTAATTTTAGTTCAAATGCCTAAAACTACGGGGATAAACGGCAATCCATGCCAGTCACCTTAACTCTTGGAACCCTTGCACAGCGCTGGCTCCGCTTTTCCCTTAAAAACATTGGGAATTACTTCTTAACACTTCGGCTTCGCTCAGTAATTCAACTTGTGGAAGTTGTCTTGGCTAGCAAATAGATAAAGTACTGCTTACCATCCGATTTGACGGCGGCTTTAATCTCTAAAAATTTTAGCAGAATATTAAGATTATTTTCTTTTTCTGATTCTGAGGCTATTACAGCTACTCAAAATGGGTAGTAGCTACCCTGCCGCAGAGTTTCTGGTGTCAAGTAACAGCTAATCAACAGTGGCAAACTAGGGAAAATTAAAAATCTCCGGTAAATTTGAGTTGACCTCATTTATACGGAAAGGGTGGAATGAACGATCAGAAAAATCTTTGCTCAGGGGAGTTGTCCTGTAAACTGCAAGCGATCGCAACTGTGGTGCATGATGCAGTTCAGGGTTGTGAAGACGATACTGTAGCTCTTTTGGCAATGCTTAGGCAATTGGAGCAGTTACATCGAGAGATCCGGGATGGGGTTTTTCAAGAGAGTTTGCCTGTTAACCGTCAGCAACTCTACTCACTGTTGAAAGATATTGAGTCTGAGGGAGGTTGGCCTTATATTGAGCGCATGAGACTACAAGCCTTTTTGGCGAATTTGCCCCAAGAGGCTCCTCCAGAAAATAGCCATGAAGTTTTGGAGAGCGATCGCTCCTTTAGCTGATTATCTCGAAAATTATTTTATAGCTTTGAATTAACAACTCTGATCGCCTCATCAACCGCTAAACCAAGAGCGGTTGCTGATTGAGGCTTCAACTTAATTCATAATTATTAATTTATAATTATTCATAAATTAAAAAGGGTTTGTACTGGTTATGCCATCACAAAGAAGGCGATCGCGTTCTTCAAGATTGCGGTTGTGCTTGAGGTAATCACCCACCCAATCGCAACCACGAACAAGCAGATCATCAAGATGTAAATTCCACAGAATTATCGTGTTGTCATCACTAGCTGATGCTAACGTTTGACCATCTGGGCTAAAACTGACACTTAACACTGGGGCGCGATGCCCATTGAGACTTTTAATTAATTTGCCTTCCCGACTCCAGAGCTTCACTGTACTATCCCAACTGGCTGCGGCGAGGAATTCACCATTGGGACTGAAAGTTACAGCATTGACGCTATCGCTGTACCCTTTTAATAAGGTTTTTAACAACGTACCATCCCGTCGCCATAGTTTCACGGTGTTATCCCAACTGGCAGAAGCCAGCAACTCATCAGTGGGACTGAAGCTGACACTTAACACCCAGCTGTCATGGGGCGAGAAAGTTTTGAGCAAAGTACCATCTCGCCCCCAGAGTTTCACAGTTTGGTCATCACTGGCAGAGGCTAGAACCTGACTATCAGGACTAAAATTCACGCTATTTACCCAACCCTGATGCCCTACTAAGGTTTTGAGCAACTTGCCCTCACGGTTCCAAAGTTTCACCGTTTTATCTTTGCTAGCTGATGCCAAAAACTGACCATCAGGGCTGAAATTCACGCTCATCACACTATCAGTATGCCCGTGGAGAGTCATAATTAAAGTACCGTCAAGCCGCCAAAGTTTCACAGTTTTGTCATAACTTCCTGAAGCCAGCATTTTACCTTTGGGGTCAAAACTGACACTAGGAACTTTATCTGTGTGCCCTACCAAAGTTTTGTAAAGTCGGGTTTTGACCTCGCCACTACTGGTGTATCGTCGCCAAAGTTTGACAGTGCGATCGCTACTACCAGAAGCTAGCATCTGACCATCAGGACTCCAAGCAACGCTCAAAACTCGCTTCTGATGCCCTCGAAGAATAGACGGTGTTGGGGCATCTAAACTCCATAGTTTTACGCTTTTGTCATAACTTCCTGAAGCCAGTAATTTATTATTTGGACTGAAAGCTAAACTGACAACAGCATCACTGTGTCCTTTGAAGGTTTCGAGTAAGTTACCAGTGATACTCCAGAGGTTTATGGTATTGTCTTCACCCGCAGAAGCTAACTTTTTACTATCAGAACTAAAGCTTAAACTCCACACTGTACTGCTATGTTGCCGTAAAGTTTTGTAAGGAAGAAAGTCAAAACCGTCTTTGGTGCTGTTACTTTTTTGCAGCCAAAGTTTCACTGTCTTATCTCGACCTGTTGACGCCAACAGTTTGCCGTCGGGGCTGAAAACAGCTACAGTCACACCCTGCTGATGTCCCTGTAAAGTTGTGACGAGGCTACCGTCCCGTCGCCAGATTTTCACTGTCTTGTCGTCGCTGGCTGAGGCGATGAATTGACCATCAGGACTAAAGTTTACCCAGTTGACCCACCCTCGATGTCCTCTCAGTATTTTTACTAAGCTACCGTCTTTGCGCCAGAGTTTTACGGTTGTATCCTTACTGCCAGTAGCTAACAACTCACCATCAGGACTGAAATTAACGCTGTAAACCCAATCTTTATGTCCTTTCAGGGTTTTATATGGCTTGGGGTCAAATTCACCCGTAATCGGGTTTTTGTGCCAGATTTGCACTGTTTTGTCAAGGCTGGCGGAGGCTAGGGTTTGACCATCTGGGCTGAAACTTACACAGGTGACAGCATCAGTGTGTCCTTTGAGGGTTTGGAGTAAGGTACCGTCAGGACGCCAAATTTTCACCGTCTGATCTCGGCTGCCTGACGCTAGGGTTTGACCATCTGGGCTGAAAGTTACTCCCCAGACAATATCACTATGCCCTTCCAGGCGGTTAGCTTCCGTTACCCCATAAACTGCCTGTTGCAGGGCTGTCACCACCCGCATTCGGGTATCTGGCTGCACTCCATCTGCCTGTTTTAGTCCTCTCCAAGCCCGCAAACTTTCTAATAAAGCATCAAACTCTTTATTAGAGGCAAAAAGAGCTTCGCTAGCAGCAGTGATTCCACTAATCCTCAAGTTGGTTTCACTGCGTTCAGCTCGTACAGTTTGGCGGATTGCTACTCTTTTTTGCAAGTCGGCTTGCCACCATAATGCTGCTATTGTTCCCCCCATGATTGCCAGCACTGCGCCTGCTATCCGTGCTTCCCGCAGTCGCCGTTGTAATACCAAATTGAGTTGCTTTTGACTAAGTTTTTGAGCCACTTCAGCTCTAGTTTTTTCTAGTTTGACTTTTTCTAATTCGGCAACTATGCCATAGTTATTTTTTTGGCGAATTGGTTCAACTAAATAATCGTGAACTAGCTGGTAGCGATCGCCTAATTCATCTCTGATTAACAACACCAACCCCGAACCCACCAATATTTCTAAAATCAGTTCCCCAACTGTGTCAAAGCTTGATATTGTATCTATATCCTGATTATTAACTAATGCAGCCGCTAAATCAGCTTTAGTTTTTAATGGTCGCGTCCCCTTTTCATCAGTTAATTCAAATAATAATTTCCAGCTTAATTCTTCATTTTGCTGACCGCAGTCTTTGATAACTTCTCCAAGCCAGCGTTCCACCAATTTTGCCGAGCCACCGCAAAGCTTGTATTGTCCGAGTGTGGTAATGCTTTCTATTTGTAGTTGAGCACCTACTATTTGTAATTCAATTGGATGTACTTCGTCTAGTTCTCCTGTCAAATCCTGGACTAATCGGTTAATTAATTCATCACTCAGTTCATAATGGGAACGTTGAGTAAGACTGTGAATTATGGCTTTAGCATCTTGACTAGAGAATTTCCCTAAATAGTAGCGAATGTCCTTATCGAGAATATTTTTATTAATTATACCTAAATCATATAGTCCAATACTATTTTTTTGGCTCAACCGTTCAAATTCTAATAAATGATGTAAATAATCTTCTCTTAAGGAAAGAATAATTTTTACAAATGAGATATTTAAACATTCACTAAAAAATTTGTAAAATTCTATTCTTTGGGCGCGAGGATTACTAACAAAAAAAAACTCTTCAAACTGATCTAATACGATAATTATTGTATAATTGCGCTCAGATGCGAACCGAATTTTTTCGAGCA
This sequence comes from Nostoc sp., assembly GCF_036919595.1. Classification (GTDB taxonomy): domain Bacteria; phylum Cyanobacteriota; class Cyanobacteriia; order Cyanobacteriales; family Nostocaceae; genus Nostoc. The sequence goes on along the minus strand of NZ_JBALCO010000141.1, from coordinate 4,993 downwards.
GTATAGTAGGTTTAGAATTCAGATTAACCGATATTTCTGTGTGGGAAAAGGCTTGGTTTATACTGCTTGTCAAGACTGTAATCCAATCAGTGTAAACAGACAAAACAATAGGTATAGGAATGCGTTCACCAATAACTTTTCCTTTCAAAGCTGGTACTAAACCAGCTTTGAGAATTGAACTTTTACCTACACCCGATGGTCCATAAATTACTGTGAGTTTGTAGTCAGCACGAGTAATTCTTTCAATCAAACGATTGACATCTTGCTGTCGTCCAGAAGCAGATATTTCTTGGGCAACCCCCTCAGGAATAAATGGTATTTTTTGAGGATCTAATGCTGGGTTAATTTTAGAGCGTTGCGGCTGTAACTGACTTGCTCCAATGAAAGCACGAAAGCCATACTGATGTTCTATTTGAATTTTTTCTTGCTTCAGCTTAAAAGCTTCTGTATAGTCATGACGCTCAAAAAAGTAAAGCGATCGCAATTCCTCTAAAATCTCTAGATAAAGTGATGGTTGATGTTGTAACTCACAAACTACCCTCGCCCATTCTAAATTATTGATAGCTTCCTCCGACTCACCTAAATGCCGCTGTGTACGTGCTAGTAAGAGAAGATACCAACTTTCTTGTCCTCGTGTTTGCAAAGCATCTCGCAGAGAAACTTCTGTTGCTTCTTCGGAGATAGAAAGTGCTGTATTCGCTAATTCATGAGCCAGTACCCAATTCGACTCCGAAGCTGCCACATTTGCCAAAAAACCATAATTTTGAGCAACTTGTGCAGGACTTCCATAAGTTTTATGTAGATGCAATGACTTTTGAGCTAATTTTTTTAAGTCATCCCAAGCTTGTAAACGTTGCAGCATTTCACAAGCAGGTAAAATAAATTTAGCCACTAAGTCTTCTCTTTGTACTTCCTCCAATACTTCCAAGCATTGTTTAAACCACAAGAGAGCATGTTCGCAATAGCTACTATTATTATTCTGGTGTAAGTCTGCCATTCGGTAATAACACAGCCCCAGATGGAATAATACTATTGCTTGCTTGAGTAAAGATGAAGGGGGTATAGGATGAGGATATGAGGTGGGTAAAGAAGAATTATTCTCCCACTCTGCTATTATCCTGATTTCCTGCTGCCATAATGCTAGGCTTCTTTGATAATTGGCTAAAGCACCATTAATTTGATCGTTGGCGTATTTATCTCGCCCCAATACAAATTCCAAACTAGCTTCTAATCCTGGTGTTAATTGAAAGCCATAGAGGCGCAGCAAATCATTACGGGCTGATTCTATTTCGTGGCGGTGTTGGGACTTAGGATCTAAATTTAGGGAGGCATTAGATAAAAATGTTTCAGCACCTGCTTCTAAAACTTTGGCAAATAGAGATTCTTCCTCTTGATGGATCAAATCAATTAGATCTGCTTTTGCCATTTCAAATTTAATAGTGGTTGCAGCCCAACTTTTGAAATCAGGCGCTAATCTGGACAGTAATGATGCCACTTCATCTTGTAGCCACAATATCACTGGAAATGGAAAAGTTGCGGCATAGATATCTCGTGCTTGGTTGATACCTGTAAGTAAGTTTTCCAGGTCAATGGCTGACTCAATACCGAAAACCATAACAGCAGATGGCAAAGAGTCTGTAACGACGGCAGGATTATCTAGAAATAGTTCTGAGACTATTGTGCTGTGTAAGGAAGTAGTTGGTGGATTGAGAACGATTTCTTTGATATTGATGTCTTTAGTGATAGAGCGAATATTTTCTAACATTTGCTCACGTAATTGCTCATAGTTACACCGAACTAAAATCAGGGCAAATTGACCTTCGGAAAGTGCGATCACTCTAATCAGTCTTTGCAAAGTATACTGATTTTCTTTTGTGTAAATGTGTACCTGCTTATCATTAATCATTGGTTATTAAACATTGGGCATTGGTTATTGGACATTGGGCATTAGTTATTAGTTATTAGTCCAATGGCAAACGACAAAGGACTAATGACAATTGACTTACCCAATACTGTTACTTATTTTGTTGCCAAGCAAGGACTTTTTCTGTTTCTGCTAAGGCTGGACTGATGCCAAACCAGCGCCCCAGAGGATCACGATATTCAAACAGATACATGCTTCGTAGTAAGCTCTGGTAGTCAGACTCACCTTTAACTCTCTGCTGCTGCACTACTTCAAACAATAATTCCCACTGGGATTCATCAATAGCTAATAGCAGATCGTCGCGGTAGTCCTTAATCACGGCTTCTAAGCAGTCCCTAGAAAAAGGTGGATCTTGTCGTTGCAGGCAGCTATAAAGTAAACCCAATAAATTACGAATATGGCCACCGCTAACGCGACATAGACGATCTAAGGTTTGAGAGTGATCGAATAATTCTGTAATTAATAAAAGCCTTCCATTCAAAGGAACTTCTGGAAAAGCTCTTGCTAAGACTAACTGGCGCACTAGTAACATCCCTGGTTCGTAATCACTGCCATCTCTTTGTCGCACTAATACCATCGGCAGCACTTTTGGCGCAATCCCTCCCCCCAGGCGATTTTTTAGTGTCTCGTACTCATTGGAGAAAATTAACGTCAGGGGAATGGTGTAAACTAGGTGGCATTTGAGTCGGCGTAACTGTTCACCTCGGTCGATGAAGAGATATTCGGGTTGCGATCGCCCCGATGCTAAAGGACGCATATCCACTCGATCCAAATTATCCACAATCACTACCAGTCCTTTTTGACCCCGTAGCTTTAGCTGTTCAATAGCCTTTTCTAAAATTTCTTCGTTAATCGCTTGCAAAATACTACTGGTACGTGGTTCCAGATATTGCCTCAGTTGATTCCGCATCTGGCTGCTATCTTTGGTTTTGGCGGTAATTTTGGCAATACCCAAGGACAATTCTGCTTGTCCAGAAAGCTCTATGGGGCTTTGCAAAAAATCGCCTACTTCTTTAAACAAATTGGTAAAATAACCAGGTTTGAGTTTGATGTTAATCCCTTCTAAACTGGCACTGACTTGACGGGCTACACTCAGCAAAATATCGCTGACATCAATATCTGCCATGTCTAAGTCTTGACTGGACTCAAAATAAACCACATGAAATCCCGCCAATTCTAGTTCTGTCTTCAGGCGCTGCAATTCCGTTGACTTACCGCAGCCAATGTGACCCGTAAATAACTGGCAGGTTGGCTCATCAGGAGAAATCCGGCAGATAGTCCGCTGCAATTCTTCGACAATTTTGCAACCACGGACATCAGCAAAATCTATGTAATACTGCCGATCAAGTACGTTACTTATATTGAGCGTGTAGCTGGGGTTACATGCTTTATAAAAACGTGACAAATTTAATGTCGTTTTCATGTATGTAGATGTGTGTGTAGATGCAGTTTAATTCATATTTTTTATACAAAAAATCTCTAGCCGAGATGTAGGCACACGATTAACTCGCAAGTTGGTAGTGTCTTGCAAGGGACAGTACTTGGTGCAGGATCGCTGTCAGTAGTATAGTAGAGATTTAATTGACCCTAATAACCTTAAACATATCTGTCCTTTTTACACCTGCTATTGAGGTTTTGACAATCTCTAACTTTTGTTTGACCTGGCACAAACCTTTATAGTTGAGTAAATCAGTAAAAAAGCTACTAGACTAGATGGTTCTCAGTTTGTATAGCTGATCAGGTAGAACTGGTATTAATTATAGCAAGCTATACAGAGGTTATGAAATACCTACATATCATTTCACATTCTATTTGTCAACAAAACAAAATTATAAATATCTAAATTAATATTTTGTAATCTTTAGAGAAAAAATATTTGATGATCACTTGTCAAAAAGACAACAGTCGGTTAAGACTAGACACCGGAAACTTTAATCGGAATGATGACTAGCGCCACGATCTTTGTGTTGTTACTGTAAAGTGTTACTAAAAATAAAAAAAGTCTGGAGGAGAGTGGCTAATAGATGCCAACAGTGTTTACTGAAATTAATAATGATACAAGCGCATGAAGGAATTTGGACTGCAACCAGAAAGGGGTTTGAATGGCTGGCATAATATCAGTTTCCCGCACGGATTTAGCCCAGCGTCGTCAGAAATTACGTCGGCGGCGGCAGATGAGAATTATTCAGGCTATTTGGCGAACCTTTGCCATTATCGGTTTGGCGGGTGGATTGCTGTGGGTAGCAGTCCAACCAGTGTGGATGCTAAAAACTCCCAAACAAATAGTGATGAAATCAGGCAATCAATTATTGTCGGATGAGACAACTCAGTCACTGTTGGTGCTATCTTACCCCCAGTCTTTGTGGCGGATTGAACCGGGAGCGATCGCTAATTCTTTGAAAAAACAACCAACTATTGCCCAAGCGATCGTTAGACGCCGCCTCTTTCCTCCTGGATTAATCATCGAAATCCAAGAACGAGTCCCTGTAGCGGTGACTCAAACACCAAATGTGCAAAATCAGGGTACTAGCAACAAAAAAGTCATAATCGGCTTACTAGATGCAAGTGGAGTCTGGATGCCTTTAGAAAAATACACATCACTGAATCCCACAAGGAAATTACCCAATCTCAGAGTAATTGGATTACCAAAACAATACTGTCTCTACTGGACTCAGCTTCATCAAGCTGTCAGCCAAAGTCCTGTGAAAGTGATGGAAATTGATTGCCAAAATCCAACGAATTTAATTTTGAAAACAGAACTAGGAAATGTGCATCTCGGCGTTCCAGGCCCCCAGTTGTCTGAACAAATTAAGGTACTTGCCCAAATGCGGCATTTAACAGCAAAACTCAATTCTGGTCAAATAGAGTATATTGATCTGAAAAATCCGGAATTACCATTAGTACAGATGAACCAAAAAGACCAAAAATTAACTCCTAAAATCCCTAAAAACATCTAGCATGTTTAATGTATTGAAACGCCTTATGTGAGTGAGAAGGGGTAGCAAAAAAGAAAGGGAAACCACAAGATAAAGGTAACGAAACCAAAGCTTGAGGTCTCCCAATGAATAT
>NZ_JBALCO010000140.1:0-3163 GCF_036919595.1 Nostoc sp. | reverse complement strand
GCAACCGCTTTCTCCCCCTTAAAATGATTATCATTATTATCAAAGCGTGAATTCTTGTTTTTTGTTGATTAATTTATTCTTTGGAAGTCCCTAATTCCTTGGCAGCCCGTGCAGCTGTATTACCAGAATCATCCGAGTCAAACGCCACCATAACATAAGGATAGCCGGCATAGAAAAATTACCTTCATCCTACACAATCGGGTTAAGCACTTCTCCAACTTTTGTGACGGACACTAAAAATAATCAGAACTTGGATGATGAAGAGCTTGTGTCCACCTCGGATGACCAAACCTTAGATGAGGACACTGACGATTTGATAGAACTATAACTGCCAGAAGAAATAAAGCAGATTAACAACCTGTTTAATGTCCAGTAGTAGTTGAGAAAAAGCTCATTGCATCAATTGCCTTGGACATTTCCTCTCTCCACCCCTCTTACCCCCCCGTAATATGTTTGTGAAAAGAGGGGTGAACTCTGAGGTGGCTTTTGTCGTGATTATGTAGTTATTCAGTAGTATTTGTTGATGGCTGTTGCTTATGCTTCTGCTTTTCAGTTTTGCTCTCAACAAACTTTCCGCCAAAGATGGCGTACTGTGCGTCAAAAAAAGATGGATTAGCAAGCTTAAAAGCTTTTAAGCGAATTTACCAATAATTGACCAATTATTGGGATCAAATGGGAGACTTCTTATAAGTATTGGGAACTGTTCTTCTTTATTGGGAATTTTTGAGCTAATGAGAATGTAGTTACTGCATGATGTAAAAGGTGTAAAAAGGTAAGAAAAAAATTGGATGTTTGGGAGATGTTGGATAGATATTGGGAGATGTTGAATGTAGTTGGTAAGGATTGGGAAAATGGATGTTTTGTGGAGATATTTTATCAGATGCACAAATTTAGTCAAATTAAGAAACTAGTGCTATTCCTGTAATATTTATTGATAAATACGTCAATAATCACGGTTTGGGCGGTTTCTATTGAGAGTAATTATCAGTTGTATATGCAAAAAAAGGGTCAAAAACAGGGTAAATTTTTTTTGTGGATTTTGTTTTTTTAATGTTGAGTCTTGGTTCTCGTTCAAGTCGAATGCTCAACGTTCACTTTATTTGTGAACAGCTACGATTAACTCTCTACCGCGCATCTTGTGGTCAACCTAATCCAAGATAAATAAGATAGCGAAAAAATGAAATTGATGATGAGCCAGGGGTAAGGTATGGAAGTCAAAAGCGAAGTGACAATAAAATTTAGTGGTGAATTACCAACAGCAACACCAGCCGCGAATAAGAAAGTTGCAATCGAGTTGACGCTCAATACCCTATAGGCTGGTGCAGCAATTTAATACGGCATGACAAGGCTTTGAAGCTTCTAAATTTCAGAGACTTCAATTGGTATAGTTTGATTCCTAGCGATCACAGTATTAAAAGTGGTTCATCAAGTCCTTAGCGCAACTTTCGGTATCACTGCTCATTTCACTCCTCCAACAACTACTTTTGACCACACCCGTGCAATTTTCTCACCAGGGAAGCTGTTGTCCTTGATGGTCTATGAAAAGCCCCGACTGTGCCATGCTCAGTTTATCGATCACTCTAAGCATCGCCAGTGTTGATTCAGTCGGCGTAAAACGCGCATTAGGTCCGCCCATATCCGTCTGCACCCAGCCGGGATGCATGGCGACGATCATTACCCCCCGATGGGCAAGGTCTGAGCTTAACTTCTTGACTCCCATATTCAGAGCGGCTTTGCTCATGCCATAGCTGAGCCCAAAGGTAAGTCCAGAAGCATAAGTGATCGACCCGAGATCAGACGAGATGCAGATTATCTTCGCATTGCGCTTTGGAGCCTGTAGGTGGTCAGCGAAGGCTTGGGCGATCAGCATGGGTGCGACCGCATTCGTGTGCAGAACGCGCAGCATAGTCTCTTCCTGAATGAGTCCGAGCCGTTCGGAGGATGCTGCCACTCCTGCGTTCGGAATCAGCACATCGATCAATATACCCTTTTTTTCTAAAAGCTCTGGGAGAGACGCGATGGCAGTTGCTTGCATCACGTCCAGCCTACAAATGACAAGCCGATCATCATTTTGTGCTGTGGCAAGTGCCTCAAGTTCCGTCGCTCCTTCAGGGTTGCGGCAGCAGGCAACTACGCGCTCCCCACGATGTAGGATCTGCCTTGTGAACTCGAGGCCTATACCTCTGTTTGCTCCGGTAACTAAGTAATTTGCCATGTGGTTTCCTCACTCGTTGTGTTTTGAGAAGAGGCCTTGGTCTGCGCTGGAGAAGCCGTTAGACTAAGCATGGCGCAAATCGTAGTTCAATTAGAATTGGCGAGATTCATTGAATGACAGAACCTCGTCTACTCGGAGTCTCGGCTTGCGTGAAGTATTGCCTTGACCAGGGTAGCCCACTGGTAGTAGCATGACGGGGATGTACTGATCAGCAATACCAAAGAGTTGTTTGACCTGCGCCGGGTCAAAACCGATCATTGGCCCGCTGACAAGACCCCGCACCTTAGCTGCAAGCATTAGGGTCATTGCAGCTAAGGAAGCCGAACGAATCGCTTCATCTCGCGCAAATGCTGCGCTCGATCCGTACATGCTATCCGCCATCTGCACCCACTGCTCCGCGACCTCTCGGGGCAGCAATCCGGCATCGACGCTTTGGTTCAAGATGCCTTGCAGTTTCGTGTGTCCTTCAAGATCGCCAAGGATGATGAAGGTAACTGCAGACTCGGATACCTTCGCTTGTCCGTAAGAGGCCGCCGTTAAAGCCTGCTTCTTTGCTGGGTCGGTGACGGCGATGAATCGCCAGTGCTGGATGTTGAAGGATGACGGTGCTTCCGTGGCCTCTTGAACTAATGCCCGGATTTCATCGGCGGAGAGCTGCTTCGAAGAATCGAAGTGCTGAGCCGATATGCGCCCGTGAATCGTGCTGATGGTGTCGCTCATACTTTTCTCTTGGTTAATTCCACTATGCCGTTCGCGGTACAATGGATAGTATAGGGTGTGCACCTTACGATGACAAGCAAGTACGCACATTTTTTTAGGATACGGATACCGTTGGTAAAATATTATTTACAGCAATTTTCGTAACTGCCCAGGTAGGAATGTCAGGAATATTCCCATGAGGGAAGAAAGATGGTAGTGTTCAAGCATGAATCCAGAAGAAAAAGATCA
>NZ_JBALCO010000139.1:0-34186 GCF_036919595.1 Nostoc sp. | reverse complement strand
CCCCTAAAGGCACATCCGGTATTAGCCACCGTTTCCAGTGGTTGTCCCAGACCTAAAGCCAGATTCTCACGCGTTACTCACCCGTCCGCCACTGTATCCGAAGACACCGTTCGACTTGCATGTGTTAAGCATACCGCCAGCGTTCATCCTGAGCCAGGATCAAACTCTCCGTTTTGTTGTGTTTCGAGTTTGTGGCTCCGAAAAAAATATTTCCCGGAATCCTAGTTACTAATTTTGATTATATTTTCGGGAAATCCCAAAAGCAAAATCTTTTGACGAGGATTGGTTTTTTCTTAAGCTTTCAAAGTATTATGTTTTTTAGGTTCAGCGGTCGTTTGCGTCTTTTGCTTCCCGACTTAACTAGAGTAACTAGTCATCCCCTAGTTTGTCAAGGGGTAAATTTATTATTTTTCTTAAAAGGGCAAATCGCCTGAGTGGCATTACTTTCAGGTGAATGCCTTAAGCAATGGGAGGGGGGCAAAAACAAAGTGGCTAAACCTGACTGGGTGAATAATTCACGTTGAGTGATTATCGAAAAAGGCAGGAATAGTCTTGCTGGAGGGATTTATCCGGAATTATTACGCCGGAACTAACCATATACATAATATTAAGAGCATTTAAGACTCCCATCGTACAGGTGACGCTTATATGGCATCTACCTGATCGCCATGACTACGTTCGTGGAGCGTTTGGAAGAGAAGATAGGAGTTACAGTGAGTCTAGCGCTGTAGAGGGGCTTCAAAATTTATAATGAATTTTTGAGAAAAAGCTAAAAACTAGACTAGGCAATAAATACAGATGATCCGACCGCGTAAGGTCTTTGCTCAACATTGGCTTAAAAGTGAAAAGGCGCTCGACGCAATAATTAAAGCAGCTGAGTGTACAGAAAGCGATCGCTCCCCCAAAGGCGATCGCATCCTGGAAATTGGACCTGGAACGGGCATTCTGACTCGTCGTTTATTACCCCTGGTGCAATCTTTGGTTGCAGTTGAAATAGACCGCGACTTATGCCAACTGTTGTCAAAGCAGCTTGGTAAGACTGAAAAGTTTTTACTGCTGCAAGGTGATTTTCTGACTCTAGATTTACCATCTTATCTGGCAGCCTTTCCCAATTTCCAACAGCCAAATAAGGTAGTAGCCAATATTCCCTACAACATTACAGGGCCAATCATTGAGAAACTATTGGGTACGATCGCCAACCCCAATCCCGAACCATTTGACTCAATAGTGTTACTCGTACAAAAAGAAGTAGCAGAAAGGTTGTATGCTAAACCAGGGTCAAAAGCCTTTGGAGCGTTGAGCGTGCGGGTACAGTATTTGGCTGAGTGTGAGTTAATTTGCACTGTTCCAGCGGCCGCATTCCATCCACCGCCAAAAGTGGATTCAGCAGTAGTACGATTATGTCCCCGAAAAATAGAAATAGCAGCACTTGACCCAAGAGGGTTAGATAACTTTTTGAAGTTGGGGTTTGGTGCCAAGCGCAAAATGTTACGAAATAATTTGCAATCTGTTATTGAACGCGATCACCTGATCCACTTACTGGAACAATTAAAAATAAATCCCCAAGCCAGAGCCGAAGACCTCAGTGTTCAGCAATGGGTAATTCTAGCAAATGAGTTAGGAGTTAAAAGCGAGGAATGAGGAGTTAAGAGTGAACATGTAGATGATTGCTTTGATTCAAAACACAAAATTCACCCATTCCCAACTAGGAACCCATAACCCCTAACTTCTAACTTTCAAAATGCATTCCTACAGCCTAATTGCCCCTGCCAAAATCAACTTGTATCTGGAAATCATTGGCAATCGTCCTGATGGCTATCATGAGTTAGCCATGATACTTCAAAGTATCGGACTTGCAGACCAAATTGAGCTACGTTCCATCAGCATTGACAGCATCCGTGTTCACTGCAACCACCCACAAGTACCAACAGATAAAAGTAATTTGGCATACCGAGCAGCAGAATTAATGGCGAGGCAATTTCCCGAAGCCTTTGCCAAATATGGGGGTGTTGAGATTACCGTTAATAAGCAGATTCCTGTAGCTGCTGGGTTGGCTGGGGGTTCGACGAATGCAGCAGCTGTGTTGGTAGGGATAAATTTACTGTGGAAATTGGGATTAACTCAGTCAGAATTAGAGGAGTTGGGAGGCACTCTTGGTTCAGATGTACCATTTTGTGTAGCGGGTGGAACTGCGATCGCAACAGGTAGGGGTGAGCAACTTTCTCCCCTGCCGAGTTTAGATAATATATATGTAGTGTTGGGGAAATACCGCAGCTTGGAAGTTTCCACGGCTTGGGCATACAAAGCCTATCGAGAGCAGTTTGGTAATTCTTATATTAGAGATAGCGATAACTTGGTAGCGCGTGCTAATGCAGTTCATTCAGGAACAATAGTAAAAGCTGTCCTGGATAAAGATGCGGGAGAAATTGCCCAAAAACTGCACAATGATTTAGAGCGTGTGGTATTGCCAGCCTATCCCCAAGTCTTGCAACTGCGAGAAGTATTCGCAAATAAGCAAGGCGTTTTAGGAACAATGATGTCTGGTTCTGGGCCAACAGTATTTGCTCTTTTTGAGTCTCAACAGCAGGCAGAACTAGTTTTGCTGCAAGTAAGAGAAGCAATTCTTGATCATGACTTAGAATTATTTGTAACTCGAACAATCACACATGGTATTAAAGTGGCATCGTCTGTTTAAATAATTCTTTTTCGTTAATGAACTATAGGGAATAAACATGAATTATTCCTAATGACCCAATCCAAAATATAAAATCTAAACTGGTATGAGTGAGCAAAATTTAACACCACAAACGGATACTAAAATACAGTCGGCAACGAGTCCGTTACGCTGTTTGACTGGGGCGGTGATTTCTGGAGGAATGGCATATGCAGTGTATTCACTGATGATTGCGATCGCCACAAATTTTGCTACTAAACCGATCCATTCAATTAATCCATTGGTGGTGAAGATTTCTTCTGCTGTTCGGACTCTGGTTGTTGGTGTAGTTGCTTTAGGAAGCGGGATATTTGGTATAGTAGCAATTGGTTTGTTAGCTTTGGGTGTGCAATTATTAGTGCAGGAGTTGACCAAGCAAAAAAGTAGTGAAAACCAGTAATTTGCTTTTAATCAGCAACCTAAAGACACAAGTTTTTCTAACGAACCACAATTTTTGAGCAATTGTAGCTTCGCGCTTCTGAAGGCTAAAAAATTTGTTGCTGTTTTCTCCAAGTTTTGGGAGAAAGTCCGTGGTGCTGACGAAAGTGGCGAGATAAATCACACGTATTTTGATCGCCCAGTGCAATAGCAATCTGTGTATATATAGTATGACCCTTGACCTTAACAGATTTCAGGTTGACACTTTATAGACTGGCTGATGATTCACAAATTTATGCGGAATTGATACCAGCAACACTGAAATTGATAGCAGCAACATCACTTGTAAGCAAAGTTTATGAACACAACCAAGAGATATTTTTTACCTTTTATTTTTGTGGCAATAGTTGTCAGCCTCAGCAGTTGTAGTTCTAACCCCACAGCTGGTAATGTTGATAGCGGAACGCCATCCCCTACCCTAACACCGGCGAATAGCTTATCGTCTCAGACTCACAGCCAAATTCCTAGCGTAGCTCAGTTGAGAGAAAAATCTTCCAATCAAGAATCTCCTAAGGAAAATACGCCTTCCTCACCAACTTCTAAAGCTGCCACTAACAAAACTACCAAAGTCATACTATACACAAGTGATACTCAATGCCAAGAACTAATTCCAGAAAAGGTTTCAGTACCAGCCGAGGAACCAGTGAAAAATGTAGTGGGTAAAATCTTAGAAAAACGAGATACAAGCGACTTTAGCTTGTCTGGGTATCGTGTCAATATCAAAAATGGCATTGCTACAGTTGATTTGCGAATATCTCCTGAGTCAAAGCGGCAAATAACTTCTCTTTCTAGTTGTGAACAGTTTGCTTTGTTTGGCAGTCTCCGCAAAACCCTAACGAGTAATGCCCAATGGAATATTAAAGAGGTTCGCTTCACTGAGCGAGGTGAGGACATTGTTCTTTAGTTAAATATGGGAGTAAGTGCCGTCATCAGCTAGCTAAAAAATTTTCCAATATGAACAGCCACAGGACTCATACATCAGCAGTTGCCAAAACAGTGTATGTTCTAGCCAATTGAAAACAGCTGCAAATAGTGGTATTATTCATTGTAGCCCTAAGTTTATGGCAGCAATTCGCGGGTGTAATTCAGTGGTAGAATCTCACTTTCCCAAGGTGATCGTCGTGGGTTCGAGTCCCATCGCCCGCTTTAAAATCATGTACATTAACTAATTATTTGTCACTGTTGAGAGGTTAATATCACTTTTAACAAATTGATGTCATCATTTGGGCTGATGTTAAGCCACTGATAGAATTAGCCTTCGCCTAACTACCAGATGTGCAGGTAATTATTTTTGAGCCGTTATCTCAAACTAGCACAAGATACTGAGCAGGCGATCGCCTGGGGCAACCTATTTGGTGTACACAAACGCAAGCTATTTAAGCCTGAACATATTCGCAAAGCTTGGCAGCGTTTGTATGAGCAAAACTGGCTAAACATTAAAGAGCAAATAACTTCTTGAATGTTCTCTCAAGAAAGTTCCAAATAAAATTACAACATAGAGTTTGTGTTACCTCTGTATGCTGTATGGCGTTACTGTCATTTATTGGACTTGAAGAACAATTAAATTTTTCACATGAACAGGCTTTTCGTTTACGAAGTCTGTAATACTCTTGTTCAAGAGTAATTAATCCTACATTTTTAAAGTCTGATTTTTTCAGACGAAGTTTATAATTTTTCTAAAAGTGTTTGCTGACTTCTTTCCGAATCCATTTATCCAATTCGCGTATTTGTTGAATGTCTGTAATAACCATGAAAAAGCCCATCCAACTTTTTACTCTTTCTCCTAGCACACCACCGCATACATCACATATTTTCTCACCATGCCCAGTTACTTTTCTATTAATCACATATTTGATAAAAAAGTGAAATCTACGCTCAAAAATTTCACCAGTTTTATAATAAGGCTCTTTATTAATCTTTTCTATAATTCTTTCATTAAATCTTAAAATGTTTCCTGGTTTAATTTTGATATGCTCAAGAGTAAATTGAAAACCAACAAACTCTAGAAAATCTTTAGCTATCTCAACATATTTGGTTTTACTTTCATTAGTATGTAATTCCAGCTTTATATCTTGCAATTTTTGAGCAACTTCTTGATGTACTATATAAATTACTTCTTTGTGTTTTAAAAGTATTACAAAATCATCGGCATAACGGACGTATCTTAGAAAATATTTTTTCGATAAATCATTGATAACCCAACAATCAAATTCATGTAAATATAAATTTGCTAGCATTCCCGAAACTACACCGCCTTGAGGGATACCCTGAGTTCTTATAATTCTTTAATTATTTAAAATTGACTAATCCTGTTGAGTAAGCCAACTTTAGTACTACCCGATTCCCAGCGATGGCTCATCTGTGGTTCAGTAGCATTATGCTCTTTAGCTGTCAGCATTCTCCACAGATTTGGGGTAATCCGTTATTACAAAATTCGTTCCCAGTATCGACTTGGAGGTGCAGTTGTGCTGCTAGTGATCGCTATCTTAGGCAAAGGTTTGTTACCTGTTGCAATCATTGCCCTTGTCGCTGTAGTTTCTGCTGGGCAAATAGTTCAAGACTTGCATCAGAGTCGTCCCACTACCCGCTTGGTTGACCCAGAAATCTAGATCATTGCGTAGTGGCGCACAGCTGTGCGCCACTACGCAATGAAATATAAGACATTTTGTCAAATGCATCTATCCTATGGAGGAATTTATCATAAATATAAATATTTATTTATATAGTTATTTAAAGATAATGTAATCTCAATGTTCAAACCCAACGCTGTAATGCTGATAACTCAACACATTACCGTCTATCAGAGGTTGCAGAACCAAAGGAGGAATGTCAACATTAGGAGATGTACCTTTGGGGAGCGAAGTCAAGTAGCTGAAATATTTATTAATATTATGAATAGGAAGTGGAAATTCAGCATCAGGAGTCAGAAAAATTCCCAATGGCAGGTATTTCGCATCAATCACTAAATTTCTCACCAACAGAACAGAAGCTCATGAAAGACCAAAAACCATCAGACTCTAAGGAATTCGTCGGAAATCTCAAGAATGGGATTTGGCTGTTTGGACTGTCATGCTGGGTATTTGGCATTACCGATCGCAGTATTGCTTCATTTGCAGATGGCTATTTATCTGCTTTGGATTTGACGCAACTATTCACAGCGGCTACGTTCTTTGTGGCGTGGCTATTTTTGAAACCGACATCCAGAGTTTAAGATCGGCGACTGGTTGAGTGTTGAGTCACTCTTGATGCTAGTTATGTCAAGATTCGGAAAGTTATCTAAAGGAGAACACTTTTGATCGCTATAAGGGGTGCGCCACAGAATGTATCGATGCTTTTGCATTCAGAACAATCGAGGTAATTCTGTAAAATTTCAGAATTACCCTGATTTCTGGTTTTCACTAAATAATCCAAGTTGCTAGTTATGAAAAACGGCAACAGGAGATATATATGTAAATTTTTAATCTACTTATGATCACTAAATTCTATCTTTTTCCTTTTTAAGTCAGAGTTATAGCTCAATACAGTTCAGTTAAGGATAATTGTAGGTTGGCTTGAACGTAGACGCCAGAGGCGACTTAAGGCAGGGTAGTTAAACCCAATAAATGCTTGTGTAGGTTGGGTTTCGCTCCTCAAACGCCACTTGCAAGGCTCGTCGGGAAACCGCTTGGGTGCAGTGGCTCTCAACCTACGCAATACATTTTATCTGGCTCTAACCCAGGCGTATTGAGTTATAAGTTCTTTTATTTGGGTGTATCTAGAAAAATTTTTCTAATTTTCCGGAATTGGTTATGCTCAGGTGGTAGTCTCTATCAGACTACGGATTTATACTGAAACTCTATAACTAACCTTCGGGGAATATAACCTCATTTCGGATTAAAAGCCCGGCCATCAAGGCCGGGCTTTTGACAAGGAATTAAAAAAAATTGGGGTAACTCTAGAAAATCCCAGAATTACCCCGAATTTTAAAAGTTAGAAGTTAGGAGTTGTTCTTAACTCCTAACTACTCGTTAAATTAGGCAAACGCAGCGGTTGTCACATCGTTATTCGATAGAATTTCTTGCAATTCCTCAGCGTCTACCGTTTCTTTATCTACCAACATTTGCGCTATGTGATCTAAAATGTGGCGGTTACGCACCAACACTTCTTTAGCGCGTGTATAGGCTACATCCACAAGTTTGCGAACTTCTTCATCAATGGCGGCGGCAGTTTCTTCAGAGAAATCACGCTCTGACATGATATCCCGTCCAAGGAACATGTTACCTTGCTGACGACCAAGGGCGACTGGGCCCAAGCGATCGCTCATCCCAAATCTGGTAATCATCTGACGCGCAACCCGTGCTACTTGTTGCAAGTCGTTGGAAGCACCAGTGGTCACTTCTTCTTCACCAAAGATTAATTCTTCAGCAATTCGACCACCCAAAGCCACAGCCATCTGATTTTCCAGATAAGCGCGGCTGTACAAACCAGTGTCCATCCGGTCTTCGCTGGGGGTAAACCAAGTTAAACCACCTGCACGACCGCGAGGGATAATGCTAATTTTCTGCACAGGATCGTAGTCTGGCATTAAAGCACCAACTAAAGCGTGACCAGCTTCGTGATATGCCACCAAGGTTTTGCGCTTTTCGCTCATTACCCGGTCTTTCTTCTCTGGCCCAGCTAATACGCGATCAATTGCGTCGTTGATTTCATCCATCGAAATTTCAGTCAAATTCCGGCGTGCTGCCAGAATTGCGGCTTCATTCAGCAGGTTGGATAAATCTGCGCCAGTAAAACCGGGGGTACGACGGGCAATTTTATCCAAGTCCACATCTTTCGCCAAGGTTTTACCACGGGCGTGAACCTTCAAGATTTCGCTGCGTCCGGCATAGTCAGGACGGTCTACCACAACTTGACGGTCAAAGCGACCAGGACGCAACAGTGCTGCATCTAAGACATCAGGACGGTTGGTAGCGGCAATAATGATGATGCCTGTATTGCCTTCAAAGCCGTCCATTTCTGTGAGCAACTGGTTGAGGGTTTGTTCCCGCTCATCGTTACCACCACCTAAACCTGCACCGCGTTGACGACCTACGGCGTCAATTTCATCAATGAAGACGATACAAGGAGCATTGGTCTTAGCTTGTTCAAATAAATCGCGGACGCGGGATGCACCCACACCGACGAACATTTCTACAAATTCCGAACCGGAGATCGAGAAGAAGGGTACACCTGCTTCACCTGCTACAGCACGAGCTAAGAGGGTTTTACCTGTACCAGGAGGGCCAACTAACAGCACACCTTTAGGAATTTTTGCACCAACTGCGGTAAAGCGATCGGCGTTTTTCAGAAAGTCTACGACTTCGTTTAATTCCAACTTGGCTTGGTCAATACCAGCAACATCGCCAAATGTCACCTGAGTTTGTGGTTCCATTTGGACTCTGGCTTTAGATTTGCCAAAGTTCATCGCTTGGCTACCTGGGCCACTTTGAGCGCGACGTAGCAAGAAGAATAAGCCAACCAAAAGCAATACGGGAAAAAATAAGCTGCTTAGTGCCTTAAACCAAAATCCTTCATCGCTTTGGGGCAAAACAGAAATATCAACGCCTTTTGAAGTCAGAGTATTGATCAGGTCTGGATCGTTAACTAAGGTCACAATCCGTTTATTTCCGTCATATTTGGCTGTAACCAGTGCTGTAGAGCGATCTGCACTCAAACTGACTTTTTCTACTCTGCCTTGTTGAACTTCTTGAATAAATCGGCTATATCGCCATGTCTCTCTGCTTTGAGGTTGTTTGTCAAAAAATGCTGTTCCCAGCGCAATGACGACAATAAACAGCAGCGCGTACAGCCCTGCATTTCTCCATCTTTTATTCACTAAGGTCTATCCTCCGGTATTTTTCGCGCGTTAGCTCTCAGCCGGCGCTTTGCGCCATCGCCTAGCGTCTCTGTTTAGAGAGGTCATTATTAAGAATTATGTTAACTTATCTTAAGTGTAACAAAGTGGCGTGGCTATCATGCTACAAAAAGCTCCCTTATTTGCAGAAAACTAGGATGGTAGGGATTATATTGTAGCGACCCTGTGGGCTGATGAACGGTATGAATAGGAATAATTTCTACCACACTATTAGTGTAGGCGATCGCTTCAAATCTCTGGACTAACTCCACGCTCCAAGGTTCCTCTCGCATCGGCTGCTGGTGGTTTTGCAACCAGTTTACAAGTTGCGATCGCACAATTCCTGGCAAAATTCCTGCCTTTATTGGCGGCGTCCACCAACTGCGATCGTACCATCCCCAAAGGTTGCCTGTGCTGGTTTCTAGCCAATTTCCTTGGGCATCGACTAATATTGCTTCTTGAGCATCTAAAGTAGTTTTTGCCAGCCAAGCACTCAAATAGTTTCCGGTTTTATGAGAGGGGAGAGAGCGATAAAATTCAGAACTAGCAACAGCGCATACAACGCCAGTTTTTTGTTTTTCTCTCAAATCCTCTGGTAAAAATCTGCCAGTTATCCATTCCCGTCCATCGGGAAAAAGGGTAATTCTGAGAACGGGGAAGTGGGCGAGAAGAATTTGGGCACCTTGACGCACACGCCTCCAGTCTGGTTGCTGCCAACCAAAAGATTGTACTGAGAAAAATAGGCGATCGCAGTGTGCTTGCCAATTAGTTAAATTACTATCTAGCGAGTTCTGATAAACCCGCAATGTTGTAAAAACAGTCGCCCCATAAAGTAAACCCGGATCATTAATGTCTAACTTTAAAATTCGGGACTCAATTAATTTGCCATTATACCAAAAAATATCATTTTTCACAACCAGATTGCTTCTCGCTACAACTCTATTCCAAAGTGATGACTTGTAATGCTCATGCGCTGCATGAGATAAAATCTGTGAGCTGCAAATCGCTGAACGCCAGAATCAAGACTCAGGTGTTTACACTCATGATTTATTGCATATTCAATTAGCCATTGAAATAACTGTTTACCATAGCTTTGTGACCGCTTCAACTCATCAACAACTAAGTCATCAATATATAAAAACTTTCCTGATGCTAAACACGTATGAATACGAAATCCAGCTACTGCCACAGCTTGCTGCTCTACTTCCAAGAATACAAGTTGATATCCTTCTTTCATTTGATATCGAACTTGTTCTACAAACTTAGCCTGCTCAAGGTGAGGACGCAACTGGGACATAACAGGAAAACACTTTAATATTTGAAAGTCAGATTCTCCTAATTGTATTGACATCAATATCGCTCCTAAAAATATGATGCGTACTCATATTAGTTTCTCAATTTATCGAGATTATTGCAATTTTGTAAAAGCTTATCTCGGAAGAAAATGCTATGAATAATAATTTAATCCTTTGGAGGAAATAAAATTTTCTGAGTACCTTCGGGAGTTATAATTACTTTTCCTCCCAAAGCTTCGATTTCTCTAATTGCACGTTTCCGAGTTTTTTCATCAACCTGATTATTTAAAACCATTGACCAGGTAGCAATCTGAGCATATTTACTGTTAGGATTTCGACTCAGAAATTCCGCAGTTTTTTGGGAAGTATTAGCTATAAGCTGACTCTCTGCATCTGAAAAGTTACTAGCCCAGTTTGCCGCCGTTGCAAAAGACTTTTGGGCAGCTTGAGCATTGCCTAAAAATAATAACTCATCAATTCCTTTGTAACGCCACACGTAATAAGACTTTTCGGGAACGAAGGGAGATAGTGATTTTAAGCCTTTTTTTGATAGTGCGATCGCACGTTCTGGCATAGCAGCATACAATGAAGTACTGATAGAAAGACTGCGATACGCTTCTAAAAATCGCGGGTCACGTTCTAGAATGACTTCAAAATATTCGGGACTTAAACTATAACCTGTTTTATCCCGAACTTCATCATCTCCAAAATATTGTAAAAAATTGATATATACCAAATCTGCAATGAAATTATCATAACCAAAAGTAGGCATTTTTTTGAGAAAATTAAGACGGATATTTTCTGATTTTATTTCTTTCTCTAGAGTTTCTAAGGAGGCAGATTGTTTGCTATTTATCAGTTTTTGTAATTGGGGAAATTGAATCAAGCCAACTCCTAAAATACACACACAAATTACAAAAGGTGTAGCAATGGCTTTACGCGACAACAACATATTTTTCTTGTCTTCCCAGGTAGAAGCAACTCATTGTATATAATATACTTCTTGGAAAATTACTCAGCTATATAGTTACAGTCGCTTACACAGGAGAATATCCATCAAGCCGCTACCCTCTAGTAACGACTAACAGTGAACAAGCCTATCTTTCCTCAAGAGAAACCAAAAACAAGTAGCTTGGCAAACTCGGCAGTAATTATTTGGTATTATATTATACTTATAATTGTTAGTATAATTTACGCTTCCTTCTTTGCCACATCTAAAAAATTATTTTCTTTTTTGAGATGAAATAAGCTGCTAGGAATCTAGCTTTACTTTTTTTAAGCAACAAGTTCTTAACTTATTAAATTCCTTTGAGATTACTTAGTTTTATTAAGTAAATGCAGTAAAATTCACAACATAAATTTTCTAAAATGAGTTGGCTTTTTGATGATTTTTACTTTTTCAACAGCTACCAATAATTTGGTAAATTTGCTTGCATTCGGATGCTTCGATCATTTTGAAAAATGATCGTTGTTTAAATGCCCTTTTGCTGAAAAATATTGTAAGTGTGAGTAGTGTTTCTAAAAATTAGAGCTTATGTTTGATCATCTATCCTTTGGGGTGAGTAGTTTAGAACGCAGTCTAGCCTTCTATGATGCTGTGCTTGCGCCGTTAGGCGTCAAGCGCCTATTTAATTTACCTGACATCGCTGCTTATAGTGCTGGTACTTACCCGATGTTTTGGATTGGGAATCGTCGAGAGTTTACCCATGAAGTATCCAAAGGCTTTCATCTGGCATTTGCGGCTGATAATCGCCCTGCGGTGGATGCTTTTTATCGACAAGCGATCGCTTTAGGAGCTAAGGACGATGGCAAGCCTGGATTGCGTTCTCATTACCACCCCAATTATTATGCCGCTTTTGTGATTGATCCTGACGGATATCGCATAGAAGCTGTTTGTCATCAGCCAGCTTAATTTGTTATTTGTCATTTGTCATTCTCCCCCTGCTCCCCTTGCTCTTATTCCGGTAAACCCCCTACTTGCATCAAATCCAATTCCCGTTCAAATATTTCATCAATTGGCAACATTTGACCATCAACAGTCATAAATTTATGGTCTTTTGTTGCCCGAATCACTGAACCATCTTCCAAGCAATATTCAAACACCTCTTGTTGTCCGCGATCGTGCAACTGTGCTATAGGTTGTGTGTAAATATTTCCATTATTATCAACGCTGTACACAGTACATTCAATGAGTTTTTCTACAATTTCCCCAATCGGCATTAATCCATATTCTACTGTCAAGATTTCCGTGTCATAGCTTAAACAATATTCAGCAAACTTTAACATTTGCTCAAATAATTCATCCGCAACTTTTTTCTGAACACCATTTTTAGCTGCGCCATCGACGAATTTTTCTCGCTGCTTTTGCATCTCAGAAACTTTCTTTTTACCCATCGCCCGACGCAGCAAGTCAGCTTGTCCTAAGGAATATCCAGCCATATCCTGAGCAATTTTCATGATTTGCTCTTGATAGACCATAATTCCATAAGTTTCGTCTAATACTGATTCTAGAATTTGGTGTTGATAATCAATATTTTCTCGCCCGTGTTTGCGGTTGATAAATTTAGGAATCAATCCCGCATCTAATGGGCCCGGTCGATAAAGTGCCAAAATCGAAGAAATATCCTCTATATTAGAAGGTTTCAAATCTCGCACAATCTGACGCATTCCAGAAGATTCTAATTGAAATATCCCTTCTAACTCACCTGCTTCTAATAGTTCATAAGTTTTCTGCACATCTTTTGGCAGAGTGGTATGTTCACCTTTAGCTAATATCTTTTGGGCTTTTCTCTCTTGGTGGGTGATTTCATCAGGATCAACACGATATCCTTTAGTTTCTTGAATTAAATCAAGGGTATTTTGAATCAGCGTCAGGTTCCGTAAACCCAGAAAATCCATTTTCAACAAACCCATTGATTCCAGGTCTTCCATGAAATACTGAGTAATCACGGAACCATCATTATTCTTCTGTAGCGGGACAATTTCATCAAGTGGATCGGCAGAAATTACCACACCTGCTGCATGAACACCAAAAGTTTTGTTAGTTCCTTCAATTCGCATCGCCATATCAAGCCAATGGCGAATATGCGGTTCTTTATCATATTTATCTTTAAACTGTGGTTCTGGGGTTTCATTAGAAATCATCACCTTTAGTTTCGTTGGTTTTCCCCGCACTACAGGAATTAATTTCGCCATCTTGTCAGCTTCCCCGTAGGGAATATTCAAGACTCTGGCGACATCTTTCAAAACTGCTTTAGAAGTTAGGCGGTTAAAGGTAATAATTTGGGCAACTTTATCTGCACCATATTTATCAGTTACATATTCAATAACTTTATCTCTTTGTTCAATACAGAAATCCGTATCAATATCAGGCATGGATTTCCGTTCTGGGTTCAAAAAACGCTCAAATAGTAGCCCATGATGCACAGGGTCAATGTTGGTAATTCGCATCGCATAAGCAACTAATGAACCAGCCGCCGAACCCCGACCAGGCCCCACAGGAATATTATTATCTCTAGCAAATTTGATGTAGTCCCATACAACTAAAAAGTATTTGGAAAAACCCATCTGCTGAATCATTTTTAGTTCGTATTCCAATCTTTCTTTATAGACAGAATCAACCTCATTGCGTGATTTCCGATTTAACCGTTCTAAAAGTCCGTTCCATGCAACATCTTCGGCGTAAGTGTCAGCAGTATGACCAGAGGGAATGGGGGGTGTAGGGATCTGAGGCTCACCCATAATATAGTAAGGCTCGACTTTATCAGCGACTTCTTCAGTAGTGGCGATCGCTTCTGCAATCACATCATCTGGCAAATGGTCACGAAATAGCTGCTGCATCTCCTCACCAGATTTGAGATACTCTGTGCCACTATAACGCATCCGCTTATCTTCAATAATTAGCTTGCCAGTCTGAATACATAGCAAAGCATCGTGGGCTTCAACGTCAAAACAAGAAATAAAATGAGAATCATTGGTAGCAACAAATTTAATCCCTAGTTCCCTCGCAATTTTGACTATTTCAACATTAACAATCCGGTCTTCCTGTGAGCCGTGGTCTTGAATTTCTAGATAATAATCATCACCAAATACATCTTTATACCACTGAGCAATTTTTCTGGCTGCATCTGGTCTATTACTAAGAATTGCTTGGGGAATTTCTCCACCCAAACAAGCACTGGTGACAATCAACCCTTCATGATATTCTTTTAGTAAATCTTTATTAATACAAGGGCGAGAAAAAATTCCTTTGCCTTGAACACCTTTGAGGTGAGAAATTGTGGTTAATTTGACTAAATTTTTGTAACCTTTGGTATTTTTAGCTAAAACGACTTGATGATATTTCGGACGGCGTTCTTGTTTTTCAATATCGCCATTAATTATATACATTTCATTGCCGATAATCGGCTTAATATTTTGACTACGGCAGATTTTGATCAGTTCAATCGCCCCATACATGACGCCATGATCAGTAAGGGCGATCGCTTTCATCCCCAGTGCGATCGCTTGATCCACCAACTCTGGTAGCTGACTTGCCCCATCGAGCAGACTGTAGTCACTGTGAATATGTAAAGGGACAAAGGACATAAGCATCTCCAACCACAAGCCAAGATATCTCTAGGGGCCTACCTTGTGGTATACCCTTTCGAGCTAGATTTTGCAAAGCAACGGAATCTTAGATTAACAGTTTTTAACCAAAATTCAAGCTGTTCTTTTTCCGAAATTGTCACTATCATAAGTGTTGTTTTAATAGTTACAGCAGTTAATCAGCATCTAACTAATGAGTCAAACAGAGAGTACTACTTCGCCTGAAACCAAAGCTAGCCCTTGGTGGCAGCGTATCCCTCTCACATTGCAAATTCTCATCGCCCTAGTAGTAGCAGTCAGCGTCGGAATTGCCCTTGGTGCGGGGAATCCCAATCCCAGCAATGCCACTTTAATCAATAATTTAGCAATTCCGGCGGAATTGGTGTTAAAGGCTCTCCGCGCCCTAGCTACGCCTCTGATTCTGGTAGCGGTGCTGCATACCTTAATGACTACGAATATCCCCGGTACAGCCGGACGGCGACTGGCAGTGCTACTTTTAACTAACACTACCGTAGCTATTTTAGTGGGACTTTTGGTGGCGAATGTGCTGCATCCAGGAACTTGGGGCAATGTAACCACCTCAACAAGTACAGAAATAACTCCTCAGAGTCTTGATCCTTGGGGAATAATCAAAGATGCTGTACCGGAAGCTGTTCTCAAGCCGTTAGTTGATAATAACGTTATCCAACTGATTGTGATTGCCCTGAGTTTTGGCATCGTCCTGCGAGGATTAAAATCTGAACAAATCACTCAAGGCAAGAACGGATACCAGCCAATTGAGGATGTCATCGGGATTTTATTTGAAGCGGTAGTCCGTATCCTCAACTGGGTAATTGCCTTAGTGCCGTTCGCAGTCTTTGGGATTGTAGCTAAAACTATTGCTATGCAGGGCTTTACACCGTTTAAATCTTTGGGTGCATTCATCGTGGCGGTGCTGTTAGCATTAGTATTGCAGGCGTGCTACTACCTCACCAGAGTAAAATTTGGTTCTTGGGTACACCCGTTAAAATTCCTAGCTGGCGGTTCTGATGCTTTTTTGACAGCTTTCTCAACTTCTTCCTCTGCGGCGGCAATGCCCGTAACCTTTGAGGTTTTGCAAACAAAAGTCGGTTTAAGGGAATCTTCTGCTGCTTTGGGGGCATTAGTCGGGGCAAATTTCAATAATGATGGCACTGCCCTTTATGAAGCAATGTCTGCGTTATATATTTCTCAACTAATTGGACAACATTTGAGTCTGGGACAGCAGTTAATTGTCATCCTTACTTCGATTTTTGCATCCGTAGGTGCGGCAAATATTCCCAATGCTGGACTGGTAACGATGACACTAGTGTTCACTTCTGTAGGCTTACCTACCCAGTACATCGCTTTGCTAGTTACTGTAGACTGGTTTCTGGATCGCTGCCGCACCGCGATTAATGTCATGGGAGATATGACTGTCAGTGCTTTACTTGACGGCAAAAAGCCTCGTTCTGTAGACGAGGCTTAGTTTACGGCTTTTCAGGTAGCTAATGCTGTTGAGGCCCTTTGGCATCACATTCTTTAGTCCAGCAGCGTTCTAGAAGTCGAAGACGCCAGATGAATGCAAAGCGATGGGGATTCAATACTAATTTAGAATTGTGACTAAATAAAGGCTGGTTCAGATACTGCCAAAGGGGAAATTTAATTTTAGTGTGTTTTGGAGTCATGAGAACAACAAAATATTATAAAAGTTTAGTGGCACTAGTAGTTCGCCAATGGAACTTGGCTTTTTAAAGGGTAAAAGGGAAAAGGGAAAAGGTTTTTAGCCCCTTTTCCTCTAACCTTTCCCCAGCTCAAACCCAGCAATTTTGATTTGGCAAACTACTAGTTGGCATTTTGTCTAGCAACTCCCTAATACTCTTTTTCTAGTTAAAGGCTACACTGCGTTTCTACAATTGTCTTGGTGGCAATTGCGGAATTTCAGCGAGTGAATTTATATTGTTTCCGCTTTAATACTGAAATTGCACGCACCATTTTTCTGATTCCACATCCCATGAAAAGTCATACCATTTCACGAGATTCATGCTATAGATAACGTTGCTAGGGGCGTAGACTCGAAGCCGCCACCGTTGATGTCCCCTGCATTGCTGACGGAGCTGCCTAAGAAGTCTGTACGTTTGATCAGCTGCACTAAGCGATCACACTTGAGACACTTCCTAGCCAATGGTTCTTCACTTCAGAAATCTACCAGAGTATTGTCGAAGTCCCTTTTAAAACAATAGATGATTTTGTAATCTCAAAGTTTATTGTGTATAATCTGAAACTCAAAAATCTCGAACATCTGTCTAAAGATAGATAAGCTCGTAGATAACTAAAATTTACTTGGGCGGACTCTACATATCAACAAAAAAACTGGGATAAGCATCTTGCCCATCCCACAATAAAAAAGAGAATTTTTGTCATAAAACGCCTTGGCTATATTCAAGCTAAGGCGGTTTCGTTAGGTTAAATTTCTCACTATCTAATAATGAGTGCCTGTTTTGCGATGATTGATGGCAGTAACAGCATCGGGCTTGAGTAATTTACCTTCATCCACAGTTGCATACACAACCCAATGATCGCCACATTCTAGACGTTGATTGACTGAGCATTCCAAATATGCTGATGCATCAGTGAGGATGGTACAACCGTTATCTGCAACTGCTGTACTAAAGTTGGAAAATCTATCTTCCCCAGGTGCGAAAGATTTACGGAAATGTTTCATGTAGTCTTGATGATTGCCTTCAGGTAGAATATTTAAGGCAAACTTACCACCTGCATACATCAAAGATTCGATCGCTCGGTCTTTGGCGATCGCAACAGTTAGTCCAGGTGGGTTGAAGGTGGCTTGAGAAACCCAAGCGCCTAACATTGCGGTAGACACTTCTCCAAGTTTCGCTGTAACCACGCAAACGGAACCAACGATCCGACCGACAGCCTGTTCCACTGGAGTAGCGGCTTGTTGTGGTACGCGTACCTTTTTAGCCTTTTTCAGTGCTTGGGCAAAGTCTGTGCCTAGTTCTTCACAGAACTTGAGAGTGACATCATCAGGTTTAAACTTGACCTTCAGGGTGTCAAAGCCAAAGCGATATCCAGCATCCCGGAGTTTACCTTCGATTAAGTCAAATGCTTCGCCACTCCAGCCATAGGAACCAAAGACCCCAGCGAGTTTGCTATTGTCACCGCTCGATAGCACAATCCCTAAAGCAGTATGAATAGGAGTTGGCGCATGACCACCAATGGTAGGAGAACCGATAATAAAACCGTCTGACTGTGCTAGGTTGATGCGAACTTCATCAGGGGTGGCAAATTCACAGTTAATCGATTTGACTGCGACTCCACCTTTAGTCAGTCCCAGAGCGATCGCCTGTGCTAAAGTCGCCGTATTCCCGTAAGCTGAAGCATAAAGTAGGGCAACAGAAATCTCGCGCTCGTTGTGAGCACGGCTCCACTCTCCATAAGCTTTGGTGAGTTCGATTAAGCCGGTACGTACCAAGGGCCCGTGACCCACAGCATACATTCTCACCTGCAAATCTGATATTTTCTCCAAAGCTGATTGCACATGAGGAGCTTGGGGAGCCATCAGGCAGTTAAAGTAGTAACGCTGGTCTTCTTTGAGCGCTTCCCAGTTATCATCAAATAGTTCATCACCACACAGATGAGTTGCAAATAACTTATCTGTGTAGAGAATTTGGGTTTGCTGGTCATAGGTACAAAGTTCTTCTGGCCAACGCGGACTAGGAATGGGGAAGAATTTTAAAACATGACCCTTGCCCAAATCCAAAGTTTCTTTCCCCCGCATCACCAAGACTTTCAAATCATGGTCTAGGAAAGCAGCACGCAAATTGTTCGCACCGGGAAGAGAACAGACAAAAGTTACCTGTGGTGCCAGTTGTAAAATTGCTTTCAGGGTTGCAACTCGGTTGGGATTAAAATGACCCAGGATTATATAATCCAAACGTTGCAAATCTAAAGTCTGCCGCAATGCCTCTAAATAAATTTCGGTAAAGCTTTCTGGGGGTGGATCAATAAGTGCGGTTTTATCAGCTTCAATTAAATAGCAATTGGAAGTAGTACCTCTTTCAAGTGCGTATTCAATTTCAAACCGCAGACGTGACCAACTACGTGCTCTGATCGCCTTAGTATTTGTAGCAATTGGTAGAACTTGTACGTCGCGTGGCTTGGAATTGGTCATAGCTGTTGGGTAAAGTTGGGGAGTTGGGCATTGGGCACTTGTACTGAGCAAAGCCGAAGTATTGGCAATTGGGCATTGGGCATTGGGCATTGGGAATAAGGAGAAACAACCCATACCCCATGCCCTATGCCCTATCCTTAGTAGTAATTACCTACTTTGCGATGGCGAACCGCTGTCAGTCCATCGTTTTTGGAGACACGACCTTCTTCGACGGTGCAGTATAAAATCCAGTGATCGCTGCATTCCATGCTGGTCTGTATTTCACATTCCATGTACGCCAGAGCATCAGTTAAAATCGGGGAGCCGTTTTTCGCGGTTTGAGTTTTCACCCCAGCAAAGCGATCAGCACCAGGATGCAAGCGCTTGAGAAAGTGCTTTTTCAATTCTTGATAATTGCCTTCTTCCAAAACGTTGAGGACGAAGCGATCGCCTACTTGCATTAAGGAATCAATGGCGCGGTCTTTAGCAACGGCAATTGTGAATCCTAAGGGTTGCAAACTCGCTTGCGTTACCCAGGATGCCAGCATTGCACTTGACACATTTTCTTTTTTCGTGGTGACTATATATAGTCCACTACTAATCCGACCCAGCGCCTTTTCCATGTCGACGTCGAGAGACTTGATTTGCTTGATGTTGCGATCGCGCACCAGCAATTGTCCCAAGTCTTTACCCGCTTCTTCACACAACTGGAATGTTGATGCGGTAGGAGCCTCTCTAATCCGAATGGCTGGGAAGGCTTCTTTGATGCCAGAGTCGAGAAATTTTCTGCGGAGTGTATCAATGGGTTCATCATCCCCACCGTAACATTCAAACAGCCCAACCATTTGCTTGTTCTTGGCGACAGCTAGCAATGAACTGATACTAGCTTGGGCGGCGGCGCTTGTAGTTGGGGGCATACCAATAATGATGCCAACTGCTCTCCCGGCTAGTTCTTGGATTTCTTGGCTCTGGGCAGTACTTAGATCCAGTATTTCTACCCCAACCCCAGTTTTCTGTACTCCCTCAGAAATTGCGTGACCAAGGCGCTCACTATACCCGTAATCTGAGGCATAAAACAAGCCAACTGTTGTTTCTGCTTTAGTTTGTCTTTGGCTCCAATTTTCGTAGCACCCGGTTAGAACATCTAGGTGGTGGTATAGTAAAGGGCCGTGACCGTTGGCGATAATATTAATCTTCCCTAGTTCGCTCATCCGCTTCATGGCATTCACCAAAGAACGAGCGTTAGGGCCCATCAAGGAGTCATAGTAAAATCTAAAGTCAGCTTCGATCGCTTCTAAATCTTCGTCGAAGGTGCGATCGTCACAAAAGTGCATCCCAAAAGCATCACAGGTGTAAAGGGTTTGGGTTTTGCGGTCAAAGCTAAAGATTGTATCCGGCCAGTGCAGGTTAGGCGCACTCACGAATTCGATTTCGTGTCCTTTGCCGATATCTATGCGATCGCCAGTTTTCACAACCCGCTTACTAAAAGGATCGTGTACTAAGCCTTCCAAAAACTGAAGTGCAACTTTTGAGGCTAAAACAGTGGCTCTAGGAGCTAACTGGAGAACATCTTCTACTAAGCCGCTATGGTCTGGCTCTGTGTGGCTGACAATTATGTAATCAATTGTTTTGGGGTTGACAAGACCTTTTAGAGTCTCTAAATACAGATCACGAAACTTCTGGTGAGAAGTATCAATCAAAACTGTTTGTTCACCCCTAATTAGATATGAATTATAGGTTGTACCGTTTTGCAATCCGAATTCGATATCGAAGCGATCGCGATCCCAATCAAGAGAGCGAATCGCCGTTGTATTCGGGGCAATTTCTACAGTTTGTATAGTTAGGCGATGTTGAACGTTCTGTGCGATCGCTACCATTATTCGTCTCCGAGCGCAAATTAACAGGTTTTTCTTCTGCCCCCATTGTCTCTATTATTTTTTGTTTAAGTTGTAATAAATATCAATTTTTTTAAATTCTATCTTGTATCAATTATTACTTTTTTACTAAAAATATAACTTCAAAAATCTCCTAAATATTAATTTATTCATGCTGATTTACTGAGTAGTTAATTATCCAAGTTTATCTGAATTTATCCTAATTCAAAAATATCATATTCATCATATTCTTTGACAATAAAAACTTAAAAAGTTCAAATGTAAAAAAATATCACACATGCAGGATTGTTATGTTAACCTTTCTTTTTGAGAATGAGGGATGAGTGCTAAGGATATACCAGGCTTTACAAAGAGACTCTGTAATTGTGGCGCAAAATATTGGGCAATCGCAAAATTGATGTCTTAAGAGAATAGATTTAGATGTCAAATAAAAAAAGTTAGTTTTTTGAAGTCCTCTCTTATAACTAAGTTATGAAAAGTAGGAAAAGTAGGAAAAGTAGGAAAAACTTTTACACCTTTTCAATACGCATCAAATAAGCTGTTGACAATGTTTTTCCCAATCGGTATTGAATATATTCTTGTCTCAACCAAGAATCTTGTTACGTAAAATATAAATTTTCTGTAAAGTCGATAAAATAGATGTCTTTTTGGAGATAATAAAAGCAAAGTTTCTGAGACGAGCGAAATAAAAAGAACTGAGCCTGTATATCTTTTTCTGCTCATTCAAGTATAAACTAGCGTGAAAATCATTTTTAAAGTTTCGATGAATGACCGTAACAATACGAATAATTTAATAATTTTAATGATACAGTTTTTTATTATCGACCTTAGGCATTAGTCAACACAACGCCAACAAATTATTTTCATCATAGCCATAAGCTACAGCGTCTGGCTATCTAATCTATATGCCCATACAAACTAAGGGCGTCGTTTTTGTCTGTCTAACTTTTTACGAAAATTCATTACCGATGATAAATTACAAACTTTAATAATGTTCTCAAGCTAATACTTCGCCCTTAACAGCCATAAGGCTAAACTTCGGTATATTTAATACTTGTTGTTAAGTTTATAACTGTATTATTAAATACATGCCGCAGTAGATATAGAGGTGTGAATAGACATAATACAATGCCAAAAATTGACTATGTGAAAGGTTATCGTTTATGGGATGCCGATTAAAAGTCTTTCTAACTGATGCAGAAAAGCTGACTTTAGAAGAGTTGAGAAAAGCCAAAGATGTTCCTCAACGTACCAAGGATCGTGCTCAAGTTTTACTGCTGAATACTCGCGGCTTAAAAAATGAGCAAATTGCTAAAGGCTTAAACTGGGCGATTTCAACAGTACGTCAAACCCTTCATCGCTGGGAAAAGATGGGTTTAGTAGGTCTGTGGGATGCCCCAGGTCGAGGGGGAAAACCCCGATATTCGGAATCAGACTTGGTTTATCTAGAAAATTGTTTAGCTCAAGAGCCACAGACTTATAACTCTAAACAACTGGCAAAAAAACTGGCATCTGAGCGTCAAGTAAGCTTGAGTGCAGACCGATTACGACGGGTACTTAAAAAAAGGGGAAGGAGGTTTGGAAGCGCACGCAAACAACCCCAGGAACAGAATAATTAGCAGGGCAATTTCGTTCTCATCTAGTCCACCTCAGAATGAATTCACCTCTCTTATAGCGAAAGTAGTCTTTAAACCCATACGCTTAGGTTAAGGATATTTGTAGGTTGGGTTGAACGTAGACAAAGGAGGCGGCTTAAGACAGGTAGTGAAACCCAATAAACCATGAAAAATGTTGGGTTTTGTTCTTCAAAGGCCACTTGCTTTAAGTCGGGAAACCGCAAGGGCGCAATGGCTCTCCAACCTACGCAGGTTTAGGTATTTTGGCTTTAACCCAAGCGTATTGGTCTAAAGACGACTGAGAAGAGGTTATAGTCCGTTAAAACGGATTTTAGTTCTGGGCGGTTGATGTCTAGAACTAAATAGTCCTGGAATAATTAGCTGAATAAAAATAACTGATAAAACAAAATCCACCTAAACATTAAAGTGTTTGGTGGACTTGTTATTTATTCTTAGTGGATCCGAGCAGAGTCGAACTGCTGTCCAAATTGGGTATTGACCCCCCGCTCATTCACAGGTTTAGCCTTTCTGACCCTCAAGGCGGGAATCGTTCATTATCCCGAACGTAGGATGCTCTGATTTAATCTTAACCAGCAAGCCAACCAGAGAACGCTTGCTAGAGCATCCGTTGGGGTTTGGTCTTCAGTCCTTAACGGAGTCAAACTAAAGACGCTCGAACCTATAAGAGGTGTTTAGGCTGCTACTAGAGCAGGCTTACGAGCAAAGTTAACGATGTTATTCGCATTTACTTTTTGTTTGAGCCTTTGATTTCCGAGAGGAGACTCACTCTCGACCTGAATCACAGAGCAGCGTTCGCCAACCTGTCGAAACCGTGACGGACCCATGCGCTTCATACTTTAATTATAATACGTGATTTGTAATTCGTAATTATCAAAGTCAGGATATATGCCTCCAATTACTTAAAATAGCCAATCGCTAATTTTAAAATCATTAGCAATTGGCTATTTGCCATGAGCGACAAGAAATATTTTCCTAAGTTAGTGCTTCAGCACCACCAACAACTTCAAGGAGTTCTTGGGTGATTGCAGCTTGTCGGGCTTTGTTGTAAGACAGGGTGAGGGTGTTAATCAGTTCACCCGCATTCTCGCTGGCATTACTCATGGCTGTCATCCGAGCTGCTAGTTCACTAGCCGCCGATTCTTGCAGCGCTCGCAATAGCTGGTTACTTAAATAGAGGGGCAACAGAGAATCGAGAATCTGCACTGGATCTTGCTCGAAAATCATGTCAGGAGCCAACGCACGGACTTGGTTAGTCACTTTCTCCCGTTCTACTTCAAATTTACCGCCACGGGTTGTCAAGCGGAAGATTTCGTCATCGGCTGCTTCTAAGCCTTGAGTATCCAACGGAAGTAGGGTTTGCACCACGGGACGGGAGCTAACCAAGGAAAGGAATCTGGTATAAATCAATTCGATGCGGTCTACTTTTTCCGATAGAAATAAGGAAAGTAGTTGATCGGCAATCTGATTGGCTTCTGCAGCAGTGGGTATTTGCTCTAAGCCGCTGTAAGTAGCATCAATGGGCTGATTGCGGCGTTGAAAGTACTGTGTAGCTTTGCGTCCGACGAGCACAAATTGATAGTCTAAACCTTCTGCCTTAATTTCTTTGGCGCGGTTTTCTGCACGACGGATAACGTTATTATTGTAGCCGCCGCATAGACCGCGATCGCCTGAAATTACCAACAGCCCGACTGACTTAACTTCCCGTTTTTTCAGCAGTGGCAGGTTTGCTTCTTCAAATCGTAGACGGCTTTGCAAACCATACAATACTTGTGCCAAGCGATCGGCAAAGGGGCGAGTCGCTAGCACTTGTTCTTGCGCCCGACGCACTCTAGCCGCAGCTACCAGGCGCATGGCTTCTGTGATTTTTTTGGTGTTTTTGACCGACTGAATGCGATCGCGTATTGCTTTTAGATTGGCCATAATTCGATTTTAGATTTTAGATTTTAGATTTTAGATTTGGGGTTTCGGATTTTAGATTTAATCCGAAATCCAAAATCCAAAATCCAAAATTGCTATGCTGTAGCTTTGAAGGTCTTCTTGTATTCGGTGAGTGCTTCCTTCAAGGCAACTTCTTCTGCATCACCTAGTGCTTTAGAGCCTTGTACTCCTTGCACATACTGCGGTTTACCAGTCTTTAAGTACTCCCGTAGACCTTGGGTAAAGCTGGTGACTTTATCTACAGGCACATCATCTAAGTAACCATTAATACCAGCATACAGAATTGCTACTTGCTCGTATACTGATAGTGGCGAATTTTGTGGCTGCTTGAGGAGTTCGCGCAACCGTTGACCCCGTGCCAACTGGTCTTGAGTGGTTTTATCTAAGTCAGAAGCAAATTGCGCGAAGGCTTGCAAATCGTCAAATTGGGCTAATTCCAATTTAATTTTACCGGCAACTTTCTTCATTGCCTTTGTTTGAGCCGCAGATCCCACACGGGATACTGAAATACCAGGGTTTACAGCGGGACGGATACCAGCGTTAAACAAGTCAGAAGACAGGAATATCTGACCATCGGTAATAGAAATTACGTTGGTGGGGATGTATGCTGAAACGTCACCAGCTTGGGTTTCGATGATTGGTAGGGCGGTCATACTGCCTTTACCTAATTCGTCACTCAGCTTTGCTGCTCTTTCTAACAAGCGGGAGTGGATGTAGAATACATCTCCAGGGTAAGCTTCGCGTCCGGGTGGACGACGCAACAACAGGGACATTTGGCGATAAGCTTGGGCTTGCTTGGAGAGGTCATCGTAAATAACTAGGGTAGCTTTGCCTTTGTACATAAAGTACTCAGCAATAGTTGCGCCTGTGTAGGGAGCTAGGTATTGTAGGGTTGCTGGTTCACTCGCACTAGCAAAGACAACGACGGTGTAATCCATCGCGCCTTTTTCTTGCAATGTCTGCACCACGTTAGCAACTGTGGAAGCCTTTTGACCGATCGCAACGTAGACACAAACTACATCTTCTTCTTTCTGGTTGATGATGGTGTCGATTGCGATCGCAGTTTTGCCGGTTTGCCGGTCACCAATAATCAATTCCCGTTGACCGCGACCGATGGGAATCATTGAATCAATAGCTGTGATCCCCGTTTGCATGGGTTCGTGTACAGACCGACGAGCAATGATACCGGGTGCTGGAGATTCAATCAAACGGCTTTCTGAGGATTTGATGTCTCCCTTCCCATCAATGGGACGACCCAAGGCGTCTACAACTCGTCCAACTAAGGCTTCTCCTACAGGCACCTGGGCAATTCTACCAGTCGCAGTTACAGAGCTCCCCTCTTGAATTTCTATCCCTTCACCCATAAGCACCGCACCCACATTGTCTTCTTCCAAGTTCTGGGCGATGCCAATTGTACCGTCTTCAAATTCTAAGAGTTCCCCCGCCATAGCCTTTTCGAGACCATAGATCCGGGCAATACCGTCACCAACTTGTAGAACAGTACCAACATTAGCAACTTTGACCTCTTGATCGTATTGCTCGATTTGTTGTTGGATTATACTACTAATTTCGTCAGGTCTAATTGATATGCTCATGTGTCTATCTTTTTTGCTTTCGAGACGGAAAAATTCAATAGTTGGAAGTGATGAGTTAAAAAAGCAAAGGTTAAAAGTTAAAAGTCAAAATAAATTACTGTTTACTTAACTCCTAACTCCTCACCCCTGTAGAGACCCGATTAATCGCGTCTCTACTTCTAACTTTCTAGCTATTAGTTAAGCGCAATGAAAGGCGGCGCAACTGACCCCGGATACTGGCATCAATTACCTGCGAACCTACTTTAATGATTACACCACCAATTAACTCACTGTCTACCTTGGTTTCTATTTCTACCTGGCGAGCATTAGTTATAGCAATCACCTTTTCTGTAATTGCCTGCTGTTGAGCTTCTGTGAGGGGAATGGCTGAAATTACTTCCGCTAATACGGTTTTATTCAGCTGCCGCAACAGCGCCAGATACTGTTCAAAAATCGATTCCAAGAATGCAATGCGGCGTTTGTCTACTAAGATTAGCAAAAAATTGCGTAAGTAGGGGTTAGCGCCTTCACCGAATATTTGTTTGATCAGAGCTTTTTTGTTCTCAGACTGAATAAACGGGTTGCTGAAAAAGTTTTGTAGCTGTTTGTCTGCCCTGAGCAAACCCAGGAAAGTCCGCGCATCTTCCCCGAACTCTTCTGTCAAATTTTTCGATTGCGCTATTGACAAAAGTGCCTGTGCGTAGGGCTGGGCTACTTCAGTTGTTGCTACTTTGCTTGTCATACATTGCCTCCGAGTTGTGCGATGCTACGGTCAATTAAACCTTGTTGAGCATCGTCGGCAATCCCGCCTTTTAGTTGCGATTCGACTTTTTGCAATGCTAGAGTAGCTACCCGTTGCCGCAGTTGAGCGATCGCTCGCTCGGTTTCAGTGTTTAAATCTGCTGCTGCTGTTTGTTTCAAGCGTTCTACGTCTTGCACTGCCTTCGCCAACAAGTCTTCTTTCGCCTTTTGGGCGTTTTCTGTGGCAGATTGGCGGATGCGTTGTGCCTCTGCCTGAGATTGCTTCAACTGTTCCTGCGCTTGGGAAAGAGCAGTCTTTGCCTCTTTTAAGCGCCCTTCTGCTTCCTGAATTGCGGTGGCAATATTGGATTGTCGCTCGTTCAGGATATTGCTTAAAACTTTACGTCCGAAGTAGAATAGTATGCCAACTAGAATCGCTAGATTGATCAGATTGGTTTCAAAAATGTCTAGGTTTAGACCGAAACCACCTTCTGCTGCGCCTTCTGCCAATTCAGAGTGAACAGCGTTCGCTTCTGCGGCAAGTAATAACAATGTCCCCATGATACCCATTTACAAGTGCGCTGCTCGCTTGCTAATACGTTGTATTTTCCCGTAGGGAAATTAAGTATCTTTTCCCCGTAGGGAAATTAAGTATCTTTTCCCCGTAGGGAAATTAAGTATCTTTTCCCCGTAGGGAAATTAAGTATCTTTTCCCCGTAGGGAAATTAAGTATCTTTCCCCCGTAGGGAAATTAAGTATCTTTTCCCCGTAAGGAAATTAAGTATCTTTCCCCAGAAGGGAAAAAGTGCCTTTTTTTGACACTTAATTAAGCGCTCAGGACTAGGCCCCAGTTGCGCGTATGCTTTTACAGAACCAGTTTTGTTAGCTTATCTAACTGGAGTTGGCCCCAATAGTTTTTCTAGAATCTGCCTGCTGAGAGCATCAACTTGTTGCTCTAAGGTGCGAAAAGCTTCCTGCTTTTGTTGTTCTATTTCAACAGCAGCTTGTTCTCGTTGAGACTGAGCTTCCTTTTGGGCCTCAGCTATTTTATCGGCAGTAATTTTCTTAGCTTCAAGTTGAGCTGCTTCTAGGGTAGCTTGCGATTGTTTGCGAGCTTC
This sequence comes from Nostoc sp., assembly GCF_036919595.1. Taxonomy (GTDB): domain Bacteria; phylum Cyanobacteriota; class Cyanobacteriia; order Cyanobacteriales; family Nostocaceae; genus Nostoc. Next base: position 6,207 of record NZ_JBALCO010000139.1, on the reverse strand, counting down.
TGCGAGTTGCTGCTCATATTCGGTAGCCAAGCGCTCGGCTTTAGCCAAGCTCTCCCGCGCCTCAAGGGTATTCGTTCGGATATAATTATCGCGATCGTCTAGTACCTTGGTCAGTGGCTTATAAAAAATTGCATTCAACAAGGCTGCTAATAGCAGGAATTGCAATGCCATGAAGGGCAAGGTAGCATCGAAATCAAACATTTCTCTCCTCTTTGGCTGGAGTAGCAGTTTTCATGGCTAGCAATATCATCCAACCTTTCATATTTTAGAAACCCATAGCCAACAAGGGTCAAGTAATTTTGGACTTTAGATTGACGATAGCGTAGCGTTAGCAACGTAGAAGCGTCTTTTGAATTTTAGAGCAGGCATAGCTCAGGGGCATGTACCGAAAACTCTTGATAATCCAAAATCCAAAATCCAAAAGCGGTAGTCAATTGAACATTAGAACTATTAAGATACCCAAAATATTTCGATTGTAGAGGCGTGATCACTCACGACTCCACACTCACAAAAACTTTAAGGTATTAGCCGAAGGGATTAGCAAACAGCAATACCAGGGCAATCACTAGACCATAGATAGTCAAGGATTCCATGAATGCCAAGGTTAATAGCAGAGTACCGCGAATTTTTCCTTCTGCTTCAGGTTGACGGGCAATACCTTCTACTGCTTGTCCAGCAGCATTTCCTTGACCAATACCAGGGCCAATTGCAGCTAAACCAATCGCTAAAGCAGCAGCGAGAACTGAAGCAGCCTGCACTAATGGATCCATGTTGATTTTCCTTGCTTTGATTACAAAACTAACAGACATTACGTTAACGACTAGAGACGTGTTTTTCACGCTGCACCGAGTTCTTCAGATCGCGCTTTGCGATGTTTTGAGCGAAAATGCTCTTGGAACTGTGCTATCAACTGAGAAGTTTAATGCTCCTCATGCTCTTCTCCACCATGTCCCTCCATGGCCTCATGAATGTATGCTCCGGCTAGGGTGGCAAAAACCAGGGCTTGAATGGCACTGGTAAATAAACCTAAGGCCATTACAGGCAGAGGTACAAATAGAGGAACTAGCAGCACCAGTACCGCAACTACCAGTTCATCCGCCAAAATATTACCAAATAGACGGAAGCTTAGGGAAAGGGGCTTGGTGAAATCTTCGAGAATTGCGATCGGCAATAGAATAGGTGTTGGCTCTATATACTTCTTAAAGTAGCCCAAACCCCGTTTGCTAAAACCTGCGTAAAAGTACGCTAAGGAGGTTAGCAGTGCCAATGCAACAGTCGTATTGATGTCATTGGTAGGAGCTGCCAATTCGCCTGAAGGTAGCTTGATCAGCTTCCAGGGAATTAGCGCACCTGACCAATTCGATACGAAAATAAACAAGAACAATGTGCCAATAAATGGCACCCAAGGGCGGTACTCTTTCTCACCAAGTTGGTTTTTTGCCAAATCCCGGATAAATTCTAGGGCGTATTCCATCAAATTTTGGATGCCCTTGGGAATTCTTTGTGCGTTGCGAGTAGCAGCAATAGAAGCCACTACTAAAATGCTAATCACAAACCATGAGGTAAGAAAAACTTGCCCATGAATTTTAAGATTGCCCAATTGCCAATAGAAATGATGACCTACTTCTAATGCGGCGAGGGGAAAAGAACTAAAGGCGTTTAAGACACTAAGCATTTGCATTCTTCAAGCATTTTCCCCAACGAGCGAGGATGGGATTACTATCTTTGTGAGCCTGACTTTTCAAGAATCAGGAATGAACGCAATTTGCACCATATAAACCAGGAGCGTGGCTTTGTAAGTTAAAAATCCCAAAAATATGGGCAGAATCTGTAGCTCACGCCATTGAGTTGCCACGACGATCACTCCCATAAATAGAGCAAAACGAGTTTTGCTCAAATTGGTTTTTTCACTACCAAGCTGCTCAACGTCTCTAGCCAGCATTTTTAAGTAAACCACACCTGTACACGCCCCAATTAAATAATTAAGAGCAATGTTCAAGGAATAAAAGATCCACACAGAGATAAAAATAACCCCCGTCAAGACAAGCGTGATTACCAACAACCGCTGGAAGAGTTGATAGAACTCTTGCATGGAGTTATCTGATTCTGTATCTTCAGAAACAGTTTTAGCATCTTGTTGCGTTGTCGGAGTGGGCGCAATTGATTCGTCTGACAAGCTCACGAGACTTGAAACCAGTACAGCTAAACATTATGACTGCACATTCAGTCAGATGAATCATATCACGATCCGGTAACAATACTTTAGGAAAAAACAATTAACTTCTTGGCAACGTTAGACAGTCAGTAAAATCACGCTCCCAGAAGTGAGAGAGCGGCTGATGAGGTGAGGGACTGTAGGGCTAAATAATCAATAATCGCTACCTGAAAATTCAAAATTTCTGACAATTTCAGCTTTTTTGAGTGAATAATTCTTCTCCAATGTCGTTACATAGCATCTTAGTGTTTGAATTAAGTCGGTATCAATAAAATCAATTGGTGCTTGAGGAGTGTATGAGCCTACCGCAAATCAGAAATCGTAGAGTAGCGGCTTGTCATTAAATCATTGCACCACTGCTGAATTCCAAAAAACTCAAACTTTTGGGATGTACAATACCCCGTTTGTTGGGCACTTTCCTAATCTACATTAATTTGCCAAAAGTGGTGATGGGCGATCGCTCATCACCATGAGTATAAATTATATTAGTTAACCCAGTATCGTCTTGGAGTGTGATTAAGCAGGTGTCAATAAAATCAGCTGCTGCTGAACAAGTTTTCTTACCTGATCTAATTCCAGTTGCACACCTGCCAAAATCTCTGCAACTGTTGGATTAGCGTCACATCTTTGCATAAATTCAAACTCTGCTACAGATAAATTAACAATCTGGTAATTGTAATTAAAAAAACATTGACTGGGAAATCCTTCAATACAAGGATTAAGTTCGGGAATAGCTGCCAATAGGGCGTTATCGTCTGACCACTCGGACTTAGTTGAGGGAGGACGACCCAGGAAAAACTCGTAATGAGTTACTTCTGGATCTAGTAATTCTATCAGGCGGTAAAGCTGGCGATCGCTCAATTCTTTTGCCCGTTCTACTAACTCTGGTGCTTTGCCCAAAAGTCTCTCCAAATCCCAGAAACTCGGATTCGAGAAACCAATAAATTCCAATCCCGAAGCATCTATTAATTCAAACAGCGTCTCAATGTTATAGTCAATTTCCTGGGGATGAACGTACATATCGGCAAAGTGTTCATCCTTGTGGTTTTCTAATGACCAACGCTGCTTTTCTGATTTGACAATTCGGTTACTTTCTGGTAGAGAAGAAAATATTTTTCGCCCGACTTGGACACCATCACGATAGTCGCCTTTTTTGTCACCTTGAAGAAGGGCGATCGCTTTTTGCATAAGTTGAATTTCCCAACGTCCCAACTCTCCGTACACAAAAATATGCATTAAGCCACCTGGAGCTAACTTCTTCGCCAAAGCTTGAATACCGCGAATTGGATCAAGCGTATGATGCAAAACACCAACACAGTTAATTAAATCAAATTCACCCGGTAACTGTTCCACATCAAACAAGCTGAGGTGATGAAATTCAACGCGGGTAGCCCCTGAACGCTGACAACGTTCTTTTGCTACAGCCAAAGCGCTTGTACTGAGGTCAATTCCTACAACAGAAGCCTGGGGATTGAGGTGAACCAGGTATTCCGTACTCACACCTGTACCGCAACCTGCATCTAAAATCCGAATATTTTGCTTTTGGGGTTTTTGACCTGTGCAAAAATTATAAGCGGCTAGCCAATTCCAGCGCCAGTTATAGCCTGGGGGTGGTTCATCCAACAGGGCTTCTGGCGGAAAGGGGTAGGTATTGTAGAGTTTGGCAACAGCAGCACTAACAGTTTGGGAATCGGACATGATGAGGAACAACGCAGCATTTCTGAGTTTAGCGGATAGTGGCTGGTTAGAGCAAAGATTACTATTGCTTACCTTGCTACTTATCCAACAGCAAAGTCAGTAAATTCGCGTTTATAAGGAGCATGAAATCCTAATACAATATCTTCTTTAGGTACTCCAGCAGCAATTAATTCATTAGCGATACCGATTTCTGTACCATCTCTTTGTATCCAAATTTTTTTGTTTTTTATATCAACATGAATGATAACTCCATAAATTCTCCGTTGTTCTTTCCAGCCAATATTTAAGACTTGATAATGATGGCGTTCTACGTCAAACAACAATTGAACTTCCGTGCCATTAGCTACGTCATTCGCGGAATGGTTATTTAAAATATCTTGAATGATTTGAGAGTAATTTATTCCTTCCATAAAACAATGTCCTTCAGGTATACAGATAATTATGATCGCCATCAGCTCATATATTTTAAGCAGGAAAGTTGTTTCAGTAAAAGCACTAGTGCTTAAGTATTTATTAGCTAATAAAATTTAATTGTAGTTTTGTAGAATAATTTACTTAATCAGGAGTATTCAATGGCTGTAGGAATGCCTGAATTCGTTGAAAATCCAGAAAATCGTTGCCCTGTAATTCTGTTACTTGATACTTCTGGCTCTATGTCAGGTCAGCCTATCCAAGAGTTAAATCGAGGACTTGCTGCTTTCAAAGCAGATGTACTAAAAGATTCCCAAGCATCGCTGAGTGTGGAAGTGGCTATGATTACATTTGGCCCCATAGTTAAACTCACGCAAGACTTTGTAACTATTGACCAATTTACACCGCCTACATTGGAAGTATATGGTGTTACTCCAATGGGTGCGGCGATTGAGTATGCTTTGGATTTTCTAGAGAACCGCAAACAGACTTATAAAGACAACGGTATTCTCTTTTATCGCCCTTGGGTTTTTTTGATTACAGACGGAGCGCCAACTGACTCCTGGCAATCAGCCGCGCAAAGATTGAGACAAGCAGAAGCACAAAGCCGACTTTCATTTTTTGCGGTTGGTGTACAGGGTGCTGATATGAATATCCTCAAACAAATTTCTCCACCTGAACGTCCACCAGTTACGCTAAATGGCTTAAATTTTCGTGATATGTTTGTCTGGCTTTCTGCTTCGATGAAACGGGTTTCTAGCGGCAAAGTGGGGCAAGCTGTAGCTTTACCGGCTATGGGATGGGGTCAAATTACCAGTTAGAGGAAATTTTGTGAATTGGAAAGCTGTTGCACGTTCTGCGATCGGAACAAGTCATCAAAAACAGGGGATAGGTTATCAAGATTATGGTAATTATCGCAGCTTTGGTGATGTAATTGTAGGCGCTGTTGCTGATGGTGCTGGTAGTGCTAAACATTCTGATGTTGGTTCTAAGTTGGCGGTAGAAACAGTACTCAAATACTTTTCTGATATTAATGAATTTCCTCATAAACAAGCTTTTTCTCAACCACTTTCCCAAGAAGAAGCTCAGAAAGTATTTGCTAAGATTGTGAACCAAGTTATTACAGAATTACATAAGCTAGCAGATGAAGAAAATTATTCTATCAATGATTTAGCTTGTACGTTATTGGTTTTCGTGGCTACTCCTGACTACGTTGCAGCTATGCAAATCTGAGATGGATTTATTGTAATTCGTTCCAAAGAGTCAGAATATGAACTGTTGTTTCAGCCAGATAAAGGTGAGTTTGCTAATGAAACAACTTTTATTACCTCAACAAATGCACTAATAGGAATGCAGGTAAAGGTCATGAACGAAAAACAAGAGTTTCTTTGCGCTTCCACTGATGGACTAGAAAAAGTAGCAATTCGCTTGAGTGACTGGCAACCCTTCTCGCCTTTCTTTAAACCTTTGGAGGAATACTTGCACGAACCTATTAATCCAGAAGATGAAGATAAATATCTAATGGAATTCCTCAACTCTGAGCGGCTAAATTCTCGCACTGACGATGATAAAACCTTACTTTTGTGCTTGTTTGATAGAGAGTAAAATTCGATGACAGTTCTCACCTGTGCCAGTACGGGAAAATCGATTACTCTGCTGGGTGAACCTAAAAGTAGCGGTGAAGCAAAGGTTTGGCAAACTAATCGCAATGGTTACTTAGCGAAAATTTACCACTCGCAAACTCTTGAGCATGTGCAGAAGTTGGCGGTGATGATAGCACACCGACCTAAAGGTAACCGTTCATGGGGTTCGCAAAGGTTACCGGAGAAAATACACATTGATGGTAGAGTCAGAGGCATGGATGTCTTGTGCCTCATTTACGG
>NZ_JBALCO010000138.1:0-11024 GCF_036919595.1 Nostoc sp. | reverse complement strand
GTCATACTCTGCGTATTTTTCTGCGCCAGCGTTTTGGTATTGATGTTCTTACTTTTGAACAGCATCCTGTGGCTTAATTCACATAAGGCGTACTGTTCTAAAAAATACTGGGCTATTTAGCGAGGTACTTGTACTCCCTGGAGATATCATTGCTATACCAGCACTTTCATACTGAGGCAGTGCCGCTTGACTATTTGGACTAGTATAGTGTCCAATAACTCCTAGAATATTTGGGTTTTTAATTAGCTCTCCAGCAACTTTTTGAGCTTGAGCTTGAGAACTGCCATCATTGGCAATTACTATACTTAACAATCGTTTATTATCTCCAGGCAATTTGTTAAAACTATCTTGCGCCTGTGCAACTCCTCGCAATAGTTCTTGAGAAATACCTGCTTCTTTGTTAGTATCTGGTAAAGCAACTGCCAGAGTTAGTGGGTTGCCTTTTTGATATGCTAGGGCATTGTTGTAATAAATTTGTAACTCTGGGTCATAAGGGAAGGCTTGCCTAGCTTTTTGAAAATCTTTAACAGCTTGGGTATAATCTCTGTTTTGAAAAGCTTCAAAAGCCTGAGTGCGGCTTGGATTTTGACTTCCATTAAATAAAGTACGCTCACCTTCGCTAAGAAATACTGGTTGTTGCGGTTCTGGTTGTACCGTTATTGACGGTTTCGGGTCTGGATTCTTGCCAATAACCGGAAGTTCATTTCGTCGGTTCCACCAAATGAACAACCCAAATACTAAAATTAGTAGTACTGGAACAAGGGAGAAGATAAGACGTTGCTGCTGTTGCTGCTTTCGTGTTGCTAATTCTTGGCTAGCATATAAAAATTGATAATCTTCAACAAGCAACTGTTTCTGTTCTGCCCATGCTTGAGCTTGTCGTAATTTCTGTCCCTGCAAAAGATCCGATTTACTTTCACGGTTAGACTCTAGCCATGCTGTTAATTCTTTTGCATAAGGTCGCAAACTCGCTAACGCCTGATTAACCCAATTATTGTCAAAAACAAACTCATAAATACGGTTATAAACTTTTAACTTACCATTTTCCTTAACTACCAATCCTGATAGGCGCAATTCTATTTGCCCCGGACTGTTATCTTCTTCAATTTCTTTTTTTCTTAAAATTTGTTCATATAATTCAAGCAACAGATCCGCAGGCTGCTTGTTGCTGAAAATGCGATCACGTATTGTCCTCAAATGCTCAGGATCATCCTGAGATTGCCAATTTTGGATAATTCGCGATCGCACTAATTGCTCTACAGATAATTGTTGCTCATCATTTAGCATAAGTTGACAAAGTTTTTGGGTAAGAAATGGTTGTCCACCAGTCCATTCCAAAACCTCTTGTAGCTTTGCTTGGGGATTACTGACTTTACCTACTAATCCCATAGCTAAAGGCTCGGCTTCATCTAAATCAAAACCTTTGAGTTCAATGGGTTGACCAATATTAAATGGTGTACGCTGTTTATATTGAATCAAATCAGAGGGAGTTGCTACCCCTAAAAGACAAAATGTGAGGCGTTTATATTCTGGCTTATCAGCACGTTGGTTATAGCAGACTCGAATCAAAGCGAAAAAATCCTCAGTCGAAAAATTCAGGCTAAGAACGCTATCAATTTCATCTACAAAAATGACAACTTTTTTAGGAATAGAGGTTAGCATCTCTTCTTCAAGAAACTTCCCTAGTCGTCGCAATGGAGGCAGCAATTTTTGTGCTTTCCACCAGTTTTCTAAATCAAAATTCTCATCTAGTTTTAAACTCTTAACCAGACTGTCAATCACACCTGCATACCATTGATCGGGGGTGACATCCTGAGTGCCGATCGCAGTAATATCAATCTCAGCACAAGCAATTCCTTCTTGCTGCAACCTTTGCATGGTTCTTACCCGCAAACTCGATTTACCCATCTGGCGCGAGTTCAGGACATAACAGAATTCCCCCGCCTTCAACTTTTTGTATAAATCATTATCTGCCTGCCGGGTGACGTAGGTAGGGGAATCAGGAGGTAAAGTACCCCCAACTTGATATTCATAGTTTGGGTTAGGCGCTGGATTCATGAATTATGTCCAATGCAGTTGCATACTAAATCATTCTCCGGCTTTCCTGTCTGCTTGCAAAGAGGATTTGGGGTAAATTTCTGGGAAATTTGAAATCATCACTACAATCCGAAGCGAGCGCGAAAATAAAGCCGATACAAATCACACAAGGGCATAACATCATTGCCCGTGTATTTTACTAGTCTCATACACCATAATTTATATGCTTTCTCTGGGTCTATTTTGACTGGGGCATTGGCAGCAACTACTTGTCTCATAATTGCAAGTAGTTCTAAATTATCTTGCAATATTGACCAATGGCGAAGCAGATGTTCGCTGTATAAACCTTCTTGTGTAGGAGCAATTTTCAATAGTTCTTTCAACGTTAGTTCACGCCACGCTATTTTATACAGCGCCTCCTTCACCAGCCAAGGATGCCCACCAACCATCGCCATTAGTTGGGTAACTTGCTCTCCATTCCAAAGGAGTTGGAGGCGCTGTGCTAAATTCTGCACCTGTAGCCGATTTAACTCTGGTATTTCAATACCTTTCCCGACATTTAACGGCGATCTATTACTATCTCTAGGAATGTAATCTTCTTTAGAATAGGCTATTACCAACCGGAGCTTTTTCCAAATAGGGTTAGTTGTGCGCTTATCGTACCAAGCTCGTAGTAATGCAAGAAAATCACTAGCTATCTGATAGGAAAATATGACATCAATATTATCTAATCCCAAAACTAGCGGAGTATTGATTGCTGTCAATAAATATTCTTCAAAGTAGTTTGTACAGTCTGTGTTAGTGTTCACTGTAACTTTCAACTTCTGAGCTAGTTTCTCTGATAGATTTAATTCTTTGGCTATGCTGGTGCAGAACCATTGCAAGAAAGGCTTTGAAGTATTGAATAATTTTTTTCTGGCTCTTGAAAGTCTACTCGTACTACTTTATAGCCTTGCTGAGTTCCATAATCCAAAATCTGGCTCATTAAGTAGGTTTTACCCCATTGCAAAGGTGCTCTCAACCGAATTAATCCCCCTGGCTTATCAACTTCCTTGTAACAATTAGAGTAAAAAGCTTTATCAAAAAACGGAAATTCCAGTTCTGGAGATGGTTCTGGCTCTAACAAGCTTGTCAAATCAGACCAATTTTTTTTAACTGTCGTCAGTGGTACAGCTAATCCCCCTTGGTTATTGTCGTAAGCAGCGATCATCCCAACTACTGCTTGAGCTTGAATATTAAACACGGGTGAACCACTATAGCCACCGATGATTTGTTGCGAGTCTGCCATTACCCGCAACCGCAACATGAGTAAGTTACCAAAACCTAAATGACGGTTATCATCAGTGATATTGCCCTCAATTGTTCCTCCTTCTGAGAAGTCCGAACGCCCATAGCCAATGGAGCGAAATTGATTCCCTGGCTCAAAAGTTAGAGATAAGGGTACACCTTGGCCTTGATAACCGGATAATTGCAATATGGCGAAATCATCACAGGCGCTATTTCCCAAATAAACCAATTCAACCCTTTGCCCATTGACTCGCACTTCTTCCCAACCCCCTGCTGACTCAACGACATGGGCGCAGGTGAGTAAATGTCCATTAGGTGAGATAAAAAAGCCCGTACCTTGGATATTACCTTCTGGAGTAGCGATCGCCACGGTACAAGCTTTTACTAAATTCCAACTCATGACAATTTATTACTTGTTTTCTTCTTGTGTCAGTTTCCAAGTTATTTTCACCTTCAATGATGCCTGTCCAGTGGATTCGACTACATAGACCGAGCCTTTGGCAGTGAAATTCAATCCAAACTCAACTTCTCCGCTCACAGGTTGCGATTCTTGCTCTAAAGTACGAAATGCTTTGGTAATTGGGCGACACCCGCGAACAATCAAATCCTTAACGGCATCGAAGCTAGCCTCTACTTTTTCTATAGGTAAATCACCTGTAGGTGGTGCTACACGACCTACTGATCCATCTGGTAACTCAACTGCTACCAAAATCTTGCCACCATCTTCTGTATTCAGTTCTAGAAGTTTACGAGCCATAATTCAATTAGCTTGTGGCTATCTGTTAAAAAGGTAAGTAAAGTAGTTTTTAAAACACATTTATATAAATTTATTGGTAAACAATTTTTTTCGGAGAAAGTTTACTTAAAAGTACTATCTAAAAACTATACCAGTAAACCAGTTTCTCTAAAAATTTACTTTTTTCCCATACCTTGCATTTACATGACTTCACAATCTTCTCGCTCTGACAAAATTCTGGTTGTCGATGACTCTCCTGATAATGTGTTTTTGATCAAAACTATTTTGGAGGAAGAAGGTTACACGATTAGCACTGCAGAAAATGGGATTTCGGCCTTGGCAGAATTGAAAGCTTCTCCTTGTGACTTGGTTCTACTCGATCTGATGATGCCAGGTATGGACGGGTACGAAGTCACCAAGCACATTCGTGGTGAGATGAAGTTGCCGCAATATATCCCTATACTGCTGATCACTGCCCACGATGCGCCCAACGTTGCCCACGGACTAGACTTGGGTGCTGATGATTTTATCCGCAAACCTGTAACAGTAGATGAATTGCTGGCACGAGTGCGATCGCTCTTGCGTTTAAAGCATAGTATGGATGAACGTGATGAAATTGCCCGCCAGCGAGAAGATTTTGTCTCCCGTCTCACCCACGATTTACGCACTCCCTTGGTGGCGGCCGATCGCATGTTAATGCTATTTCAGCAAGGCGCTTTGGGAACATTATCATCACAAATGCAGGAAGTAATCGCCATCATGGCCCGTAGCAATATCAACCTGCTTTCTATAGTCAATACCTTATTGGAAGTTTATCGCTTTGAAGCCGGTCGCAAAACTTTGGCGTTTCAACCAGTTAATCTGAGCCGATTGCTAGAGGAAGTGACTGGAGAATTAGCACCTTTAGCTCAAGACAAAACACTGTCGCTAAATTTAGATTTTACTGAAGAGTCAAATACAGTGATGGGCGATCGCTTAGAATTGCATCGTCTATTCACAAATCTTATCGGGAATGCGATTAAATTTACCGACTCTGGGTGTGTGACTATTCGTCTTACTTCTCAATGCCAGTTTGACAAAAGTAGCCAATCTCAATTTTCTGGAAAATCCAATTCCGTTGAATATATTAGTATTGAGATAGCGGATACTGGTTCAGGTATTCCCCTTGAAGAACAAGCCACCATATTTGAACGATTTCGCCAAGGCAACCATAAGACTTCTGGTAGTGGCTTAGGACTATACCTTGCTCGGAGAATTGTAGAGGCACATCAAGGCATCATTATGCTTAATTCAGAGTTAGCCAAAGGTAGTGCATTTATTGTCCTTCTACCCACTAAAGGATGAGAAAATTAGCAATTAGGAATTATCGAATTTTTACCCTGATAATTTATAACTTGACTATTCTCTATCAATAATTTAAATTAATTATTTCAATTAAAAACGAAATACTAAAACTTGATGAATTAAATATACTGAGCTAGCAGCATTAACATTAAATAAATACTTTTTGACAGAAAAAAATAATGATTACCACTGAATTATCTAACGTTGGCAATATTATCCAGAATCAGCGAGAGTTTTTTCAAACTGGCAAAACTAAAGATGTCACTTTTCGCATTGAACAACTTAAAAATCTCAAGCAAGCAATTATTGAGCATGAACAGTCAATAGTCGAGGCATTACAAGCGGATTTACATAAACCAGAAGTGGAGAGTTACCTAGAAATCGGCGTAATTAAGGAAATAGATTACGCTATAAAACATCTTCAAAACTGGAGTAAGCCCAAAAAAGCAGCGGTTTCCTGGGATTTTTTTTCCTACTCAGCCCGAATTTATCCAGAACCGTTAGGGGTTGTTTTAATTATCGGCCCTTGGAACTATCCATTTAACTTAATTATCTCACCGTTAATAGGTGCGATCGCAGCCGGGAATTGTGCAATTATCAAACCTTCAGAAGTTGCTTCTCATACCTCCCATATTATCACTGAAATTTTTGCCAAACATTTTGATCCAGCTTATATTGCAGTAATTGAAGGAGGCGTTGAAGCAAGTCAAAAACTACTGGCAGAAAAGTTTGACCATATCTTTTTTACTGGTGGCACAGCCATCGGCAAAATCATCATGGCAGCAGCGGCCAAATATCTCACACCAGTTACTTTAGAATTGGGTGGTAAAAGTCCTTGTATTGTAGATACTGACATTAATCTTAAACACACTGTTAGACGAATTACTTGGGGTAAATTTATTAATGCTGGACAAACTTGTATTGCTCCTGACTATCTTTTAGTTGATAAAAAAATCAAAAAAGATTTAATAGATGGGATGAAAAAATGCCTAAAAGAATTTTATGGCGATAATCCAGCAAACAGTCCTGATTACGCTAGAATTATCAGTCAAAAACACTTTGATAGATTGGTTAACTTTCTCAAAGATGGGGAAGTTATCATCGGTGGAGAAAATCAACCTTCAGAGCGTTATATCGCTCCCACAGTGATTGATAATGTCTCTTTGGAAGATTCTCTAATGCAGGAAGAAATTTTTGGCCCCATTCTACCCATTATTGAATATACTCATATTGCCGAAGCGATCGCCTTGATTAACTCTAGACCTAAACCCTTGGCGTTATACTTATTTTCTCAAAACAAAAACCTGCAAAAGCGAGTTCTGCAAGAAACCTCATCTGGTGGAGTCTGTATCAATGACACAATAATGCAGTTTGGTGTCTCCTCTTTACCATTTGGTGGGGTGGAAGATAGCGGTATTGGCAACTATCACGGTAAAGCTAGTTTTGACACCTTTTCCCATGACAAAAGTGTATTGCAAAACTCATTCTGGCTAGATTTAAAATGGCGATATGCTCCCTATGAGGGCAAATTGCCGCTAATTAAGAAACTTCTGGGTTAAAAGTTATGAGTTATTTGAATTTTGGATTGAAGGAAAAATCTAAAATTTAAAATATAAAATTCAAAATTGAATAACTCCTAACTCTTAAAACCCAAAAGCGTTGCTGTAACGCTCCTCAGCCCAAGGTTCACCACGGCGATGGTAGCCATTGCGCTCCCAAAAACCAAGTTCTTCACCAGATAAAAACTCTAAACCATTAATCCATTTAGCACTTTTCCAAGCATAGAGGTGAGGCACAACTAGCCGCATCGGGCCACCGTGTTCAGCTGGAAGGTCTTCACCAAATACTTTAAAAGCAAAGAAGTTTTCTTGGCGCATAAAATCTTCTACAGAGATATTGGTAGTATAGCCGCCGTAGCAGTGTTCTATAATGTGGGCTACTTTCGGGTCTAGCTCAATCAGACCGATGAAATCTGTCATTTTTATGCCAGTCCATTTGACATCGAGTTTAGACCAGCGTGTTACACAGTGGAAGTCTGCTGTGAATTCGTGTTGAGGTAGCGCCATAAAATCTGACCAACTAAAGGTAGCAGATTTTGCTAAACCCCAAACTCGAAACTCCCATTTCTCAGTGCTGACTTGGGGAGTTGCACCGTAAGTTAATACGGGGAAACCTTTAGCTAAGTGTTGACCAGGAGGGACGCGTTTCCCCTCTTCTTTCCCTGGTTTGTGAAAAAATTTTCCTAGCATAGTTAGAGAAAAATAAGTTTTCTCAAAGTATTTACAAGCTTTTTTGCTGAGTTGCCAACAGCACCAGTTGTTTTACTCTTTATATGATTATTTGAGCATTACTCATGAACGATCGGTAATGGGTAATGGATGTTCCCAATTACTCACTACCAACTTTTCTCGATCTAATCAGTTTGTGTAGAGGATCTATGATCCATAATCCAATCAGAAAAGCTAAGAAAAAGCGTTTATCCAGTGGTAAGAAGCTTAATTGGTATTTATTGCCAATCAAATCTATCGGTGCTGTTCATGCTTTTCCTGACTGGGGAATTATGATTCTTCTTCCTCTTCTTCAGCAGTTGGATACACAAATGTAGAACGTCCAGTCAAAATCGACTTGCCCAGAGATAGGGCTTTCTGAGCTTCGACGACGGCTTTGTGCCTCCAGGTAGCTCGACGTTTATCTCGTTTTGATTTGGAAGTTTTCTTTTTAGGAACAGCCATGTCAGCAGATATCGCGATTCTTGACAACCTTCTTATTCTAGGCCATTCACTGACGCCAAGGACAACAGGTAACTTGAATTGAGAGGTTGAGACTGAAGTAGAACACAAAGACACTGAGACAGAGGGAATTATAAGATTGACCTCTTCCTTGTCTTTGTGTCTAGCTCAACCCGTCATTTTTGGGTTGACACACCGCTGGCTGCTGGAACTATATTAGAGCTATTTTCAAAGAAAAGTAATGATCGCGCAGTTTTGAAGTAAGTGGCCCAATTTTGAGCATCGGGGCGCGATCGCCATTGAGGACGACTGACAACTAAAGTCAGAACTGGTGCGATCGCGCCATAATTTTGTACGGACACAATGATTGAAACATCTGTCACCAAGATATCTTGGTCAAAACTCCGTTGAGCAGCTGCCCTTGCGGCTGCTTCCGCTCTGGTGAGAACGGTTTCATAGTTTTCTTCCGGCAGGCGGTCAATAGCTAGATCAACTCTAGCGGTGTAAGCTCGCACAACCTGAGGTGCGAGCACTTCCGTTAAAAACCACGTAGGAACGGTAGATATGAGCAAAACTATTAAAGGAACTATCCGGATTCTTCTGGCAATTTGGCTAATAACTGAAAAGGGAGTGATCGATGATGGTTGGTGAGCAGAAATCTTGCTCATGACCTTCTATCTCCTTAGTGATGATCTGTTATTGAAATTAGGTAAAAGTATTTTCCGGTCTATTGACGTAATAAAAATTACATTTTAGCTTAAGATTCGATCAGAATCATTTAGATATAAAACATCGGTTAGCTTTGTTTTTTGGCAAAGCTGACCGCAATTTTAAGACCAGCAAACAATAACTGACAAAAAGCGGGATGGCAAATTACTGGGCGATCGCGATTGGCATCAATCAATATCAGTTATTTCAACCTTTAAGTTGTGCCCAAGCAGATGCAGAGGCACTAGAAAATTTTTTGGTGACAGAGGGAGGTTTTGTCCCCAAACACTGTCTAGTCATGACAAATACTTCGCCGCCCATTGAGGATAGGTCAACTTACCCGACTAAGGAGAATATTTTGCTGCTGCTTGAGGATTTGGCAGCAACAAGTTGGCAACCAGAAGATTATCTGTGGTTATTTTTTAGCGGTTATGGGGTCAACTACAAGGGCAAAGATTACTTAATGCCAGCGGAAGGCAACCCCGAACTCGTGCAAGAGACTGGCATAGAATTGCGATCGCTAATGCAAAGTCTCCAACTTGCTGAGATGAATGTATTGTTACTGCTCGATATCAACCGCGCTTTTGGCACCCAAGCGGATGCTCCCGTTGGCGAAGAAACAATAGAACTAGCCCAAGAACTACAACTCGCTACAATTCTTTCTTGCCAACCAGAGCAATTTTCCCATGAAAGTAGCGAACTAGGTCACGGATTCTTTACAGCAGCTTTATTAGAAGCTTTGCGTTCTGGTAATGGCAGCAACTTGGCAGATTTAGAAAGCTACCTGAGTCTGCTGATGCCAAAATTATGTCAACACCACTGGCGTCCTGTCCAAAACCCTGCCACGATCATTCCATCCAGACCGCAGGTAATCTTGCCACAATTGGCAATGGAAAGCGACTTTGAAGTAAATCCGGTGATTTATCCGGAAGAATCCTTTGCTGTTGCCCTTGCAGCTCCTCCCCTCGACGATTACCCTAAAACTTCAGCAGAGCGGGGCAGATGGGGAGAAGCTACTGTGAATTCCTCCCAACAGGTGAAGGCTCACAAGGTCGAGAAGTCTAAGAGTCAACCAGTCCAGGAGTCAGCTACTAGCTTAGTTTCCCAGCCAATGCCGGAAACTTCTTTAGGAGTGAATACAAGGGGGAGATTTATCCCCAATTCCTCCAAAGGTTACGTCTCTCGATTGCCATCGAATCAGCCAAGTATCCCTTTTTGGAAACAGTTTATCTTGTGGGGCGGAGGCAGCCTGCTGGTAGCAGGTTTAATCGCCGTGGTTTTTCTCCGTAATCAAGAAACTTTTAGAATTAAGCAAATATCAAAAACATCACCTAATGCTACTGCTAGCGATCGCCAGGTTATCCAGAATTTACCAAACGCTCACACTCCACCAGTTAGACTCAAAAACCAATCTAGTGTCCAAATAACTTCTAATTCCGAGTCGAAAAAGCGAAATCAAGCAGTATTAGACTTGGCGAAAATGTCGCTCAGACAAACTCAGGCTAGCGATTTGAGCTTGGCGATCGCTACAGCCCAAAAAATTCAACCTGGTGAACCACTGTACGAGCAAGCTCAGCAGAATATTAAGATTTGGAGCCGGATGATTTTAGATTTAGCAGAGGGTCGTGCTAAACAAAGACAGTATGCTAGCGCTATTGCTGCCGCACGATTAATCACCAAAGATGAAGCCCTCTATGCCAAAGCACAAGCATCAATCAACCTGTGGCGACTAGAGGGTAAGCAGTATGTGACTAACAAAACTCTTTTAGATGCAGCTAATGCCTTAATTAAGTCTGAACAGGCATCTACCTACAATCGTGCGATCGAAGTTGCTAAGAAAGTACCATCAGATCAACCAGGCTTCGATACTGCCCAAAAATCGATCAATAAATGGAGTGAGAAAATTTTAGACCTGGCCAAGCGTCGCGCCGCCGAAGGAGACAGCAATGCCGCAATTGCGACTGCTGCTTTAGTACCAGAGGAGACAGCCACTTACGAAGATGCTCAGGATGCCATCCAAAAATGGCAAAAAAAATAGTAGAAAAATAGTTAGGAGTTAAGAGTTAGAAGTTATAAGTTAGGAGTTATAAGGTAACTGCCCAGGTAGGAATGTCAGGAATATTCCCATGAGGGAAGAAAGATGGTAGTGTTCAAGCATGAATCCAGAAGAAAAAGATCAAAAA
>NZ_JBALCO010000137.1:0-19754 GCF_036919595.1 Nostoc sp. | reverse complement strand
ATGGTCTTAATCTCCTCGAAGTTATTACTGATGCTTTAGAAGGTAATGTCTCTGTTTTCCTTTCCTCTATTACTACTAGCTAGGCAGTTACATTTATTCTGTGTTTAACTTTATCAAAATCAATATTCGCCCAGATATAGGCTTTGTCAAGTCTTTCTTGCTTATCACTCATAGATTGCTTTTATTGTCAAGATATTTTTTATATCTATACAATATAGCCGTCTCAATTTTTAAACCACTTTCTCTAGACGTACAAGTAAATATGCTTAATGTTTCCTTAAAGTTTTATCAGTTAGCAATTCAATCAAACAGTGTAGGGGCGCACAGCTAGCTATGCGCCCCGACACCAGATTCCTATCTACTGAAAGAGACGCAACATTTCGCGCCTCTAACAACCAAAATCCAAATTCTAGGTCTTAGCTTAAATCTTTGTTTGTAGATATTGCACCAATTGCGGTGCTTGCATCACTCCTTCTATCCGCTCCACAGGCTGACCCTGCTTAAATAGTACTAGAGTTGGTAGAGCTGAAATTTCATACTTACTAGCTAAATCTGTGTATTTTTCTGTATCTATTTTGACAATTTGCAAGCGATCCTTGAGTTGAGCATTGACTTGCTCTAAAATTGGCACCATCATTTGACATGGGCCACACCAGTCAGCGTAAAAATCTACTAATACAGGTACATCAGAAGCAGACAGCATCTCTTCAAAACTGTTAAATTGCTTTTTAGTTGCCATATGACACACACCGATTTTCAATTGTTTGTTTCAATGGTAATTCTTATAAAATAAAATCGGTATAGATTCATGGGTTTTTGTTAGCAAAGGATTAGATTAATCAATATAGACTGATTTGCTAGCCAAAAATCTTAAATAATTATAATAAAATTCACATATTGTTTGCGTTTGTGAATATGCATTAAATATGTATTGAAACTTATCCTGACCAACCAAATAATTATACAGACGTTCACTAGAGTCATGTTAACGACGGGTGTAGCTGCAACACTTACTAGTTTATCCGATTAGACGATGTTTCCGACTGGCTATTCGGTGTCGCAGCTACAATTAAATCAATAATATATAGCTTTAAGTTATTCATCCATTAACAAACAAATAGCTATAGATATTTAATTATAGTAAAACGTTAATTCGTATTAATCGAGTTATATCTAGCTAAAAACGACATAGAACTTTATCTATTTATTATCTATTAACTATCTCAATTACATCATGCTAGCAAGATTGTCACCCCGTAAGAGTTAGATTTTATCCAGACAATATTCAGATGTTCCCCAAATCACCATAAGATAATTAGCGCGGTATTTCTAAGATTGAGGAACATTAAATGACACTATTACAAGATAAAGTGGCAATTGTCACAGGTGCTTCACGAGGAATTGGCCGAGCGATCGCAATTGAATTAGCCACACAGGGAGCGATCGCAATTATCAACTATACCAGTTCGAGTGCAGCTGCCGAGGCAGTTGTTACAGAAATTACAGATGCGGGAGGTCAAGCGATCGCTATCCAAGCTGACGTTTCTAAAATCGAGCAAGTAGACGCACTAATTAACACCGTCATCGAAAAGTTCAGCCGTGTGGATATCTTAGTCAACAACGCAGGTATTACGCGCGACACACTTTTGTTGCGTTTGAAGCCAGAAGATTGGCAAGCTGTGATAGACCTTAACCTAACTGGTGTTTTCTTGTGTACACGCACCGTCAGTAAAATCATGCTCAAGCAGCGATCGGGGCGAATTATCAACATTACCTCCGTTGCTGGGCAAATTGGCAACCCAGGTCAGTCAAACTATAGTGCCGCCAAAGCAGGTGTAATCGGCTTCACCAAAAGCGTTGCCAAAGAACTTGCTACTCGTGGCATCACTGTCAACGCTGTCGCCCCTGGATTCATCACCACCGACATGACCAGTAATCTCAACAACTCCGAAGATATTCTGAAATACATTCCACTCGGTCGCTTTGGTCAGCCCGAAGAAGTCGCTGGGATGGTGCGCTTCCTCGCTGCCGATCCCGCCGCCGCCTACATCACCGGGCAAGTCTTTAACGTCGATGGCGGCATGGTCATGGCCTAAGTAGAAACGCGATGAATCGCGTCTACAGCAATTTTCGTAGGGTGTGTTACGCTTTCGGCGTAACGCACCGATTTGATTTCAGGTAGTTCACTCTCGTAAATCAAGTTTTGAACTTCTAAATCGAGTTTTCAACTTCTAAATCGAGTTTTCAACTTCTAAATCGAGTTTTCAACTTCTAAATCGAGTTTTCAACTTCTAAATCGAGTTTTCAACTTCTAAATTAACTTTACGGCTAATAAAGCTGTTATTATCAACGAATTTTAGCAAATATACCCGTATTTATCCTCTAGGCTAATCCTAATACTCTAAAGCTTGTGTAGCTTTCGTCTAACTCGTGCATCTGCTGATTATCTAGAAGTGGGATAGCAACGAAGTAATTTTCGTAGGATGTCTGACGCCGAAGACTAATACCAATTTTAAAAAAGAATCTGACAGATAGATTCTGAAAACCTGGTTACAGAGGAAGATTCCCAATCCAAAATCTAAAATCTAAAATCGTATAAGGCATCAATTTTAGATAGCGATCGCTGATTTAGACTGATTTAATCGCTATCAATGATTCGAGTCAACTTTCAGTTTTACTATCATCCTGACCAAACACTGAAAGCTTTCCATTGGTAAAATATCTAGACCATGCTGAGAATAAACCAGAGTAGGGCTAGCATTGGAATGCCCACCCTACAAGTAACTAAGGCTGTTGGCGTATCCTTTGCCAGACAGTAAAGCCCAAAAGAATGATAATGCTACTGGCGGTAGTCAGCATCACAGCCAAACTCATACCTTGTATTCTCATCGCCAGCAAGTTGAAAACTAAGGTAATTGACCAAAGCGTGAACGCAGCATGACGCTGGGAGAGTCCCCAAGCAAGTAAGCTGTGGTGCAGGTGGTCTTTGCCAGGAGTACTCAGAGGGTTATTTCCTGCTAGTAGCCGCCGCACAAATACTTGAGTGGTATCTACCACTGGTAACAACAAAAATAAAACTGTAGGAATCAGCGCATAAACTGTGTTTTGTTGCAGTTTGCCTAAAATACTAGTTGCTGCCAGCACATAGCCAAAAAAGTATGCTCCAGCATCACCCATAATAATTCGTGATGGATGGAAGTTATGGCGCAAAAAGCCTAGTGCTGCACCCCCCAAGGCTGCGAGTACCAGGATTGCCGCCGCCCGATTGTTAAATTGGGCTGCAACCCCCAACAAACTCATGGCGGTAATAAAGCTGATTCCTCCTGCCAAACCATCCATACCATCCATCAAGTTGATGGCGTTAGTAATTCCTACTACCCATAGTACTGTTAGCGACATGGACAGGAGCGAGTCGATGGGTGTGCCAAATAGAACTTTGACACTGATACCATTAGCGACTAGCAATAGGGCCGTGACAATTTGCGCCCACAATCGAACAGAGGGCGGTAAGCCGAACTGATCATCGATAAAGCCTACAAGGACTAATATCGAACCCCCCAAAAGAATAGTCAGCACCTGAGCCAATACGTTTTGGAGTTCGATCGGTCGTAAAAGGCTAGCTAATACTAGCGCGGCAATCACACCCGCGTAGATAGCCAGCCCCCCTGCATTGGGTAAAGGTTCTCGGTTGAGTCGCCGTGCGTTGGGTTGGTCAGCCCAACCTACGCGCAAGGCGAATTTGCGGATTGTCGGAATTAAACGCCAAGTTACAAGACAAGCCAAGAGGAACGTAAATACTACCGCCAACCAGCCGGTGCCGCTAGGGTCGGCAATACCAAGGGACTTAAGGGAGTTGTCTAGATTCATCTCCCAATTCAAGCATTACTGCCAGTATCTAATATGAGCATCACCTGTATATTAATCAATTTTTTTTATTTCCATTTGTAACTTGAGCCAGTTGGGAGATTAGCACTCTTGCTCTGTGAGTGCTAAATTGTCTAATGGAAGCGCTAGAGAAATAAAACATGGCGAAAATTATTGCATTTGACGAGGAATCGCGGCGATCTCTAGAAAGGGGTGTTAACGCCCTTGCGGATGCCGTAAAAATCACCTTGGGGCCCAAAGGTCGCAATGTCCTTTTAGAGAAAAAATTTGGCGCACCCCAAATTGTCAACGATGGTATCACTGTTGCGAAGGAAATTGAATTAGAAGATCCTTTGGAAAATACTGGTGCAAGACTCATCCAGGAAGTAGCCTCAAAAACTAAAGATGTGGCTGGGGATGGCACCACTACTGCCACAGTTTTGGCCCAAGCCTTGATTCGGGAAGGTTTGAAGAACGTCGCGGCGGGTAGTAACCCAGTTAGCTTGAAGCGCGGGATCGACAAAACTATTGAAGCACTGGTAAAAGAAATTGCCAAGGTAGCCAAGCCAGTAGAAGGAAGTGCGATCGCTCAAGTTGCCACTGTCTCAGCTGGTAATGATGAAGAAGTTGGCCAAATGCTAGCCGAAGCAATGGAAAAAGTCACCAAAGATGGTGTAATTACCGTTGAAGAATCTAAATCCCTCACAACTGAACTAGAAGTAGTTGAGGGGATGCAGATTGACAGAGGCTATATTTCTCCCTACTTCGTCACCAACAATGAGCGGCAAATCGTAGAATTTGAAAACGCCCGGATCTTGGTTACTGACAAAAAAATCAGCAGCATCCAGGATTTAGTACCGGTGTTGGAAAAAGTCGCCCGTTCTGGTCAGCCCTTGCTGATCATCGCTGAAGATGTGGAAGGGGACGCTTTGGCAACTTTAGTGGTGAACAAAGCGCGGGGTGTACTTACCGTAGCTGCGATCAAAGCACCTGGGTTCGGCGATCGCCGCAAAGCTTTGTTAGAAGATATTGCTATTCTCACCGATGGACAGTTGATTTCCGAAGAAATTGGCTTAAGTTTGGATACCGCTTCTTTAGAAGCGCTGGGAACTGCTCGCAAAATCACCATTGACAAAGAAAGCACCACCATTGTAGCTGGTAGTGTTACCAAGCCAGAGGTGCAAAAGCGGATTGGTCAAATTCGCAGGCAGTTAGAAGAAACCGATTCTGACTACGATCAAGAAAAACTGCAAGAACGGATCGCTAAACTCGCTGGCGGTGTGGCAGTGATTAAAGTAGGTGCGGCAACCGAAACCGAACTCAAAGACCGTAAACTGCGGATTGAAGACGCGCTGAACGCTACTAAAGCCGCTGTGGAAGAAGGTATTGTTCCTGGTGGTGGAACGACCCTAATTCACTTAGCCAAGACGGTAGAAACGATTAAAAATAGCTTAGAAGACGAAGAAGAAAAAATTGGGGCTGATATTGTTGGACGGGCGCTAGAAGCTCCTTTGCGCCAAATAGCAGAGAACGCTGGTGCTGAAGGTTCTGTGATTGTCTCTAGAGTCCGCGATGGCGACTTGAACATTGGCTACAACGCTGCTACCGGCGAATTTGAAGACTTGATCGCTGCTGGCATTATCGACCCTGCCAAAGTCGTGCGTTCAGCTTTGCAAAACGCTGGTTCCATTGCTGGTTTGGTCTTAACCACCGAAGCGATCGTTGTTGAAAAGCCCGAGAAGAAATCCGCTGCTCCTGCCCCTGATATGGGTGGCATGGGTGGCATGGGTGGCATGGGCGGTATGGGTGGCATGGGCGGCATGGGCGGTATGGGCGGCATGTTCTAACTTCTGCTCACCCAGATAAATATTTTTTAAGCAGTTTGTCTTAATTAAGGCAAACTGTTTTTTATAGCATTGCTGATTTAGAGGCGATATGTTATCTGTATTGCTGGGAAGTCGCTGGGGATAAATTGGGCATAAATAAATATAATCATCAGGGTTGCTTAATCTCAAAATAACTGTCTTTGGATTAATTTTTGTAAAATTCCTAGCAAAAGCTGAAATAAATCACAACGCTTCTTCTATAACTGGTCAGTTATTTTTATGATTGACAAATAATTAATAACTATTAGGTAATATCTAATGGCACGAAAACTGCGCCGCCCTTCCAAAATAGTAAATAGGCCATATGAAGAAGAGTTCTATCATCAACCAGGGACTCTACCTGGAACCATTTTTATCGATGCAGATGCTCCGCCACCAATAATTTTCTTGATTGACTATAACCAAACCAATTTCATCCGTGAGCAAATAGCAACCCCAGAGGAGTGTGTCCCATATCTAGAAATGGAATCTATTTCTTGGGTAGACGTACAAGGTTTAGGGAGTCAAGATATATTACAACGATTGGGTAAGGTTTTTAAGTTACCTCCTTTAGTTTTAGAAGATATAGTTAATGTACCAGAGCGTCCCAAAATAGAGGATTATGAAGACCAATTGCTATTTATTTCCCGGATGGTAGTAGCAAAGGAAAAAACATGTGGTTTTTACAGCGAGCAAGTGAGTTTGATATTAGGAAAAAATTATTTGCTGACAGTACAAGAAGAACCAGAACATGATTGCTTTGAAGGAGTGCGGTCGCGAATTGAAAAAAACAAAGGTACTATTCGCAAACAGGGAGCGGATTATTTAGCTTACGCCGTCTTAGATGCGATTATTGATGGTTTTTTTCCAGTGTTAGAGCTTTATGGTGAGCGAATCGAAGAGTTAGAAGAGGAGGTGATACTCAGACCTACCCCACAAACACTACAACATATTTATCAAATTAGGCGAGAATTATTGCAACTGCGTCGTGCTATCTGGCCCCAGCGAGATGCAATTAATTCTTTGATTCGAGATGGCAGTGATTTGATTGGTGAGGAAGTGCGAATCTACTTGCGAGACTGTTATGACCATACAGTACAAGTGATGGATATGGTGGAAACTTACCGAGAACTAGCATCTGGATTAATGGATGTGTACCTTTCAGCAGTGAGTAATAAAATGAATGAAATCATGAAGGTACTAACGATAGTTTCAACAATTTTTATTCCACTGACTTTTATTGCCGGAGTATATGGGATGAATTTCAGTACGGAAAAATCGCCATATAATATGCCTGAATTGAATTGGTATTGGGGCTACCCAATTTGCTTGGCAGTAATGGCTGCGATCGCATTTGGTTTGCTATTCTTTTTTTGGCAACGAGGCTGGCTGCAAAATTCTGTAACAATGAAGCGTAATTAATAATTGCAGATGGACGATGAGTCAAATATACATTTATTAGCACCGAGAGTTGAGATTTTTAAGTTATGAGGAGTAACGACCAAAATTTAGTAGTTTTGACAATTTATATTATTGGTGTTTCCTATGTTTTTAACCGCATGGTTGAATCCATTGATGACCAAGTTAAATATGAGTTTAAGAAAGGAACCGTTGAGGAGCAACTGAAAGAACACAATCTCGATGATAAAATTGGGATTTCCTTTAAACTCAAATCCTCATACCCAATTGATGAACTGAAAGATTTAGGAATTAGCATTGAAAATAAATCTGATAATGTTGCCGTATACGTTGACTGGGACAATAGTTCTTTGGTAGTTGAACATAGCAAGCAATCGCGCCGCGTGATTCGGAAATCACCAGACTTAACCCGCGACTTAGCTGTGCCTCAAAGTCCTAGCCTGATTGCCCCCAAAAAAACACTTTCTGAAACGGTTACAGCAGAAGATGTTTTTGAGCGCGACCAAGTAGCTGGAACCTATTCAGCAAAAAAACCACTAATTGATATTAACGGGCTGCAAAAAGGGCAAAAAAAATTGTACAACGACTTTATTAACGGAAGGAAGGAGTTGGACTTTTCCCTGCAACTGGTGCTACGGATATCTGAAGTGCGTTTAGGTCTAGCTCCAGGTCGTGATTTTCCTGCCATTAGTATTATCAATTGTCCTTTCACAGTCAGAAAACTACCTTGGACTTACGCTCTACCTTGGAATAAAAAGAAGTAATACTAACCAGACAGACTATGCCATCCACGATTACACTGGATCTAGGGAGAGAGTAGGCGCAGGCGGTTGCAGATCAGTCATAGTCACTGGTTTGAGGAAAGTCCGGACTCCCGAAAGACCAAACTTGCTGGATAACGTCCAGTGCGAGCGATCGTGAGGATAGTGCCACAGAAAGATACCGCCAAAACAATTTTAGATTTTAGATTTTAAATTTTGGATTGAATCTAAAATCCAAAATCCAAAATCCAAAATTAGTTTGGTAAGGGTGCAAAGGTGCGGTAAGAGCGCACCAGCAGTATCGAGAGGTGCTGGCTCGGTAAACCCCGGTTGGGAGCAAGGCGATAGGAACTACGGTTGGTCTTTTACCAGTTCCGCTCAATGAGAGCCGCTAGAGGCGTTTGGTAACAAGCGTCCCAGATAGATAACTGCCCTCGCAAGAGAACAGAACCCGGCTTATGTCCTGCTCTCTCCTCTGCAATGGAGTATGAACCTTTCACGGTTTGTACTCCATTATTTTTTGTACGGATTTTGTGCGATCGCTAATTGATCATTTAGAGCATTCCCAGTATCTCCAATGCTGTATCCAGATGCCATTTAACCCGATATAGTCCAAACAGCTTCTCTTGACTGTACCGTGCTGGGTACTCTAGCTTCCTTCCCTCCATCGTCACCTTGAGCAATGCTGACTGCTCCGGTGTAGGTGTTCCCATAGCCTCTAGCGTTGCTTCTAGCGCTTGTACTTGAGAGAATATAGGAGACTTCAATCCTTTATTCTCTGACACTTGCTTGCAGGCTACAACACAGAAGGTCAGGAGTGCGTTAATGTAGGATGCCTTATCAGCAGGATTCCCTATTGCTTGGATGCCGTACTGTATCAGACATAAATCGCGTAATGCTCTCAAGCTTTTAAGTTCTAATTCTGTGCGTGTAAACATAAAATAGAGTTACCTCTTGTAAAAGTGGGAATCGGTGGGCAACAAGTTCATCAGGCTAAGATGCCCACTGATTTAACATTTTCCACTGATATACATGTGGAAGATGTCTTTATTTATATTTCTACATAATGTCTAAAAATAAAGGTAATCCAGATAACTTAAAGCCATTTACCACGGACAGAGAAAGACCATTAACTGAATATCTACATTTGCGTGTCACTAAGGAAATGAAGGAAGAGGTAAAAGCTAAAGACGATCCTCCTGAGTTTTGCCGTCAAGCTATCCAAGAGAAGCTAGATAGAGAGAAGTAGCGAAAAGTTGCTAAAGTAATAGTCCAAGTACTTTAGGGATATAAAATAGATAGCTAGTACGCCACGGCGTAAATAGAGCAACCGTTTAAAATCCCTAAAAAGCCCATTCTATAATACTTTTGACTTTTGACCTTTGACTTTTGACTTTCGCCTTGCCCCCTTCCCTTTGTCATGTAATGCCCCTTGCTTATCCACGCCGTCAACGGCAACTCGAAAGTTTAGTCCAAAAATTAGGTTTGTCGCTAGAAGCACCTATAAAGTGGGAACTACTGGATTTAGCGCTAACTCACCCCACTGTCTCTGAGTCGGCAAATTATGAACAGCTAGAGTTTGTTGGGGATGCAGTGGTGCGGCTGGTGTCGGCTGTTGTGTTATGGGAAAATTATCCCGATTGTCCAGTAGGGGATTTTGCGGCAATTCGTTCGGTGTTGGTGAGCGATCGCATCCTCGCCCAATTGGCAAGAGTTTATGGTTTGGAGTTATACTTACTAGTTGCTGGTAGTGCTACTGCTGATAAAGTTGGTCTAGAGTCACGACTGGCAGATGCTTTTGAAGCAGTTCTGGGTGCGCTTTACTTAAGCACTCAAAATCTGGAACTGATTCGCTCTTGGCTAGATCCTCACTTCCAACAACTAACGACAGAAATTCGCCTTGATCCAGCCAGACTTAATTATAAAGCTGCTCTTCAAGAATGGACTCAGGCACAATTTAAAGTTTTACCAGAGTATCGAGTTGTGGAAGTCAGTCAACCGTACCGCAATCAAGAACGTTTCATGGCTGAAGTGTGGCTGCACGGAAATAAACTAGGAGTTGGTAAGGGGCGCTCGATCAAAACTGCTGAACAAGCCGCAGCTAAGGTAGCTTTTTTAGCAATTCCTAATCCGGAAAAACTCTGAGTTTAAAAACCGATTGATTAGCCGATAATCAGTTGATTGTCATTTGTCCTTCATCCTTTCAATACAAATGACAAATAACTAATGACAAACCAAATTAAAATTGCTGTTATCGGAGTTGGGCGTTGGGGAGTGCATTTGCTGCGGAATTTCTTATCAGATTCCCAAGTAAATGTAGTTGCTGTAGTAGACCCACATCCAGAACGATTAGCGGCGGTAAAGCAGCAGTTTAAGTTAGATGAAAATGTAGTATTAACAACCGAGTGGCAAGATTTAAAGAAAGTGCCAGGGTTGACAGGGGTGGCGATCGCAACTCCAGCTACCACTCACTATGCTTTAATTAAAGACGCTCTCCAACAGGGATACCATGTTTTGGCAGAAAAACCCCTAACTCTCGACCCAGCAGAATGTCGGGAACTTTGCCAGTTGGCAAAACAGCATCATTTAATACTCATGGTTGACCATACCTATTTATTTCACCCAGCAGTTGAGCGAGGAAAAACTGTAGTACAAGCGGGTAAATTAGGTAATTTACGCTACGGCTACGCGACGCGCACCCATTTGGGGCCTGTCCGGCAAGATGTTGATGCACTGTGGGACTTAGCGATTCACGATATTGCTATCTTTAACGCTTGGCTGGGTCAGATTCCTGTGAAAGTACAAGCAACGGGTACAGTGTGGCTACAGGGAGCAGGGGAGCAGGGGAGCAGGGGAGCAGAGGGGAAGGAAAATACAAATTTTCCTCTGCCTCAAGGATTAGCCGATCTAGTATGGCTGACACTGACATACCCAGATGGCTTTCAAGCTTATATTCACTTGTGCTGGCTGAATCCTGATAAACAGCGACGCCTGGGGATTGTGGGCAGCCTTGGCAGCTTAATTTTTGATGAAATGTCACTATCATCACCTCTAACCCTTCTTAATGGCGAGTTTGAACAGCAGGGCAATCAATTTATTCCTGTGAATCAAAGGCAGATAGTGCTGGAATTAGAAACAGGCGAACCATTGCAGCGGGTTTGCTCCGGCTTTGTTATCTCTATTCTCAACAATACTCCCTCAGAGGTTTCATCTGGCTGGGTAGGCACTGAGTTAGTAGAAATTCTTGCTGCTCTAACAGTATCTCTTCAGCAAGACGGCAAACCTATTTTTCTTGACCCGTAATCCCTAGAGAATTAAAATGGATCGCACTTGTTGCACTATCTATCAATATCCACCACAGAAGGCTGGATGAATTCTTCTTGGTGAATAAATTCTGCCGGGGGATTAGTAGTAATCTCGCACCAGCTTGTAGTTTCCTGCCATCTCCATCTGACTAATTTTATTTTATCTTTGGCTCTAGTTTTATAAACTAAGTTTATCATTCATCTTTAGCAACCAGCTTTTGTACGTTTCTCAACAAACGGTATCAGAAAGTACTATTTTTTAGCACTCACAGAACTTTTCGGTCTACTCGATGTTGATAGCAGTAGTTACTGATCATCGTCATAATTGAAATGTTTTTATATATTAAAATTTATAAATATAGCTTATACATTTCATACAATTTATACATTATTAAAACATTTATTGAAACATGAGTTTTAACAAGAAAATGTTATAGTAAACTATTAGCTGGGTTTATCAAAACATAGACTAAATCAATAGTTATTGGTGATTTAGTTGCTGTACCTGGCATTTTAGCAATTGCCAATAATCCTCATTGGCGCTCATACTAATTAACTATAATTAATGTTTTAGATATAGTAGTCTAAGTTTTGATAAGTAATGATATGGGTCATTTATTAGTGGGTATTATTATGGAAGCGCTACTAATGAACTTGATAAAAGATAGGATTAATCTCATGATTTATAAAATGTATGTTTCAACTCAATTAGTTTTGCTACTGAGTAGTGGAATTCTTGGTATTGGATTTATTCTAGTTTCTTATTTGTTGGCAGTGACTTTTATTGAGGAAATTTAAATTATTTAGAGGTGATATTTTGGGAATATTAGATAAAATAGAAAACTTCAATCTTTACCAAAGATTAAAGTTTCAAAAGTATTTATCCAAAGCTAATGGAGATATTAAAAACCTCATTTTCAAGTTAAAATTTAGTTAATTGTCCTCTATGCTATGTATAAATAATTTAGTGAGTCACTGAAAGACAATAAGGAAGCCCATTCTTTCTAGGGATGGGAGCAATTGTTGCCTTGTCGTCTTAGTCATTAAATAGTTGATTATTTTTCCGTAAAATATAAACCTTAGCTGCCTAACCATCGCAGTACTAAATTTGAGCCTATGACATCCGATCAACCCTCTGAGCAACCTGCATCTGAATCTGCCTCTGATAAACCGTTGGACGAAAAGCAGCCTGAGAATATAAATTCTTTATTTCCCATCGTAGGCATTGCCGCCTCTGCGGGTGGATTAGACGCATTTAGGCAGTTACTCAAGCATCTGCTTACCGATACAGGAATGGCATTTGTGCTGATTCAACACTTAGACCCTAACCACAAGAGTCTGTTGAGCGAGATTCTGGCGAAAGTAACTCAAATGCCTGTCGGTGAAGTGCAATCTGGAATGAGTGTAGAACCAAACCGAGTCTACATCATTCCGCCTAACACTAAGATGATCTTGTCTGGTGGGGTGTTGCAACTGACGCCGCGAGAGAAAGTTCAGGGGAAATATATGCCTGCTGATGCGTTCTTTAGTTCATTGGCAGCAGAGCAAGGGCGCAAAGCGATCGCAGTGGTTTTATCTGGAACGGATGGAGACGGTTCACTAGGGCTAAAGGCAATCAAGGCAGCCGGAGGTGTGACTTTTGCTCAATGTGAAGACACGGCCAAATTCGATAGTATGCCCAATACCGCTGTTGCCACAGGGGATGTCGATTTTGTGCTACCGCCTGCAAAAATTGCCGAGGAACTGGCAAACCTCAGTCGTAGTTCTCTTCTTTCTGACTCGCAGCCGCTGATCACGGTTGAGAAATTGCCCGAACAGGAAGATGCCCTATCGATTATTTTTGGGTTATTGCGATCAACACTTGGCGTTGACTTCAGCCACTACAAGCCCAATACGCTTGATCGCCGAATCCAGCGGCGAATGCTGTTGTACAAACTAGAACGATTAGAGGATTATGCTGAATATCTACAACAGAATCCGCCTGAAGTCAAGGCGCTATATGAAGAAATTCTGATCCACGTCACCTATTTTTTCCGCGACACCGAAGTATTTGAACTGTTGAAAGAGCGAGTCTTTCCCGCGATAATGCTCTCCAAGTCGACATTGCCGATTCGGATTTGGGTGGCGGGGTGTTCGACAGGCGAGGAAGTCTATTCGATCGCCATCTGCTTGCTGGAGTTTTTGTCGCATAAATTAACCTTGCCGCCGATCCAGATTTTTGCCACAGACATCAGCCAGATGGCAATTGACAAAGCCAGATCCGGCATTTATGCAGAGAATCAAATGGTGGAAGTCTCATCAGAGCGCCGCCGCAGATTCTTTTATGCCATTGAGGGCAATAGATATCAAATTAACAAAGCTGTCCGCAGCCTGTGTGTGTTTGCTCGACAAGACTTGGGCAGTGACCCCCCTTTTTCCAACTTAGATTTAATTAGCTGTCGGAATGTACTGATTTATTTAGACGAAACGTTGCAAAAACGGATACTGCCCATCTTTCATTACAGTCTCAACCCGACTGGCTTTCTGCTGCTAGGGACTTCAGAAAGCACAGGTAAATATTCGGAGTTGTTTACTTGCATTGACAAAATATATAAAATCTATACCAAGAAGGTAACCGCAAATCGTCCAATTTTTTCGTTCGTTACTAGTAATTATCCGATAACAAAACTGGACGAACCTGAACTTGGGAATTCAAATTCATCGGATGAGTTTGACTTAGAGAAAAAAACTGACCAACTGATCTTGAATCGCTATGCCCCAGTGGGTGTGGTGATTAACGACAAGATGGAGGTGCTGCAATTTCGAGGAGAAATCGATCTCTACCTCAAACTTGCACCTGGGAAACCCACTATCAACTTATTCCAAATGGTGCGCTCCGGCTTGCTCGCCGGGATCCGCACCACAATTTATCAGGCACAACGGCAAAAAATTCCAGTTAGAAAGGAAAGGTTACAGATTCAAGAGAATGAGCTTTTAAAAATCGTCAATCTTGAGGTGATTCCATTCAATCCTACGAGTAGTGAAGAAGTCTACTTTCTGATTTTATTTGAACAAACTCTACCCACGGTTAACGACCTTAGCTCTTTTAATTTTGAGAACCAAGAGCAGTCAGACTTAGAGCGTGAGGTTGTTCGGCTCAAGCAGGAACTTGAAACTGCCAAGCAAGAGCAGGCTGGGACTCAAGAGTATCTGCAAGCGGTGATCCAAGAGCAGGAGCAGATCAATCAAGACCTGAAAGTTGCCAATGAAGAAATCCTCTCTAGTAATGAAGAGTTGCAAAGCACCAATGAAGAACTAGAAACTGCCAAAGAAGAGATTCAGGCAACCAACGAAGAACTCAACACAACCAATGAAGAACTTCGCTCTCGAAATCTGGAATTACACAAACTTAACAACGATCTGACGAATTTGCTTGCCAGTATCAATATCCCAATTTTGATATTGACTTCCGACTTACGCATTCGACGTTTTACGCCAATGGGGCAACGGCTTTTCAATTTAATTACCGCCGATGCTGGACGACCCTTGAGCGACATCAGAACGAATCTCGATATTCCTGACTTAGAACCTCTAATTTTAGATGTGCTTGACACATTCAGTATCAAAGAACTAGAAGTCCAAACCTTTGGGGGACATTGGTACAACCTCCGCATCCGTCCTTATCGCACTATAGAAAACCAGATTGACGGTGTAGTGTTAGTGTTAATAGATATTGATGGTCTTAAACGCAGTGCAGTAACCTTAGAACAAGCCCGGAATTACGCTGAAGCAATTGTGGAGACAGTTCAAGTGCCGTTAATCGTGCTTGATTCTGATTTGCGGGTGAACAAAGCCAATCGCTCGTTTTATGAAACGTTTCAGGTTTTACCATCACAGACAGCGCAATCTCTGGTTTTTGAGTTAGGCAACGGTCAGTGGAACCTGCCCGGATTGCGATCGCTCTTAGAAGGCATTCTCGCCGATGATATCAGTATTGAGAACTTGGAGATAGAGCATCGTTTTGAGCAAATTGGGCAAAAAACCATACTGCTCAATGGTTGGAAAATTATTCAACAGGGAGAACCTCAAAAGATTTTGCTGACGATTGAAGATATCACGGAGCGCAAGCAGCTTGAGTTATAGCGGTTGATTATTTTAGCACAAGAGCAGTCAGCCCGTCAACAGGCCCAAATCGCCAACCGAGCCAAAGATGAATTCCTATCGAACCTCTCCCATGAGCTTCGTAACCCGCTCAATGCTATACTGGGCTGGGCGCAACTCTCGCGCACCCGTGATTTCGATTCTTCAACAGCCACTCGTGCTTGGGAAGTGGTGGAGCGCAGTGCTAAGGTGCAAGCTCAGTTAATTAATGATCTACTGGATGTTTCACGGATTACGAGTGGAAAGCTTCATTTAAACACTCGTCTAATTGATCTAGTTTCAGTAGTGGATGTCGCCATTGAGTCTGTGAAATTGTCCGCAGATGCGAAAACCATTCAAATTGTTTCACAGTTGAACTCGGCGACGGTTGTCGGGGATTTTGATCGCTTACAGCAAGTTCTGTGGAATTTATTTTCTAACGCGATTAAGTTCACTCCAATCGGTGGGCGAGTGGAAATCAGCTCAAAGCTGTAGATACTCACGCCCAGATTCAAGTCAGCGACACAGGAATTGGCATCTCGGCAGACTTGCTGCCCTATGTGTTTGAGCGCTTTCGCCAAGGAAATTCTAGCAGCAGCAAAGCAACTCAGGGACTTGGATTGGGCTTGTCAATCGCCCGTCATCTTGTAGAACTTCACGGTGGAACAGTTCAAGCGCAAAGTCCAGGCGAGGGACAAGGAACCACGATCACAGTCAGGCTGCCTCTGCGCTCAATGGCACAGGAGATTACACCGCCAATTACACCGCCAACTTATTTAGAGCCGAGCATTTTGTCGGAGATGGATACATTAAATGGCAAAAATCCATCCCTTACCCTTGAAGGGGTGTGCATCCTAGCTGTAGATGATCAAGCAGACAGCCGCGACTTAATCAAGTGGGCGTTAGAAGACTTCGGGGCTGAAGTAGTCGTCGTGACATCAGCAAGGGAAGCGATCGCTGCTCTAACTGAATCTCCTGATAGATATAATCTGCTTGTAGCAGATATTGGGATGCCAGAGGAAGATGGTTACTCCCTGATTCGTCAGGTGAGATCGCTTGACGCCTCTGCGGTGGGACAAATTCCAGCAATAGCAGTCAGCGCCTATGTCAGCAACCAAGAGCAGCAAATGGCAATTGATGCTGGGTTCCAAATGCATCTGGCTAAACCGATTAACCCAACTCAATTGGTATTGATGATTGCAAACTTGTGTGGACTCCAAGCCAGTTGAATAGACCTCTTGCCCTAAAACATTCAAAAGTTATAGATAATATTTGACATCTTTATTTAAAAAGATACAAAACATATTTTCTTTTTCTTCTAAAACAGAAAGTATGAACTGTGAATTGAGGAATCAAAAGCATGACTGCAACCTTCATGAAGATACCTAAGTTTCGTAATACTCAATGGGTGAGCTTTGTTGGTGGAGAAGGGATTGTACGCAGCTACACACCTGAATCTGGCACATGGACGTATCTTATTGAGATGGCATTAGGGCTAGAGCCTGACTTTGGCAGAGTTGGTGCAGAAACGATGATATTTCTCAACGAGGCAGATTTGCGGCATAAAATCTGATTTAACCTAAGTTGATTCTCACAATCCCTGCCATTCTCGCTGGGAGAGTTCTTTTAGCGGCAAGAACAAACTAGCTTCAATCTCCTGCCGCACAACGTCTGTTAGCTGACAGTTGCTATTGAGGCAATCGATAAGCAACTGATTGGCATAGTAATATTGTTGCAATACTTGCTGTTGCTTAGGGCTGAAGTGCCAGTGATGCTGAATGTTTCGATGCTTGGCGATCGTCGCCTCTAACCGCTCTATCCAGGCAGGGAAACTTTTTTGCCACCATGTCTGAAACCTTTCTTCACTTTGTTTTCGATCAGGCAATAGGTCTTTAAGTTGTTGTAAAGCTTGATATAAGCCAGCATCTTGAACAATCGCTAAAGCATTACTCAAAGCATCGTCGCAGACTAGGGCATTGCCAAAATTAGATTCGTTGTCAAGAGTGCATTCCATTACTAGCTTGTCAAATGCCGCATCCAAAAAAAGACCTTTATCAAGGATGCAGGCAAGAACAAAAGGCTGGGTAAGGTGAGGAGTCCTAGTTAGGGCAAGGTAAAACGCCCGAATTGCAGCAGGCTGCGGGGGAGCGACAAGGGACTTTTGGCTTGCCCAAGTTAAGAATTTTTGCAAATATAAATCTTTAGCCACTAACGCATCTACTTGTTGCTTCATCAACTGTATCAGGAAATCTGCACTCCGCAGCATGGTAACCGTTAACAAAAAAATTTCACGCCATCGGGGTTCAGTAATATGACTCACCAGAAGTTCTAAGGGTTGTTCTAATGCTTCTAAATTATGACTGGCAACGATTTGTCGAGCAGTCAAGTATTCTTGAAACGCCAAATAAGAGAAGGAAAAAATTCCCCGCACTCGTTCTGTCAGTAATCCATGTTGCAACTCTATTGCCTTAAGTACCCCTTCACTATCTAATTGCAATTCCTCTGGTTCTGTCGAAGCATTCGGCAAATCACGGATATAGTCGCCAATGTATTGCTCAATAATGCGTTGTTCAAAAAAGTAATTACCCTGCTCAAATGTGGCGCTAGCAATTTGACTTAGCAACTTCAGCTTTTGTGGTAATAAAAAACCTTGGTAGACTTTATCCCGCTCAATTGCTTTAGTTTCGTCCCATTTGATCAGCAAAAGGTCTAAACATTGCTTATAAAACGCAGCTTTTTGGGTTGGAAATTTGTTCTGCTGATCAAAAACCCAGCAAGCGAGGTGCAAAAATAAAGGGTTGACGACAAGTCTCCGAAATTGGAAGTTTTCGGGCAAATCTAGTTTCTCAATAAACTCAACTGCCTGTTCTTGCCTCTGGTGGACATTCGTTTTTGTGAGTCTTGTAAACCACTTATGAGCAAAGGCAACAATTTGCTCAGAGGTAAATGGGGCAATTTCGACATCTGTGAAGCGTCTGAGGCTGGAAGCTTTAACCCCCGTGCGGCAAGTCACGACAAACATATTCTTTTGGTACTTTTCAGAGAGTCTGCGAATCTCGTTGACGACAGCAAGGCTGTCTTGATCGAGTATTTCATCTAATCCATCCAGCAACAGTAACACTCTGCCTTCCAACAACAAAGTTTCGACCACAGATGTATCTGAAATCCCAGAGGTGAAGAATTCCTTGCAAATATAGTTGAGTAAATGGAACTCCCCTGCTTCTCTAGATTCGTCTGAAAAATCCCTTAAGGTAACAAAAATGGCAACCCGATTTGCAACAAATCTACCTTGGTTGCATTGAATCGCCAGATGTTGCAAAAAGGTAGTTTTACCTACTCCTGGTTTTCCCAACACCCGCAGCTTTGAATAAGTTTCAACTGCGTTAATCCCCACGATTTGTGTCTGGGATACCTCACCTAAGCCAAAGCGATCAAATTCTTTTGACGTAAAATTTTGCAAGTCAGCAAACTCTAACCACTGAAGGTTTGCAATCTCCTCCAAAATGTTAACATCGATGTAAATGTCGTCGATTCTAACAGGGCGACTAATATCTAATAACTGCAAAGTGCCGCACTGGTCTTCAATTTTCTCAAAGCGTTGCGATCGCACTTGTTGTACTAGAGCATCAATATCTAATAATTCAGCACCAAGTTCTTTTGATTCCAGAAATTCTTCTGGAGGATTAGCCGCAATCTCCCGCCAGTTCAACGACAACACCGAACAAATTTCTATAAAGATATGACGCTCAACCGGACGCCCAGTAAAAAATCGCCAAATTGGTTGGCGAGTCTTTAAGTTGACTTCAAAAGCCAAATTTTCTTGTGTCCACCCCTTATGAGCGAATGCTTTTTTGGCTTCTTGAATCCCAGTTACTGATCCCTGGAGCGATCGCTTTACCATAAGAAGTTACATACATCAAATAAGAATTCTTCAATTTGACATTATTGCAACATGTAGTTTTGGAACTACTTAGAAACTAATTGAGCCATTTTTAAATGCAAATGATTTATTTAAAGCATCTTCAGCTAATATCCTCTCATTGAGGTTTTCTCAGTATATCTGATTAATCAAAGTATCTTTTTCATTGTTTTATGTTGTATTAGTAGCTCTGGTGCTGTGGCAAGTATAAAGTTTATATATGGTTGAGTACTGATAATGATTGTAGCACTTTTGTAGGTTATATATACTGTTAGGTTGTTATAAATGTTTAAATAACTTAGCTCAAGCTTGTGATTTAGAGGTTTACCTGCCGACATCAGCCTTAGATTCTTAAGTCCTTATTC
Organism: Nostoc sp.; assembly: GCF_036919595.1. GTDB lineage: Bacteria > Cyanobacteriota > Cyanobacteriia > Cyanobacteriales > Nostocaceae > Nostoc. The sequence continues at coordinate 137 of NZ_JBALCO010000137.1, read as the reverse complement.
TTGTGTTGCTAGCTGGCTTTTTAAACATAATTGGCTCAAGGATGCATTAGACCTCTTGCAAAATAAGTTTTATGTTATGGTGGGGGTTTGGAATTTTGAGACAGCTAAACTTAACTCGTAGTTGTAAATTGCTGCGA
>NZ_JBALCO010000136.1:0-4923 GCF_036919595.1 Nostoc sp. | reverse complement strand
TGGTCTTAATCTCCTCGAAGTTATTACTGATGCTTTAGAAGGTAATGTCTCTGTTTTCCTTTCCTCTATTACTACTAGCTAGGCAGTTACTATTTATGTCTGATGATATCGATGTTGTTTGGATCAGTTCTAGTCATGTATTGCAGCGTTTTGATCAACCATTACTACAATACTTATCGCAGTATATGAATATGGATCAGTGGGAATATCATCACCAGAAAGATGAAGGTAGTTCCATAGATGAAGCTGTAGATTTGATGTATGAATTCTTAGCACACTATTCTCATCCTATACATTTAGCAGGTCATGGTGCGGGTGGTGCGATCGCTTTAACTTTTGCTCGTCGCTATCCCCAAAAAGTGCGATCGTTGGTCTTATTGGCTGTAGCTTCTCAACCTGCTAGTACTTGGCATATCCACTATTATCTCCAAAGAAAATTCTTTACTATGAGTCGTGAGCAAGTTTTAGCAAGCTGTGTTCGTCATCTATTTGGTGAGCAACCTCATAATACTACTAAAAAGCTAATGGCTATATTATCCAGAGATTTAGAACAATCCCCTCTTTTACACTCTCTTTTCAAGTTAATCGAGTTACCTGAAGGCGGGGTTAATATGCCCATAATGGTATGCGGTAGTAAAAACGATCCTATTGTTAATTCACTCGCCTTAAAAGGCTGGTTAAAAGAGTTTAAGTCGGAAGATAATCTGTGGGAATGCCCCAAAGGTTATCATTTTTTTCACTACTTTTATCCTCAACAAGTCTGCGAACAAATGTTGAGCTTCTGGCGACCAGATCATCTACAATCAATGCTGACATCTCAACTAATTTCTCAAAATTTGACAAATTAACAAGTATTCTTTAAAGACGTATATATACCCCAGATTCCTCTTGTACAACCAAGACGCAAACGGCAGGGGGATTTGGACAGCGCGTTCGGTGTACCCAGTTATGTAGGTAGTGATGCAGTCGTGTACTACCAAAAAGGTCACCTTAGCCTCGCACTCAACTTTAAGAATCTATTCGATATTCAGTACTTCACCCCTCGAACTATCCAACTTGTTTATCCTGAAGATCCATTTACAGTGCAGGGGACAGTGAGTTGGAAGTTTTGAGCAAAGAAGCTTTATGGCAAAGGAAGTTAGCCAAGATGCGATCGCACTTAGCCGCAGTCGCTCTGCTACAACTTCTATCTTTTTCACTTTGTCAATATGCTTAAAATCTCTAAATCCCCTTGTCAATAGTATTTGAGACGCGTTTACCCTATCTAACATCACCTATATCTTCTTTTTTGCACCCACTGGAAGAAACCAGGGGTAAACAAATAGAGTGTGCAAAAGCGTAACCTCATTTCTTTTAGCTTGATCGCACGAGTCTTTAGTCATTCATGAGAGAATAAGATAACCTTACTTTTGTCAACTAATAATTATACTTAAAATTTCGGAAAAGCAGAGAAGCGAAGTTAACTCTTGTCACGAATCCATGAACACAAATATTTCTCGTCCGCAAAAATACTACATTCGCATATTGAGCTTAGGCATAGGTATCTTAGTAGTATTGTTGGGTATTTTCGCTAGCATTTCTTATGGTGCTGCTGACATTCAAATTGCCAAAATACTGACTGCATTTACTAATTATGATAACTCCACTGAACACATAATTATTCGCTCGATGCGCCTACCGCGTACATTGATTGCAAGTATGGTCGGTGCTAGTTTAGCTATAGCTGGGGCGTTAATGCAAGGACTCACCCAAAATCCCCTAGCCGCACCAGGAATCTTGGGGATCAATGCAGGTGCAGCCTTAGCAGTGGTGACAGTGGTTTTTGGTTTAGGTACATCTTCAGCACCTTTAATTACCCTTGTAGCATTTATCGGAGCCTTAATAGCAGCGATCGCAGTTTATTCCCTCGGTTCACTTGGACATGGAGGCTCAACACCATTGAATCTGACTATTGCAGGTGCAGTTATAACTGCCTTGCTATCTTCAATTACCACAGGCGGACTGATTTTAAGCTCACGCACTCTTGAAGAAGTCCGCTTCTGGTTAGCAGGTTCTCTAGCAGGACGAGACTTCAATCTATTCCTGACTGTGCTGCCTTGGATGATAGTAGGGCTGTTAACAGCTTTTGCCTTGAGTAGACAAATCAATGTTCTCAGTTTAGGAGAATCGGTAGCTACAGGCTTAGGTCAGGAAACACGTTGGATTAAGTTGGCAACAGCATCAAGCGTTGTTATATTAGCCGGGAGTGCTGTAGCACTAGCAGGGCCTATCGGCTTTGTCGGTCTGGTAGTTCCCCATCTGGCGCGGGGAGTAATGGGTGTTGATTATCGTTGGGTATTGCCTTGTACAGCCGTGTTTGGTGCAGGTTTACTAATATGGGCAGACCTAGCAGCCCGTTGGTTAATTAGACCCCAAGAATTGCCTGTTGGCGTAATGACAGCACTGTTAGGAGCGCCCTTTTTGTTGTATTTAGTGCGTTGGCGGGTGAAAAGAGGATGATAACAATTCAAAATTTAAAATTTAAAATTCAAAATTCAATACTTAATAACCAGCCTGTAACTAGAGCATTGTTACTACTGCTATTACTCACACTCGTAGTCTTGAGAATGAGTCTTAGTTTAGGAGATTATCCTGTGCCGCCAGTAGACATAGTGAAAGCTATTGTTGGTTTACCAACTCAAGACTCAGAATCCCCTTTTGTTGTTGTCACTTTGCGTTTACCGAGAGTGCTAATCTCTTGGTTGGTAGGAGTGGGGTTAGCAATTGCGGGTGCAATTTTACAAGGATTGACACGTAATCCTTTAGCTGACCCTGGCATTGTCGGAGTCAATGCAGGTGCAGCCTTAGCAGCTGTTACCTTAATTGTATTATTCCCGGCTGTACCGACTATGTATTTACCCTTTGCTGCCTTCGGTGGTGCTTTTGTTGTAGCGTGTTTGATCTACTTGCTAGCTGGGACAGGAGAAAAATCACCTCTGCGATTGGTTTTAGTGGGAGTAGCATTAGCAGCAATTATGGGAGCTTTCACTACATTGATGCTAACTTTTGGTCAAATTAATGATGTTACTAGAGCATTGGTCTGGTTAGCGGGTAGTGTCGCTGGTAAAAGTTGGGAGCAAGTCTGGCAATTACTACCTTGGCTAGTTATCTTCGTTCCCTTGGCTTTACTGCTGGCACGGGAACTGGATACTCTGCAACTAGGTGATGCTGTAGCTAAAGGACTCGGTAACCGGGTCACATGGCAAAGGAGCAAATTATTGTTAGTAAGTGTAGCACTGGCTGGGTCAAGTGTGGCGATCGCTGGCACAATTGGCTTTGTTGGATTAATGGCTCCCCATTTAGCACGTAGACTTGTTGGGTCAATACATCAAAATTTATTGCCAGTTGCTGCTTTAATCGGGGGATTATTGGTAACAGCAGCAGATTTTGTGGGTAGGACTTTATTTTCTCCGACAGAATTGCCATGTGGTTTGCTAACTGCTGCCTTAGGAGCGCCTTATTTTATCTATTTACTGTATCAAAGACGGCAAAGATGAGTAGGAAAGGAGAATTTAATGTCAGAGTATCTTTACCAAGCGCAGGACTAAGCACCCAATATTATTGGTAATATCATCGTAATACGATTTAAATATCTATCCAAAAAGGCGATTACTAACTTTAAAGAATGATCCATAAAATGCTCTGCTCGGGGATTTTGACTAGCTTGAAAAATTGGATTTTAGTCATTCCCCTGCCAACAACTATTAGTTTGATTCAAAAGCGATGGCTTTGCCAACGCCTGCCTCAGCATGCCCGTTCGCGTAGCGTCTCCTTTAGGAGAAGGGCTGTAGGGCGAACGCAACGCCGACACTACGCGGCGATGCCATCTGCTAGCAGAAGCCGCTTTGCAGCTACGCACTTTCAGACCACTTATGCTTCCAATCAGAAAGTCTTATGGACAACACAGTCCTTGAAACCCAACATCTGAGCCTAGCTTACGATGGTAAATCCATCATATCTGGTCTTAACCTGTTAATTCCCACAGGACAAATTACTGTTCTAGTTGGCCCTAATGGTTGTGGTAAATCTACTCTATTACGAGGTTTAGCCAGATTACTCAAACCCCATACTGGTGGTGTATATCTCAATGGTGCTGATATTTTTCGACAATCAACAACTAAGGTTGCACAACAACTCGGTATTCTTCCTCAAGGGCCAGTTGCACCAGAAGGAATGACTGTGCGAGATTTGGTAGCACAAGGTCGTTATCCATATCAAAAAAGTTGGCTGCAATCTTGGACACCTGAAGATGAACGTCAAGTCCACAAAGCACTAACAACTACAGACCTCAACGAATTAGCCCATAGATCTGTAGACACTCTCTCTGGTGGACAGAAGCAACGTGCTTGGATAGCCATGACTTTAGCGCAAGATACGCAGATATTACTATTAGATGAGGCGACAACTTTCTTAGACTTAGCTCATCAAGTGGAAGTACTGGACTTGCTGTGGGATTTGAATCAACTTGAGGGGCGGACAATTGTCATGGTGTTGCATGACCTGAATCAGGCGTGTCGTTATGCTCATCAGTTAGTAGCTTTACGTGATGGCGCTGTTATGGCTCATGGAACTCCAGCAGACGTCATGACAGAAGAAATGGTGCAGGAGGTGTTTGGATTAGCTTGTCGAATTGTACCAGACCCAGTAGTAGGAACACCTTTGTGTTTACCTCTAAAAAAGAAATGATGGCAGAGCAGAGTTTTGAGGTAGAACATACACAATATATCAATGGGTGCAGGAGTTGAAAAAACAGACATTTTTCTAAAGATTTTTTATCTTTTGTAAGTTTTTGGTAACTGCCTAGCTAGTAGTAATAGAGGAAAGGAAAACAGAGACATTACCTTCTAAAGCATCAGTAATAACTTCGAGGAGATTAAGACCATG
>NZ_JBALCO010000135.1:0-49475 GCF_036919595.1 Nostoc sp. | reverse complement strand
TCATACTCTGCGTATTTTTCTGCGCCAGCGTTTTGGTATTGATGTTCTTACTTTTGAACAGCATCCTGTGGCTTAATTCACATAAGGCGTATAGTTCTTGCGATTGCAACATTTGTGCAACTCTATCAGACGCTTTGCGTAACTTGCTTCTTTGTTCGCAAAGCGTATGGTAGAGTTGAAGTTCGCTCCATTGGCAATGACATTGTGTAATTAATTCTGTCCGATTGCTTAGGTAATCGGTATTAGGAGTTAAAAAGTTTTGAATTAATATACTGCTAACTCCTGACTCCTAACTACTGACTATTAACTGCTTGAGTCACCTTTGTCCTTACTGATATCTCCTGCTTGTGTTTTCCTTCGGCAGATGAATGGAGACTTGTAAGAACAGTCTTTGCACCCGTTCGCTTTGCCAGTGCTAATAACAGGTAGACTGTGAACAAATATCCAGACGCTAAAATAAAAATCATCATAGGTACACTTCCGTAAATCATTGTTCTACCAGCACCTTTCTAAACGAATATAAAATTCCACAAAATTAGTAGAACCTCAGCCAACCAAATGCATTCTTGATGGCTATAGTTTCCTATGGTAAAATTAGCTATAGATAATAAATTCTTTACGGACAAAGAATTTATTATCTAATGCGACTTTTCGCAGACCATAGATCCCACAACAGTTAGATTGCCCTTTAGCAATCTAAAACTACGATTCTTTGCGATCTACTTGAGCTGCGTTCTTTTTGCTCACACTGCTGCTAAATGAGCAATGCTTGACCTCAACCTGCGCTGAAGACGTGTAGCGGCTTCCCTAAGGGATATCGCATAGCTCCAAACCAGGAGTTTCGCGGATTTGTAGGAAAAATCAAAGGAATTATTCCCTTAATCTAGGCTACGACTGATTATTTTAGACTCACATCACCAAGCCAGTAAAATCAACTAGTAGGTGACTTACTTTTGGGGTGTAAATATCTGAAAAATTTAAAATTCCTATATTTTAGCCTAACACAATCACCCTGAATTTTAAGCCCACTTGAGTGCTAAATTTCAAATTTTTTGAATAGCGACACTTCAGTCCTGAAAAGATTTCTTCTTACCTATTGGGAACAATTTTTAACTACATTAATTTTGTCAATAAGTAATATTGCTTAAATTGTCTTTTGACCTGTGGCGGTAAACATGTACTGCTAAACTACTTAATACAATTTAAGCTGATATTTATTCCCATATACTGATAATTCCGGTTCTAAGTTAGTTTAAAACCTAAATTTCCACAAATTAAGCATAATCGCTTATTGACAAATGCATGAATAATCTAAATTATCACCGATAGACTCATGAATATGGGATTACTTTATGAAAACTTTGCGCTGGCACAGGGTTATCTTAAAATGAGTAGAGGATATGTAAACTTTCGTAACCTAAGTCAGAGTCCGCCCATCCATGACCCCAGCCACCTCCATGTTTACCCCTGTGGAAGCAGACCTGCGACTACTAGCAGATAACCTAAAACAGCTAGTTGGAAATCGTCACCCCATTCTGTTTGCAGCAGCCGAACATTTATTCGGAGCTGGGGGAAAGCGTATCAGACCAGCAATCGTCCTGCTAATATCGCGGGCAACAATGTTAGATCAAGACATTACGCCGCGTCACCGCCGCCTAGCTGAGATTACAGAAATGATTCACACAGCAAGCTTGGTACATGACGATGTGGTAGATGAATCAGACGTGCGGCGAGGCGTTCCTACCGTTCATAGTTTGTTCGGTAATCGCATTGCCATATTAGCAGGAGATTTTCTTTTTGCTCAATCGTCCTGGTATTTAGCAAACTTAGACAATTTGGAAGTGGTGAAACTCCTCTCAGAAGTCATTATGGATCTGGCTACTGGGGAGATTCAGCAAGGACTGAATCGTTTTGATACTGGGATCTCTATTGAAACTTACCTCCAGAAGAGTTATTACAAAACAGCTTCGTTAATCGCCAACAGTTCTAAAGCCGCTGGGTTACTGAGTGAAGTCCCCGGAGAAACTGTTGAACATATATATAGCTACGGTCGTCATTTTGGGATAGCATTTCAAATTGTTGACGACATTCTAGATTTCACCAGTACAACAGATACCTTGGGTAAACCAGTGGGGTCGGATCTCAAAAGTGGTAATCTGACTGCACCCGTTTTATTTGCATTAGCAGAAAAACCATCCTTGGAAGTGCTGATTGAGAGAGAGTTTGCTCAAGAAGGGGATTTAGAGCAAGCATTGGAACTAATTCAAGATAGTCAAGGTATACAACAGGCGCGAGAGTTAGCTGCTCATCATGCTAAGTTAGCAATTGAACATCTTGCAGTTCTCCCACACTCAGAATCCCATCAGGCATTGATTAACATAGCTGAGTACACACTTAGTCGCCTCTATTAAATCAGTTATCAGTTAACAGGTACAAAATGAGAATTTAGACCCTAAGTTAAACCTTTCACCTGTTTTTAGGTGGGGGAATCTGGCTCAACGGTAAACTCAAATTTAAAAAATGTTCACTGATAACTGTTTGTTAACCAATTTTAGATTAAAGGGAAAATTAAGCTGCTCGGCTGGTTGTTTAAAAGACTAAAAGGGTAGTAACTAGCATTAATTTTTCTCCATCATAAACTTTTTCAAACGAATTTGAGATTTAAAATTTGGGATGTTGGATTGTATAGAAACAATCCAACATCCCAAATTTTTCTATGCAATATCAGGGGGTATCTGTTTAGGCGATCGCTGTTGTCGCAACTGTTGTTGCATGAGTTTTTCTAGGTCAGCTCGCCGAATTTCAACGGTATGAGTGGTCTTACCCGGCGTTTCCAAAAAAACGATACTATCTACGGGTTCCAATGCCACCAATTGGAACAAAATATGGGTGACAGGAATAATTTTAGCTAGCATTTGAGGGTCAAGCCCAGCAGGGGAAATTAGAGAGACATCCTGTATGGTAGGAAAAGCGTAAATCACACGCTTTTCCAATCCTGGATTAGCACGATTGCTCAATGTAGTTAAAACCCAGCTTGCCTCTGAATTTTGGAGAATATAGTATTGGGAGTAACGTAATTTTTGAGCGATCGCTCTAAGGGCAGGAGCAATTGCTGCAACAAGATGTGGTGTCATCCCATCGCGGGGCGCATTGTCAATCAGCAATTGAATTTGTGCTTCTAAATCCATAATGACTTGTATACGGCTCCTGGGTAATGGCAATAACATCTATCAAAGTGTGAACAATCCCATCAAAGTTGGGAATAATAAAATCAGCCACATCCTAAATGTAGGATTGGTCTGCGTTTAGCTTATACGTAAAACGGAAAAAACCAATACCCACAGTCATACAGGTTGTATTTAAGTAAGTTAGGGTCTTTTGAAAACCGAGACTATGAATTCAGCCGCAACCGCAACTATTCCATCTGTAACTATTCTGGGAGAAAATTCTAAAGGCGTGGAGGTGATCTTTCAACTCCTGTCCAGGGAGTTTCAGCAGTCAACCAAAGCTTCGGAACAGAATTGCCACGATGTAGCAACACGTATTACCACCGAAGTATATCGAATTTGCCATGAAAGCAAACGTATCCAAGCTTCTGGCTCTGTAGAAAGCTCGGCGATGACCCTAGCTCGGCATCGGCTACAACAGTGTCTCAGATATTATCAGTTGGGTTCAAATCGGGGCAGGGTAGAATTACACAGCACTCTGAGTGCAATTATTTATCGATACATTAATCCTCCTCAGAAGCAATTGAGTTATCAAGGGCGGCTGACTATAATTGAAGATTTCTTACAAAGTTTTTATCTGGAGGCATTAAACGCTTTCCGGCGAGAAAATCAACTTGGTCCCACTTATCGCCCTCAGACGCTTCTAGAATTGTCCGAGTACATGGCATTTACCGAGCGCTACGGCAAGCGACGCATTCCCTTACCAGGCCGTCAGCAGCAGCTAATTATCCTGCGGGCGCAAACTTTTTCCCAACAGCAGCCCCCAGAAACCAGCGTAGATATAGAACAAGCCGCAGAAGGCAGCAATAGTGAAGCCGATGGTTCTTGGGAAGAGCCAGCAGTGCAGCAATTGCGCTCCACAATGGCAACGCAAGCCGAACCTGAACCCGAAGAAGATACCTTGCGCTCTGTTGTGGTTACAGAATTAATGAATTACCTCGAACAACGGCAACAATCTGACTGCGCTGATTACTTTTCCCTCCGCCTCCAGGATTTATCAGCACAGGAAATTGAGTCGATTTTAGGTTTAACCCCTCGTCAGAGAGATTACTTGCAGCAGCGCTTTAAGTATCATTTGATTCGGTTTGCTTTGTTACACCGATGGGAATTAGTTCACGAGTGGCTGGAAGCTTCTTTGCACACCAATTTGGGCTTAACTCCCCAGCAATGGCAAGTATACACAGCACAGCTGGACAATAAGCAACGGTCTTTACTAGAGTTGAAGCAACAAGGACAAGCCGATGAAAAAATAGCAAAAACTTTAGGGCTGTCAATGGCACAACTTCAAAAACGATGGTTTAAGATTCTTGAGCAAGCTTGGGAAATTCGTAACTCATTAGTGTCCGGATCAGGTGCATCTACTCATGAATAGTGACTCAGAATCCTTACAACATCAGTGTCTCGATTGGTTATTGACAGATGATGTCAAAAATAACGAGCAATCGGTATGTGAGGAAAATGACGGGGTAGAAAACCTCCTCAAGGAAGCCACTGCTTCAAAAAGCAGTGAGCCAAAATTGGGAGGAACGCCCCAGGCCTTTCAATTGGGAGAAATTCCTACTGTGCAAGATCGTTTCCAAGCCGTCCTTAAGCGTCGGTTACAAATCCAAGTCCAAGACCACCCACCTTTGTTTCCCTGGGAAACACAATTAATCGACTATCCCGATTTTGTTGATGAGCCGTCAATGACGCTCGTTCCTACCTGGGGGTGGATGGTACAACAGTCGAAGCTGAATCTGCCACGTCCCTTGCCGGAGAAAGTTTTCCGGCAATTGCTAGAACAATGTCAGGCGTTGGTGACATCTTCAGTGCCTCTGGGGGCAAAATTAGTTCAAGTGGTGGAGAACTTTTTTCCCAACGAATCTCAAGCATTAAACGACATAGCTGGATTGGTGCTAAGAAGCACCTATCGGTCTGTAAATACTCTGGAGACAATACCCAATATTCAGAGCGATTACTCAGATTTACAACCACGTCAACAGATGGCTTTGTCGTTGCTAGCAGCTAAACAACTGCTGGAAAATCTGACTCTACCACTTTCAGCAACCAGTCCAGTGGTAGAAAGACAATGGCTAACTAGTGTCGGTAATTTGAACATTAGAGTAGAGTATCAGTCTGTAGGTATTACAAGGTTACTTGTTCAGGCTGAGTTACCTGTTAAAGGAACTTTGACACTTCGCGGAAGTGGCACATTAGCAATGGCAACATCTTCGACTTCGGGATACTTAAGTGTAGAGTTAGGCTGCGAACAACTTAACCCAACTTATACCCTAGAAGTTGAGTTTCCAGAAATAGACCAACAGCCATTGTTGTTCATGATTAGTCCCACGATTTAGTTTAAATTGCCAGCGCTAGCACACTAGGTCGATCAACACCGATATATATTAAGAGGATTTTCTTGGTTTTGAAGCTTATCCTATTTTTCAACAAGTGGTCATTAGGGTGTCTACGAGAAGCAGTTATTACAAAGATACAAAGACACGGAGAAAGTATTTGATAATTTCTCCGTGTCTTTACGTCTCTGGCCGCATCTTCCGCTATCAATTATTTCTTTGACACAGTAGTAGGGTAGCCAATTTCATCCCCCCGATTGTGTCCGTTGCATCTACATCATTGCTTCGCTTAGACTCAAATGTTTAACTTATCCAGGATGAATCGGTTTTGGCGTCTCCCTGTAGGTAATTTCTGGCGGCAAAATATGCAGGGGTCGCCTTTGATAGAAGTGGAAGATTCAATTTCCCTACGGGTGCTAGTGCTAGCATTGGTTCTTTTGGGAATTGTGGCGACGGATATCGCCGCCGAGACTTCATTCAGTTTTTGGGCATTACCCTTAAGTGTATTGGGTGGGATTTGGAGCTACTATTGTCGCCGTGATGCCAATGTTGCAGTTAAGTTTTGCATCGCTATCGGAATGTTAGTAGCACTGGGTGCTTTCTTTGGGCGGTTAGTGGGAGAGTTGAATGATACGCGGTTGGGTTTGGCGGAGTTATTAATTCAACTCCAGGTGTTGCACAGCTTTGATACACCCCGCCGGAAAAATTTGGGCTATTCGATTGTCATAGGACTGATTTTATTGGGTGTGGCGGCAACGTTAAGTCAAACTTTAGCATTTGCACCTGTGTTGCTGTTATTTTTAGCGATCGCTCTGCCAACTTTAGTATTAGATTATCGCTCACGCTTGGGTTTGCAGCCATTAAAAGCTCAAAAGGAAAAACTCAATCAGAATTCCTCAACTCTTAATTTTAAATTTTTAATTTTGAATTTTTTGCTAATTGTCGGTCTGGGGCTGGCAATTTTTACACTTTTACCCCGATTCCCTGGCTATCAATTACGGAATTTTCCTGTAAGTTCTCCTATCGAGTTAAAAAGCAATTTTACAGGTCGTAGTATTATCAATCCCGGTTATGCCCGCCAAGGTAAAGGTAATAATCAAGGTAGTGGTACGGGACAAAATCAAACTGGTCAACCAGGGAAAGTAGATAATAACTTTTATTACGGTTTTAATAGTCAGATTAACCAAAACCTGCGGGGCGAGATGAAACCTAAAGTTGTGATGCGGGTGCGATCGCAAGCTGAGGGTTTTTGGCGAGTGCTAGGATTTGACCGTTATACAGGTAAGGGATGGGAAGTTTCTCGTAACGAAGATGTTATGACCATGAAGCGATCGCCTTGGTCTTACCAAATTTTCCTGAACCAACCTCTGATTAGAGGTAAAACCCAAGAGATAGTACAAACTTATACAGTGGTGGCGGATTTGCCTAACCTAATTCCGGCGATGGCTTATCCTAAAGAGATTTATTTTCCGACACCAATAATCGCGGTTGATACAGAAAATGGATTGCGATCGCCTGTGGAATTATCAGAAGGATTCACCTATACAGTAATTTCTGGAGTACCATACCGCAATCGCACTTTGTTAGGTCAAGCTTCTACTAAATATCCGCAACAGATTAAGAAGCATTATCTCCAAATTCCTCCCGAAATTGCCAAAAAAGTCCGACAACGTACCGAAGAGATTCTCGCTAACTACAATCAAGAAGGAGTATCAAAGTCTTTTAAAAGTTTGGATTCACCTTATGAAAAGGCTCTCTACTTAGCTCAATACCTGAAGCAACACTATTCTATTCCCCAAAATCCCTTAGATTTGCCTTATTTGGGAGAAAAAGATGACTTAGTAGAAGCTTTTTTATTCAAATATAAAGGCGGTTATCCAGACCACTTCTCAACAGTTCTCACGGTAATGCTACGTTCTATTGGTATCCCAGCACGGTTAGTGGCAGGGTTTAGTCCAGGAGAATTTAATCCATTTACAGGGCTATATGTTGTCCGTAATACTGACGCTTATGCGATGACGGAAGTATATTTTCCCAAATATGGCTGGTTTGCTTTTGATCCCATTCCCAATCATCCCCTTATACCTCCATCAGTAGAAGATACTCAGACTTTTAGTGTCTTGCGCCAGTTGTGGCACTGGGTTGCTGGATGGTTACCTTCTCCGGTGACAGGTTTGTTGAATAATGTATTTGAGACAATATTTAGGTGGGTGATTAGAGCGATCGCTTGGTTTTTAGCTTTATTCTCTCAAGGTTGGTTTGGTATATTGACTGGCTTAATCTTGGCAACTACAGCAGCTTTCTTCGGTTGGCTGGGATGGGGTCAGTGGCGAGAGTGGCGCAAACGTCGATGGTTAAAGAAATTGCCAGCAATGGAAAGCCTTTATCAACAAATGCTGCAATGGACAAGCCAAAAAGGTTTAGGTAAGCATCCAGCACAAACACCTTTAGAGTATGCTAGAGGATCATACCAGCATCATGCCCCAGCAACTGCTGAGGTAATAGATGAGATTAGCCAAGCCTATGTTGGCTGGCGTTATGGTGGTCATACGCCTAACTTGAAGCGACTGCGGCAAAGATGGCAAGAGCTGAAAAAGACTGCTAAGTAGTTCAAGACTTCGTATAAATTACTCACAAACTTTTTATCGCTTCTTGGCTCAACATAAGCTTAAGATTGTTGTTGAGCCAGCAAGCGAGAACGAATAAGAATCAAATCAGGTTGAACACAGGACAAAGGTTGCTGTAGATATTCAGCTAACTATTCTTTGTGATTAAGGTATGTTTCTACAGTGTTTTGAGTTTATGCTATTCCTGGCAAAGCCAAGTTCGATTAAGACTTAAATCCTTACAACCTCACTTAAAGGTATAAAATTGTTCGCAGTCCTTCGTCTATTTCTTATTGCAGATGTTCTGGTAGTGATCCAACGTGCTCTACTAAAAACCTTTTGTCAACAGTAAAAATTTGAGACACATTAGCTATAGAATCTCTGGGTAAACCTGTAGCTTCACGCGCTAACAAAACATTACCTGGTGCTTCTGCTGACTGAGTTTTAGAGGTAATGATTACGACGATTACAGTGCTGATACGACTTTGAGTAAAAATATTATCTTGAACAATCAAAATAGGGCGACGATACCCAGGTTCGGAACCGACTGGTTCAGGTCAATTTGCCTACCAAATTTCTTTGCGATCCACTACCAATCCTCACGGGGCAAGGACATAAATTGTAACTTTGCCAATACTGGATCTAGTTCAGAGGAGTCTTCAGAATAAACTTTATTCAGTTGATTCAACATCTGATTCCGGTTATATTTTTGCAAATATGCTTTCAAAGCTTTTGTGTAAAGTTCACTACGAGATACCCCTAACTGTATAGCCAGTGCTTCTGCCTCTTCAAAAATTGAATCTGGAAGTGAAATTGCAGTTTTCATTGCTACTTTTGTAACGAAATCAAAGATTATCGACAGTGTGATCTCTGAAATTGGATAGATTTTGAGCAATTTTACCAAATTAGCTGTTGTTTTGGATTTCGTCTAACTTGGCCCGCACTGCCTGGATATCTTGCCACATCAACCATTTCGGCGCACCTCTTTCCTTAGAAGGGTTACGCAGCAAGTAGGAAGGATGAAAAATTGGCATACATAAACGCCCATCCCACTCCAGCCACTGTCCGCGAATTTTCGTAATCCCCCGCTTATCGCCAGTGATGCCTTTGACAGCAGTTGCACCGGTTAACAAAATTATTTTGGGGTCAACTAGGCGAATTTGCTCTAGTAAGTAGGGTAGACAAGCTGCCACTTCTGTTGGAGTGGGAACTCTATTATCTGGTGGGCGACATTTATTGATATTGGCAATGTATACATCCTGCTCAATAGTCAGATTTACAGATGCCAAAATTTTCTCTAGCAACTGCCCTGATCTGCCTACAAATGGTAAACCCGTTTCATCTTCATTTTGACCAGGCGCTTCCCCTATAACCATGATTGGTGCTTCGAGATTGCCGCGTCCGACAACAGCATGAGTCCGAGTGTCTCCCAATGCACAACGGTGACAACGATCGCAATCCTGTGTCAACTCCGTGATGCCAGAATATGTTCCCGGAGCGATCGGAATTTTAGCGTCCGTGGGAATCAGTTCTTGCTGGCTAAAGGTTGAGTCGTCGAAGAGGCTGAGTTGTGTTTCGCTGCTCATGAAAATCAAGATTTTGGTATTAGCACCTGTCATATCTGAGTTAAATACCGCTTTTGTTGCAGATTTATCAGAATAAATAGACTTTTGCTGATTACTTATTATTTATACAAATCTTATTGTATCAGTTAATTTGAGACAAAATTCAGTCATGATAAAAGTAGTGCCGTCCTAAAATGCTGGGGGAAACCATGTCACATACCCCACTTTTTGCCGATCGCACCCATGCGGGTGAGCAATTGGCGCGAGTGATTCATGATGTTTTAACTCAGCAAACTATTGATTCTGGGGTAAAGCCTGTACCAATTGTTTATGCTTTGCCAAGAGGGGGTGTCCCATTAGCAGCACCAATAGCCCGTCTTTTGGATTGTCCGTTGACTATTATTGTGGCGAAAAAGATAAGTCATCCAGAAAATCCCGAGTTAGCAATTGGTGCAGTGACTACTTCTGGAAATGTTCTTTGGACTGATCAAAAGCTATTTCGCCCTAAACATGATGCGCGGTGGCGGGAAGTAGCTTTAAATAAAGCCATCAAGCAAGCTAAGTCTCTTGAAGCTCAATTAATTCCTGTTTGTCCGCAGGTGAATGCCGAGAATGCTACGCTCATTTTAGTTGATGATGGCATTGCCACAGGTATGACAATAGCGGTAGCGGCAACTGCTATCAAAGCGCTTTCTCCAGCAGCAGTTTGGCTATGTACTCCAGTAGCGCCACAAAAATTGCTACCCTGGTTAGAACAGTGGGGCGATCGCACAATTGTCTTGCAAACACCCGAACCCTTCTGGAGTGTGAGTAATTTTTACGCCCAATTTCCTCAAGTAGATACATTAGAAGTTATCAAATATCTTCAGCAACAAAAGACAATGGGGGGAATGGATCTGTGCGAGTAATTTTAAATTTTGAGCTTAAGTCTACTTTAGTAGACTCAAAAGTATATCCAGTCCACTTTAGTGGACTGGAGCTATAAGCAATCAATTTATTGCAGGGCGAGTTAGGGTGCAACGCATTCATATTTGTCAGTCAACCAGGGTATTGCATAGCTTTGGCGTAATCGCCCAAAGCATAGCAAGCAGCTTTCAAACGAGCAAGAGCTTCTTCTTCACTGCGCCGGTCTTTCATACTCCTAGCTAACAGTAAACGTTCTTCATAATATGTAATTGCTTTGTTATAGTCACCCAAAGCTTCACAAGCAACTCCTAAACTACCTAAAGACTGTTCCTCGCTACGGTTGTCTTGAATTTCTCTAGCTAATTGCAATCGCTCTTCATAATACTTAATGGCTTTGACATAATCATATAAGGCATAACAAGCATTACCTAGATTCTTTAGCACTTGAGAAGCACTACGAACATTTTTTAAGGAGCGTGCTATTACTACACATTGCTCATAGTAGGCGATCGCTTTTGGGTAATTGTCCAAAGCATACCAAGCATTACCCAAATTCTTGAGTACCTGTTCCTCGCTCCAATTATCTTTGAGTTCCCGTACAATTTCTAGGCTTTGCTGCTGATACTCAATTGCCTGTATAAAGTTACCCAAAGCTTTATAAACCAATCCCAAATTATTCAGTGCAGCCAGTTGACTCCGTTTGTCTTGCAGCTGTCGCGTTATTTTCAAACACTTTTCCAAAAACTCAATAGCCTTGCTATGGTCATTTAGGTGACGGTATGAATTGCCTAAATGGGAAAGTGCTTGCATTTGCAATGCTAAATCTGAGGTGTTATTGAGCAAAGACAAACACTGTTGCGAGTGAGAGATAGCACCCTTGTAGTCTCCGGCGCTGTAAGTTACCAATCCTAAAAAACAAAGTACCTGTGCCTGTTTTTGCAAATCCCCAATTGCCTGAAACAGCCCCAAGGATTGTTGTAAAGATTTCATCGCTGTAAGGAATTCACCAGCTTGCTGCTGTTGAATTGCTTGCCTTAGTAGCTTGGACGCTTCCGATAAATTGTCGTCACTTTCCTGTGGAGGTAGTATTTCTGCT
The DNA here is from genome assembly GCF_036919595.1 of Nostoc sp. Taxonomy (GTDB): domain Bacteria; phylum Cyanobacteriota; class Cyanobacteriia; order Cyanobacteriales; family Nostocaceae; genus Nostoc. The sequence goes on along the minus strand of NZ_JBALCO010000135.1, from coordinate 37,742 downwards.
TGTGAACCAGAGTCAAATTCATGGGTAATTGTATTACGCTTCACTGATTTTAGGTATGTTATAGGTAATTGCAGGGGAACTGTATTTTTCGATCTGTTATTCCATTCGCCTTTAGACATCAACCCCTTCCTGTTAAGTCTGCTGGTAAATCTAGTGTTCCCAAAACCAGAAGGTATCTTTCATCAGGTTGGTTTAGCACAGCGTAGGTTAAGCAGGGGTGAGACTTTATCAATGAAGCGATCGCTTCGCTATTGAATCGTTAATTGAGGCTTTGAGATAATCACTCATGAAGAGTAATAACTATAGTTATTAGTTAGCCAATAGGCAACTTTCAAAGATAAATACGTCTTTAGACCGCAGAGTGTCAATCCTGTGAAGAATTGCTGCTTTTACTTACTCAACAATAATCTACATTTCAGAAGTTTAGGCGAGTGTGTCTTTAGTGTCTTTAAAACTAGAAGGTATAAAAATATTTTTTCAAGGCAATGTACTACTAGAAGTTTGAGCGTAGTAATCTTAGTTTCACACCTTTAATTGCCTATCTCTCCTTCAATTTGAATTATAAATGTCGATACTGAGGCAAGCATTCATAGCAACAATATTATTTAACAGTTCTATTTTCAACATCTGCACTGTATGTATGGTACAGGATTTTACGCACCTGCATTAAAATTTTTCCTAGCATATTTTTACCACTACCATCGGCTTTGCAACCTCAGTAAAAATCGATGGGGAGTTTTCAACAATTTCTGCATTGCCTGTGGAAAGTAAGATATCCCTGATAAGTTGAAAAACATTTAATTCGGTTATGCAAATTAAATGTTTTTCAACTTACCACTTTGAATTTACTTAATTTGTAAGGCTGAAGCCTTTACTATAAACTATAAACAAGCTTAAGTTGTCTTACATTGTATAAATAGTTTGATTGATTCTTACCTACTTACTTAGTTGTAGGAGTTCGCTGAAGTTAAGATAAGGAATATTAATAATTAATCCCCCCTTTCCTCCGGAAAAAGCGGGGCTATGCCCGCTATTTCTGGGAGTAATTGTGAGGATATTCAAGAGATAAATGTAACTAATCTTCAAGTCTTAATTACTTACTCAATTTAAATGCACTTGCTAAAAGTTAGGTGTTGGTTGCACCAACAGGTACAGAGAGATTTGCAACAGAGCCATTATTTAGGATAGGTTGACGGGTTTTCAAGTCAAATTTGAAGCCGTGTGGCAAAATATGAAGCTTTGCTCCGCAAATCGCCAAAGACTCATCCTTCAAAATTTCGCCCATATTGTTATATGTAGCTTCTGATTCATCAACAATTGTGACAGCGCCTTGACCAATCACTTCAATTTGGTTATCTGTCACTGTCATAGCGGTGTTCTCATCAATACCAAATCCCAAAACAGCAGGCTGTAGTATCAAAGCTGAAATTAAGCGTCCCAAGCGTCCGCGCTGGGAAAAATGCTGGTCAATTACCACCCCTGGTAGGAAGCCTAGACCAGGACCCATTTCGACAGCTTCAATCCTTGGATGTGTTTCTGAGTCGCCTTCCACAATCATTACATCTGGCATCACAGCAGCACCCGCACTGGTGCCGGCAATAACTGCACCTTCAGAGAACCGTTTGTGAATCGCCGTATCAATTTCGGTATCTTTGAGGATGCTGGTAATCCGAGCTTGGTCTCCCCCAGTAAAAAATACCCCAGTTGCTTTATTAATTGCTTCTAATGCGGTAGATGAAGATGCATCTTCGCGCGTTTCTGTATCAATGATGCGAACATTCTCGGCTCCCAGCCGCTCAAATACTCTAATATAATTTTCTCCCACTTCTTTTGGTAATTCTGTCGCCGCCGTGATAATTACAATGTGCGCCTTGATACCCCCAGAGCGTCGCACAAAGTCCCGCAGAATTATGGAATCTCCATCCTTGTCTTCAGCTCCCCCAATAATTACCAACTGCCGTTTGATATTACTCTGTACCATGATGCCCCCTAATTTGAGTTCATAAATCTCACTAAACCATGACAATTAAAATTATACAAGTATCCCTTTGGTAGATTAGCTGATAGAAGTAGTATTAAAATTTGCGTAGACGCAAAGCGGCTTGTCGTTAGACATCGCAATTAGACCAAAAGATTTTTCCGGAAAATTCCCTAAAAATAACTCTCATCAAAATTAATTTTCCCTTACTAAAAAAAACCATAACGCCAACTGCCTTTAGAGGTATTTTATAGAGGCATTGTTGGCTATATCGCTAATTATGGATTGGAGATTTATCGTGTGATCGTGAGTAATTTGGTATTAACTCTGGCTGGGTGCAATTAGATATCTAATAACAAGTCCTAATGAATGCGACTTCTGTAAAGCAAGTTTGTTAAGAAAAAACGTGCTTGTTCTAGTGGGAGATGCCTGGGTTTGCCTTGGTAGACAATTTGATACTCATTCATGTCTGCCCCATCACCATGCCCAGATATCAGCTTTTGGTGAAAAGCTTCCTCAGCAAGTTCTCGAATTTCATCTCTTAGAGCAGCTTGTGTGCTATTCATACCTTTGCTGTCTTTTCAACACCGTATATTTAATTATACAAATAATTTGGTGAGTGTTGCACCTTTCAAAGGTCATATTTTTGACTCATCATAAGGATGAATAGACTGTTCTTTATTCTTTGCTGAAGAAAAGGGGTTTAATTATGCCTTGGGATAGTTGAAAATGCTTACCAATAGGGTTAAGGTGAGTTCTGATTAGATCAATGGCTTTGCCATCACTCTTCAAAATTAATCTGAATCAATCTACAATAAATAAGTCTGAGTAACCATAACTCAGCATCTACATTTCGGGGTGTTTAGCCAAAGGTTTGTAATCAATGGTTCTACAAAAAAGCAGTGATTTAGTCCGCATTAATGCTAGAAGAACGGATGTATTCGATATTTTCAACTTCAAGCATTATATTGGGTCCAACCCCTATTTAGATACAGGGGCGCTAGTATTTGACTTTGCTCTAATTGACTCTAGAGAGCCTTTGCCCATTGAAGATTATATTGCAAGGATTGGCGATCGCTATCCACACCTGGGCAGCCAAACCTATGAATCTTATGCTCATTTATTTGCCCAAGTTGTGTCCGAAGTCGGAAAACTGGACATGGATTTGCACCTTAACCATTGGAGTGTTAAGCCATATCCAGATTTGGTGCGGATTAGTGTCCAATCACTACATGAACGCACAACTAGAGAAGTAGCTTATTTTGTTTGGGATTGGTTTGAAGCCATTACTCAAGACGAAGACTTTACCTTTGATGAGCAGTTAGTGAAGTTGCAAAATAGATTCCGCGCATCTGTCTATGGTGGCCCCACGGTTTACGCTCTATTGCGAACAGCCTACGAAAAAGGTATTCCGGCCTTTTATTTGTGGGAAGAAGGATTGATGCAGTACGGCTTGGGAAAAAAACACGTCCGGGGGGTAGCAACGACATTTAACTGTGATAGTCATCTAGATTCTGAGTTTACCACCCGCAAAGATGACTGTAAGGCATTTTTAAAAACTTTGGGTTTCCCAGTCCCTGAAGGCAATATTGTCTTTTCTGAAAAGGAAGCCTTGGCGGCAGCAAGACAAATTGGTTACCCAGTGGCAGTTAAGCCAGTGGTAGGTCACAAAGGAATTGGTGTTACGGCTGACGTACAAGACTCAAAAGAACTGCTATCTGCTTATAATAGAGCACTGGCAGCGATTCCCGAAGACCAGCTAACTCGGATAATTGTTGAGAAAAGTATTTCCGGATCGGATTTTCGCTTGTTGTGTGTCAATGGTAGATTCGTCGCCGCCACAGAACGCCGTCCAGCATCGGTTGTCGGTGATGGGTATTTAACGCTTGCAGAATTAATTCGCCAAGAGAACCGCAAACCTGCACGTTTAGACTCACCCACCTCGCCGATGAGTAAAATTCAGATAGATGAAGCGATGGAACTTTACCTAAACGAACAGCGCTTATCATTAGACAGTGTGATTGAGAAGGGACGCACTGTTTACCTGCGTAAAGTCGCCAATCTTTCAGCCGGAGGTATAAGCATCGATGCAACCCAGACAGTTCATGCTGACAATATTATCTTGGCGCAAGATATTGCCCAACATTTCCAGCTGACTTGCCTTGGTATTGATGTGATTACCAAAAGTCTCTCAGAATCTTGGAAGTCCAGTAACTTTGCCATCTTGGAAATCAACGCTGCACCAGGCGTTTTAATGCATCTAAAACCTTCTGTTGGTGAAAGCGTTGATGTGCCTTCCCATATCTTAGAAACCTTTTTTGAGTCGGGTACAGATGCTAGGATACCGATTATTACCTTTAATAAAATCTCAGTTGAAGAACTGCAATCAACGATTGACCATATCCTTTTGCAACATCCCGACTGGACAATAGGCGCTGTTTGTCGTGATGCAGTTTTTGTGAATCGCTCGAAAAAAGTATTAAGCAAAAATTACAATAGCAACGTCCAAACTTTGCTGCGTCATCCAAAACTTGATCTGCTGATTGCCGAGTATGCGGAAGACATCCTAAATGAAGAGGGGATGTTTTACCGGAGTAGTAATATCGTAGTTTTGGATAATCCCACCGAAACTGAGATGATCCTAGTGCGGGATGTCTTCGATGGTTCTACTGTGGTGATTAGAAAAGGCAACGACATTTCTGTGCGTCGCAAGGGGTTGATTGAAGATTATACTTTGGCTGAAGATGAACCATTTACACGGGTTTATTTGAAAGAAAGTGGAGCGATTTTGTAAGCTAAGTAAATAGGCGCTCAACCTAATATTTCTGAATTTTACTGAAAAGTTAGATCCCCGACAACTTTTACGAAGTCGGGGATCTGGAGTCTAGCTAAAAATTGCTAATTATCTGAATTAATCGATTTTCTAGAACTTTAAAATATCTAATGATTCTTCTATTTCTAAATCTAATATTCTTTGTCGTGTATCTTTGAGTGCTTCTAGTTTACCTTCTTGACGATAGATGTCTGCGGCTTTTTGAAAATCTTCAATTGCTCCCTGTTTGTCTGCTATTTCTAAACGGATATTGCCACGATTGTAATAAGCATCTGCATAATTTAAATTAATCTGTATTGCTTGAGTATAATCTTCAATTGCTCCCTGAAAATCTCCTAAATCAGAACGAGCATTCCCACAGTTGTAATAAGCATCGGCATAATTACGATTAATCTGTATTGCCTGAGTATAATCTTCAATTGCTCCTTCAAAATCTCCTAAATCAGAACGAGCATTCCCACGTTTTTTATAAGCGATGGCATCTTTAGGGTTAATCTTGATTGCTTGAAGAAATACCGGTTGAGAGCCTAATAAATAACGAGCAATCCCACGGTTTTTATAAGCATCAGCATAATCGGGGTTAATTTTAATAGCCTGGGTATAATCCTCAATTGCTCCTTGGTTATCTCCTACATGAGAACGAGCTTCAGCCCGGTTTTTATAAGCCACAGCAACATTAGGATTAATTATGATAGCCTGGGTATAATCATTAATTGCTTCTTCTAATCGCCCCAGTTGAGACAGAGCTAAACCTCGTTTATTGTAATATTTAGCGTCATGAATATTCATCTGAATTGCCTGAGAATAATCTGCGATCGCCGCTTCATAATCTCCTATTTGATAGTGAGCTAAACCTCGTTTATAATATAAATCAACATCGCTAGATTTAACTTGTAACGCTTGATTATAGTTAGCGATCGCATTCAAATATTCTCCTTTTTCAAAACATTCATCACCTAATTTAACATAAAGTATATTTAAATCTTCATCACGATATTGTAAAGAGTTCTCTAATTCAGGTTGAAAGGAAGATTTGAGCAACTGATTATTAGTTGGCTTCGATGCAATTTCCTGCTTGGGAAAATATTTGTAAATTGATGGTTGTTGCTTATAATAATTATTTATAGAAGATTGTAATTGTTCGAGATAGCACCATAAACCACCACCATACAGTAATTGTTCTATCCCAAATGAAATTTTCCCAGTCTTCAACTTAATCATCTGGGTTGGCAGAAAGCCAGCCAAAAAAAGGTGATACTCAGATTGTGCTTCACTCACATCTTCTTGAATCAAAATGCAAACTACAACTGCATTTTTTTCAACCTCTTCAGAACTAATTGACCATCTAACTCTATCAATCCGACCATGACGAGATTTAACCTCAATACCAATAGATGGGTCAGAAGTCAAGGTAAAATCTATATTACCATCGCCGCCGAATCGCTTTTCATAATCGACTTCGGTAATAAAATCAGCTAAACGTTCTTTGACAACTTCCTCACCCAACTTTCCTTTGAGATAGCTAATAAAAACGTCACGGACTGGCGAAACACGCTTATATTTCTCAGCCATCAGCCAGCAAAATTCCCGTAGTGCCTTTAATCTCTCTCCAGAGATTATAGTTAATTCACTATATTGACCTTCTGTTTCACAATGAAGCAGACAACCAGATGTTAACCTTTTAATAAAATCAGATTGTAGCGATCGCAGTAGTGTAATCCAGTCCATTTATATTTCTGCGAATCTTTTAATGAGATTATTCTATTAAAATATCCATTCGGCGTAAACCTTTTAATTAGCTTGAGTGACATTCCCTCAAAAACTGTTATCTAATTCTTAAAGTGCAGCCATGTCTGATTATGCCATTTTGACTGCTAGGGAGGGGTGGAAAAGTGCGATCGCTGGGAATAATACATGAAATATTAATTAGCTAACTACCAAGAGTACAAATGACTCAAAATCAGAACCCCAAGCCAAAGCCTTTCACTGAGTCCAGTTTCCCCTCCTCGCCTGCTCTTAGGGGGTTGGGGGTGGGGTTCTAAGAACAACTCGTAAGGGCTGCGCCACATTGATCTCCCTTTGTCAACCAACCTTTAACACCTTGATATTCTACCTGCGCCCAATCTCCCTGACAGCCTAACAACTTAACAACCGTATTCGCAGGAATTCTTCGCACTTTTAGGCTTTGTTGACTGGTAGTAGCATATAAATCCACGCCATTAGTACCGTAGCCCCGCGTTGTTAAACCTAATTTCGACACAAATACCCATCCAGTTCCTTGAAAACCATCATTAGTATTAGTAATCTGTACCCAATTTCTAGCAGCACCAATAACCTCAACTGTTTCGTTGATGGGTATTTGCCCTAGAATTCTGTTATTTGTACTTGCACCACTCCGCATATTTAAACCTTGTGCATCTGTATCGGTGACGTAGGCAAGAATATTGCACTTTTGAGAATTAGTTGATTTTGCTAAACTTATTTGATTAGCTATACCTATATTGAGCATTACAGTAATACAACTGAATGCCAATCCTATCACTAATTTTGATGCTGGATTTTTTAGTCTTTCTGTCATAATTTTTACAATTATTTGGCATTAATCCTTATATATGGAGTTTCATTTATATCTTACGGTTTACTTAAATAAATTAGGGTTAACTTTGTCACGTAGTTCCCTAAAAGAGATTTTAGTACTGTAATAACACTTATAATTTTACAAAATTTAGTCCTGCGATGTCTACGACGGGCTACGCCTACGCAGAGAAATGCAACACAACGACATGATTGAGCATTAAAATGCCAGTATATGGTGTTGTTAACGCCAACAGTAAGTTAAAGTTTTGAAATAGTTTTATTAAGTTATATGAATATCAAGATACAGCCCATATCAGATGGCATAGGTCAAGAGATTATTAATCTCGATCATGTCAGTATTTTAGAATTAGACAAACAAGAAGTTATTAGCCTGTTTAAATCTAATGGAATTTTACTTTTTAGAGGGTTTGATGTTGATACTGGCATTTTTAAAGAATTTACCAATCTCTTGAGTATCGATTTTATAAATTATGCTGGTGGTGCATTCAGTAGAAGGGTAATTAATGGAGATCAGACTCTCTTAGAGGTTGTTTGAAAAGTATTTTTGGTACTCTAAAACCTAACCCCCTAGTCCCCTTCCCTACAATAGAATAGGGGTTTAAAAGCCTTTCAGAAGTGAGGGAGAGGAATGGAAGTGGGGTTTTTAGTATACTTTAGGACTTTTCAAACATCCTCTTAAGCGTAAATGATTTTAAGTCTGAAATTAAGTTGCATGGAGAAATGTATTATCAGCAAAATATCCCACTTATGCTGTGGTTTTTCTGTGCTAATCCACCATTAGAAGATGGTGAAACTACGGTATGTGATGGCAGACAATTTTTTAATCAAATTAGTAGTTCAACCAAAGAGTTATTCAGCAAAAATAAGTTAAAATTTACTGTTCGGATATTTAAAGAGGACTGGCAGAAAAAATACCAAACCAATAACTTGAATACACTAGAAGAGATGTGTCAGAAGAATAATACACATTTGACAGTAAATGATGATCAATCAATTATACTTGAATACATTTCTTCAGCCATTATCCCCAGCAGATGTGGAAAGTATCAAGTATTTATTAATAGTCTATTGCCCACAAAGCAGTTAAGCCCAAAAATACTTAAGTTTGAGGACGATTCAGAAATTCCTGAAGATGTTCTCTGTGAACTTAATGAAATTGCTGAAAAAATAACCACGGAAATTTCGTGGCAAAAAAGGGATATTTTAATGATTGATAATACAAGAATACTTCATGGTAGAAGAGGTTTTGCTGATGATCAAAGAGATATTTATATCAGGCTATGTTCTCCAGCTTTTTCATTCTGATATTTTGTTACTTTTGGGTAAGTTTGACTGATAAAAATCAGTTAATTTGATAGCCAGCAGAGATTTTTACCAATTTCTATCTAACACGTTACCTCATATCATAGCCAAACAAATTCGGGTCTACTTCTCCTAACTGTAATTCTGCCAAACCGTACTCCGCCCATCGCCTCTCTACCATCGCCGCCACATCTAGGTCAGATTCCAAAGGCGAACCCCATTCATGGTCTGTTTCCGGCGGAATCTTCGTAGTTGCATCAATTCCCATGCGTCCACCTAAGCCAATCTTTTCACTGGCAAAATCCAACGTATCAAAAGGTGTATTCGGCAAAATAAATACATCCCGCACTGGGTCAACTTTGGAACTAATTGCCCACACCACTTGACGCGGATCGCGAATATTTATGTCTTTATCCACAACAATTACAAATTTTGTGTATGTAAATTGTGGTAAAGCACTCCAAAACGCTAAAGCTGCCCGTCGCGCTTGTCCCGGATATGCTTTATCAATAGAAATAATTGCCGCTTTGTAACTCAAAGCTTCCATTGGTAGAAAGAAATCGACAATTTCTGATACTTGTTGCCGCAGAATGGGAGTATAAATGCGATTTAGTGCGATCGCCATCATCGCTTCTTCTTTAGGTGGACGGCCGCTAAATGTTGTTAAATAAATCGGATTTTTCCGGTGCGTTATACACTCAAAACGTATCAACGGCGAATCTTCCACACCGCCGTAATAACCCATGTGGTCGCCAAAGGGTCCATCAGGTAAAACTTCTCCAGGTGTAATCGTTCCTTCCAAGACAAATTCTGAATCTGCGGGAACTTCCAAATCTACGGTTTTACACTTCGCCAACTGCACACCCGAACCACCATACAGTCCTGCAAACAACCATTCTGATAAATCTACAGGAATGGGTGTAGCAGCTGCCATGATAATTAGAGGATCTACACCAAGTGCGATCGCAATTTCTAATTTCTTCCCATGTTCGGCCGCTTTTCGCAAATGCCTCGCCCCACCCCGTACCGATAACCAGTGAACTGTCATCGTATTTTGAGATTGTAGTTGCAAGCGATACACACCTACATTGGGTGTACCCGTCTCACAATCTTTGGTAATTACCAGTCCTAGCGTGATAATCTTGCCAGCATCACCAGAATAGGGACGTATCAAGGGCAACTTATGTAAATCTAAATCATTACCTTGAAGCACAACTTGCTGACAAGCAGGGAAAAAGTCCCGTCCTGGTTTCGCCTTCACCACATCAAACAGTACTTTTCCAAAATCTATCGCCTGGGAAATCTTCTTCGGCGGTTTTGGTTGTTGTAGCATACCCAGTTTTTTCCCCAAACTTTCCAATTCTTCTGGATGCTGCATATTCATCGCCCAGCAAATCCTTTCCACAGTTCCCATCAAATTCACCGCCACCGGAAAGGAAGCGCCTTTGACGTTTTCAAACAACAACCCTGGGCCACCTTTTTGTAGCATTCGGTTGGAAATCTCAGCAATTTCTAAATCTGGGTCAACTAAAGCTGAAATTCGCCGTAATTGTCCCTTCTGTTCTAAAATTTTAATGAATCCCCGCAAGTCTCTGGCCATTGTTTTAATAAAGCTGATTATTTAAGAAGTGTGAAGCGCTTTCTTATATTATGGGGCATTGGGCATTGGGAAGAGATAAGGAAGAAACTTATTCAATAATTCTCTCTTGTCCCCCTTGTCCCCTCATCTTCCCATTTTGGAAATTGTTGGTTTTAATTGGAAATTAACCTATTTAGTAACTTTTCTTAACTGTGTTTTCCAAAGTATTTAGTTATTGTATCTAGGGATACGCAATTATTTTTACAAATAAGCGTTAACCTGATCAAACATGGCTAGAATATACTATACCTTCCTGGCAGGCGGGCTTGTTATATGTCCCCTGCTGGGTTTATTTATTACAAGTTTGATCTGTATTTTGCTTTTAGATTTTTCTGAATTTTTGTGAGTTTGCGTTGGCGTAGCCTAACTGTAAAAGCGTACAGTTGTACACCCTTACCAATGTATATGTAAGAGGTATTTCGTAAAATGGTATAAGGAATAGTTTTCTAATTTAAGCAATTAATTTGATTATTTTTCAAGATTATTAAGAGAAAGTGTTTTATAAATAATAATTTTTTGCAATATCATTAAACTAAAAATTATACGCTTAAAATGTGTGAGATTTTCAAGTAATAATGTTGACTTCACCAGTGTCAATATCGTAACAAGCACCAACAATTTTTAGTTTAGCTTCACGGAGCAATTTGGCTAAAATTGTTGAGCTTTCCTGCAATTTTTCAGTTTGATATTGAATATTAGCTATAACCGCATTTTGCATATTATCACCCGTTCTTAACTTTACTCTTTCTACAGATGGTTTGATGCCCTCAATAATCAAACCAATTCTACCGGGAAGTGGTTCATTTTTGATTGCTTCTGCTACTGCGCCGCATCTTTTATGACCCAAAACCACAATTAACTGCGAACCCAATACTGCTGTAGAGTATTCCAAACTACCTATAACCGTGTCACTGACGACATTACCAGCAACTCGCACGACAAATAAATCTCCAAGCCCTTGATCGAAGACGATTTCTGCTGGTACTCTGGAATCTGCACAGCCCAATATGGCGGCAAAAGGATACTGAGCTTTAGCAACTAATCGCAGATGTTCTAATGATTGATCGGGGTATTTACGTTTTTGATGGATAAATCTTTGATTGCCATCAAGCAAGCGTCTGATAGCTTCATTAGGACTGATTAGATTAGGGTTAACTGGATGAATATCAGCAACGGCAGTTTGCTCTGTATTCCAAAAACTATCACCAAAAGCAGTAGCCGCAATACCTACCACACTTACGAATTTTAAGAAATCACGTCGCCCTACAAATCCATTAATTCGACTCATCAATCTACCTGACAACAACAAAGCTGCTCTTTGGAAGATATCAGACTCAAGCAAGATGTAAGAGTACCCTTTTACACGATTTAAGAGTCATTTAATCTTCACATTACATCGGAATTTAGAACTTATACACTATACAGATTGACTATTATGTGTATCAAGGAAATTCGATATCATCTGTCAAATTTAAAGCTAGAGTTAGCCATAACCTAATACGCTCAGTTAAGGCTTGATCCTCCCGTAACCCTCCTTAAATTAGAGCAAGCCTTTTTAAAGGGAGCCACTACGGTCTTCTCCCAAAGGGAGAGGCTCCGCGTTAGCGGAGCCTCTCGTAAAGAAGAGGGTTTCCCTCATCAGCAACTGGCGTGGATTGGGGGGATTCTTCCTGGGTAAAGTATCACTAACCTAAGGTATTGAGTCATAACTAAGATAGTTTTTCCAACATATTATCTTCTGGTTACGAAAGAGTATAATTCGTCTCAAAAGCCAAAACGAGCTATTGTTTGTATTTCCTCTATTTTTTGGGAACAATTAACATAGTACTGGCTATAGATATGACTTTTTTAAACCAAATAAACTGGAACTTTCTACGTAAAAATCCTCAAAATAGCTCTGGGATAGATCCGTCTGCCCCAAGCCTTCAACCTGTAGTGCAGAAAAAACCTGCAACACCATCAACCCCCAAAAACCTTGCTGAATTAGAGCATGAAATGGAGTTAGAGAGGCGGGTTCTCAAAACCTCCCCTCAGCAACTGCATAGCAAAGCCAAGCGGGGTATAGGTAGTAGACTTATTTGGATAGCAATACTTATAGGCATTCCCATTGGTGTAATTTGGGTGGCGAATCAGCCTTACCCGGTAATTCGCCGTCCGGTGATGCTCCATGCGCCTTTTTTGTTGTTACCCAGCTACATCAGCATGGATAATCACTATCGACAGGCGTTGGTATCAGTCGAGCAAGCTGAACAATTGATTGAAAAAGCTACTAGTCCAGCTGATTTGGCTTTGGGAGAACAGAAGCTACAAGAAACACAAAAACATCTAGATCAGTTGCCAACTTCCTTTGTCAACGATTGGTCAGAATACAGATATTGGTGGTACGACTCGCGCTTTAGCATCTATGGTTTTAATGCATTTCGGAGTAAAGTTGGGCAGCTAGAAGCTAAAGTTTTTCAGGAAAAGAATGCTCAGTCCTTGCTTACCGATAATATGCAGACCCTTTTAAATGCAAAACAGCAATATGAACGGGCTGCAACAGTAACTGATAAACAGACTGCAACAGCTGCTTGGCAGACGGCGCTTAATCAATTAGAGCAGATTCCTGGTCAAACCCTAGCAGGAAAAACTGTACAAAATCAACTAAATACTTATAAGCATGAGTTTCAGGAAGTTGTTGGATTGGCAGCTGGGAACGATCGCATCAGTGCCTTAATCACCGCAGCCCGGCAGTTTTCCTGGCAAGCTGCCAAAGCTGGTCAAAATCCGCCGCACACCGTAACTGAATGGCAACAGATAGAAAATTTGTGGATAGAGGCAATTGAGCGGCTTGAAGAGATTCCTTCAAAAGACGTGGCGGGTTATATCGAAGCACAGAAGTTATTAGCAATTTACCAGGCTAATTTAGGTCAAGTTAAAATCAGGCGGCAAGCTGAGGCGGATGCTGTGGAGGCAATAGACGCAGCGCAACAAGAAATCGGAAGGTTGCTGGCTTCAATTCCTGCTGATGCTCATGATGTGGAGCGCAATCGGGTGTTGAGCCAATTGCAGAGTATTATTAATCAATTAAGAAAAGTCCAAAATGGCACAACAGTTTATCTAAAAGCTCAAGAGTTACTACTGTCAGCAAATAATAAACTAAGGCAGCTAGAGGCTCAATAAATGGTGGCGATCACTTTGGTATGATCCGATTGCCTAACTATGTGTTTTCTGTTTGATTTCTAGCCAGTTGTGGTGAAGCGGTGACGTTCGTGCTTGTTTACTGCATCCACCCTAAAAGGGTAGTTCACAGAGCGCAAAAGTCAACAACTGGCCATTGGGTGGGATTTTTGAGACGGGAATCGATCCCTTGTAGAACTTTCTCAATGTCCCAGTAACCCTGCTGATATCTCAATTAAAACTGCAATAGAAAAATTTTGGATGCCAAATTGCCAAAAGCACTCAATCAATTTTGATTAGGGGAAACATAGGCGTTTTTATTCCATGCAAAAACGCCCAAGGTTTCCTCTGGCGCAGCTTTGCAGGAGTTGTTGTAATTCAGCAGTACATCAAAAAGTGATGCAGAGCTTTATTAGGACTTACGCATTGAAAACCTGAAACCTCGTTCGCGTAGTGTGCGCGAAGCGCACTCCTCCTAACCCATGCCACTTGATGCCAGTCCGCTTAAGTCAAAAGACCCGCCCACGCGATCGTCCACTTGAGGAAACCCCTCTGAGTAAGTGGCTTTCGTTAAAAAGGGGGGATCTTAAAAGCCAATTTTTTCAGGGGGTTAGGGGATCTTTTCTGCATAAGTCCTATTTATATATATATAGGAAGCTCACTATGCATTCCTCTTTAATGAGGGTTTTGGCAGATCCCGGTAATTTACGTTCTGGTCACTTTTTCCTGAATGAATGTCCTGTTTTACCTTTTTACTCGCTGTAGATGTGATTAGAAACGCAAAGATTATTGGGGAGAATTCTTTGAGCATCGAAAATGACGGTCGCGGCAGTGGCAGGAATTGTTATAGCTTTTGCATTAACCCAAGTATGCTAGTTATGCTGCCAAGCGATCACTTCAGGTCACTTAAGTAATAAAATCCCCTCCAGTCAGAAAATTAGGAGGGGCATATGTTAAATGAAATAATTACTGTTTATGCTATCACTGATAATCTCTTGTTCGCGTAGCGTCTCGAAGAGAAGGCGATGCCTACAGCGGGCTATTCGGCGTCGCTGATCATGAAGGTTGTCTTATCGAGATGAGCGATGCAGAAATTATTACAATGGCTGTTTGTGCTGCAATGTTCTTTGAGTGAAAGTAAATGTGCTTTTGGGTTTATAGTTGCAAATATTTGGCTTTTATAATCTTCACTGTTTTATCTTGCCCTTTCAGGCTTTTATTAATGATTCTTTGATAGTAAATAGACCCGCACTTTCAGGGCACAGAAAAAGCTCATTGGTGTCAATATGCTTTTTGGTTCCCCATAGCTAGCAACTATTTAATCTCTCTTACCTGCTCCTAGATATAGCTCACCCACTTTCGGGTCATTCAACAGTTCTTGACCAAAACCAGAGATCGCATCGCGTCCCGACTCCAGTACATAGCCACGATTAGCCATTTCTAAAGCCTTACGGGCATTTTGTTCCACTAATACGATCGCAGTACCCGTCTGATTAATTTGTTTAATCTGCTCAAAGACTTGTGTCACCAACATAGGGGATAAAGCAGCAGATGGTTCATCCAAAATCAGCAAACTAGGTTCCAACATCAAAGCTTTGCCCATCGCTAGCATCTGGCGTTCTCCTCCAGAGAGAGTACCAGCGCGTTGACGACGGCGATCGCTCAGTCTGGGGAACATGGTAAATATTTTATCTTTGATTGGTTTCAGGGGAACGTTAAGCACAAAAGCACCCATTTCCAAGTTCTCTTCAACACTGAGAGAGGGGAAGACATTGGCGATTTGCGGTACGTAGCACATTCCTCGTTGGACGATTTGATTGGACTTTAGCCCCACGATGTTTTCACCTTTGAAGGTAATTGTGCCTGTGTGGGGGATTAAAAGCCCAAAAATTGCTTTTGCTAAAGTAGATTTACCAGCGCCATTAGGGCCAATCACTGTTACCAATTCCCCTGGTGCAACCCGGAAATTTACACCTTGCAGGATATCTACATCTTTGATGTATCCAGCGTGGACATTTTGAATGTCTAGTAAATAGTCATTTATCATTTGTCATTTATCATTTCTCATTGGTCAACAGTCAAGTCAAACATAACTATTGACTATTGACTGTTGACTATGGACTATTACGGAGTTTTTTGCAACTCTGGTCGTTCTTCTGCAAGAATCGCCCCTTCTACTGGGCAAACTTGGAGACATATACCACAGTCGATGCAAGTTGCAAAGTCAATCCAGTACCAATCTGTTCCTTTGGCATTTTTGCCTGGGCCATCATGAATACAAGCTACTGGACAGGCATCTACGCAGTCAGCTACGCCTTCACAGACTTCTGTAACAATTGTGTGCGGCATGTTCTCGATTCCCTCTTTTCTGTATCGGCTATTTCTAGCCTAGCAGGGGAGTGAGGAGTGAGGGAGGCAAAGGGAGATGAGGGGGATAAGGGGGACAAGGGAGAATTATTGAACAAGTTTCTTCCTTGTCTCCCTTGTTTCTTCCCAATGACCCCCATGCCCAATGCTCAACTCAACTTAACGCAATGATTCAATTTTTGGTGAACCATCAGCTTTAATCCAAGCAATTTGGGCTATGCTGCGATCGCGTGCATATTGGCGAATAGCCTCTGCATCCCTTCCCCCCAAATCAATTTCTACCCGCACCAAATCAGTAGAATCTCTGAGTTTTTGCGCGTAGGCAAAGGCAAAGGCGTTAGCACTCGGCGTCTCTGATACTACCAACCAGTTACTCGCTGGGATTATCTGTGGTAATTGCTGGGTAGACAACAAAACTTGGTATAAATCTTCGATATTGAGTCCAAAACCAATTCCGGGGGTGTTTTCTCCTTGAGGATGATATAGCCCCAAAAGCTGGTCATAGCGACCACCCCGCCCTAAAACTCTGGGTTGCGATTCGGTATCTGTGACAACTTCAAATACAATACCAGTGTAGTAATCTATGGTCTGAATGAGGCTGAGGTCAAGGATTAAGGGAAATTTTTTCTCTGATTCCAGTAATTCTACTAGGGATTTGAGGTTATTTACTGCCTCTCGCTGTTCTTCATCTAGATCCAAACTACTGACTTTTTGTAACACATCTGCACTTGGCCCGCGCAAATCCAGGATGATTCGGGCGCGATCGCGTAGTTTGTCACTTAGGGGTAAAGTATCTATAGTAATGCGGTCGAGATGAGCGATCGCACTGCGAACTTTATCCTGTAAATTAGCAGGAAAGGCACTCAGAAGTGATCGGGTAATTCCCGCCTCACCTAAAATTAAATGCCATTCCTGCAAACCCAGTGCTGCCAAACAATCTGCTACTAATAGTAGTACTTCTGCATTTGCCAGTAATCCGCCAGCACCTAACAACTCCACCCCAACTTGATAAAACTCCTGTTGGCGATTGTGTCTACTTTCCCAAGTACGGCGAAACACATTGGCGTTGTAGTACAACCGTTGCGGATAACGCAGACTTGCCATCCGAGTGACAACAGTCCGAGCAATGGATGCTGTTAATTCTGGACGCAGCCCTAATTCATCATCTTCGCCATTTTGTTGTAGTTGAATCACCATCTGACGCTGGATTGCTTCCCCTGCCATCAGAGTATCCATGCGCTCTAAAGTCGAGGTAATAATCCTGTGATATCCCCAACGGTGAAACACCTGCTGTAACCGATCTTCAATCCAGCGTTTTTTTTCCACATCCAAGGGCAATAAATCCCTGGCTCCCGCTGCTGGTTGATACACCATTATTTTTTCTTCCCACCAAACAAACCACCGAACAAACCACCACTACCAGATTTATCTGGTTGCTTATCTCTATTATTGGGGGATGAAGTCACCTTATGCTCACTAGGTTGTTGTCCTAAAGCCTTATCTATTTTAGGTTTCCATTGCAGAGCTATTTCGTCATTGGAGTCTAATTTTAGAGCATTGTCAAAGTGAATTTTTGCCATTTTTAGCTGATTTTGCCTTAAATACACCATTGCAATTAAGCTATGGCAGCGACTATTTTTAGGTTCTAGCTTTAGGGCATCCTGCAACTCTACTTTGGCTTGGATAAATTGGTTTTTGTCAATTAAAGATTGAGCGCGACGAACATACTGTTCTACAATCGAGTCTTCTTTTGCTGGCGCTGGTGGTGTATTTTTTGGTGTATTTGGCTCAGACGTACCTGATTGGACTTTGGGTTGAGCAGATGGTGGCGGCGGTGCCGATGCTTTGCTCCCACTCCGCATTAAATAGACTAAATTCAACTCACTAACTTGGGCAATGACTTGCAGCGCTTGCTCTAAAGAATCATATTGGGTTTGGGCTAGTTTAGCGATCGCACTTTTATAGAAATGATCGATATTGGCGGTATCAGCTAACTGTTTTCCCAAGTCAGTGTTTAGAATTACCGAAGTAGACTCTTGTACCAGACGCTTGCCAATTTGCGACAAAATTAGAATATATTCAGCGCGAGTGCGATCGCCAGAAAGTTTTTCGTAAGCTGGGTTCACTAACTTTGATAACAATTCGTTTCCTAGCTGTTTTTGTGCATCACTTTCAGTAAAACTACTATCCGGGTGTAAGCGGCGGGCAATTTTGAGATAGCGTTTGCGAATCTCTTTGACATCCGCATCAACTGGAACGCATAATACTGCGTGATGATCTATGAAATCATATTTAAATAATCCACGATCTATTTTGAAAGACATATACAGGTTTTGCACCAAAGGAGCAGTTAGATTCTTTTTAGTTTACCCAAAGTTGGGGGGAAAGCCCCCATCTGCTACACCCATGCTGACAGTGGTGGAACTTGTAAAAGTTCGCTACTAAGAGAGTCGTGAATATAACTATTTGTTGCAATAATTCTACCTGACTCAATTTTGACGGGAGTACCATCGTAGGCGGTGACTTTGCCCCCAGCTTCTTGTACCAAAATTATCCCGGCGGCAATATCCCAAGGAGAAAGTCCCCGTTCCCAGTAACCATCGACACGTCCACAGGCAACATACGCTAAATCTAGTGATGCAGAACCACTACGTCTGACTCCTTGGGTAAGATGGGTGAGGTGACTAAATTCTGCGTAGTTGTTATCAGAGGTTTCGCGGCGATCATAGGCAAATCCAGTTACCAGAAGGCTCTTACTCAGTTTCGAGGTTGCCGAAACCTTGATGGAATGACGGTTACGCGTTGCTCCCAGGCCAGCAGCAGCACGGAACAACTCATTGTGAAAGGGGTCATAAATTACACCAACTTGCGGATCACCATTAATTAACAGCCCGATGGAAACGGCAAAAAATGGGTATTGATGAGCGTAGTTGGTTGTGCCATCTAGAGGATCTATTGCCCAAAGGTATTCATTCTCTTGATTACCTAATTTCCCTGATTCTTCCGCGAGGATAGAATGTTGGGGAAAGTGGCGACGCAAAATTTCTAAAATCAACTCTTCTGAGGCTTTATCAGCAGCAGTGACTAAATCACCAGGGCGTCCTTTTTCAACAATTGCGTCTTCCAACTTACCCAAGTAACCTTGCAAAATAGCACCAGCAGCTAAGGCCGCTTCTGTAGCAATATCTAGAAAAATTTGTAGATTTGTCATTGGGTTTAGTAGTCTCCTTTGTGCCCACTCTTTAAAGATTTTGGCGGCGAAACTCGGCGGGAGTAAGGCGCATGGGTTTTTCAGGGTTCCAGATTCCTTGGCCCATAAGTCTAGCCCA
Organism: Nostoc sp.; assembly: GCF_036919595.1. Taxonomy (GTDB): domain Bacteria; phylum Cyanobacteriota; class Cyanobacteriia; order Cyanobacteriales; family Nostocaceae; genus Nostoc. The sequence goes on along the minus strand of NZ_JBALCO010000135.1, from coordinate 18,537 downwards.
TTGTTGGGCACGTTCTAAACGCTGATCATATTTGTGGTTAGGCGATCGCCCAGTAAACATTGCATTCCCTTGTTTCACTAATTCTTCATTTAACAACACCTTATTTTTCCACACATAAGCTAGAGTTCGCCCGATTTTGTCTTTTGCTTCTAAATCAAACTCCAGGGTTACCGATTGTTCTGCACCACCAATTAGATTTTCTAACTGTTCTTTTGCTTCTTCCCCCCAAGGTCGCTGTCGCAAATCTGGTGCATCAATACCAACTAACCGCACTTGGGAAATCAAATTTGGTTGTTCAGCCATGCCTAACACTTCCAAACTTTGCCCACTAACTACCCGCGCTACTTTTACCTCAGCCTGATTGTTTGGCAGCTGGTTTTTACCTTGACAACTCACCAAAAGCAATAAGCAAGCCAAAATGGCTATTTTTCGCACCCAGTCACCAAAGCGCACAGGCATGAGAACTTCTCCTCTGGTCGCAGCTCTTGCTAGTTGGTTGAGTAGGGGTACGGTGATTTTGAATTGTTTATTCCTCATCTAAGGGTAAACCCGCTTTAACTCTCCCCCTAGCAAAATAGCGTCCAAACTGGAGTTCGTAGACTTCATCTTCGTCTTGTGTCTCCACCTCCAAGTCAGAACGGGGGTAACTCACACACAACAAGGCATAACCTTGCCGACGTAAATTTGGCGACAATCCGATCGCTTCTGGTTGGTAAATTTCTCCTGACAATACCCTCACCGCACAAGTGGTGCAAGCCCCGTTGCGGCAGGAAAACGGCAGTTCCACCCCTTGTTTTTCGGCAGTGTGCAGGATGTAGCGGTCTTCTGGCACTTGTAGGGTGTATGTTCTGCCAGTGGCGCGATCGCGAACTCTAATTGTGTATGTACGGGACATCTAAATTTGCGTTTTGGGATTGGGACTTTCAAATTCAACCTAAAAATATCTTTCTTTATCTTTGCATTTTCTGGGATTTTATAGTAGAATCGGAACTTGTGGCACCTGGAGAGGTGGCCGAGCGGTTTAAGGCGCAGACCTGGAAAGTCTGTTTAGGGAAACTTAACGAGGGTTCGAATCCCTCCCTCTCCGTTCTGAAACTTAGTATAAATATATAGTTTCAACTTGACTTATACAAATCGTCAGGTTGAATAAATAGCAGGATATTGCTAAATATATTCTTAAAATTGCTTTGGAAGGACGATCAAGTGTTAAATCTGACTGCTAAATTCAAACAATTTAGCGTTAAGTAACATTTGTTTATTTTTCCCTCATAATCGAAGCATTTTGTAAAGTCGCCAAACTCCTACTTCACTATGGTGACAGCCTGATGAACAGATCAGGTAAATTAAGATAAGTAAAGAAAACGCTTTGAACTAAATGGCAGATCTAAGCTTACAAGAAATTTCTACTCAGTTAGAAAGTCAGAATTTGCGCGATCGCATGGTAGCCCTTGCCAATCTGCGTCATGTTCCCGCTGAGGATGCAGTCCCTTTGATTAAAAAGGTACTAGATGACGAATCTTTGCAACTGCGCTCGATGGCAATATTTGCTCTGGGAATCAAGCCGACGCCAGAATGTTATTCAATTTTGGTAAGAATTCTCGAAAATGACCCAGATTATGGTATACGCGCTGATGCCGCTGGTGCCTTAGGATATTTGGGTGATGCCAGAGCCTTTGAGGTGCTTTCACGGGCGTTTTATGAAGATACTGATTGGCTAGTACGCTTTAGTGCAGCCGTTTCTCTAGGTAACATTAAAGACCCTCGGGCCCATCAGGTTCTTATTCAGGCATTGGATAGCAAAGAAGTCGTGTTGCAACAAGCTGCAATTTCTGCACTGGGAGAAATTAAAGATATTGAGTCTGTTGATAATATCCTGCGCTTCGCCCAATCAGATGATTGGATAGTAAGGCAGCGTTTGGCAGAAGCCTTGGGAAATCTTCCCACTCCCAAGAGTGTCTCGGCTTTAAAATACCTAGAAAAAGACAATCATTTCAACGTTGCTGAGGCAGCCAGAATTGGCCTCAAGAAGCTTGAGGAAATAGACAATCAAGCTTAATATTAAAGCCTCCTGCTACCTTTTAATAATAATTAAGTGGGAATTTTAGCATTTTGATGCAGGGTAATTTCATTCATGAATATTGAAGAATTTTTTCAGTTAAGCGCTGGCAAATGGTTTTCTCATCGGACTAGTCAACATTTGGCTTTTAACCAATCTGAAAATAGCAAGTCAGACATCATTATTGAGACGCTGGCAGTAGATCATCCAGAAGTGATCAAACTATGTCAACAGGACAAAATTAATCCTAGTTTCGCCTCTTGTGCGATCAAAATTACCTGGAATGGCACAATGGAAAAGGATGAAGCAAAACACAGTGGTTCAACTGTGTTAGTTTCGATACCCGATGCAGATAATCCGGTCCAAGGTAAGTTACTACAGGAAATACTTGATGCTGATAAAAGCCCAGTAGCCGGACACTATAAATTTGACAGTGATGGTGCCTTGATCCTAACTACAGAAAATGAAACCATGTCGTTAGAGGAGCGCGTGTGGTTTGCTAGTCCCAATTTGCGAATGCGGGTAAATGTCCTCAAGAATTTCGGTGGATTTAGTATCACTTCCTTCACTTCTGAGATTCGTATGGGTGGCTTTCCACCAGCTGCGAAGGCTGACAAAGCGGCTAATTCAGTATCAAGTTAGTTGTAATACGAAATAATCTCCCTTTCCCTAGCTACGGTGTACACATAAGTTATCTGATTACCCAAAAGTCCTTTTTTACAAGATTAAGGTAAATAAAACCTCACCCTGTCCTAACTGACATCCCTCTTTTAACTTACGAAGGGGGACAGGTTTTGCCTAGCACAACCGGGGTGAGGTTTGATTGGGCTATTTGATAAACCATAAATTGCTAATGAGATTTGTGTATACCTAGTGTCGCGTTTTATAGAATTAATAAAAGCCTGAAACGACCTATTTGTGAAATGCATACCATGACTAATTTGTACAGGGCATAAGCCCTAGTCTTGAGCAATGGGGCAGGGGATATATTTCTTATTTACCCTCTGCTCACAAAACTGCAAAAAGCACTTTTAAAAGAGGGCTATTATTTAATATTGGATATAATTTCAATCACAAAATATCAAACTGTGGTTAATACCATAGTTTGGAAAAAATTCAGATATATTTCTTTTTTTGCCTTGATCCTTTTTAAATTTGCAAAAAGTTAGCGATCGCCTGCGGTAGTGGCAAAACAATTACAATCAATAAAGCCATTGCCAGTAATCCCCAAATATCACGTCCATTATCCAATTCAGTAACATCATTCAGTGCAGGTTCATCAATCAACGGCATAAATAATAAGATAATCGCCCACAGCAACAATTCTTTCTGAACTAAAGAAAGTAATAGCAACAGCAGGCGAGCAATTTGACCAATTACGATCGCAGTTCGTTGGCCAAACATCGCATGGACAATGTGACCTCCATCTAATTGTCCCACAGGCATTAAATTTAAGGCTGTGACAATTAGTCCCAGAAGACCAGCTACTGCAACTGGATGTAGGTCAAGAGCGGATTTTTCTGTTAACTGACTACCCAAGGCAAACTTTGAGAGTAGCGCTAATAAAATGGAATATTTGGGATTAAGGGCATGAGGATTCAAAAGTCGGGTTTCTTCAGTCAGGGAAACCACGTCAGAATGAGCCAAGCCCCATATTAGTAATGGTAAAGTCGCGATAAAGCCTGCAATTGGGCCAGCGATACTAATGTCAAATAAAGCTTTGCGGTTGGGAATGGGACTACGCATCTGAATAAATGCACCAAAAGTTCCCAAGAAGAAAGGTATGGGAATAAAGTAAGGCAACGTCGAGCGAATCTTGTAGAATTTAGCTGTCAAATAATGCCCAAGTTCGTGAATACCCAAAATAGTCATTAACGCTAAAGCATAGGGTAATCCTTTAAATATGACATCTGGGTTAAATAGAACTTTGAACAAAGAACTAATTTCCCATAGAGGCGGAAGAGAAACACCAGCATTTTGGATTCCCACCAAGGTAGTAGTTAGGAAAGTAGCTACTAGTAGTAAAAGTGCTAATCCTGGTCGAGTTAACCGTTCCTGGTCGCGTCGTGGTGTATTTCTGTCTTTAGCAGCTTGAGTGTTGGGAACCAGCACAAAGAAAGGTTTGCCATTGACACCTTCTTGAAAAATCAGCAGGAAGCGATCGCCAAATTGTGCTTCAATATTAATTTTAATCTGCTGGTAGGCGTTGCTGGCTTGAGTTCGCAACTGACCCCGGCAAATCACCGCTTGTGGTCGATACTCAATATTTTGAACGTAGTATACAGACCAAGGAAAACAATTTCGCAGTTGGGTTTCTTCCTTTAGCTCAATAGGACGCACTACTGGTTCTGCGGTAGGCTGGATAGTCGGCTGTGATTCTGAGGCTTGGGCTTGGGTTTGGGTTTGTGTATCTGTTGGCACTCCACGCCCCCATTGAAACAACATCCAGTACAACAATGTGCAGACAAATAACGACGAGATGATAAGCGCCGGTGGCGGAGATTGTTTCGCCCCGTACACCAGCGTCCATCCACTCAACAGAAATGCTGGTGTCATTAAAACCAGCCACAACAACCATACTGGCGTCCGGGTGATGTGAGCGACACTATGCTGCACCATTAGATAAGTAGCTAGCCCCAGTAAGAGGATAAACAGAAACCAAAATGCCATGTTATCTTCAGTAATTTTGACAAAACGCCCCACCAGTAGCTTCAGCACCATAGCATTAACTACAAGGCAGACCTCAAATCCCAATTTTATTTACGAACGGTTAACAGTGTTAGTACACTGTAGCGTCAGTTTGCCTACCTTTAACAAGGGTTTGCCTCAAATCTAGTTAATCTGAGATGGTAGCTGAATTTACGTTGTGCTGTACTAGATAAACGCTTAAGTTTCAATTCTTGAGAATTTTTACATTGTAAGCAGATTGTCTACAACTCCTCAGTTTCGGCTCTTTTATCATCTGCCCTTTACCTCAAGTGCCAAGTCATACAACTAAACCACCACGGCCTGTATTCCCTGACAAAGTTCCTAGCGGAAGTTCTCTACAATCGGACTTCGCACAGGAGAGTATTTTTGCTTTTGCACCCAATCGGGACACATTAGGGGGAACGTCTTATTTTATTGTAAGAAATGAAGGCAATATCCTCATAGACTGCCCTGCTTTAGATCAAACAAATCAAGATTTTTTGCGATCGCATGGAGGCGTACGTTGGTTATTTGTCACCCATCGAGGTGCTATTGGCAAGACGGCTGAAATTCAGCAAACCTTTGGCTGCGAAGTCCTGATTCAAGAACAAGAAGCTTATTTATTACCAGGCTTAACCGTAACTACCTTTAGGCAGGAATTTGCTCTTGATGCAGTAGTCCAAGTTATTTGGACACTAGGCCATTCTCCCGGCTCATCTTGCCTATACTACAGTGAGCTTGGAGGTATATTGTTTTCAGGGCGTCATTTAGTTCCTAATCAGAAGGGTGAAGCAGTACCATTACGGACAGCAAAAACCTTTCATTGGCCCCGACAAATTAACAGTCTTCGGTTATTATTAGAAGATTTTACACCAGAAACTCTCAGGTACATTTGTCCCGGAGCTAATACAGGCTTTCTTAGAGGCAAGCGTGTCATCGATCAAGCTTATCAACACCTCGCCTCTCTAGATTTACCACATTTGCTGCGGATACAGCCCTTAATTTAACATTTATCTAGCTTAAAGACTCGTTAACGGAGTTCAAAGACTCGTTCATGAGTATCAAAGACTCGTTCACGAGTATCAAAGACTCGTTAACGGAGTTCAAAAACTCGTTAACGAGTATCAAAGACTTGTTCACGAGTATCAAAAACTCGTTAACGGAGTTCAAAGATTCGTTAACGAGTATCAAAAACTTATCCTAAGTTCTCAATCCCAATACAAATTTTCCAACGTTTGTTAACTTATAGGACTTATACCAATTCTTTGTGAAACTGCACAAAATCAGACTTGGTAAGACTTGGGTCAAATCCCCTTGTTCTATGCAACTTCATAGATAATTGGTTAGGACTAATACCGCAAAGCAAAAGTCAAAAGTCAAGGCTTCGGCTTCTCTACGAGACGCTACGCTCACGCTCAGTTTTGAGCCTGAGCGTCTTGCCCTGAGCGGAGCCGTTGGCGCAGCCTCTCGTAGCGAAGGGAGTCGAAAGGTCAAAAGTCAAAATGAATAAAGCGTAAGCGTTTCGTTGATTTGGAATGAGTGGCTTATTTCCGCTGTGCTGTACTAGCTCTTTCAAGGTAAGTCAAAATTTTGGTCAAAAAATTCCTCTTTAATCTCTTCACTCTGTATTTAGTGTGATTCTGTATTTGAATAAATTACTTTTAAGCTGCACTAAACACAGAGATATTAGAGAAATAAATAGATTTTAGGAGTTACCTTGAAAAGACTACTCTAAAGAGGAATGCAATATTAACCATAGGTTTTTAAACTATGACGGTTATTGATACTGGTGTAAAATTTAAGTTAAAAAAGATGTTCTCTGGGGAATTCTAACTTTAGTCCAGGGAATTCTCGTAAAAATTTATGAGCGCAAAACTTGATGGAAGTGTAAGGATCGCTGGCTACCAAATCGAAGAGCGGCTTTATTCAAGTTCTCGCACTCAAGTGTATCGGGCAATACGAGAATGCGATCGCCAACTAGTCATCATCAAGCTCTTAAAACGAGAATACCCCAGTTTTAACGAATTAGTACAGTTTAGTAACCAATATGCGATCGCCAAAAACCTAGATATTCCTAGCATCATTAAACCCTACAGCTTGGAACTCTACGAAAACGGCTACGCCTTAGTCATGGAAGACTTTGGTGGCATTTCCTTACGGGAATTTAGCCAAGGACGATCACTGACTTTAAAGGAATTCCTCCCGATTGCGCTGCAACTGATAGACACTTTACACGAGTTACATCAACAGCACGTCATTCACAAAGACATCAAGCCAGCCCACATCCTGATTCATCCTGACACCAGAGAAATTAAGCTGATTGACTTCAGTATTGCCTCACTTTTACCAAGAGAAACCCAAGAGATCCAAAGTCCCAACGGACTGGAGGGAACACTGCCATATATGTCGCCAGAGCAAACTGGACGGATGAACCGGAGCATTGACTACCGCAGCGACTTCTATTCATTAGGTGTGACTTTCTTTGAACTACTGAGTGGAGAACTGCCCTTTGAGTCCCACGAGGCGATGGAGTTGGTGCATTGCCATATCGCCAAACAGCCTGACTCTATCTGTAATCTCAACTCCGAAATACCCTTGATGCTGGGAGAGATCATCTGCAAGTTGATGGCGAAGAACGCCGAAGACCGCTACCAGAGTGCGCTGGGACTAAAATATGACTTAGTGACCTGCTTAGAACAATGGTGGGAAACAGGCAAACATAGTTGGTTTGATTTAGGACAGCACGATAATAGCGATCGCTTTCTGATCAGAGAAGAACTCTACGGACGGGAAGCGGAAGTAAAAACCTTGCTGGAGGTATTTGGGCGGGTTGCTAATGGTGCATCAGAATTGATCCTGGTAGCAGGTTTCTCCGGCATTGGCAAAACTGCCGTGGTAAATGAAGTGCATAAGCCCATCGTCCGGTGGAATGGGTACTTCATCAAAGGGAAGTATGACCAGTTCAATCGCAACATTCCCCTGTCTGCCTTTGTGCAAGCTTTCCGCGACTTGATAGCACAGTTGCTCAGTCAAAGCGATGCTCAATTGGAGCAGTGGCGAAACAAAATTCTGTCTGCAATGTCTGAGAGTGGACAGGTGATGATTGAAGTGATTCCAGAATTAGAACAAATTATTGGCAAGCAACCGCCTGTACCAGAATTATCAGGTAATGCTGCACAGAACCGCTTCAATTTGCTGTTTGTCAAGTTAATTCAGCTGTTCACCACAATAGAGCATCCGTTGGTGTTGTTCCTCGACGATTTACAGTGGGCAGATTCAGCATCCCTGAATTTGATCAGGCTGTTGATGGGTGAAACTCTGAGGGGTTATCTGTTAATTATTGGCGCATACCGCGATAACGAAGTATTTGCGGGTCATTCGTTGATGCTTACCCTGCAAGAGATTGAGAAGGGAGCCACGGTCAGCACCATTACATTAGCTCCTTTGAGTCAGACAGATGTGAATCGTTTGATTGCCGATACATTGAGTTGTTCAACAGAAGTTGCCCTGCCGTTAACTGGATTAGTTTATCAAAAAGCCAAAGGGAATCCCTTTTTTACAACCCAGTTTCTCAAGGTATTACATGAGGAAGGAGGAATTACCTTTGATTGGCATACAGGTTTGTGGCAGTTTGATCTGGCACTTGTGCCCAGAGGCGCAGCGGCGAGTCCAGAGACATCACTTGCCCTAACGGATAATGTCGTTGAGTTCATGGCAATTCAACTGCAAAAGTTGCCCACCCAAACGCAAGCGATACTTAAACTGGCAGCCTGTATTGGCAATCAGTTTGATTTAGCAACGCTGGCGATCGTTTCTCAGAAGTCGCAGACAGAAACCGCTTTGGACTTGTGGAAAGCATTGCAAGAAGGATTTGTCATTCCAACCAATGAGGTTTACAGGTTTTATCAAACCGAGCCATTAGTTCCCCCAGTCGAAACATCAGTACAGAAGGTTGACACCTGTGTTTACAAATTCTTGCACGATCACGTCCAGCAAGCGGCATACTCCCTGATTCCCACGGATGAAAAACAACTTGTTCACCTAAAGATTGGACAGTTACTTCTGAGTAACACCCCCGAAAGTAACCGGGAAGAACGCATTTTTGAAATCCTCAGTCATCTCAACGTTGCAGCTGAATTAGCCCAATCTGCAGAACGTCAAGCCCTCGCCCAGTTCAACCTGATGGCAAGCCGCAAGGCAAAAGCAGCGATCGCCTATACTGCTGCCTACAAATATGCCCAGGTGGGCATTGGGTTACTCGCCCAAAACAGTTGGCAGCATCAGTATGAGTTGACCCTAGCACTCCATCAAGTGGCTACAGAAGCCGCCTATCTGGGCGGTGACTTAGAGCAGATGGCAGGCTTCGCTAGCCTTGTTCTAAACCACGCCAAAACTCCATTAGATCAAATCAGCATTTATGAGGTGAAGATTGAGGCATTAACTGCTCAAGGTCAGTTTGCCCAAGCGATCGCAATAGCCCTTGCCATCTTAAAGCAATTGGGAGTAAAACTGCCCGCAGCGCCTACCCAGGACGACGTGGCGGATGCCTTTAGTAACGTTTCAGATGTGATTAAAGAACGGTTACCTGCCGAGTTACTCAACCTCAGCGAAGCAATGGATGCGAACATCCTGGCGGCGGCTCGAATTTTGACATCGATAGCACCCTGCGCTTATCTGTTTCAGCCACTGCTGTATTTACTGGTGATTTTAAAAAAGGTTTATCTGTCCGTCGTGTATGGCAATGAATCAACCTCGACCTTTAGCTATGCCTCTTATGGGATATTGATGTGTGGTGTGTTGGGAAAGGTTGAACTAGGTTATGAATTTGGTCAGTTAGCCTTGAATCTGCTATCACGTTATCAAAATTCAGAATTGAAGGGGAAAACTTTATTATTAGTCTGTATGTACACAAGGCATTGGAAAATGCACCTGCGTGAGACATTACACCCCTTACAAATTGCCTATTGTAGTTGTTTAGACGTGGGCGATCTGGCTTTCGCTGGTTACTCTGCGTATAACTACGGGTTTTACTCTTATTTTACAGGGCAGAACCTAATGCAACTAGAGTCGGAAATTGCCGAATATTGTGAAGCGCTCAAGCACCTCAAGCAAAATCTAACTCTGACCTATTCCCAGTTGATTCGACAAATTCTGCTGAATTTAATCGGGGATGCGGATGACGTTGTGGTGTTAAGCGGTGCAGCCTACAATGAACAGCATCAACTTCCATTACATCAAGCAACGGGCGATCGCACCGGATTAGCATTGCTGTGGATTAACAAACTAGTTGTGTCCTATCTGTTTTCAGAGTTTGAACAAGCCGTAGAACAGGCTGGGCAGGCAAGACAGTATTTAGATGCTATCCTTGCTTTTTTTTATGTACCCATCTTTCATTTCTATGAGTCTTTAGCTCAACTAGCATGGTTTGGGCAACTCTCAGCCCCAGAACAGCATCAGATAAAGGAATGCATCGCTGCCAACCAAGAAAAACTCAACTACTGGGCAGCCCATGCACCGATGAATTTTCAACACAAATTTGATTTGGTGGAAGCCGAGCGATATCGGGTCTTAGGCAATTGGGCAGAAGCAATAGACTATTACGATCGCGCCATCAAAGGAGCCAAAGAACAAGGTTACATCCAAGAAGAAGCACTTGCCAATGAACTAGCCGCCAAATTTTACTTCAACTGGGGCAAAAAACGGATTGCTCAAGACTATATGACTCAAGCCTACTATGGCTATGCTCGCTGGGGTGCTAAAGCCAAAGTCGCCGACCTAGAAAAACGCTATCCCCAATTACTCGCCCCCATCCTCCAGCAAACCCGTTCTCCCCTCTCAACCAACGAAACTATCTTTACATTAGAAAGTGTCACCTCTACCAGTTCTGCCACTTCTAGTAGTAGCAGCCTCTCTGTTGCTTTGGATTTAGCTACCATTCTCAAAGCTTCCCAAACCCTTTCTGGCGAAATCGAACTCGAAAAACTGCTCTCAGTATTGCTGCATATTGTCATTGAAAATGCGGGAGCTGATAAGTGTGTGTTCATGCTTTTGGAGTCAGGTCGTTTACTGATTCAGGCGTCAGCACAGCTTTCCTTTCTACAGAACAAGGGAATTATCCACATCAATTTTTACCCAATGTTGCTCAACCCAGAGCCTGTTGAAGACTCTGTTGATCTGCCAGTTAGCTTAATTAATACCGTCAAACGTAGCTTACAATCGGCAGTGATTATTGATGCCACGGTGCATCCACAATTAATCAATGACCCCTACATTCAGCAACAGCAGCCCAAGAGTGTCTTGTGTAGCCCGATTTTGGATCAAGGTAAGTTGTTGGGCGTGTTGTACTTAGAAAACAATTTAGCAACTGGAGCATTTACCAGCGATCGCGTCGAACTGCTCAACTTACTTTGCGCTCAAGCTGCAATTTCTCTGCAAAATGCCCAACTTTATCGAAATTCCCAGAACTCTGCTCAACAGTTAACATAATACTAGGAGGCAGAGCCTCCCTGAATCGTGGCAGCGCGCTTTGGCATTTGACAGTTCTTCGATGTTGTTCTCTCAATATAGAATAGATAGTTTAGGGCTACTACAAAGTCCCTCCCTTTAGGGATAGAATTGGCTTACTTCTAGCTTTTTAAGTCTTTCCCGCCACCACCGAATTTTTAACCAAAAGTTCCACCGCTGCTTGATATTGCAAATCCTCTGGGGTGCCAATCTGTTCGCGGTTAATAGGATCTTGGAAAATCACTTTATCTGGCTTAATACCTAGTTTATTAATATCCCGGTGTTGAGGAGTTTCGTACTTAGCAATTGTGACTGCCAAGCCCGAGCCATCTGACAATTCAAATAAGGATTGAATTAGTCCCTTGCCAAAGGTGGTTTCACCTACCAACTGAGCACGACGGTTATCTTGCAGTGCGCCGGCGAGAATCTCACTAGCACTGGCACTTCCTTGATTTACCAAAATAACAAGAGGATCGTTTGTCAGGGCTGATCCAGACGCTTCAAAACTACCTTGAATGCCTTGTCGGTTAACAGTGTAGACAATAGTGCCAGAGTCTAACCACAGACGGGCGATTTCAATTCCTGATTGCAATAGCCCCCCAGGATTATTTCGCAAATCGAGAATGTAGGCAGCAGCGCCTTTTTTTTCTAGACTAGAAATAGCGTGTGCCAATTCCGTTGAGGCGTTGGCATTGAATTGAGTGAGGCGAAGGTAGCCAATGGGCGTCCCCTTAGTGGAAACACGCAATTCGGAAACCACAGGGTTAAGAGCAATGCGATCGCGTGTTAGCCTAATTTCTATTTCTGCCTCTCCATCCCGTTCGATCAGGAGAGTAACAAGGCTGCCACTCGGCCCACGCATCTTAGTTGCAGCTTCATCAAGGGTGAGATTTTCTGTGGAGGTGCCTTCAATTTTGAGAATGCGATCGCGTGGTCTAATCCCCGCTTTATCTGCTGGTGAACCTGCTATGGGAGCCACTACTTCCAACTTCCCAGTCTTAGCATTTAGGGCAATTTGTAATCCTACCCCAGTCAGTTCACCAGAAGTATTGACCTGTAAGCTGCGGTACTGTTCCGGATCTAAAAAGCGGGTAAAAGGATCATCGAGGCTCTGGAGCATCCTCCCAATTGCCGCATAACTGGCATTTGAGTCCGACAGCGGCTTCTCTAGAGCCTTCTGCCGGACTGCCGCCCAGTTTTGATGATTAAACGTCTCATCTAGATAAGTGCGATTAACAATTCGCCAAACTTCGGAAACCAACTTTTGTTCCGTCGTCAAAGCCATCACTGGCTGGGTGAGCGTAGCAAACGCTAGCCAAAACGCCATTAACAATGAAAATCCAACCCGAAAGACTTGTTTGTTCATGAACCCCATTATCAATTCCACCTCAACCCAAATTGCCTAGAAATGCCCACTTGCCCTGTTGTTGATGAAATCTATCTCTCGATTATGTTACTTTTTTTATAGAAGTGGTGCATTTCTCTCATCAAGTTGTTCACTCAACTGATGCGTTGTATTCACTCACCAAAGGATAAAATCTACTTTGTGTCCACCATTTTCTGTGCAGGGCCGTAAAGAGATCGCAATATATTCCTTCTTTACAGAGTGTAAAGTTTCTGAAGACTCTTAGCACGCTGAAAGCTGACAAGCAAACAAAAAAACTCTCCTTTACTAAAATCCCAAAATTGCTAATTGGGAGAGAAGTCTAAGCGGCGGCTTCTGAGAAGTCCATAGACAATGCTGCTACCCTACTCCTCGGTAACGACAATTTCAGCAAAGACGCTATCGCCAATGGGGAACAGGAAAGCCTAAAGGCGAATCCGCAGGATGCCGAGGCTTGGGTCTATCGGAACTTTGGTCGCTGATTTAGAACTTCGGGATTTATCAACCGCAACCGATTCTTAGGGACTTGAGATTGTATGGCCAATGTTTACGACTGGTTTGAGGAACGCCTGGAAATTCAGGCACTCGCCGAAGACGTCACTAGCAAGTACGTCCCTCCCCACGTCAATATCTTTTACTGCTTTGGTGGAATTACCTTGGTTTGCTTTCTCATCCAGTTTGCCACTGGATTTGCCATGACGTTCTACTACAGGCCAACAGTTGCTGAAGCTTTTTCTTCAGTAGAGTACATCATGAATGAAGTTAACTTCGGTTGGCTAATTCGCTCCATCCATCGCTGGTCTGCCAGCATGATGGTATTGATGATGATTTTGCACACCTTCCGGGTTTACCTGACTGGTGGTTTCAAAAAGCCCCGCGAACTGACCTGGATAAGTGGCGTCATCCTGGCTGTGATTACAGTTTCCTTTGGAGTCACAGGCTACTCCTTACCTTGGGACCAGATTGGCTACTGGGCTGTGAAAATCGTTAGCGGCGTACCAGAAGCAATTCCTGTGGTTGGCGTTCTGATCTCCGACCTGCTGCGCGGCGGTTCGAGTGTTGGTCAAGCAACACTAACTCGTTACTACAGCGCCCACACCTTTGTGCTGCCTTGGTTGATTGCAGTCTTCATGCTGTTTCACTTCTTGATGATCCGCAAGCAAGGCATTTCCGGTCCTTTGTAATCTCAGCTATTAGCGAAAGGTAACATTTCTCAGTTTTCAGATTAAGTTGTTTGTTCTAAACTTATGAAACACAAGAAATTAATTGCACATAAGTTCCAAAAACAAACATTTGTATCTGAAGCCTAAAGCTGTAGAAACCCTCCAGGCGGCTGACTAGAGATAGACAAACAGAGACGCTGTTTACCGCCTGTTAGGGTTGCCTAGTAGCTGATAGCTTTCATAAATGCTTTAATTTAACTTAAGCAGGAGAGCACATTTCAAAATGTCAACACAAAAAAAACCTGACCTGAGCGATCCTCAGTTAAGAGCCAAACTCGCTAGAGGCATGGGTCATAACTACTATGGTGAACCCGCTTGGCCTAATGACCTACTTTACGTCTTTCCAATCGTGATCATGGGTTCGTTCGCTGCAATCGTGGCTCTAGCTGTGCTAGATCCCGCCATGAACGGTGAACCAGCAAATCCTTTCGCCACACCATTGGAAATTTTGCCAGAGTGGTACTTGTACCCAGTCTTCCAAATTTTGCGATCGCTTCCTAACAAACTTTTAGGAGTGTTAGCAATGGGTTCGGTACCAGTGGGGCTAATCCTCGTTCCCTTTATTGAGAACGTCAATAAGTTCCAAAACCCTTTCCGCCGTCCAGTTGCAACCACAGTATTCCTCTTTGGTACCCTTGTCACCCTGTGGCTGGGTATTGGTGCTGCCTTGCCATTGGATAAATCTTTGACCTTGGGGCTATTCTAAATTAGTCACCACAAAGTGCTTTGACGCCTGTGAGTTTCAAGAGCATATGCAGATGTGCTTTTGAAATGAATTTACAGGCGTTAATTTTAACAATAAACAATTCATTAGCCCAATCTCACCTCTTGGGAAGGCTGCGCCAACGAGTCATCACCCAAGGGGAACCACTGCTTTTTACATTACTAAAGTTGTAGGAAGTTGTGTGGGGGAGAGCGCAGCCTATTCGAGTCTTGCAGCGTCAATCGTACCCCTACGGGGATCTTGCTACGCCTAGTGAAGGACTCCTGAATAAACGGTGAAACCCACGCCAAATTGAAAATTTGGTGCAAAAGAATTTAGTGGCGGTTCTAAATTCTTCATGAAAAGATTCCTGAGTTCTAGATTCTTTTTTAAGAGTCCAGTTTGCATTTGGGATTTTCAATTTTTGATTGAAAAGCTATTCCAAAATCTAAAATCACCAAAAGTCACCAAATAGAAACATTTTTCACTACTTAACGTAAGTTGCTAGTTATAATCCTGGAAGCACCAAAATAGTTGATGTTTTGTATTTTGGTACACAGAATATCTATATCTCAATTGAGATTTTTCTATATCAGAGAAATTTTGCGCTATTGGCAAAATTTAATAACTAGCAACTTGGGTTTACTTGTACTTAAGTCACAGTTAATGCTTAGTATAGTGCAGCAAGACCATCTGACGGTTAAGAGCGAACTCAGTCTCCTAAACCAGGTGCAAGAATGGTTCGAGCAATTTTGTCTGCAACATTTATCTCAACTTGGCTGGTCAAAAACCCAACTTGATCGCCTTAATTTAGCATTAGCAGAAGGCTTTACCAACGCTGTTCGTCACGCTCATCATGCTTTACCCCCGGAAACAACGATTGAGATTAAGGTTTATCTGTGGATTGACCGACTAGAGATTAGAATTTGGGATTATGGAAAACCTTTTAATCCTGATGCGATCGCAGAACCAGCCCCAGGGACTCTGCAAGTAGGCGGATATGGATGGTTTCTCCTGCGGCGGTTGGCTGACCGTGTTGTATACGAACGTGGTGCAGATGGTAGAAATTGCCTTTTGATCGTCAAATATTCTGTAGAAGCACAAAAGTAAAAGTGAAGCAGTTAAGCCTAAAGGAAGGTAGAATACTTCCGATGCCAATTTTCGGTTTTGGGTAAGGAGTGCCAGTATCGGGCGCGTTAATCAACCTACCATCTCAATTGACAAGACTTGGGGCAAAATCCCTTGTTTAAGGTAGGCAAACTGACGCTGACCTGTACTAGTCAACTCTTGGAAATGCTGCGCATAGCTTGATTATACTTAGGAGTAAGACAAACAGAACTTCTCCCTCTGGTGACCGTTGTGGGTAGAAATATCTACGTAGGGATACGGGGATTTTGCCCTAAGTTGAGCCACTCACTTCAAAAAAAGCATCAGCAGAATGAGTCTTTGCTCAAATATGTAGTTATTTGATTGATAAAGGTTTACTTATTTTTCAAGAATATGTGATGTGAATTGAGGTAATATGTTTTTTACGTGAAATTGCTTAGTGATTATGATTTTTTTGCAAAGCCTCAAAGAATATTGTTGTATAAAAATAATTAATGAATACAGTAAAGATAGCATTCGAGTTAAACTAGCTCCCTTGTTAAGATTTGTCAGCAGTGTTGAGAGTCTTAATTCTTGTTCTCTAACAAGTGCAATTTAGTACTTCATAGAGATAGAGGAGATAGGGGACATATGACTAAGACAGCCCTAATTACAGGAATAACTCGTCAAGATGGCTACTATCTCAGCCATTTGCTCCTCAACCGAGGTTACCGAGTTGTAGGATTAGTACCCCCGCATCGACAACCTAATTTGACAAAACTGGAAATACTGGCAAATAAGGTAGAAATTTTTACGGTTGACTTGAGAGATAATGCGGCGGTGTTGACCGCAGTTCAACAGCTGTGTCTCCAAGAAATTTACAATTTGGCGGTTCCCAGTTTTGTCCCCGACTCTTGGAACGACCTGTTGACAACCCTGGATCTGATAACTGGTACGGCTACCAGACTTTTGGAAGCAGTACGACAAGTTGGTTTGTCTACCAGGTTTATCAAGTCAGCAGTTCGGAAATGTTTGGCGATGTATTTATTTCGCCTCAAGATGAGGAAACTCCTTTTCGTCCCAAAAATCCTTATGCTGCGGCCAAGATGCATGCTCACTGGACGATGGTGCATCATAGACAGCGGTTGTCGGATTGGATTGGACGCATTATGTAGTCCAAAATACCAGTTTATTGCGAAAAGAAGAGCATTTTCACTTAGTAGCTAACCGCAGTAAAGCTAAAGAAACCTCGGCTGGGAACCCCAAGTGAGCTTTGAAGAACTTTTAGAAAAAATGGTAAAAACAGATTTAGAGCGCTTATAAAGCGGTGCGATCGCGCCTTTACTGCAAGTGTAAATAATCTAACATGCAGATCACTACAGTGACAGAAAACCGAAAGTCAGGTGATAAAGTTAACAAAAAGACTAACCATGTCTTTGTGTTTTTAGAAATTTTTGCCCACGAAGGTGGTATTCAATCATATATAAAAGATATTTTTCGTGCCTATCTGAGATTTAGCCAAGTCTACAAGGCAGAAGTCTTTTTGCTGCGAGATAGTCCTGATAGCTTAAATCCGTTTGAAGACGAGAACTTAAAATTTCATTACTTTAAAAATCAGTCTCCTTATTTGGGGAGACTGCAAATGGCAGCAGCTTTACTTAAGTGTCTATTGCAAAGCCGACCGCAGCAAGTTTTCTGCGGTCATATTAACTTAGCAGTATTAGTACAAACTCTTTGCCAGCCCTTGGGGATTCCTTACACCGTACTAACTTACGGCAAAGAAGTCTGGGAACCGCTGAAAAATCAAGAACGTCACGCCTTGACATCGGCAAATAGAATTTGGACAATTAGTCGCTACAGCCGTGATCGCGCTTGTCTTGCTAATGCTCTAAACCCCAAAATCGTAGAGATGATGCCTTGTGCAATTGATGGGGATAAATTTACTCCTGGTTGCAAGCAGCCAGAATTAGTCCAGAAGTATGGCTTAACTGGTGCTAAGGTATTAATGACAGTCGCGCGGTTATGGTCAGGGGATATTTACAAGGGTGTAGATGTAACGATTCGGGCATTACCACAAATCGCTCAGGTTTTCCCAGAAGTGAAATATTTGGTAATTGGTCGCGGTGATGACCAACCGCGATTAGCTAAACTTGCAAAAAATTTAGGTGTGAGCGATCGCGTCGTGTTTGCTGGTTTCGTTGCTACAGAAGAATTAATGGAACATTACCGCCTTGCTGATGCCTACATTATGCCTTCCCAAGAAGGCTTTGGCATTGTTTATCTAGAGGCAATGGCCTGTGGAGTACCTGTATTATCCGGTGACGACGATGGCTCCGCTGACCCCTTACAAGATGGTAAACTGGGATGGCGAGTACCACACCGCAGTCCTGATGCTGTAGTAGCGGCTTGTATAGAAATGCTTCAAGGGGATGACCAGCGCTGTGATCGAGAGTGGCTGCGAGAACAAGCGATCGCTTTGTTTGGTATAGATGCCTTCCAACAGCACTTGCAAAAAATGCTTCTATCCTCAGTAATAAATCCATTTAAGTCCAAATGACTTATGACTAAAATCGCTATCCTAGAGGGAGGAAAAATAAAACTAAGCTGAAAATAATGGATGAATAATGGCTAAAAGCTTCAAGAAAATACTCGTTAAAATAAGATAAAGGTAGGGTGGGCTACACCCGAATTTACGCTTGTGGACAAGAAGGAGCTAACTCCCTTGGTTGAAACAAGAAGCAGACCCTCTAAAGTTTTCTTTAGTTGAATGACTAGCTCTAAAAAAGTTTGGTCAAGTTTTGGTATCCGCTCAGAAAACCGGGGCAGGGAGAAAAAAGTAAGTAAGTGCGTCGTAGAATATGAAACATGACGCAACAATCATCACCAGATCAAG
>NZ_JBALCO010000134.1:0-57352 GCF_036919595.1 Nostoc sp. | reverse complement strand
CGGTCATGTGCTTCTTGAGCATATCTGGGGTCTAGTACCCTTCTGTCGTGTGCAGCCTCAGCATATTTGAAGTCAAGAGCATTTCGGTCATGTGCTTCTTGAGCATATCTGGGGTCTAGTACCCTTCTGTCGTGTGCAGCCTCAGCATATTTGAAGTCAAGAGCATTTCGGTCATGTGCCTCTTGAGCATATTTAGGATTTAACCTCGGATCTAGCTTACTACCAATTGGTAGATTAAAACCTGGGGGTGGAGGTGGAATTGGAAGTGGCTTACTAATTGGCGAATTGAACCCTGGTGGAGGTGGTGGAGCTGGGAGTGTAGACAATTTTTCTACTGCGTCCACTGAGGAGTTAACGAGTCTCAGCAATTCTTCATTTGCTTCTTGCATCGAGCTTTTGATACCAATCTCGAAGCCTTCCCCAATATGTTCTCCAATCTGCTCAAATTCTTTTGATGGTGAATGAATGCCAAAGGTTTCTTTGGTAGTTTCTATGATATTTTGAGCCATCTGTTCTGCTGATTCAATGGCAACAGGTGCAGATTGCTGAATACCCAAAGTTATGCCTTTGGATAGGTTTGCTCCAACAGAGGCCCCTTCTTTATCTAGTCGTGCTAACTCCTTATCTACAGAATTCATCAAATCAACCGAATTGCCCGACTTGCCAAGCTCTTGTTGTATTTTTTTGGTCTGAGTCGTGATAGTTTTTTTGGCAATGGAAGCAGCATTGGTGCTGTCAGATTTTTCTATTTTTCCATTGCCAATGAGTATTTGTCGAATTTCTTCTAGCTCTTTTTTCGCCCTAGCTGCATATTTTATAAAATCCTGAATTTGTTTGTTGACTTCCGTGAAGTCACCCAATTCTTGAGAAGCTTGTACCTTGTTTTTGAAAGTCTCAGAGTATTCTTTGAATCCACCTTCGATTTTCTCAGCATTGCTTATAAGATGCTCATTTTGCGCGAAAGTGTCCACGGGGAGTATCCCCGGTGGCGCATTTCGCGCAAAGTCTGCCACGTGGAGTACTCCATGTGGCGAGCTTTGCGGCTTTGACAAAGCTTGCAGTTGCTGCTGAGGTAAAGTTGGTTTAGACTCCGACTCAAGGCTTATTGGGGAAGCTGGAGTTGATCCAATTGGCTCGAATGACAGGAGATTTAGCTTGTCTTTTTGAGCTAAAATTTCCGGCGCGATCGCCTCACCATTTGTAACAAGCTTGACTATGGCACCTTGAAGTTCTTCGAGGTATTTAAGGTATTCTTGAGCCAGCTTGTCAATGTCTGCTGGTAAATCGGTGAATACTTGCGATCGCAAATAATTTATCAGTCCCTTAAAGTCTTCTACCCGCTTGGTGGCAACTGCTGAATCTTTTGTATAGAAAGAATAGTCGGCATTTTCTGGAGCGCCTTGGAGTCTAGCAACAGTTCTATTTAGGGCTGGCGTTTCTGCTTTTACCTTAGAAATAGCCCTAACAACTTTGAGTTGCTGCTCCGGCTCATAACCGTTTAGCTGTGCTTCATTTATACCAAGAGGTTTAGCTAGAACGGCGGCTGCTTTTGATAAGACCTTTTTGGCGGCATCATAAAACTGTTGGGCATCAAGCGCTAGTCTATCCCCTGATGCCGTCAACTGAGGTATCGAACGAGCACGAGGATTTTTATCTATTGCTATTTTTGGATCTGGGGCATTGCCAAATAGAGCTTTATTTTTAGCCAAAAAATCTGCCACTTCACCAAAAGATTTCTCGACACGCTCAGGAGGAACTGAAGTCGGATCAGCAATAAATCTCTGCAACCTATCTGTATGCTTATTTGTTGCTACTTTCCGATTGGTTAAGGAGAATATGTCTTCTTGGGCTTTTATCGTCCCCTGTGGCGGCACAAACCCGGTAAACATTTCAGACATTGCACCCTGGACAGATGGATTAGCAAAATACCTTTTGGGATTATGCACATCCATTGAAGTGGTATCGGCAAAGTTAGGAATGATTGTTGTATTTTTTGTGGGCTTTAGTAACTGGAAGGGAAAGCCCAATGGATCTTGCTCCCCAATCATTGCTCTATAGTTGGGGTTATGCCTTCCTGTTAGTCCATAAACTCCAGCCCCTAAGCCAATGCCTTTCGTTTTTCCTCCTGCATCGGTATCAAACTGGATAGCTTGTTCTAAAGGGTAAGTCCCACCAGAAAAAGTAACAGCATTAACAGGTTTATCGGGATATTTGCGTTGCACAGCCCTTGCGTAAGCTGCGATTCTAATCGCGTCTGGACTGTAGCCTTTTGCTCCAGTTCCAACAAGCTTCTCTGTATTTTGAAGCGTATCCAGTAATGCTGGTGGAACATCCATCCCCAGAGATTTAATGAAATTCAGTAATTCGCTTTTAGTATCAGTCGCTTTTCTGTCGGTATAAGTGTTGGGTATTGGAATTACCCGTGAGCCAGGTAAAACAGTCTTTGCTAATTCAGCAATTTCGTAAGCACCCCTACCGCGTTGCTTTTGGAAACCACCAGTTACTAGCGTTACAGTTGGCTCAGTAATTTCAGGAATTTTTAACTTTTGAGATCGAGCTTCAATTTGGCGTTGAGCCTCGAAGCTCATGACTTTATTTTTAAACCCAAAAGGAATTGCAGCTAACTTAATCGCTGTTCCTACTGCTTTAAATTCAGCCTTGGGCTTAAGTTCTTCTGTAAATTGCTCAGGAGTTAATTCTCTGCCCTGTTCCTTAGCTTTTTTGGCTGCTGCTACATACTGTTTTTTAAATTCTCTAGGGCCAGCGGAACTGAGTTTACCAAAATCAACAACTTTCTCAATTGTCCCTGGAGCTACAAGCACCTTCAAGTCTGCAAATACATCTTGCAGTTCCTTGACAGCATTTTTGGCTTTTCCAATTGGGTTGCCTTCAATAAATAAAGCGTCAATAGCTTTAGCTAAATTCCAGTCTGCTTTAGATAAATCAGTTAGATTTATACCAATATCGCTCAGGTTAGCTTTGAATTTACCCTTTAAAGCACTGTTAACTCCTTTAGCAATACCTGCACCTAAGCTCTGTCCCAGCGGTAATCCAGCGCCTAAAAACAATCCAGCCCCTGCTACCTTAAGTGGCAGCATAACCATACTTAAAAGTCCGCCAAACAAACCCTTGCTTTGAGTTTTTCTGACGGCATGGGCAACAGAATCAGCGATAGAATCACTTAGTTTTTTTGTAGAATTGCCACCAATTTCAACATCAACGGAGGCAACAAGCCCACTCGTTATTTGTCCTTGCAGTTTCCCCGTGTCAGCTACTAATCTAACTTTGGCGCTGATATCAATCGCTCTGAAATCACTAGTTATTTTATTGACAACCGCACGAGTATCAACAGATTCCAATCCCTGTATCAATCCCGCGATCGCATACTTACCAATCTCCCGAAAAACTTTTGAAGGTGATTGAATCCCCAATTGAGATTTAACCGACTTCACCATTGAATCAACGGCAGATTTACCCGCGCCTTCAACGCCAGAGAACCCCTGAATAAACCCAAGAGCCGCATATTTACCAACTTGCTCAAATTGCTGCTTAACTTTCGCCTCATCAACTTTAATATCAACATCAACCGGACTAATTCGCCCAAGTCGCCGCAGCTTTTCTTGAAAATCTTTAACGTTTGGCGCTAAGTCAACCTTGATGGGGTCAATGCTCGTTGATAGCTTCTTAATCTGCTGGTCAAAGCGGCTAGTATCTATCTCTAAGGGAATGAAGATGGGCGATTGAGTTCGCAGTCCCTTGATTTGTCGTTCAAAATCCTTGGTGTCAAGCTTGATGCGATATGCGATTTGACCAGCATCAGTCGCTTGCAGCTTTTTGAGGTCGTTGTCAAATTGGGAACGGTCTAGGCTGAGTTGAATTGAAGCGGAACCTAAGCTTCCCATGACCTGACTTTTTACTTACGTCATGGCTTAAGTTCCCTCAAGACAAAAACCACCCGACTATCGGGTGCCTACGGCAAAAATTGATTACAGATGCAATCGTCAATCACCGCCTTACATCCCCACCCTATAGAGGAATGGGGTATTACGGCATTTTGATAAAGACTGATTCCACCCCATGAAAAATTTTTCACCAGGTCAGGCGGCCTCGTCACAATCCCGCCCCCACAACCTGACAAGAGAAGAAAAATCATTCATGATCTTGGCGGTATCGTCTACTCTCTTTGGGGGAAGAGACAGAGAGCGATCGCAGCGTGTTGGCGAGTTGTAAAATGTGATCGCAATTTTCAGCACAATTTGGATGCGCGAGGATAAAAGCGATGCCTTCCCTTCGGGACACTTCGCGAACGGCGAGCTGCGCTAACGCTCTGATTAGCACTGCAAGTTTAATCTCCGTCTTTCATCTCAGTCAAAGTTTTATCAAGCCTATCGTTGGCTTCCTTAGCAAATTGGATGCATCGCGCGCTCGTTGCCATTCCTCCAACGGCAGTAAATGTTCCTTCTGTAACTTTGCCTGACAGGAGTAATCCGGCTCCGATAAGGCTAATGCAAGCAGATAAAGCAGTGGCAGTTAGGGCAAGGTTAAAGCTGTAGCGTGCTTGGCGTAGGCGCTCTTGGGCAATGTAAAATTCGACTGGCAAATGACTCATAAATTTTATTGTTTGTGTGTTTAAGTTCACACTTCCAATATCGAACCAAAAGCCTGTAATCTTGACTATACAAAGATTGTGTTGTAAATAACTTGTGATTTATCTATGATTATCTGATGCTTTAGTTTTGATTGCCTAAGCGATCGTTTTTTAAATACTGAGTCATATTATGACAGACCCAAGCCCTAGCAGAAAAAAGAAGAAAATAACTATCACAGCATCTGTAGAAGGTGTTGACGTGGCAGAAAAAGCTTTGATAAGGATGGGGTTTGAGTCAAAAGTCAACTTTGCAAAGTCTCAACTGTTGGCTCCCAATACAGTGACAAATTTTTTTGGGCGCAAACCAATTCAGCTTGATTCCCTTAAAAGGATATGTGAGGCACTGGAATTGAACTGGAGAGAAATTGCAGGGTTAACAGAAGAA
Source organism: Nostoc sp. (assembly GCF_036919595.1). Taxonomy (GTDB): domain Bacteria; phylum Cyanobacteriota; class Cyanobacteriia; order Cyanobacteriales; family Nostocaceae; genus Nostoc. Next base: position 52,319 of record NZ_JBALCO010000134.1, on the reverse strand, counting down.
AAACAACCAAAGCAGTTATCAACAAGTAGTTACAGTAGCCCTGGTAGTGATGGGGTGGTAGAGCAAATGCAACCAGAACACCGTCAAGTAACTGTAATAGATAAACAAAGTAAAAAAATTAAAGCAGTTATTACCTTAAAAGGTGATATACATTCAGTTCAAAACTGGGAATTTATTCAATCTGCTGTACGAGCATATCCAGGTGACACTATAGAAATTACTGATATCAAAGAAGGCAGCATCAGATTATTTGTCGAAGGTTCTCCAGAGGATATTGAGCGGCTTGTATCTCGCATCAAATCAGGAGAACTAAAAACAGTAACAGGTTTTCCTGTCGAAGATGTTCAAGTTTTGAGTGAAAGCTCAGATAATGCAAGTGCCGAATCTGATGATAAATGGCGCTTAGTCCAGGAGATTGTTAGTCAGCCGATTAGGATGCGACAGTTGATCGGTGCCGACCTCAGTGATGCCGATTTGAGCGGTGCCGACCTGAGCGGTGCCGACCTCAGTGATGCCGATTTGAGCGGTGCCAACCTGAGCGGTGCCGACCTGAGCGGTGCCAACCTGAGCGGTGCCAACCTGAGCGGTGTCACGTGGAGCATTGCCAAAAAGTGGGGTGCCAACCTGAGAAATGCCGACCTGAGTGGTGCCAACCTGAGTGGTGCCAAAAAGTGGGGTGGCGGCATCTTGGGCTTTGCTTCCTACTCACTAGGTGTTGCGGCGATGATAGGCGGAATTTTAAATGATTACTCATCAAATATTGATTACTCGTCAAAACAAGACCTTGCTGAAGCTGCCGCAGATATTCAACAGCTTTTGACTCAACTGCAAACTCAAGGATATAGTCAAGAGCAAGCCCAACAACAAGCCGCTCAGGACTTGGCAAAGAAAGCTGATAATGACCCCACAGTTTTAGGCAAGTTGGTTAAATGGGGACAGTCATTAAGTGATACTGCCACTAAAACAACTGTAAGTGAAGCTGCAAAAGAAGTTTTTAAGATAGCGCTGAGACTATCGGGCATACCCATACCATAATTTTTAACTATGACTCGGTTATCTGGCAAAATCGCACTAAATAAATCAACAACAAAGACCCCATGAAAAATTTTTCATGGGGTATGTGCAAACTCGCCATCTAGCACCCACGCTTCACCCAGTACTGGAACTTTCACCACTCCCCCATCTGTGACAATATCTCCGCTTGCTTCTACAAACCCCAGCGGAAACCTGACCAAACCATTATCAACCACTGGCTGTAGCAGCACTAACCCTTCACCAATCCACACAATAGGCGTACAAGGATCGCTATTGCGGGATTTAACAAGTTTATCCACAGGGGCGATCGCCACACACCATCCTGGCAAAATACCAGCATCAGCCAGAGCGAAGAACGCATTAGCAGCAATACTTGAGATGCGTAGGCTGTGCCCGCCTTTGGCATCGCCCTCATCTTCAATAGGTGTGAAATAGAAGAAATCGCTAGGTTTAGCCGCTTCAGATTTGGGGTCACGATTGCTATTGACAAAACATGAAGTCAGGGTGGCGATACCTAACTCAGCTAAGTGCAATTCTTCGCGGTGTAACTTTGCGCCGTAGTGCAGCGCTTGGAGGATTACCCAGGTTGGCTGGTTACCAAATCTTCCTTCACTGAATCTTTCTTCTTGCGGCCAGTAGCGGCGGACTCGCCAGAAAATTTCTCCCCAGTCGGCGTCTCGCTGGTCTCTGTCGAGTTTCCCAAATCTTCTTCAGTGATTTGGGTTGCCACAGCAGGCCAGCCAGCTTCCTCGTTTTTAGCAAATTCAACTATCAAGTCCAGTAATTGCGGATGAATTTGATTCGGTGAGCTAGTATTCTCTACTTGCCAATCAGGTACTAACCGTTGAATTACCGCAGTAGCTAATACTAAGTTGCGTTGGACTTGATTCTCATCCATCAAATCCTGAAAGCTTACGAACTCCTCCAGATATTCTGCTAGTGACTCGCTATCTCCCTGAGTTAAAGCATTATAAATATCAATTACTTTGTTGCCTGATTTGGTGGCAATATCTTTTGCTAACTTCACCGCCGCCATGCGGATATCTACAAGGTTGGCTGATTTGATGAATAGGCGCTCGTTGGGGCTGAGGTCACCGTATTTTGGCAACTCCAACTCACCAATATGGGAATTACCAACGGTGACTTTTTCAAATTCTTCTGGAGTTGTCTTAAAGGGGAGCTTTAACATCTCAGTTATCAGTTATCAGTTATCAGTTAACTGAGTTCCCCATCTGCCAATAAAAAAGGTGGCGATCGCCACCTGCGCGTGGAGACAATAAAAGCTAATCGTGAAACTTTACAAAAAACGGGTGTTCCTGAACACCCGCAGTTCCTATTCCAATAACAAGAGTAATTTAAAATTCAAATATTATATTGCGCTTGCTACTTATGCTAATAGTAGAAGAATTAAGTGTCAACCTCTTTGTACAATCCCGCAAATAAAGCATCTATAAATTCTTCCAAATGAGTCGGACGAATCTTCCAGCCTTTACCTATTTTTTTACCCGATAGATTACTAGCATTCAAGTGCTTATTCAAAAATCCTTTAGATAAGCCTGAAAGCGCTGCTGCTTCAGTCAACGTTAGCACCATCTTAGAGCGGATTGCAGCTAATTTATAATGCTGGGCAATACAAGCACTTGATTGCGCTAATGCCTCTATATACTCCAGTCCCTCCCCTAAATATTCAGGTGCGACAGACTGCGACAATGCCGTGTCGTTCTGTGTCGCAGTGATAGCTGGGCGGTATAGAGGCTCTAATTTTTGCCCCTTAAATCTTATCAATTCATCTTTATCAAAATCGCGCCTACCCTCAACATAAGTAACCGCGATTTTCTTCGATTTGACATGACGCTCGACCGACTTGACAGAAACGCCTAAAAACTGAGCAGCAGTTTGAATATTCATATTTCAACTCCTTTCGACTACGCTACCTCGGCTTACCTTGGCTACGCGGTTTCTAAACGTAGTCGAAGGGCAGTAGAAGTCACTAAATAGCAGTTGCGACACCCTACGACAACCCTATTGTCGCACAGTGTCGTAGTGAAGCATCCCGGTCAAGTTGTTTCAACGCATAGGGAATGCCGAACCCGAAGGGTGCGTCAAAACAGGCATTTCCTGACCTCCTATCAGCTTTGCTGTCAACATAAGAGCGTTACTTGGGAGATGTTCTTTACCAATACTCAAACTGGCCGCTAGTATAGCTTTTAACTCGGTTTCCGGCAGATATTCAATGATGATCGCGATCGCTTCCTTCAATTGCTCACTCGAATCAGTCACTTCCACGTCAATAATCTCAGTATCCACTCTTTCCTCAAGCAACTGAGATTCAGGAACTAACTCTTTTTTTACAAAGGCAAAATCACCCCCAGAAGTTTTGCACAGAAGGATATCACCGTGATTCAACTCCTGCTTAACAACAACCGTCTGTCCGTAACATGGGTGGTTTTTTAGTGCAACCTTATACTTTGTGGCTGGCTCTGGTGGCGGTGCTTCTGACTTTGGCTCGTTGCTGACTATGGACAAAGCGCCTCTGAGAGAAAGTAGTGGTGACTCACTTTCGACACGCGTGTCTAAACTGGCAGCGATTTTCTGCCAGTTTTTGGCAATCAGCATCAATCGATTGGCATGACGATGTGTGAAAACACAGCTTTTATTAACCCACTCACCAAACTCCCCATAAGGTAAAAAATTCTTGACTTGAAGTAGCATTTCTCCTGCTTCTTTATCAGCAGCGATCGCTTGAGATAAAGTATCAATTCCAGCTTCATACAATTGCTTTGAACGTTCAAAAGCTGAGTTTATATTATTAGCTATTTCTAATAAATTATTCATAATTCATCTTGTGTTAAAGCAATACGTAGTTTGACTAATCCTAGATTAATGTAAGCTCTAATTTTCTCTGGCGTAGCATGATGCCGTTTGGCAATATCCTGAATCGAGTTATTGCTGAAAAATTTTTCAACGATGGCAGTCCGTTGATTGACTTGTAGTTTATTGAGGTGTCTCAGCACAGCCCTATCATCAACTTCATTCTCATCGACTTGGATAGGTTCATGCAGAAGCTCGTCTAGGCTGACAGTTACATTGCTATCAAGAGATTCTATCTCTCGCCATTTTTCTTCATTTATCCCTAATCCCAAGGCAATTTGCAAGGCATCAGTTTCTCTACCGAGAGACGCCAAAGACCTCTGCAATCTCCGTACTTTTGCTTTAGTTTCAATAGCGGTGCGCGGCAATTTTACTAATTGCCATTGGTCACGCAGGTGGTGTTGAATTTCCCCTTGAATGTATGGAATTGCAAAAGAGCTAAAAGCATTTCCTGTATTTGGATCAAAGCGATCAGCCGCCTTCAAAAGCCCTATATAGCCTAATTGATATAAATCTTCATAAGGTTCACGGCACACCTGGGACATTCGATGTACGACCTTGTGAACTAATTTTGCATTTGACTGAGCTAACTTGTTCCGAGCAGTAACAGCAGATGACTGCATATTTTTGCAACCAAATAATATTAATAGGCTATTTGGTGTTAATGGCTACAGGCAATCGAGGGAATACGGAAAATATACTTTTGCTTCATAAAGTTCAATTTCCTCTTGGGGAAAATGTACTTGACAACTGCTTATTTTCCGCTGTTAACTATCCCCACAAATTATCGTGGCTAACTGCCCAGTAAGTAACTTTACTTGCCAGCCAATTAATAGCTTGACTTGTGCTGTCTACTTGGTCATCATTGCTGCCATTGGGAAAAGTGCTAAATTCCCCTACGTAGTCGCCCACCCATGAAGCAATGCTGGGGTCAGGCAGAAACACGTTACCAGCTTCAACAAAGGGGGCGATCGCTACTGCACGAACCAATTTTCCGCCAAGAGGTTCAATGGCAATGAGTCCTGGGATTTCACGCTGTAACATGCTAATCACAGCTGGCCCGTTGGCTTTATCTTCAATAAGTTTGGCGGTCGAGTTGGGATACCTGGCTGATAGTGCGCGGATTGCGGCGATGGTGGCGTTGATGTCCATGCGATCGCGTACTTGGTCGAGCAAGTAAAATTGTCCGCCACGCTTGCCCCACACTTGCCCCACGACGAAATCAGACTTTTTGGAATCTTTGAAGGTGCAATCCCATGACTGGATAATCAGATCAAAGTCACTGGGAGCAACTTTGTAATACTGCCACCACGAACGCTTGAAATGTCCACCATCAGCAGGAGCCGGTCGCTGTTGGTGTTGACCAGCGAAGCCATAAGATCCAAGTGCCTTCTTCTCTTGCTCCAGTACAACGAGAGAAAAGCGCTCTGGAAACATCAACTCGCCTGGCTCTGTTCTAGGGTCAATCCAACCTAGAGCCGTAGGAAGATGCGCTTTTTCAAATTCTTGAGGGATACAAAGATGCTCCCAGCCGCCTTGCTTTAAAACGTGCCCTGACAAGTCAAGCTCATGGAGACGCTGCATTATCCCGATTCGCACAGACGATCGCAAATCGTTCACACGGTTTCTGATCGCACTATCCCAGCGATCAATAACTCCCTGGCGAATAAGTTCAGAGTTTACTTCTTGGGCATCGTGTGGATCATCCCAGATCAAGCTATCGCCTCTCGCGCCGGTGATGCGGCTATTAAAACCAAAAGCACTGCGTACACCGCCTTTAGTGTTCCAGAAACTTGTTTTGGAATTATTATCATCTCGCAGTTTCCAGTCAAGCGAGAACCGTTTTTGATACCACTCACTTTCAATTACATCTCGGCAATAAACACTATCACGCAACGCTACACGAGGATTAGCTGAGAGGAAAATAGCTCTCCAAGATGGGTCAATTGTCCAAAACCAAGCGGGAGTGCAGACAGAAAGTACCCTGGACTTGAGACTACCCGGCGGCACATTCAAAAGCAAATTTTGAATTCTTTGCTCATAATTCGGATCGAGCTTGTGCTTATGCCAATCAAGCAAAGCTTCTTGGATGTGCCAGCACATTGCATCAATATGCCAATTCCAAAGTAACTCGGTGCTGGGTTCGATTACCTGCCAACTTTCTTTAACAAAATTTGCAAGGGAGAGCGCTACTTTGACTGTCTCTGGTTTTGCAGATGCACAAGCCGCTTCCTCCCACTGCTGCCTTACGCCCTTCTTCTTTGCCACGCATTGTTTAACTCAGTTAAAAATTCTTCAGGGCTAATATCAAGCTCAATGGCGCGTTCGACTAAATCAGCTACAGTTTCAGGTTTGAGTTTGCGCTTGAGTTCGATCAGTCGTGCGATCGCCCCAGCAATCCCACCTTTAGATTGATCTAAGGCTGCTGGAAGTGAATCATGAAGGTGAGTGATCGCAGCTTCCACAGCAAACAGATCGTCAATGGGTTCGCCGTCGTGCCGTCTAAAATCTAGTCTGGGATTTTGGGCTTTAGGTTTTGGCTGTAACTGAATAACGTTTGAAGCTGGTTTTTCGGTTGTCCGCCACTGAGGAATGCGATCATCTACGGAGCGTTTGCTCACGCCAAAATGATCAGCGATCGCGTTACTACTCGCTCCAGTTTGCTGCCAGTATTTTCTAATTTCCTCCCAGTCGATTTTTTTCGGCATTGCAAAAAGATGTTGCAAAATAAAATTACTTGTATCCTGTAATTCCCGTAATACAAAGGTTGTGTTTTTTCATGGGGTTTTTTATGGCTGAATTTCCACCACAACGCATCGAAGATGCCCTAAAATTTTGCTGCTGCTCACCCTATCGTGATCGCCAAATTTGCATTTACGCAGGTGGAGGTAAGTAAGTTGGTGTAAAAAATTAAACGCTTGTAGTAAGCCTTTTAGCGTTGAAGCGCTTACTACAAGCAAATTACAGAGCTTTATTTTTCTTTATATAGTTTGCTTTATTTAGGCCAACTTACTTAGCAGCAATCAGCATGATATGTATTGGGCGTATATTATTTTTAATGAAAATGGCGATCGCATTGCTTACGAATACTTACCAGGTGATTGCCTAGATGTTGATGCTGGGCTGAGATTTTGTGAAGCGCTAATCGACAAATGGGACGAGCCTGTGACTTATGAGGATATCAGGCTATGGCGCGATATCTGTGAGTACTTGAATCAACGGAAAATTCCCATTGGCTCACACTATATAAAGCTCAGAATCCCAGGATGCGATTATCTCGTGGATTATGATCGCACCCACAGACAGAAGCTTTGGGAGAAATACAAAATCCAGCTAATCATTTATGAAAAATTTTCCAAGAAGCATGATGGTTGGGCACTGAAGGGTAATTGGGAAGATAAAATCGACTTTTTAGAGCAGGTTTATATTTTGGGGCACGATCCAGATAGCCTGCCTCGCTCTTGGCTTGATAAGTGGGAGGGAAAGCAGCAAGCCAAGAAATATCAAGAATTGGCAAATACTTTAAAAGGTATAGAGCGAAGCTTAGAAAATATTAATCAGTGCCAAAAATGGACGACATCAGGGATATTTGATTACTTTTCAGGAGAAGCTTACATACTCAAAGGCCAATTAGAACACCTGGGCTATCGTTGTAAGGAAGCTAGAGGTTTGTTGTCAACACTATTAAAAAATGAATCAGATTGAGAGAGTTGAAGAGGGTAACTACACGTTGCATCTATGGTCGGATGCTACGCATGAAGTCAATGTCAACCCAATTAAAAGTTTATTGAATTTAGTAACTCAACAACTGGGTTTTTATTCGCAGATTGATGCTCGTTATTACCATTTTGAGCGCAGATGGCAGATTCGTTTTTCTTGGCAATCAGAACCTTCGGGACGGCAAAGCTTTGAGCAAATCTTAGACCACAGCCAGCTTGCTTGTGCTAATGCTACGTTTCTTGAGCGTTTAGCCCTTGATCTTGGCGATCGCATCAGAAGATCCGTTGTCGCCAATGACAGTCAAAACTGGGTTATCGTCAGGTGGAGAGATGGTTTCCTAGCTGGAATTCATCAGGCGGGAAGAGCTTCAGTTACCTTGATTTTATATAGCTTCACTCAACATACAGACTTTGCCAGCAACCACCCAAAAGTAACAATTGAAGCGTGGATACCTGGCAACGCCATCGTAAGGGGTGGCGGTGTAGAGGTTGACGGAATGCTGTTGCAAGGTGAATTGCTGGAATGGCTCAAAATTGGCGAAGAAAGGCGGTTTCGCTTTTCTCCCAATACTCAGCAAGCCCTAAATATGTCCGGTAGCTCGCCAGATGAAATCCGCATCACCTTTACTACCTGCCCAAAAAATAACAGACTGGCTTCTTTTGGGCGAATAGCTCAGATGATTGAGCAAGGGCAGATCGAGATACTCAGAAGTGGATATTTTGACCGATGGCTGGGATCGCCACCATACTTGGAACGCCCAATTGAGCTTCCCAGACTACCAAGAAGAGAAGGAGCGATTGTCTCGGAAGAAAATCGTCGCTCATTTGGACGATTGTTAGACGAATACGACGACATCCACGCAGATAGTGATTACGTTGGACTTGGATTGCGGACTTGCAAATATAATGCAGGATCAAGAATGTTACGCTGTGCCGTGAACCCATGCGGCCCGTGCGAAGGTTGCCAACATTATGAAAAAATTTGACTGGTTTACGATACTAGGAGCGATCGCCATTACCGAAAACACCATCTGTTTTATTATCCAAGGTGGTTGGCTGACTGTCATGGGGCTAATATTTGGTGGTATTTGGGTATGGGTGGCGTATTGGGACTGGAGGAATAGGCGTATAACCTCATCGTTGGATACTGCAAGCCGGAGTCAAAGTGCTGATATACATTCAATGTGTGATGTATTTCGGCAAATAAACAGGGCTGGAGTCACGATTGACGAATTTTCCAGTACCTTAAATAATGCCTGCCAAGAACCCCATTCCATAGGCGATGTGGGGTGCAAGTGGAATGCGCGATCGCCTCATCTCCGGTGTGCTATAAATCCCAGTGGGGAGTGTCAGGGATGCAAGGACTATGAGAAGCTTTGACAGATATCGGTACAGAGAAGCATTTTGCCTGATGAAGTATGCTGCTGAGGACGGCAGTGAGGTGGAGTGGATCTGGAATAGTCGCGATGGTGTCACACCATTCTGTGTGAGTAACCGCGCTGGGGATAAAATGCTGAAACACGTTGACTGGTATTTAGACCGCCGCCTTTTCAATTATCAACCACTAGCGTGTGAGCGCATCTTTGTTGACTTGTCGCCCGAAAGAGCCTGGCATTGGGCACAGCACCGAGTAGAGTATTTTTGGGATAGGAATGATTGCGCTCATATCCGCGAAATGTATGGCACGAAGGAGAATGCAGTTGAGGGGTTTATCGCCGATGTGGGTGAGGCTCCTGATTTAGTGGAGTTTGGCAGTCTATCATCACCTAATAACTATGCCTCAAACCCATCACAGCACAAATAGGAAACAACCTGATAGCCAACGATCCACCTATCTTAATGCCGTGGTCAGCTACTGTATCTAGTCCCCAGTCACTACCACCTTTGTAAACTGCGAAGTCCTGGTTGAAACCAATTCGGGCTACATAGCAAGCATCGCCGTTATAAGCGTAGAGCCGGGTTCTAGGCTGAAGATCGGCAACAGTTGCACGGGATACGTTGATGTAGTTCATAGTCCGAGGTAGTTACTACTAGAATCCTCTGGATTGCTTTCCAGGTAAACATTCGTGACACTAATATTACTGTGTCCTAGTGAGTCCCGCAACAAGTCAATGCGTGCGCCCCCAGCGTAAGCGTGCTGGGCATGAGCGTGTCTCAGCCAGTGGCAAGAGACTTCAGGCTTGACCCCAGACGCAGCCGCAGCTTGTTTAATTATTCGATGTGCTGTTGTCCGTTCTATGGCGTTGCCTCTAACTGAGACAAACACAGGGCTGCTTTCATCGACATTATCCCGCAACTCTTCTATCTCTGCCCAGACCGTTGCTGGCACTAATACCGTTCGTGTCTTGTCACCTTTCCCCAAGATAGTTACTTGGATTTCCCCAGTATCACGCTCATAAAAATCACTCCACAGCAAAGGGCATATCTCGCTTACCCGCATCCCAGTTGCATAAAGTAGCCTCAAAAAGCAGTAATCGCGCAACTTCACGTGAAATGCGCCACGGGGAAGATTCCCCGTGGTCACTTTCACATTTTGGCGCTTGGCGGTCAGCTTCAAAACCTCTTTCTTTTTGAGAATTCGACCAGCCAGTGAGTTATTGGCTTTGGGTATTTTTAGGGCCGCCGCCACATTGAAGCGAACATAGTTTAATTTGGCAGCAAAGCTGTAAAGCGACTTCACAACATTCAGTTTGCGGCGCTTGGTACTTAATTTAATGCTTTTTTCATCCAAGTGATTGGAGTAGCCTTGCAAATCTTCTAAATCGCACTCTGCCAATCCTTTAGCTACAAACTCAAAAAATACTTGTACATCGCGACGGTACTCTTTTTGGGTAGAAATGGGCCGTCCGTGCAACCACATCTCAATGAGCTTTTGGTCAGTCGAGACGCGGGAAATGGAACTCATGAAAACCTTAAAAGACTACGGTTTTAGAGTTCCAAACACTTTATGCTACAAAATTCATGTTTTGTTGCATAAAGTTTTAAGCTGCAACAGACTTCTCAAAATCACCAGCCACTTTTTCCTTAAAAGCTTTTCCAGCCGAAAACCCAGGCACTCTAGTCGCTGGAATATCCATTTTCTCGTTGGTTTTCGGGTTACGACCTTCGCGTGCAGCTCTATCGCGTCGCTCCCAGCTCCCAAACCCCGCCAGCATCACCTTATCATCATCAGTCACGCTTTCCATAATTGCCTCCAATGCAGCTGTCAAGACCGCATCAGCTTGTTTTTTGGTAACACCAGCCTTTTCAGCTACAGCATCAACTAATTCACCTTTGTTCATGTGCTTCTACCTGCAATTTGCATTCAACACAGAGGAAATCTAGCACTGACTCTTCTTAGGGAGAAAGGGAGAGAAGGAAAAAAAGAACGTAAGACATGAAAATTAACAATGCTCAATTGATTTCCTTATTGTTTGATGAGCCAGAATTGCGATCGCTCCTCTCAGAAACAAAACCTTATATTTCAAGACTTGATGGACAAACAATCCTGCATCTGCGATGTCTGAGACTTTGCACTCTTAAGACTTTGCTCCAATATCGTCAAGAACTAACCCAGAAATTACAACCACTCCTGAACTTTGAAATATGCTTAGAATGTGAGGAAACAGGAGTTGATAACAGTATGGTTACAGTTGCAGAAAAATTAACGAATGTTGATAGCACAGGTACGGAAACAAGATTTTTGAGTTTGGATATTTTAGTAAGAGCCACCAATAAAACCCCGGTTGAAGTGAAAAAACTGCTAGGCGTTGCCAAAGAGGTAATTCATCCAACTGAAGATGGAGCAGAAATGATAACCGAAGCCGCTTTTAATGGTGTGGTTTTACAGTGGGCACAGTCTCTCAAAAATGACGCTACAAGCTTCAACAATGGTGGCACATCTGAAAATCAAGACGGATTTCCCCTACCCCCTAAACCACCTAAGCCATCAACTCCTCGTAGAGCAAAGACTAAAATTTTAGCCTCTAAACTAACTTTTGAGGACATCATCAAAACCAAGACTGGCAAAAAGGTAAATATGCCAAACTTGACCCAGAAGGGAGTTCAGGAGACGCTAGAGAATTTTTTTAAAAAAGTCAACATACAAGATACGAGCAATGTTGATGTCATTAGCGCCTTCATCGAAGGCACAAGTGAATTTGGCATAAGCCTGAGAAAAGAGCTACTTTCCGCCTACGAGCTATTCACAAAGGAACCCAATATCCAGGAAGTACAAGAAAGACTGGTTGAGGGCGCTAAAGTGATGTTAGAAAGTATGGCAGCAGCGGCAAACCAAGAGTAATAATATAGACGTGATCACTTAAACCCGTGCATTATGCTTGTTGGGTGTGGACAAAGCGATCATGTTTGGCAGAGTGGCAGAAATAGTAAATGCAAGTTGAGGCTTCATGCCTGACTTTCCTGGGTAGTAACCAGAATGGATGCAGGTGCAAGTCCTGCCTTTGCCTTTGAAAGGTCAAAAGAAGCTGCACCGAAGCAGCAGAACAAAAAAAGTTAATAGTCTCATGATATCTGAATTGGGGAACTTTTGCTACGTACACTCATCAATTGCGTAGCTTGCCTCCCACCAATTCCACCAATTTACCATCAACCCAATCGAAAGCAGCTGCTGCCTACTCCAGCAATCTACTGCTGCTGCTTGATTGCTGGAACGAATTAGAAGGCAGAGAAAAAGCTTACCTTCCCAAAGAAACCAAGGAACCGTCCCAGGCGTGGAGCGATCGCATCCGCCGTACCACCTTCGACAATCGCTTCGAGCCTGCAATCAAAGACTACGCAGGGCTTTTGAGCGTTTTCAGCCTCAACGACGATGTTGCTCAAAGCATCCTAGATAATAAAGACAATATCGACCAGTGCGGCAACGACTTGTGGACATTTTTCCACGAAGCTGACCAATACTGCCTGCGGGATGGCTGTTGTGGAATCATGGTGGAATATCCCCCAGAAGACCCAAGTATCAATTCTCAAGCGGATTTATTAGAGAGCGATCGCCGCCCATATCTGGTATTAATTGATCGCCGCGACATCCTCAATTGGCGGACAACCAAGATAAACGGCTTGCCCCAATTAACGCGAGTGACCATCCGTGAGACTCAATTAGAGCCAGATGGAGACTATGGGGAGAAGGAAGTCGTTTATTATCGGGTGTTGGTTCCAGGTAGTTTTTTTATCTATCAAATTATTGATACTGAAAGAGGTCAACAATTAATAGAAGTTGACCACGGTTTTACCAGCCTTACAGAAATTCCCCTTGTCTATTACTCCGTCACCGAAAGCGGCTTGTTTTCTGCCAAAGCGCCGTTCCTCAATCTCGCGAAGCTCAATATTGAGCATTATCAGAAACGCAGCCAGTTAAACGAGGTACTTAGGAAGTGCAACCTACCCGTGCCGGTGAGAAAGGGGCTAATAACAGGGCTACAAGAATTAAAAAATGTCCCTCCACTGGTGATTGGGCCCAATTCAGTATTAGATATCCCAGCAAGCGGAGATTTTTACTTTGCTGAACCAAGTGGCGTGGCGATCGCTGCTTCCAAGGACGACATCAAAGACCTAGAGGCGGCAATGGACAGGATGACCCTGGACTTTTTAACCAGTGGTGAACATCAAAAGACCGCGACAGAAGTACTTCTGGACTCCACCAAAACCAGCGCTAACCTCAAAGGCGTGGCCCGCCGCAAGGAATCAGCAATACAGCAAATATTTAAACTTTGGGTAAGCTACACCGGAGAAAGTGTTGGCGGCGGTATCACCCAGGATGAATCACTGCTATCTATTCCACTTACACCGGAGCAAACAGGCAAATTGGAAGACCTTCAGTCCCTTGGGCTGATTAGCCACCGCACCCTGTTGCTACTGCTGCAAGCGGGTAAAGTTCTACCAAGGCAATTTGACATCGATGCTGAAGTGGCGATGACACAACAAGTTCAACCAAAAGATGAGGTATTAAGTCCATGATTTTAGAAAATCCGCAGCAGGCTTGTCAGGAATGGCAACGTATTCTCAAGCTCCAAGACTGGGATGTGAAGGTATTGGTGGTTCCCCACAGAGATTCAGTTGGTGCTTGGGGGAATGTACATTGGAACTTCCAAGAGAAAATAGCTGATATTAAGTTGCTAGACCCTGCTGACCAACCAGGCGGTATGCGTCCCTATTGTATGGAAGAGACGCTAGTACATGAATTGCTGCACTTGCACTTTGTCCCATTTAACGCGGATTCTGGAACACCTGAACAATTAGCCCAGGAACAGGCAATCAATTGCGTAGCCCACGCATTAGTGAAGCTAAAAAATGCCAACCTTCCAACCCAAGGGGACACCCCTAACCCTAGCCCAACTGCTTGAACTCTCTACCATCCGCCAGTTTGATGTGGATCTAATGGTGAAGCGATCACAACCTCATGAAAAACTTTTCATAAATGCCCAAGTGAAGGCAGAAGGCAAAAGGCAGAAGGATAAATACTCGTAGCAATTAAAATAACAAATTTTGGTAGCCTTACCGCTCGTCTGCCTGATAGCCCCTCTGAGTACATACCGGATTAACCGGATTCTCCATTGCTACTCCCCGTCCATTAAAACCTATCTTATATCCGTAATAAATGTGACGCTCTACTATCAGCAAAAATTCTTTCCTCCAACAAGAACCGCCATCAGCATAGCTGCCTTCTTATGCCCTATCAATTTGACCCACGTAGCCACAAATACCGGGATACAGAAACGCTTCAAACATTTCGAGTAGATAACATTCACTCTTTAGATGGACATCTAGTATCAAACAGTAATCAGGGAAGCAACAACCAAGTTCATCCAAATCTCCAAAACTATCGTCATATTCGTCGCTTACTTCTCCCCATTCCTGATCCTCAAATCCACTCTTGAAGTTGGAATAATCAAAAAAATAATTTAAAGAATAATTATCTCGTATTGGATAATTCGGCATATGCCATTCACTTTAGAACAACGATATCAAATTATCACCGCTCTCAACGAGGCACTGCTACGCACTGACCAAATGCGCGAGCAGTACGCTGATCCACCCAACGATTTCTACCGCTTTGATGCCACCCTCACTCCCACTGAATACCAGAAAAATCGCCCAGTACCATTGGTTTTTAAGGAGGATGATATCTGGCAGCGCCTAGACAAGATTGAGCAGAAGTCTGAGTTTTTGGTTAATCAAGTTTTGCAGATAATGGCTGATTTCCTGTCCGTGGAAAGGGCGATCGTGAGTGAGCGATCAAGTGTTAATTCAGCTTTGAAACGCGCCGATGTTCTGGAGTGGGATACAGGATCAAGAAGTGCAGGAATGTTTTCTCAAAGGGATGACTTGATTGAAAAGTTACGCTATCAATTGAGTTTACCGCCATCCCCAGATTCTATGGGTGGTGGAGGAATGTTACTAAGAAGCTAGGAAGAAATGGAAGAAATCACACCGCATTAAAGTGCGAAGCTCGCCACGGGGATACGGACGCCAAGCAGACTTCGCGCAAAAGAAGCCTTAATATTAGGCATTATTGAAGTTTCATTGCATTTCGACTTAATCCTACTCAGGCTCATTCAGCAATAGATGAAGTCAAGCAACTTTTAGAAAACCCTGATGCAGAAGATGTAGATAACACAGAAGTCATTGGTATGTTGTTCTTATAAGAATATTTGTGCAACCAGATGCCTTGATAGAAGTGGGATCGGAAGTTACAACTAGAGTTGTTCCAGTCATCCCGAAATCAGTTAAACTATGATGTTGCATCTTTCCACTGCCAAATACAATAGCTTGATTGTATGGAAAACTTATCTTAACCCAGGTGAGGGCGTGCCGGGAGTTGGCAATACTCCCTTGGAATCTTTCAAAAACTGGTTGACTAATTGCTCAAGATGGATAAATCAATATAAAGAGAAAGAAATTTCTTTATCAAAGTTTGCGGAATTTCTAGGCGTCTCAATTTATGAAGCAGCACAAATACTTGAAGCAGAAAATGTAGAAATTAATTTGGGAGTTTTGAGTAAAGCTGATTTAGTTGAAGATGACAGACAGTTGATACTGGACAGTTAGCAGGCACTGTCTGTAAACTGTCAACTAAAAAACTTATTATTAATGCTCAATAGCTAGCTAAAAAGGGAATCCTAGTAAATGTTGTTATGTCAGTAAATTAACTCATGTCAGGCTCCCTCAGCGATTTTTGTGAAGCACAATTACTGAATCAACTCTTTGGTGGCGTGCCCTATGCTACACCAAATATATTGTATTTTGGTTACATGGTTGGTGTGGCATCCGAAACTGGCCCTGGCGCAGAGCCAAACTCTGGCGGATACCAACGGATCGCCGTTACCAACAACACTGCAAATTTTGCCATCACGGCAAACCAAATTAAGACCAATGCCACGGAGATTCAGTTTGCTGAGGCTACTAGCAATCATGGGCAAGTAATGGCGATCGCAGTATTCGACTCTCCCACCAGTGGCAACATGCTGGTGTACTTTCCGCTAACTTCTCCAATCAACATCACCGTCGGGGATGCTATGCGAATTCCCGTAGGTTCAGTTCAGGTACAATTTGCAGTCGGGGGATTGAGCAATTACGTGAAGAATGCATTGCTCAATCAGCTATTCGGCAACGTGCCATTCAACATAATTCCAACTCTTTACGCCGCTTACGCCACCAGCAGCCCTACTGATGCAATCGCTGGAACCGAACCAAGTGGTAATGGCTATGCTCGTGTAGGCGTGACCAACAACACTAATAACTTCCCGATCGCCACTCTTGGCAGTAAAGTAAATGCCCTGGATATCAACTTTGGTGAGGCTACAGGTTCTCAAGGCACAATTACTCATGTGCAACTATTTGATGCATCGAGCGGTGGTAACTACCTTGGGAGATATGCGCTATCTGCAACTCAGGTAATTAGTGCTGGCACTATTCCCGCCATTCCTGGCTTAACTCTTACCTTTACACTCGACTAATGGCACAGTTGAATTTTCCGAATGGTGCAGTTGCATCCACCACCACCGCCGACATCAGCGCAATTAAAATCCGCAAAGATTTCGGCAAGCCTGGATTAATCGCCACTACCACACTAGCGATTGTTGTAGCTTTGGGTAAAAAACGCTCAGTCATTGCCGACGCAGTTGCTATCACTTCTAGATTATCCGGCAAACTCTTGCGGAAACTACATTTTCCACCTGGGGTGATCGCATCTACTACTGATTCCCAAGTCAAATTCTTCCTCAACGTCTCCCCTGTCGCCCCTCCCCAAGGGACTTTACATAGGGCAGATTTAGGGAGTTTACTGCTAGGACTAAACGCGCCTGCATTCAGTGGTTCGCGGCTGGTGAAGGGAGATTTAACTCCTCTCTCCTTCAAAATTCAAGGGCAAAAACTAAGCGGATTGACCGCTAATTTTACCGCCAAGCGCAAAGACGATCCGACTGCTACGCCTATTGTCAAAACTGGTGTAACTGTCCATCAAACCTCTCCTATCGTTGATCCCCAAACCAAAATTGAAACCATGATGGGTAGTTTCTATATAGACCCTGGCGATACAGCAAGCTTTCCAGATTCAGAAGTTGAGTTATCTTACACTTTTAAATCCAACGATGGTTTGGGCAGAGTTTATACTGTGGTGTCTGGAAGTTTTACGGTTTATTCGGCGGGGTAAAGCAATGACAATTAGGTATTTCCTAGATACTGAATTCATAGAAAGTGGCTCTACAATTGAACTCATTTCTATTGGCATAGTGTCTTCTGACTTGAGAGAATACTATGCGATCAATTGGGAATGTGACCTTAGCAAAGCTAATGACTGGGTAAAGGAGAATGTACTAACACACTTACCAGAAAAACCTGAAGCGACAGACGAAGAATGGAAAACCGAAAGGGCGATCGCCAAAGACATTATCTGTTTTGTCAAGCAACCCTTCTTCAAAAATGATTTGAGGAAGCTTGATTATCAAACCTTGAAACAGATTGAACCAGAACAAGGAATTGATATTGAATTTTGGACGTATTACGGAAGCTACGACTGGGTAGTTTTGTGCTGGCTGTTTGGGGCAATGATTGACCTACCCAAAGGGTTTCCAATGTATACGAACGACATCAAGCAATGGTGCAACCAACTAGGCAATCCCCGACTACCAGAACAAGGCTTGGGAGTACACAACGCCTTAGCCGATGCTATTTGGAACAAACGAGCTTGGGAATTTTTGAGAATCTTTGAAGAAGATTGCGTAGTTGAAAGAGGTTAAAAAATGCATTCAGAAGAATTAGAGCTAGCACAAATTGCATACCACGCCTACGGTCAAACAACTGATTTCAAAAATTATCAAGGATTGCCTATGCCTAAATGGGAAAATCTTTCCCTGAAAATTCAGCAAGCTTGGATAGCAGCAGCAGTAGCAGTAGCAAGGATTACGGTTGAAAGGTCAGCGAAGTCCCTGGCAAAAACAATAGTTGATGATGTTTTTGAGAGTCTCGAATAGGATTACATTTAGTGTCTTCCCCATTCTTAGGATTTGACAACACCATCCTCACATTTCAAGTCGCTGATGGCACTTATAGCATTAATGCAGTTGGTAACCGTTCTCTTAACTACCAACCCATCACTATTAAATCCGTTCTCAAGCCCACCACAGACTACAGCACCGTTTCGCGTTACGCTGACGAAATTCAACAATTCGCTGGCGCTGATGGTCATGCTGTGCTGCTAGAAGGCTATTTGGTAGAGCCGCAAGTTTACCCTCAAGGGGTTAAATTTTTGATGGAAGCAGACATTGAAATAACTATGGCTAAAGGCATTCCAGAGACGGGGAGATTTAAACTATTGCCAGTGGTGCAATCCCCTTATGTGGTGGCGATGGGGATTGATGCGATTACGCCGATCCGGGGGATATTTCGGAGAAATTGATGAGCAAAATTAACATCAACCAATCAAAGTTAAACTCCATCATCAACCGCGCTTTTGATGTGGCAGCCGAGGCGCAGGGAGAAGCGTTTCAAAATGCGATCACCTCTGATATCTGGGAATGGCCGCGTGAAACTCTCCGCCAAAATTCCGACCTCGTAGGCAGTCCTCGTGATATCTACGATACCGGAGGACTCTACGATTCTCTTGTAATTAGCCGCACCACGGGCGCTGCTGAGTACACTTGGGAAGTTGATTATGCTGCGATCGTACATGATGGAGCAACTACTAAAAACGGCACTGAACTACCTGCTAGACCCTGGACAAAAGTCGGGCTTGAGAAGTGCGATGCAGCAGGAATTATGCAGCAGCAACTTGATAAATCGCTTTGAACGCGAAGCTCGCCGGATAGAGTATCTACCCAGCAGACTTCGCTTTGAAAGTGTCCACCGGGATACTCTCTGTGGCGCATTTTGCTGCTTTGCGTTATTGTTGAAAAATTATTCAACTTTGGCTTTTTGGCAGGATGCCTCTGCTTACTCCACAATTTGAAGATATTTATTTTCATCTTTATATCCCTTGTAAATAGCACCCTCCTTTAGCTTTTGATGACATTTTAAGCAAGAGACTATTACAGCCCCATTTTCAGCACTTTCGATCAAATATGTATCGGTATGGGGATTATAGCTATTGATAGTCCAGTCGCGGGGCTTGTTTAAATCTGGCAGAGCAGGCTTTTGTCGCCCATGCCCTAGTTGCACTCTGCGTTTTGCTTCTCCCATAACTAATCCCCCACTAAAGCCTTAAATTATTAATATACTGCCGTGATAGAAGCTCTTGTTTTACGAACCCATGTATTCACAATATTAGAAGATTTCTTAGGAACTTACACATTTCCTGATCGCACCATATCAATCGCGATCGCCTGTCTCCCCGACCCAGACAAAGGTTGGAATTATCCAGAAAACGGAACCAAAGTTCAAGGACTTGAAGTGGTAATCAAACAGCCATACCCAGAAGTGCAGGGAAATTTAGGGGGCGATCGCACATGCACAAACACCTGGGAAATTCACCTCAAGCAGTGGGATACAAATAAAAGTTTAATGGAAGTAATTGGACAATTGACAGGGGAATTACCTGCTGATTACTTGATAGAAAGAGTTAGTCCAATGCCAGCATCTAATAAGTTATTGACTGTCGAACAATGCAAGATTTTCTTGAAGGATTGGGAGGTTCGGGAACTCTGACTGCGGTTTAACCGGAGATCAGAATGAGCAAGAATTTTCAAGTCGGTGCGGGTAATAAGGTAAAGCTGTTTGTCGCCTTACTTCCACTGGGCGATCGTACCGAACCAGATGACGTATCAGCGATCGCCACAACTGGCATTACTGCCGCATCATCTACCATCACTGTGACGGCATTAACAGGGGCGATCGCAGGTGGCACACCTTTGACCTTTGACAATGGCACCGATAAGCTTATTGTTTACTTAACTCAAGACGCAAAACTTGGTGATACTGTTCTGCATGTCGAACCCACCACTGCTGCATTAACAGGCAGTTCCACAGCTAATTACGTGGCAAAATTGCGGCTGCTGGGTGGTACACAATTGAGCGCAAAATTGAATAGCGATCGGGCTGATGTGCTGGTTTTTGAAGATGTCCTTGGCTATAAAGATGGGGCGATCACCGGACAATCCTGGGAACTGCCTTGGACTGCAAATTTACTTTCTAGTGATGAAGCTTTCCGGCGTGTTTTTTACGCTGGCGCTAACGCTGTTTCAGGGCGTGAGGTTTATGTTTGGCAACAAGATCCACCACCTCCAGGTTATGCAGTAGGTGATGGTTTAAAGGGTGCGACTGTGGTGATGAACGTAGATAAATCACTGGAATCGACAGCAATATGTAAAGTGTCGCTTTCATTTATGGGACAGGGTTCACCCACGCTTACCAGATATTCTTTAAATTAAGAATCAAGAATAAAATCAAATATTTAAAAAGCTCAAGTCCTTACCAAGTATAGACTTGAGCTTTTATTTCATAGTATAATTAGTTTCACATAAAAGCGTGGCTCATACTTTGCTATCAACAAAATATGAGTCACTAAACCATCACTTTGTCGTAATTAAAGCAAGATCTATATGTATAGTAACAGCAACGAAACGGGTGTTTATATTATTCGCTGCAAAATCAACAATTTTATTTACATCGGTTCAGCATCCGGCATTAAAGGCTTCAGAAAGAGGGCAACTTTTCACCGTTGGACATTAAATCACGGAAAGCACCACTCTCCAATACTCCAAAATCACTTTAATAAGTACGGCATAGACGCATTCACTTTCGAGATTGCCTTGGTCTGTCCATCAGAAAAATGTTTGGATTTTGAGCAAGTCTTTCTTGATGCTAATGGGGTTGGATATCACAACAAAAGCTACAATATCAACCCATCTGCCATCTGCCTTTACCCAGGTAAAAGAAACGGCGTGAGCAAGCTTAAAGGTAGAAAAGCTTCTGTTGAAACCAGGCAGAGAATAAGCATTGCTCTTACAGGCATCAAACGATCCGAGGAAGTTAAACGCATAGCTAGCGAGGCTAGGATTGGGATAAAGCGATCACCCGAAGCGGTAGCCAAAACTGCCGCAAAACTTAGAGGTATAAAACGCCCTCCAGGGTTAATGGAAAACCTGCGAAAGTTCAATGTAGACAATCCTCTGTCTCCTGAAATACGAAAAAAAATTGCTCAAACGGCAACAGAAGCAAATTCCAAAGATTATATAGTTACTAGTCCAGATGGTGAAGATATTGATGTCAAGAACTTATCAGCATTCTGTCGTCATCACAACTTGACATCAACACACATGATTGACTGTGCGAAGGGTAGATATTTGTCTCACGCAGGCTGGCAATGTCGCTACGCTCATGTCACAAAAGAAGAGCAGGAAATAGCGATCGCCGCACTAAAGCTGAAATTTGGAATTAAGGAGTATATCGTCACAACACCCACTGGTGCTGAAATCACAGTCGAAAATCTGTATGAATTTTGTATTAAGGAAGGCTTAAGTTTCTCTGCAATTTGGAGCGTATGGAATGGTAAGAAGCGTCATTACAAAGGCTGGATGTGTCACCTAGTTGATGAACCTGAAGAAATCCGCATTAAACGTTTGGCACTTCGAGGAAAAGCCAAGGATTACATTGTAACCACGCCACAAGGGGAAGAATTGGCAGTCACGAATATTTTTAAATTCAGTAAGGAGACTGGATTGGATCATTCTGGCTTAATTAGAGTCGCTCGTGGCAAGCGATCACACTACAAAGGTTATCTCTGCCGCTACGCCTAACATCTCCCCATTCTCCATCATCAGCGCCTCTAGACAGGGGCGTTTTTTATTTGGGGAATTTTGAAACTGTACACCCACCTTGCCAAAAAATGGCCATCACCCCACCAAAAAACGACTCTCGCCTTGGCAAGGGATATTCCTATTTATTCGCACTTTTCCTCACGACCCTGATTGGAGTTCAGTCTATAAATACTTCCTTCAAAATCGAAACCGGGGGGAAGATTGAATTTGCGATCGCCACCCGTGAACTCAACGCCCAAATTTTCTATCCCTGTGTTGTTTTAATTGCTGGGATTTTGGGCTTGCCAACCGATACGATCGCTCTGGCTTTTGGGAAACTTTTATCCACCAAGGAGCCGAAGTAATGTGGAATGGCTACAGCAACTACAGCGATGGATTCGGCAATTATTCAAGCCGAAGAAAAAACGCCGCACCTCACCAAAAATCATCAAGCGATGGTACGGCAAATACTGCGCTATTTTGCGAATTGAACGCACCACACCAGGGGGACTTGCAACCTACCGTATCACTTCACCGCACGGAAGTTGCGATTACCTCGTCACCCTTGACTATCTCCCAGACTTACATGGAGAAGTATTTGGGAAATTCCAGGGCACCACTATCAAAATTCGAGCGAATAGCTCTCCACACACACATCGTTTTGCGGTCTGGCGGGTTTTTCCCAATGGCAACAGCACTCCTATTAATGTTTGGGATGTTGACTTGGAAGGATTTACCCAAAGCTTTGCAATGCGTGAACTTGCACCGCGTCGTGCCTGTGCCGGTGTGGCATCGTTAGCACTCTTAGTGGTTCACGAGAATGAAAACCCACTCCTCAACTGGCAATCTCAAATGGAGTGCATTAACTGGCTTTTCTTTTTGGAGAAGAGGATTAGGGAAGAGTTATCAAATCCCAATCACAATTTGAAAGCAAGTGCTGTAATACACTCTTGATAGTTGAAAAATTTTTCATGGATGAAGGTGATCACGCGTAGCTCACCACAGACATCGCTCATTTCTAGCAATCATCGCAAAAGCGATCGCCCTTCACCAAGCGTGAACTAACTACACGAAAAATTTTTCACCTGGTATGGACATGAAAGGCGATGGTCACTTCCGGCAGTCATCGCCATACACAGCCGTCTGCCTGCCATCAGGGGCAAAGCGAACGCACCAACCTTGTGTTACCTGCCATTCACGATAAGCTGTTACGACGATAAATATGACTAACGTGCCCAAGCCTGTAGCTAGCAGAATCCGCTTCCACCGAAAGTTTTTCATTATTCTTCGTTAGAATTGCCGTAAACACCACTGTTTCTAGCACTTGCGGATCTGGTTAGCAAGCTTAAGAGCGATCGCTCTTCAGCTTGCGTCAACTAACCCTATGAAAAATTTTTCACGGGGTCTTGTTTTTATTTATGTAGAGCGATTTTGCCAGATAGCCGAGTCATAGTTAAAAATTATGGTATGGGTATACCCGATAGTCTCAGCGCTATCTTGAAAACTTCTTTTGCGGCTTCACTTACAGTTGTTTTAGCGGCGGTATCACTTAATGACTGTCCCCATTTAACCAACTTGCCTAAAACTGTGGGGTCATTATCAGCTTTCTTTGCCAAGTCCTGAGCAGCTTGTTGTTGCGCTTTCTCTTGGCTATATCCTTGAGTTTGCAGTTGAGTCAAAAGCTGTTGAATATCTGCGGCAGCTTCAGTAAGGTTTTGTTTTGACGAATAATCAATATTTGATGAGTAATCATTTAAAGTTCCGCCTATCGTAGTGCCTTCATCTCCTGAAAAACCACCACCAAATTTTGGATTATTAAGGTTATACTTCGGTGCTTGTGACATTGTATTTTCTTGATTGTTATAGGTTTCTGTATTAACGCTATGTTTTTCAATAGCTGTTTTTAGCGCTATTTCAATTTTTTTGTCTAATAAACTAATTGTGTTATCTTTTTCTTTTAGTAATTCTAATAAAGATTCTGGTGATAAAGATATAAAAGTGTCGTAACTCTTAAAATATTCGGCATTTAATTCTGAGTGATTAGCGGTTGTTGCTGTTTCAGCTTTGATTAAAAGTTTATTTTTATTAACTCCACGTTTTTCTACCGCTACAGTTTGAATTTTTGCTTCTGGATTATTTTCGATTAACTGGTTTAAAGCTATTTGGATTGCACGAAAATTAACTTCTGTGTTGTGGTACAGGTCTAGAGTTTTGACAATGGGAGCAATATACTCTGTAAATTCATCTTTTTCAAAGTTTTTATTCCAATCATCTGGTTTACGGCAGCGATTTGGGTTGTCTTTTGTTTCTAATCGCATGAAGATGTAATCACATTTCACCTCATTGAGTTTAGTTTCACCAGTAATACCCCAGTCCTCTATAGTTGCTCCAGTGAGTGTTGCACCTGTTAAATCTGTGCAGTCTAGTTGCGTTTGCTTCAGTTTTGCTCTTGACAAATCTGCATCTTGCAAATTGGCTTCACTGAGGTCAGCGCCAATAAAGCTGGCATCTGCTAGGTTAGCTTTTTTTAAGTTGATACCTCGGAGGTTTTGACGGTCAAAGTTTTTGTCCTGTCCCTGTCCTGTAACCAACAGTTGACGTACTTGTGAGTTTTGAAGATAAGTTGAGCCAGGACGAATACGGTCAAGCATTTTGGCTTGATGCCAACAGCTACAGATAAGGATAGTGTTTCGCAAATCTGTACTTTTGAGCGTAGCTTGGGTGAAATCAGCACCTGTTAAGTCAGCGCCATGAAAACTTGTACCTCCTGTTGCAGCAAAGGCGATCACGATATTACGAATTAAGGAGTGTTTTTCGTCTCCTTTCATGGCTTGCCAACTGATGTAGATGCTAAGTAACGTTCCGGCGACGGCGAAGGCGACGGCGAAGGTAAAGCCTAGGGCGAAGGGGAAGCCTACGCCTACGACTCCGGCTCCGGCGAAGGCAAAGGGGAAGGCAAGGCTTCTGGCTAAGGCAAAGGCTACGGCTGCGACGAAGGCTGCGACGAAGGCTGCGGCGAAGGCGAAGGCGAAGGTATAGGCGAAGCCGAAGGCGAAGCCTCCGGCTAAGGCAAAGGCTACGGCTGCGACGAAGGCGAAGGCTCCTAAACCAGCTGATAGTCCTTGGCGAATCGTAATAATAAAGAAAGCAATCAATATGATTAGTACAGTCCAGCCTACAATATAGTCATTTTCCCCGGAGGAATCAAATATGAACAACACCAACCTACCATTGAAAGCCCATAAATATCCTGAAGTTCCCGACAACAGCCACGAGAGAAGGACTAGTAAAATTGCCCAACGGCGTTGCAGTCCAGCTTTGGCATAGCTGAAGTTTGCACCTGTTAAATTAGCATTAGTGAAGTTTGTCCCTTGCATGTCGACATTGCTAAAGTTTGCACCCGCAAGGTCTTTCCTACCTTTAAAGTTGCGTCCTCGGAGATTTTGACTGGAGAAATCTAAAACCATATTCCACTTTACGGAGGTAAGCAAATTTTACTACACGCTCACCGCTTTCAATTCAAGAATGATCAGATATTGCTTCTTTTTGCATGAGAATATTTACCAAAGTTTTTGCAATCCCATTCGTTTTATTTGAATCGCCAGCACCGGGTCATTTTTGCATTCTTGCAGAAATTCGTCTGGTGGACATTCCCCCATTGCTGCATAGGATTTAAGTCGATTGAGTTGTTCCGATCGCAATTTAGAGTTTTGAGCAAAATCCTGCGGAACGGTCGAATAATCCGCCAAATTGATGCCCCACTGCGGATTTAAAGTAATTGCACCCATGAGTGACCGTGCATGAGATGTTTTCATAAGGACTGCGATCGCATCTTGAGAGGGGCAAACTCCCTGGCTTGCAGCATCTAGGATGTTTAATACCTCGGTGTTTGTAAGGGTTTGTAAAGGTAAAACAGCAGGCGCGGCGCAACTTTCGCCTTCATGACAGTCTCTCGGTTCAACACCCGAATCCTGATTTTCTGTCAGCAACGAAGCGGATTGACCCTCTTGTTCATCCACTCTTCTCAGCGTTGTGCTGTTTGTCGCCGTAGGCGATTCTTTCTTTTCTCACGCGCTGCTGACGGATGGAGGCGACGCACCCCCCAAGGGTGCATACAACTTATTAACTGGAAAAGTAAGAGTTAATCAGGTTAAAAATAATTTAGCTATACCTGTAACTGCATACTGTAATGCCCACCCCTATCTACCACATCACCCACATCGACAACTTATCCTCCATTCTCCAATCAGGTGGATTGATGTCTAATAGCAGGCTAAGGCAAGAAAAAACTAAATACTTTGATATCGCTCATGGACACATCCAAGATAGACGAGGAATGAAAAGTGTCCCTTGTGGCGCTGGTGGAACTTTACATGATTATGTACCGTTCTATTTTGCTCCACGTTCGCCTATGCTCTATGCTAATCACAAAAAAACTGTAGATAAATATAGCGGTGGACAAATACCAATTTTACATTTAGTCTCTAGTGCCGAAGCTGTTGACAGTGCGGGACTATGTTTTGTAGGTGCGGATGGACACGCAGCTATGGAATATACAGATTTTTTTAATGAAATTGAATATTTGTATCTAGATGGGATGATTGACTGGGAAATTATGGAAGCTTACTACTGGGCTGATACAGAAGAAGACGGTGACAGAAAACGCCGAAGACAAGCCGAGTTTTTAGTCCATCAGTTTTTCCCTTGGCAACTAATTCAAGAAATTGGAGTTATTAACACCACGATTCAAGCACAAGTCAGACAAATATTACAAAACTTTAAAGTTAAGACCCCTGTTGGGGTTTACTCTAAATGGTATTATTAAAAGCTTTGAGATAAATGTAAAATTATAGTACAAATGTATGGAAAGTGAAGGGAGATGATTGAGTTTAAGCAAGGCAATCTATTAGAAGAAAAGGCCGAAGCTCTAGTTAACACCGTTAATAATGTCGGTGTCATGGGTAAAGGTATCGCCTTGCAATTTAAGCAAGCTTATCCAGAGAACTTTCGCCAATACGAAAAAGCCTGTCGTACAGGAGAAGTGCAACCAGGACGGATGTTTACCGTCTCAACAGGTAGCCTGTTTAATCCCAGATATATCATAAACTTCCCCACCAAGCGTCACTGGAAAAGCAAATCCAAAATAGAAGACATCAAAAGTGGATTGGTGGCTTTAGTTGCAGAAGTGCAAAAATTAGGTATTACCTCAATTGCCATTCCCCCTTTAGGATGCGGCAACGGTGGCTTAAATTGGCTAGAAGTTAAGCCTTTAATAGAATCAGCTTTTGCCCAACTGCCTCATGTGCAAGTAATCATTTTTGAGCCATCAGGCGCACCAGCAGCAGAAAAAATGCAGGTGGCAACTAAAAAACCCAACATGACCCGTGGACGAGCCTTAATCATTCGACTATTGGAAGCTTATGGTATTCCTGGCTATGAGTTAACTAAGCTAGAAATCCAAAAACTTGCCTATTTTCTCCAAGAAACAGGTGAATTGCTCAAGTTACCTTATCAAAAGCATTTATATGGCCCCTACGCAGATAACCTTAACCAAGTTTTGAAACACATAGAAGGTCATTACATTCTTGGTTATGGTGACGGTACTGGCAGAGCAAGCATTTATGTATTGCCAGAAGGTAGAGAAACAGCAAAGACTTTTTTAAAAACAGAAACAGAGGCCCAAGAGCGTTTAGAACGAGTTAGCAAACTTATATACGGCTTTGAAACGCCATATGGCATGGAATTATTAGCGACAGTTCACTGGGTAGTTACTAAACACCCCAGCCCAGCAAAAAATAGTGAAGAAGCGATCGCCTTGGTGCATAAATGGAGCGATCGTAAGCGTAAACTATTTAAGCCAGAACATATTCGCAAAGCTTGGCAACGTTTAGGTGAACAAAACTGGTTAACCAAGAATTCACCCAATATGATGGAATGAAAAATTCTTCATGAACTATCCCTACCAACCAACCTCCTCTCTGCATAACCAACACCCCATTCTGGATACTGGGCAATCAGCTGTTTGACTTTGTTCCAGAGTGCGACATCATCTCAGCATTCAAGCAGAAAATCTAACCCCGGATTATCGCCCGACATACTCGCTAACTTAAGCTTGCTTTCTCTTTCTTTCCGCAGTTCTTTCCGCGCCGCTCTCGCCTTATTGCAGTCAACTTCATTCTCTTCCTTTAGCGTGGCTTGATAATCGATTACAGACACATTCCACTTTTGCTCAAACTTAGTTATTGAAGCTCTCATACTGGCATAATACTTGCTATCTAGCAAATATTGAATTACCCACAGTGGGGGGCAAACTCCAACATCCGCTCTATCCAACCAATCAAATATCTCGCTTTGAGTTAATGTTTTTGCGGCGGCAGAACTTGTCCCTTCATGACAGTCTCCTCGCGAATCACCAGAATTTTGGTTTTCTGCTGACAACAAAGCAGGTTGACTTGATGCAGTATCTACAAGCGCTAACGTCGTGCAGTCTGTCGCCGTCGGCGATTCTTCTTCCTTCTCTTCCACGACCTCGACAATAGTCGGCGACGCACTCCCCAAGAGTGCGATCGCCGTTTCATCTACACGCAAAATTTCAGCAAGTGCGTCAGAACCAACTACCTACCAACAACCTTAGTTGGTTGTTGGTAGGTAGTTAATTAGTTGTTAGCGCCGTTGTTAGTAGTTTGAAACCCTTGTAAATCTTCACTTTTTTGACCATTCTTTTGGAACGTTTCCAAATCAAGCTGGATTTGCTCCACGTCGGAGTGTTTTTGATTTTCTTCGGGTTGGTTGATTTCCTTCCCGGCATGTACAGGTTTCTCGTCATGCGAATTGCTTTCCCCAGATGTGGACGATTCCCAGTAAAAGCGATTGTAATAACCGTGAAGATTACGAACGCGATACCCAATCAAACCAGGTCTACCAGAAGGCAATCGCCCAAATAATTCTTCAAACTCGAATATGCCCTGAGCAGAGAGAACGGTGCTGGCTTTCTGAAAAGATTTGTATGTCAGATTGGTTTTTAATTCATGAGCAGCCCCGCCGTACTGTTCTGCTCTAATACACTCCAGATAAAGCTCCTGAACAGAGGGGGCTTGCTGAAGTACCCAATCAACATCTTCAATTGAGATTTTGCAGTGCGGTCTAATTGTTTTCTCTTCTGTTGCTGGTTTCTTGCCCTGTTGCCTGCCACCATTGATTGATTTTAATGCTGTGGTCATGACTCACCCCCAAATGAGCAATACTGTTTCAACACCTGCTGTTTGAGTGCGTCAAACTTCTGCTTTTCTTCCTCTGATACCTCCCCAATTAGTCGTTCAACCTCAGCCCTTTGCTGAAGTCTTATTTGGTGACTGGTGATAGCAAACAATGTTTTTACCTCAACCTCATTACCAGGACGGAAGCGACGACGGCGGAACATAAACCTAAAATGACGCTTATCCGGAGGTGGCAGTGTTGCCCATATATCCGCGTCCCATCCTGGCGGGATAAAGTCAGCAGGTAATGGTAGTAAGCTTTGAATTTGAGATTGCAGTTGAGTGATCGCTTCACTCTGTGCTGCCAATTTTTGCTCTAGCTCCACCACCCGCAACTCAACCGCACTTGATAAAACTAGTTTTGCTTTTTCAAATGCTTTGACCAGCTGTCGCTTGCACTGTCTAACCTGTTCAGTATTGCGGCTGTAGGTCATTAACAGAGTTGCTTGGGGTTCCGTTAGAAACGCCACCCTTTCTGTTGAAGTATTGCCCTGGTTGGTTTTGAACTCTCGCGTTTCAAACGCGACAGTCCCCCAGTCCTCCTCTATCTCCTCAATGTACTTGTCTAAATTTGCTAAAAAGTTCTTATGTTGGATGCCTAACTCTTGGGCTATCAGCCGAGAGTCAACGATCCCCAAAAAATTGGCTCTGCTCTAACCTATGCACGACGCTATAGCTTGTGTGCAATTCTAAGCGTAGCAGCTGACGAGGATAACGATGGTAATGTCGCCGGCCAAAAAAATACCGAAACTAAAGGACGATTGCAGTTAAAAGGTTCTAGTAATGGAACAGCCAAAACTGTAGTACACCCACAAGACTTACGAGTTAAGCAAATACGGACTCTACTTAACTACCCTGTTGATTTAGTTAAGGAGTGGCTAAGTTTCCAAAATGTTGAGCGCCCAAGTCAGCTTGAAGTAAACATTGTTGACGACCTGGTAAAAACCATGTGTTTAGCTTGGGCATCAAACAAAATTGACCATCCAAACCATGCTCAAAACAGTTACGCCAAGCACGTTGTCGATGCAGTGGCTAAGGGTGCAGATGAAGTGGTGACGATTCAGGATTGGATGCAGCACGTCCAATCGCCACATCAAGCGCAGGTTAAGGCATAGTTCCACAAGTTTTAAATCAATTATCAAAATCTATGAAACTGAAAACTTTGCTAATAGCTGCAAGTGCGGCTCTATTTCTCGCGCATTCTTTTACCGTTCCAGCACTCGCTACCAGCAATGGATCTACTCAAGAATGCCCTCATCGAGGTGGCGGTAGGAGATAAGGATTGGTAAGTGATGGATGGCTTAGTCAAACAACTTCTTTTTACAGGTGAACAACATGATTGATTCCGAGCAACAGCTACACATTCGCACCGCTTTGCGAGATTCCAGAAGAGAGGGGCTGATTAAATTTTTCGATGAATTCATCACTCTATTAGAACAAGAGGGCTTTTCTTTCCAGGATTTACTAGAGGCGATCGCAGCTTGGATGTTCCGCCAAAGACCAAATCCTGAGCAAGCGATCAAACACTTGGAAGATGCAGCAATGGAACTGCACCGCGCTTCTAGAAATTAATAACTGATTTTTAACCTCATGAAAAATTTTTCATGAGGTTAAAGAGTGAGGTCGGGATTGTGAAAAGTTTTTCAGGAGGCTTCACTTGCAAAAAAATGAGCAAAAGCAATCGCTTTCCCATCATTTCTATGCTGAAATAGTTTTAAGTTGTAACTCATGAACAAGAGGCTAATACGCGAGGGCGAACGGTCTGTTGGATTTCTTTGCCTGTTGCTTGTTCAGCTAACCGAAGCTCATAATTTTTTTGCAAGTTCATCCAGAACTCAGCACTAGTCCCGAAATACTGCGCCAATCGTAAAGCTGTATCGGCAGTAATTCCTCTGTTTCCGTTGATTATTTCAGTAATTCGATTTTTAGGCACATCAAGAAAACGCGCTAGCTCACTTGCGGATATACCTAATTCATTAATCTCATCAGCAAGGATTTCTCCAGGGTGGATAGGTAAACGTGTCATTTTATCTTCCTTCAGTGATAATCAGTGATTTCGATGTTGAAGGGTTCAAGAGATTCTTCTGGCCAGTTAAAACAAATCCTCCATTGGTCATTAATTCGGATACTATACTGACCCTTTCTATCTCCTGTTAAAGACTCAAAGCGATTGCTAGGTAACTGCATTAGATCCTCTTTACTAGTGGCAGCTTTTAAGATTTCTAGCCGTTTGTCAGCTTGTCTCTCAAAAGATTGAAACTCTTTTACCCTTTGACCCGCAACAAATTCCTCCGTCCTTTTACCCTTGTACTTCGGAAATTTGTTTGACAGAGACATAGCACGGTAATAGATACACCAGTAGATGTTATGGGTTACGGAACTCGTAACCACAATCAAATTTATGATATCACTTTTGTAACTAAATTACAAAAAATCACTCTTTAGAAAAGGTCATCGCATTTGGGTTATGAAAAATTCTTTAGCCTTTTACAAAATCACGACTCGCATTAGCCAGCGCTGCAATCTGTCTAATCATTATCTGCTTGCCTTCAGTCACCGAACCATGCCGCAATTCATTTCTGAGGTTGATGTAGACCAGTGTGAGCATACTAGCTGGTGCGATCACTGCTAGGATTTTGCCAGGGGAATAAATTTATGGTGATAATAATATCATAAATTTATGGTATTTGCTATGCCTACTTTAACCCCTGAAGCGTACCGAAAAATTCAACAGCGTGAGGGGAGATTGGAGCCGCAAGAGTTTTGTGAGAAATGGATTCCTAAGCTTTATGGGGTTTATCCTGGTGAGTACCTCTACCGGAAAGCCTGTATTCTGGAGTTTTTAAGGCTGTTACCGCAAGTTGTCGAATTTCAGACCATAGAAAAAAATTGGAAATGGGGTACATCCAGAGACTCTTACCCTAAGTATTTGGCATCCGTTCTTTTGTTGGCCGACCAGATGTACAAAGTCAGAGAAGCGCTGGGGGTTTTGCCAAAGTACATTGTGGAGCCGGACTGAACTTAACCATAATATTATGTATTTCCTCTTGACCCACTCCTAGCAGTGGGTTTTTAATAGTCAAAGTTAAGTCAATTCTGAGTCGTGAGTCAAAAACAACTTGAAATTGACCCGCAAATTGATTGGCTGCCGATTAATCTGTCAGCCCAAGAGTTAGGTTTACACCCATCGCAAATTAGACGCGATCGCGCCGTTTTGTCAGAACTAGGATTGATCAGATACACGCGCGGCGGACTATATCGTGAAGCTTTTGAGTGCGTAAGGCTTTTTAGGAAGCTAGTTGATGAGCGGGGAAGAGGTGAAGCAATACATGTAATAGGAGACAAGTGGAATGAATGCCAAAGATAAACAAGCGGTCGAAGAAGCCAAAAATAAAAGGCAGCGCGTCGATAGTCAGCATTCGCCCAAAACACCACCAAACGTGTCTGGCGGGATGAATGACGCTTTGATGCAGACAGCCGTCAGCCTGAAAGAAGGCATGAAAAAAGTTGTTGTGCCAGCTGCATTCATGATGCTCATGGAAGATTTTGCTAATGGGGATTATGGCGACACAGCAACGGACATGATGCTTCAATTTCAAGAGGGGATGCTTGCCCCTTTCGAGGCGCAGCACCAGGCTCTATTGCAGGGGCGAGTGCTGATGCCACAACAAAAAGTGAGGCAGCGCGATCTTGGGGGTTTCCCCCAGGAGCGACTGCCGAACCACGAAGTGGTGCTGCTTCCCTGCTCTGGCGAATCAACTGGCTCATCTTCATCTACCTCTTAGGAGTCGAACAGATGCAGCATCCAGAAGTTGACCAGAAGCAAGACATCATCGGATGGCAGCCAGTTTATTCAACATCTCACCAACCCAAAATACAACAAGTCCCAAGCTCATTTTTGTTGTGGGGAGTGTGCATCGCGGTGACAGTGCTTGCCCTTGGTGCTAGTGGTGGCTTGCTGTGGAATAAAGCCCAAAAGTCCCAAGCCCAAGTAGACGCTGAAATTCAACAAGCATTAGTAGATCAAAGAGCGAGGATATCACAATGCATAACAGCGCAGACGGAACCAACGGACAAAAAAAGACTCCAAATAACTGGGTACAGCAGCCGTCAGTAACTTTCGGTGATAACTATTATTCTCCAGTCAGACCCTTCGGTAAAAGGCTTGCTGTCGCAGGAGAAGGAATAACCAACAATGAGCGAGATATCCAGTTAGCCAAATTGCAAAATGTCGGTAATGCTTGGCAGGTGCAAAGTAAGCGATTTGAGGTGCAAAAACAAATGCACAATGCCCATCAAAAGCAATTTGAAGCTATGGGGGCAGGCGTACAGGCGGCAACGGCGCTCACCAATACCTCTACGACTTGGAATAGATATCAAGTTGCGGTGGCTGATAATCGCGTTTCTCGTGCCGAAAAAAATACCGCTATTAAAGGTGTTGCCATTGAAGTTGAGCGTTACAGTGTTGAACTTGAGAAAAAACGATCTAACCTCGACAAAGCCAAGATGGACTTAGAACAGGCATTGACTAGCAACGGTCAACAAAGGCTTTCTATTGAGGCAGATAGAGAACTAGCGATGATTAGTGGTACTGCTGTCACCGTGACATTGCCATCATTTATGCAAGGGCTTTCTGGACTGTTACAGCCAGTGGAAGACATTAAATTCGATGATTAAATACTGGACAACCCTATACCTTTGTTGCTTCAGTAGCGCGATCGCCCTCGGCAGAATCTGCCTACTGCTTGACGCGTACTGGTTTTTACTGGTGGTTTTGGCATCTGCCGGAATATTCTTTTGGTGTTGGTGGAACGCCAATTTTGGCAATTTAACCCCAATTTCTGACACCGAAACAATCACCAAATTTGCAGTCATACCAACCGTAATACTTGGATGGATAATCGGCAGAATGTACGCGATTGGTTGATAGTTAGCGCCTCAGTTACGTCTATTGGTGCGGGATTGTCTGCACCAATTTTTTTAATTCCTGGGGCGATTGTTAGTGCTGGTATCTCCGGCTGGCTGCTACGACGCCTATTGGGACTACCCAAAAAATCAGATTTAGTCGCCCGTCAGCACCGGGAGAGTTGGCGGCAAGGGCTAGAGGTTGAATTTTCCCAAAAGTCTGGTGAACTTATTACCACAGTGCAGCAACGCGATGCCCTTGTACAAGAAAAGGCCCATCAGTTACAAGCTAAAGAAAAAGGACTGATTGAGTGGGAACAGCAGTTAGTTAAGGCAGAGGGTAAATTAACCGCAGCCATGCAAGAGCAGGAGCAATATTATATTCAGCTTTTGGATGAAGTGGAGAAAGGAGTGATCGCAGAAATTCAAATGCGCGAGAATTCCATCCTCATGCTGCAACAAAAATTAATGGGGCTTGCCAACCGCCCAGATCCAAGACAGGGTTTTGCTGCTTGGGTGGCCCAGTTGTTGTTGCAGGGCTTGGAGAAGAATGAGGTATTTTGTCAATTAAAAGGGTTTTATAAAATCCCAGGATTGCGGGAAGTGTCGGTGTGGGTGGAGTTACAAGTAGGGACACCCGCCAAGAAGCTGGAAAATATTTCCAAGGAAGTTGGCACTTGGGTAAAAATGGGTGAGCCTACGATTCTCTGGGACGCTGACGAGTGTGTATATGAATTTCGCTTTGCCCCAGAAGTTGATAATTATGAAACGAGCTATGAGATAGTCATTGATAATGAATCGGAACTGCCTGCGATCGCAGAACCAGATGATCCCAATTGGTTTGTAAATGCGGTTTGTGATAGCAAGTCGGTTCACTTTATGATTCACGGGCCCAGTGGCGGTGGTAAGTCGGTACTGGTTGATAACTTGATGTGCGTGGGTGGCGATGAACTGCACGTCAAAACTGGCAAGCAAGTTCGCATCTTTATCGTTGACCCCAAATTCCCTGATTCTGAGTGGACTTATCGCGGCAAGCGGCTCAAGCCCCAGTATCGCCGATGGAAGCAATCAGTTGAGGGAGTGTTGGCAATGCAAGCCGAGGTCAACGATAGGCTTGATGTTGCGGCTCTTGCAGCTGAGGCAATCCCTCAGCACTTATTTGAAGACCCAAGCTACATCCTCCCGCTCCCTGAGCGTGACATTGATTTTTGGGTAGTGGATGAAGCCGCAGCGCTGCATACTCTGTACAAAGAGCAATGCTCAATGGCTTACCGAGGGGTGCTATGGGTAGGGCGTTCTAGTTTGGTACGGTGTATTTTGATTGGGCAAAACCCCAACCCCAGCAATTATGGTTTGCAAATCCCCGACCTTAATAACTGCACCCGCTTTTACATTGGTATTACTGCCCTAGAAGCGCTTGACCGATTCATTAAACCGCCACGGGAAATCAAAGCCAAGCTCAAAGGGCAAATTTATTCACGGTTGCGAATGGTGAAGATGAAAAAGCTGCAAGGTATAGCTGAACCTCCCGAACAATACTTTGCACTTGTTGTCAAAGCAAACGAGCCGCCTTTTGTTGCTCAACTTCCTCCGCCCAAAGCTTATGCCTACGGTGATGGCGAGGCAAAACTAGCCCAAGCGTCAGTTGATATTAGCGATTTAGTCGAACGCGCCAGGGTCGAAGAATTAGAACAAAACTTGCGTGACCTTTTAGAATATGCACGAGCCAAAGAAACGTGGATTACAAGTAGTGAGTTCCGCCAAAACCGGAATCGTTACAAGCCCACACAAACGGAAGTCATTAACTCGTGGATCGAAGAACTTGTTTCGTGTGGGTTTGGAGAGTGCGATCGCACTTCCAGAACGCTCAAGTACAGGTATCCAAGCGAGGTACATTCAACCGATTAAGCAAAACGTGTTGCCTCGCGGCAAGAAAGACTACTCTGTCCGCTATGCCGACAACTGGACAGAAATATCAAGGGAGTGCAAGCGCCTCAACCGTTATAAATGTTGCTACCTAGGTTGTCGCCAAAAGGCGATTGAAACTCATCATGCACTTTACTTTGATAAACAAGGGAGCATCGCAGGCAGAGAAATCGCTGGGGTTCACATCTTTCCGTTGTGTAGTCAGCATCATGACGAAGCGCATTGCTTCATTAACTGGGTGCGATCACATTTCAATCCGGTTCTAAACAACAGGAATACAGCTAGGTTTTACAAGCGCTTGAGGCAGGGATGGCTATCAAAGATTTGAAAAGACATCAATATACTAAGTTTTCAATTGACGAAAATCAGCGAAAAAATTTATTTGACTTAGGTGTAGCCATTGTTGTTTTAATCGCCGTAATTTTAACCCTTTCCCAAAACGTCCAACCGAAACCGATTCTTCCACAAAGCGATGCCAACAAAGTCTTGCTACGCCCTCCATAACCGTAACGACAAAAGTGAAAAATTTTTCATGTTTGAAGTTAGCGCAAAATTAGCTCATTAATTTTTAACATTTTTTAAAACTCATGAAAAACAAGGCTTATAGTTTTTTGTTATACCGACTTGTAATCGGAAGGTCGCGAGTTCAAATCCCGCTGCTGGCCTTGACAAATGTCGAGTCATTATTTATCGTCACAAACGACAAATAATGAATTTTTCGTTCATACATAAACGATATTTTTTGTCAAGTCCAATTTAGATGCGCTTACCCAGCCTCTAAGAGTAAGAGATTGCGATCGCATCCTTAAATGAAGCTAAAAGAAATTATTTCCGTGTAATTAGACAAAAATTACCAAAGTTACAATCACAACTTACTAAGTAAGCCAATAAGT
Organism: Nostoc sp.; assembly: GCF_036919595.1. Lineage (GTDB taxonomy): Bacteria > Cyanobacteriota > Cyanobacteriia > Cyanobacteriales > Nostocaceae > Nostoc. Next base: position 15,486 of record NZ_JBALCO010000134.1, on the reverse strand, counting down.
ATCCTATTAAAGCTTGACTGCGGCGAGCGATCGCAGCCAGGATATAGGGAAATATTTTTTACCGGAGAATAAGTATTTTGTTGAATGAGAAATACACCGAAAACAGTATACTTAATGAAGCAGAAACCATCGCTACACTGATTAATTCAGTACTCCACAAAAAAGGCTTGGTTATTAGCCGACACCTATTGTTTCATATTAAAGACTTCTACTAATTTGTAATTCTTAATTACGAATTAGTAGAAGTCCTATTGTTCATCAATTCACAAGTTGTCGGTAGCGTTCCTGAACTTCCTGAATTGAAAACAAAGTTTCAAACTTCAACCCAGCTGACTGGTACAACTCACCTCCTCCCTGTTCTCGATCTATCAGTGAAATTACTTGGTTTACAGTATAACCTGCATCTTTAAGACGCTCAACTGCTTTCAGAGCAGATTGCCCAGTTGTGACCACATCTTCCAAAACTACTACTTTTGCACCTTCTGGTAGACTGGGGCCTTCTATATAAGCTCTCGTCCCATAACCCTTGGCTTCCTTGCGAATAATCAGCGCTGGTATCGGTCGGTTTTCATAAACAGAAACTACACTTACTGCTGTCACAATTGGGTCAGCCCCCAATGTTAAACCACCCACAGCTTGTGTATCTACAGGTAATAAAGGAAACAGTAGGCGTCCGACCGCCAAAGCGCCTTGAGGATGGAGTGTTACTTGTGTCTTGTTGACGTAATAAGAACTACGTAGCCCAGAAGAGAGGAGAAAATCACCCTCTTGATAAGCAAGTTGGCAAAATAAATCTAGTAACTTGTGGCGCAAGGTGGTCAAATCAGCAGTGGTTGCCCAAATATCTGAGTGGGTAAGAGTTTCAGTAGGATACGTCATTACAAAACATTAAAAGTTGTGCTACACCAAAGGTTAAACTCATCAGAGTTCTGAACTTAAGCATAAATTAAGATTCGCCCAAAACAAAAATTGAGGAGTCAGAAACGTGGGTATAAAATTAAAAACCTTTAGTGGCTTATTGGTGCTGCTTACTGCTTGTATTGCTTTTCCCTCTGTTACATCTGCCCAAACGGCAACACCCAATTATGAAACTACCAATGATGTATTTGAAAGAGCTTTTTTTCGTCACGATCGCAATTTCTACGAAAATGGCAGCCTCAAGCGTCAGCTAGACTCATTTCTAGGAACTGGTTCCAGTTTCGGTGGTTCCTTCCCAGAAAATGAAATTGCCCACGATGCTGAGTTGGTTAATACTTTATATCATGATGTCCTGACTCAGCAAGTTGGCAACGATCCTTATATTCGTACTCTTGATTTACCAAATCCTTATGACACGTCGCTGATGATGTCTCCTCGTTTCAATAGCAACAAACTCAAAGTGGGAACTGAATTCCGGTTTGAAACTTTACCACCTCGGTAATAGTGCTGAGTGCTGAGAGGAGAGTTAAAAATTAAAAGTGAGGTTAGCCTAAAGTTTTAAGGATGAGAAGAAGTGAGGAGTTAATTAAGACTCATAACTCATGACTCAGCACTCATTAAATCCTGACTGGAAGAGTTGAACTAGGATGTCAATGCTCAAGATAATTTACTATTACTCATCTCCCAATCATCGTTGAGGGTCTGGTAACACAACACATTACTGCTTTTTATTGATTCAGTGCGCCCTGCTGGAATCGAACCAGCCTGAAGGCGAATTATGAGTTCGCTGCCTCCCCAATCGGCCAAAGGCGCTTGTTTTCTTAGGTTTCGGCTTCCTGTGAGTCAATCACTTAAACTCTGAGGTCAACCTTATTTGCTAATTTTAGAGTGAGGAAAATTTATCATGCACTGAGTTTAGCCAATTGCGTAATTATAGCACAGATTTACCGCCTGCGAATAATAGACAATAGTTTACTAGATTTTATACTACATAATTTGATCATGAAATAGTGCAAACTAATATGGATTAAGTTCCTTTAAGGATTGAGGTCAAAAGCTTCACTATCCTTAAATAGACCAGCATTCTTTTGTGATAGCTTGTCAGCGATGAAGATAAATTCTACTGTACTTCTTACTTTGATTTTGTTAATCCTGATGATGGGAGCAGGTTCTGTGAGCGCGTTTTTGGGGTTTGAACTCGGTAGTTCAGCACTTAAAGGCGTTACCACACCAGATGGGCGTCCTACAACCAAATTTGCCAGCAATAAGACAAATAGCTCCCAACAGGGAGGGCTAGTGCTATTAAAAGAGGAAGAGATCCTGAAAATTGTCAAGGCACGAATTGACGGTAAAACCAAGGCTGCTAAATCGGATAAGCTAGAGGAAGATGATGAAGAAACCAATAGCAGCAAGCAGAAGCCAGAGGAAAAACCCCCACAAGTGGTTGAAGAAAAACTCCAGCCAGGTTTTCCAGTTACTGCCCAGAGCGAAGGTGTAACTATGGCTGTGCAATCTGTCCGCTACTCTGGTGGTGATTTGCTATTGAAAGTGAAAATGCAGAACAAAGGTAAGGATTCTGTGCGCTTCCTGTATAGTTTTTTAGATGTTACCGATGATAAAGGACGAACCCTGAGTGCTAGTACAGAGGGTTTACCAACAGAATTGCCTGCAAATGGACCAACATTTTCCGGTACAGTGAGCATTCCTACAGCTTTACTTGATGATGTCAAGAAGATATCACTCGCTCTGACTGATTATCCCGCTCAAAAATTGAAGCTAGAAGCATCGAATATTCCTGTAGAAAGGTAGGAGAGACAATTTTAGATTTTAGATTTTAGATTTTAGATTTTAGATTGGGCACATGGTACTAGTACCGCTACGCAAAAGTCAAAAGTCAAAAGAGTTGTATTCTGAACTCTTGCGCCATTTTGAATGGTTGGTTTATTTAAGCGCCCGCTGTACTAGACAATTTGCCTAATCTCTAATCCCCAAAACCTAATTCAAAATCCAAAATCCAAAATCCAAAATCCCAGAATGGAAGGCGTGAGTTTTACACGAGCTTTGGTGGTGAGTGGTTTTCCTAATTTAATTTGGACAGACGTGGCGCTGCGCTTGTTGTCAGTGCTACTGCTGATTGCCATAAATGCCTTTTTTGTGACGGCGGAATTTTCGATGGTGAGTGTGCGGCGATCGCGTATTCACCAGCTAGTTAAGGCTGGGGATATTCCAGCGATCGCTGTCGAGATGCTACAACGTAGTATTGACCGACTGCTATCTACCACCCAGTTAGGTATTACCCTTTCTAGTTTGGCACTGGGATGGATTGGAGAAAGTACGATTGTCATGCTAGTGAATGCATGGTTAAAATCTTGGCCTTTACCAAGTAGTATGACTACCTTCCTGGCGCATTCTCTATCAATTCCCATTGCCTTTTTCTTGATTGCCTATTTGCAAATTGTGATCGGAGAACTATGTCCCAAATCCTTAGCCATGCTGTACTCAGAACAGCTAGCTAGGTCTTTGGGGCCTTCGGTAAAAGCGATCGTGCGTTTTTTTGGTCCCTTCATCTGGATTCTCAATCAATCAACTCGTTGCTTTCTGCGGATTTTTGGCATCCAATACACAGGTCAAGGCTGGAGGCCACCTGTGACTCCCGAAGAATTGCAACTGATTATCTCTACAGAATGGGGGTCTACTGGTTTACAGCGTGCGGAGCGAGAACTGCTCAATAATGTCTTTGAGTTTGGGGATGTAATGGTTCAAGATGTGATGATCCCCCGCACCAGTATTGTCACGCTGTCAAAAGATGCTACCTTCCAGACATTACTCAGAGAAATGGCTTCTACTGGTTACTCTCGCTATCCCGTGATTGGTGAATCTTTGGACGATGTTCGCGGCATTGTTTATTTTAAAGACTTAGCACAACCTTTGGCTATAGGAAAGCTCAGTTTAGAGACACAGATCCAACCTTGGATGCGTCCCGCCCGGTTTGTTCCAGAACACACGCCCTTGAGTGAACTTTTGCCACTGATGCAGCAAGAGAAACCAGCTATGGTCATGGTAGTGAATGAATTTGGCTCTACTGTGGGACTAGTGACAATCAAAGATGTCATTGCCGAAATCATTGGCGACGCAAGCGTTCCTGAAAGCAGCGACGACTTACTGATTCAGATGTTAGATGAGCAGAAATTTTTGGTGCAGGCACAAATCAACCTCGAAGACCTGAACGAGGTTTTGCATCTCAATTTGCCCTTGACAAGAGAATACCAAACACTAGGGGGCTTTTTGCTGTATCAGTTACAAAAAATTCCTGCCAAAGGCGAAACCTTCTGTTATGAAAATCTTGAATTCACTGTGGTGTCAATTGTTGGTCCACGCCTCCATCAAATTCAATTGCAACGCATAGAAGAGTTAGGAGTTGAGAGTTAAGAGTTAGGAGTTATGAATTTTAATTCCTCACTCCTAACTCAATAAGCATACACCAGTGGATCAACGAGTCCCAATTCGGCAAAAGCTGCTAGCCGCAAGCGACAAGAATCACACACGCCGCAGGCGACATCTCCACCGACATAGCAAGACCAAGTTAGCTCCCAAGGAACTCCCAATTGGTTACCCAGTTGGATGATTTCGGTTTTTTTTAAGTTGATTAGGGGTGCAACAATATTAATTGGTTGTCCCTCACGCCCTTGTTTGGTTCCCAGGCGAAAAACTTCCTGCATTGCCTGGATATAGTCGGGGCGACAGTCAGGATATCCTGAGTAATCTAAGGCGTTGACGCCGATATAGACACGTTCTGCTGCGATCGCTTCGGCGTAACCAAGAGCAAAGCTTAAAAATATGGTATTACGAGCCGGAACATAAGTGACAGGAATATTTTGAGACATTTCATCCAGGGAACGTTTTTGGGGTAAATCAATGGCGTCGTCCGTAAGTGCTGAACCGCCCCATTGTCGTAAGTCAAAATTAACCACCTGATGTTTCACGATCCCAGCTTTTTGAGCAACAAAAAAGGCTGACTGTAACTCTCGTCGGTGTCGCTGCTGGTAATCAAAGGAAATGGCATGACATTCACAGCCATCAGCCTTAGCTTTGTACAAAATTGTGGAAGAGTCCAATCCCCCAGATAACAAAATTACAGCTTTCATCTCGGTTGCAAATTTTGGATTTCAAATCGCCAAATTACACCTTAACAAGATGCCAGGAAGCAATGTCAAGGAGAATTTAGACTTTGGTCTTATTGAATTTTTTAAAGTTAATAAAAAGACATATATTTTTTGTAGAAAGTGCAAAATACAAAGCAAACCCGAACTATCTATACAAAAGATATCTGGATTACGGGAACCGATCACAAACTTTGAAATTCTTCATAAACATAGGCTCTATGTTACCATCTGGATGGTTTTAGACGGATCGTAACTGGCTTTCGAGTATAAACGCCAACGGCCGTAGCGTCTCTAAATTTGGTGGTTGAGGAGATAATAATAGTGCAAGATAGCATGTCAGTGGCAGAACCGAATCCATATACACAGCGCAACCAGCCACGACCGATCCGCATAGGCGTGATTGGAGTGGGTAACATGGGACAACACCATGCTCGCGTGCTGAGTTCAATGAAAGATGTTGAACTAGTCGGAGTGGCAGATATTAACGTTGAGCGAGGGTTAGAAACTGCCAGCAACTACAAGGTGCGTTTTTTTGAAGATTACTGTGACCTGCTACCCCTTGTGGAAGCAGTTTGTGTAGCTGTTCCCACCCGTCTGCACTATGCCGTGGGCATCAACTGTCTGTTAGCGGGAATTCATGTTTTGATTGAAAAACCGATCGCAGCCAGTATTTCTGAGGCAGAGTCTTTAGTAAATGCCGCAGCTGAGTCTGGGTGTATCCTGCAAGTAGGTCATATTGAGCGTTTTAACCCAGCTTTTAAAGAACTGAGCCAAGTGCTGAAAACTGAGGCATTGCTGGCGCTAGAAGCCCACAGGATGAGTCCTTACTCAGATCGGGCAAACGATGTTTCGGTTGTGCTGGATTTAATGATCCATGACATCGACCTACTTTTGGAATTAGCTGCTTCTCCAGTAACGAAATTGACTGCTAGCGGTACTCGTGCCCTGGACTCTGGTTATTTAGATTACGTAACTGCCACCTTGGGGTTTGCCAATGGTATTGTTGCTACTCTGACTGCTAGTAAAGTCACCCACCGAAAAATTCGCCGGATTGTCGCCCATTGCAAAAATTCATTTACTGAGGCAGATTTTCTCAAGAATGAAATTTTGATTCACCGACAAACTAGTGCCAATTCTCTCACCGACCACCGACAAGTACTTTATAGGCAAGATGGTGTGATTGAAAAAGTCTACACCAGCAATATTCAACCCTTAAGTGCAGAATTAGAACATTTTGTCAACTGTGTACATGGTGGCAATCAACCCTCAGTAGGTGGTGAACAAGCTCTCAAAGCCCTGAGACTGGCAAGTTTGATTGAGCAGATGGCGCTGGAAGATCGAGTTTGGAATCCATTAGACTGGCAATCGGAACCAAGAGTACAATCGTTGACCCCGACAGCCTAGAACAAGAAGAGGGGCAGAGGGGGATGAGGGGGGACAAGGTAAAATTTTCTCCCTTGTCTTTTTTTTCTGCCTCATCTCCACCACAGCCCCAACCTGAGAAGAAAACCCTAAAGTATGTTTTTAAACTTGATATCAAATCTTTAGATCCTTCCTAGTCCTTTTAAAAAACCGACAAAGGGGGATCTAAAAAATTAGAAAACAAAACCTAGTGGTTCGTTTCATTAATTTTGTGAGGTTCGTAGTCAGCGAGAAATCGCTCAATTTCAAGGGCTAGAGCAGTGCAGCAATTTCAGGAATTGACTCAATGCTTGAATGGATAACTAATACTATCAACTATTTTGGCTATTGGGGAATTGCCCTACTAATGTTTCTAGAGAACCTTTTTCCCCCCATTCCTTCAGAATTGATCATGCCACTGGCTGGATTTACAGCAAGTCCATATCAACCAGAAGGGGCAAAGCTGAATATCATTGGTGTATTTTTTGCAGGACTTTTGGGTTCTGTATTGGGCGCACTTATTTGGTATTATCCGGGTAAGCTTTTTGGCGAAACCCGTTTGAAAGCTTGGGCTGATAAGTATGGTAAATGGCTGGCTATATCCAGTAAAGATATCACCAAAGCCAAAGAGTGGTTTGACCGACAAGGTAAAAAAGCAGTATTAATCGGTCGCCTTGTACCGGGAATCCGCACCTTGATTTCTGTTCCCGCAGGGATCAGCAATATGCCTTTGCTACCATTTTTGTTTTACACAACAGTAGGTAGCGCTGCTTGGGTGGGTTTACTAACATACTCAGGATACGCCTTGGGTAGTCGGTATGAACTTGTGGACAAGTACCTTGCTCCTGTATCCAAAATCGTACTTGGGGGTCTGGTTTTAGGATTTGTTTTCTGGATATTCAAGCGCCAGTTAAGACGTACTAGAAGATGAAACACGGACGCTTTTGGTTTGAAAGTAGTAAAAGCAGGGGTTACATCTGGCCAAAATTCGCCTACACTATGCCAAATAATACTAGATGTGCGTTGGCAGAGCTTATCGGAGGTATCGCCGGAATTAATTTTTGGCATATTTCTAGCTACACTTGACGCAACCTAGAATTTATGGTTGCTCGCATTTTTGTAAGATGAGCATGACAACTTTTTACAGTTAAGTTTGAACTAGGAGCTTTCATGACAGACCAACCTTCCGCCGCTAACCCTATGAATAGTGCTGCTATACCCATGAATAGGCAGCCGTTAGCATCGACGACTCCCATAAATGCTGTTAATAATCCTTCCATTACCAATCCCAACAAGACAGGCGGTGGTTCTGGGAAAACCATTCTCAGTGTTGATTTAGGCAGAACTTCCACCAAGACTTGTGTGAGTCGTGAACCAAACAATGTGGTGTTCGTACCTGCCAACGTGAAGCAGATGTCAATAGAACAAGTACGCGGCGGTGTTTTTGAAGCCAGGGCTACTGACCCCTTAATGGATTTGTGGCTGGAGTATCAAGGAAATGGATATGCTGTTGGTCAACTAGCAGCCGATTTTGGGGCGAATCTAGGAGTCGGACAATCTAAGGTAGAAGCTGCACTGGTAAAAGTGTTAGCAAGTGCTGGCTACTTCAAACTCAGAGACGATATCTCAGTCGTACTGGGTCTACCTTTTCTTTCCTTAGAGCAATTTGAAAAGGAAAAAGCACAGTTGATTAGCCAAGTAGGTGGTCCTCATGTGTTGAACTTCCGAGGCGAATCTTTGTCGCTGAACGTCAGTAAGGTATGGGTAATGCCAGAGGGCTACGGCAGCCTACTGTGGTCTGAAGCTCAACCGAAAAAAAGCCCTGGCAGTCCCGATTTTACAAAAATATCGGTGGCGATTGTTGATATTGGACATCAAACCGTCGATCTTTTAATGGTAGATAACTTCCGTTTTGCCAGAGGTGCTTCTAAGAGCGAAGACTTCGGCATGAATAAGTTTTATGAATTGGTGTCCGCCGAAATCGAGGGAGCAGATAGTCAATCTCTAGCGCTGATTTCCACTGTGAATAAACCCAGAGGTGAACGCTATTACCGTCCTAAAGGCGCTAGCAAGCCCACCAACCTAGACGATTTTCTTCCCAACCTCACAGAGATGTTTTCGCGCGAAATCTGTAGCCGTGTGCTAGCCTGGTTGCCAGAACGCGTCACCGATGTGATTCTCACTGGAGGGGGTGGTGAGTTCTTCTGGGACGACGTTCAACGTCTGCTCAAGGAAGCAAAGATTAATGCTCATTTAGCAGCACCTTCCCGACAGGCGAATGCTTTGGGGCAGTATATTTATGGAGAGGCACAATTATCCTCCAATCGCGCTGCTAGGGCATAAAGCTGATGTTCCAATGGTCAAAAAAGGTAGTTAAATCCGTCACGTTCAACCCAGAGCTTGCTGATGAAAGCTTGTTAGCGCAAGTAGAAAGTTATTTGGAAAAACAACCAGACAAGACTTTCAGTGACCTCTGTAAAGAAGCCTTGTGGCAATCTTTATGTGTATCGGCTGTACAACCTGCTCCACAAACAGCAACAACACCGATTGAACAACAAATCGGTGAATTGCAACGTCAAGTGGCTGGACTTGAGGAACGTTTTTTTGCCAAGGGATCTAATCGTTTGGAGGCGATGGAACATCATCTATTGCAACTTTCTCAACAAGTTGCACAACTGGCGCTCATAGTCAACGATCGATCGTTCATTCCGTCTCCAACGCAATTAGAAGTAGTAAATAACACTTCTTATACTGTTGCTACCCCTCCTCAAGAGGTTGACCCTATAATCAGTCGCCTTAGTCAGTTTCTCGATGATTTTTAAGGAACAATCAGCTTTGTGAGCAGTTTTTGCTTGCTCCTCTCAACAATCCTTAATAGTGTTAACTATTAAGGATTATTAATGTTTATATATAAAAATATTAGAATGATTGAGATTTGTGTATCTAGAAATATGAGCGTGACAAACGAAGTTTGGACGTGGTGAAGTTTTTAGAGGTATATAAGACTTTGGGTATTACTCCTTGTGAATTTTTGGGAAAACTAGAACCAGTAACTGAAACAGCAGATTTTACCCCATAGTAACTGTGAGCAATAACTTAAAAATACCCGATTTTGATGCCAATCTGATCGTGTCAGAAGCTGAAAATATCGCTAAAGTTCGTGCTGGAATGTTCTGGAATGATTCTGTAAAAACAGTTTTATCCGTCTGTTGTAATTCGCCTGAATTATTTCCATATTTAAGAGTATGCAATTCTCGCTTAAATTACATTAATAAGTGGTTAAATAAGTACTTTAGCGGTTATAATAATCGAGCCTCAAAGCGAACTAGTAAGAAGATAGGTACTGTTTCTGACAAAATTATTGACACAATTCTTTCAGCTCGTTTAGCTACTCTCAGCAATGATGGCATTAATCACATCAAGTATGCTCATCGTCTTTCCATGTCGGCAGAAAACATATTAGGTCTTCTTTTAGAAGAATATCTTACCGAAAAATTGTCATTTTATGGTTGGTACTGTGCTTGGGGTGAAACTATAAATAAGGTTGATTTTTGCACCAAAAAAGGTGAGCTATTACAAGTTCAAAACCGTAGTAATTCTGAAAATAGTTCGAGTAGTAGTGTCCGCAAAGGAACTATCATTCGGAAATGGCATAGAGTCAATGCTCAAAATGGAGCTTACTATTGGAAAGAACTGAATCAATTAATAGGATGCTCTAATCTTTCTGAAGAAGACTTTGCTACCTTTGTTAGACAAACTCTCGCTGAAAATCCCGCAGCATTGTATGTAGAAGATAGTAAATACTGGCAATAAGTTCAATCATAAGAGTCCTCAAATAATTAACAAGCTAGGAATTTAGTGATTAAATAGCGAAAGCTGTTCAAAGACTGGTATCCCTTTAGGTTTCTCCTGTCTAATTAAACTATGTAAATAGTCACCAATAGCTTGAGCTAAGAGTACAGGTACAGCATTACCTATCTGTCGGTACTTAGATGCTGTCGAACCAGAGAAAATCCATGAGTCTGGAAAGGTTTGAATCCTGGCACACTCTCGAACACTTAGAGGACGCAGTTCCTCTGGATGACACATATCTGTAGCCTTTTGGTAAGGACTTGTAGTAACAGTAGGAGATGGCTTATCCCAACATAACCTTCTGTAAAACCCTACTTTCCCGCCTCCAGATTTGTAAGCCCCTCCCATTGCTTCTTTTATCAAGTCGTTAGGTAAATCTCTCCAGTTCTGACCACTTTTTAAAAGCTTTAAATATTGAAGACGGTTTTTTGAGTAGGAAGTATACTCCGGTTGCGGATCTTCTAAGTTTATCAGGGCATCTTTAAGAGTGCGCCATTGAGGTAAAAAAGAGCCATTTTTACTATGAGTAGGTAAAGGAAATGTAGCTGATTCACCATCTCTTGAACCGATAAAGATTACTCGCGCTCTGTTTTGCGGAACACCGTAATCTGCTGCTTCCATTACTTTATAAATAACTTGATAACCAAGGCGCTTAATTTCTTCTAGAACAATCTCAAGAGCGCTTCCTTGCATTTCATCTAGTTCCAGAGGAAGATAACCCATTCCTCGTTCCAAATGAGGTCTATGACGAATGGGAGCCGAGAGTAAACCTTTAACATTCTCCATAACAAAAAAGCGTGGTTGCACTTGTTCAACAATCCGGATAAAGTCCATAAACAAGCTGCCACGCGGGTCCATAACTGAACCACGTTTTCCTGCTGTACTAAAGGGTTGACAAGGGGGACCGCCAGTTACCAAATCTACTTCTCCAATACGTAGGGGTCTACCAAGGTTAATAACATATCCCCCTTCTTCCAAAAGATTTTGAGCAGTGATGTTCTGTATATCTCTTGCCACAGCACTATTTAGGTGAGGTCGGTTAAAAGCTATAGTCTTTGCAGCATCAGGATCTTGCTCAACAACACTTACTACCTGAAAACCTGCCTTTTCTACCCCAATATCTAGTCCACCTGCTCCTGTAAATAAACTGATTGATATTGCCCGATTGTTTATCACTGCTTTTATCCTTACAGCCTTGATAAAATATACGATTGGAACCCTCAAGTCTGCTTAATGCTAACGATAGATACCTACAATTCTAATAGTGTAAGCCTTTTGAAACAGTATGTTAGGACTTACGCACTGTACAAATTAACCATAATATGAATTGTGGTTTTTGGTTGTTCCAGGCGCTTTGTATAACCCCGGTTTATTCCCATATTTGCGTAGGCATAGCCCGTCGTGTAGACATCGCTGGGTGCTAAACACAGCTGAAATACCAAAATTGCGTGTAGTACTTATGTACGATGTGTAAGTCCTCTATGTTACAAAGGCGCTATTCTCTTTTAAATGTGGCAGGCGTAGACGAGCTTATCGTTAGACATTGCATCTGTACAATACATAAATTTGCTCACTTTTGTATTAAATATTATTAGTGCATATTATTACTAGATTCTTTTTTTACTCTATACACTGTATAAATGCTAGAATCCTCAAGTAGACAGTTAGGATACCTAGATGCCAGTTGTAGCTAACTCAATCAAGTTTGGTACAGACGGCTGGCGGGGCGTTATTGGTGACGAGTTCACCTTTGAACGCCTAGCCCTGGTCACGCCAGTCGCCGCAAAAGTATTATATGATACATATTTTTCTCAGGTGGGTAGCCGGACAATAATTGTCGGTTACGATCGCCGATTCATGGCCGAAGACTTTGCTCGTGCTGTTGCCGATACTGTCACTGCTGTCGGCTTTGATGTCCTACTGAGCGAAACCTTTGCCCCAACCCCAGCTTATAGTTGGGCAGCAAAACAACTCAATGCTTTAGGGGCGCTGGTAATTACAGCCAGTCATAATCCTAGTGCATATTTAGGATTAAAAGTCAAGGGTTATTTTGGTGGTTCGGTGCCGCCAGAAGTCACAAAAGAGATAGAAGCGCAGTTGTCGGTGGGAGTCCCACTAACAGCTACTCCAGGCAAGCAAGAGAAATTCGACCCCTGGCCCAGTTATACAGAAGCACTAAAAGGTAAAGTTGATATCGCCAAACTTCGAGAAGCGATCGCATCTGGCAAATTGACCTTATTTGCTGATGTCATGCATGGCGCTGCTGCTGGCGGATTGGCGAGACTACTAGGCAATCAGGTCAAAGAAATCAACAGTGATCGTGATCCCCTATTTGGTGGTGGTGCGCCGGAACCCTTGCCTAAATACCTTTCAAAGCTATTTGAAGTCATCAAAGCTCACCGAGAAACTGATAAATCAGGTTTAACGGTGGGGTTGGTATTTGATGGAGACTGCGATCGCATTGCAGCCGTGGATGGAGAAGCTAACTTCTTAAGTTCCCAAGTATTAATCCCGATATTAATCGACCACTTAACCCTGCGGCGCGGCTTTAGTGGTGAAATAGTTAAAACTGTTAGTGGTTCTGACTTGATGCCGCTTGTAGCAGCACAACATAACCTGTCAGTATTTGAGACAGCAGTTGGTTATAAATACATCGCTGACAGAATGTTAGTAGCAAAAGTGTTGCTAGGTGGCGAAGAGTCGGGAGGAATCGGCTATGGCAGCCATATTCCCGAACGCGATGCACTGTTGTCAGCATTATACGTCCTAGAGGCGATCGTAGAATCTGGTTTGGATTTAGGTGAGTATTATCGCCACTTGCAGAAACAAACAGGGTTTAGTTCAGCATACGATCGCATTGATTTACCCTTAGCAAGTATGGAAGTGCGATCGCGTCTTTTGCAACAACTGCAAACCCAACCCTTAACGGAAATTGCCGGGTTACCAGTGATTGATTGCCAAACAATTGACGGCTACAAGTACCGCCTCGCTGATAAAAGCTGGTTAATGATTCGGTTTAGCGGTACAGAGCCAGTTTTACGCTTATACTGCGAAGCCCCGACAATTGAGCAAGTGCATCAAACTCTTGCTTGGGCGAAACAGTGGGCAGAGTAAAATTAGTGAGGAGTTGAGAGTTAGGAGTTATTAATTCCTAACTCCTAACTCCTAACTCCTAACTAATAATTTGTAATTCATGACATTACTTGCAGTAGCTACAGGAAATCCCGGTAAGTTGCGGGAAATGCAAGCTTACCTGGAAAATTCTGGTTGGGAATTAACTCTAAAACCTGAAGAGTTGGAAATTGAAGAGACGGGCGAAACCTTTGCCGCCAACGCTTGTTTGAAAGCGTCACAAATTGCTAAAGCTACAGGAAACTGGGCAATTGCTGATGATTCAGGCTTGCAAGTAGATGCCCTAAATGGCGCACCAGGAGTGTATTCTGCACGTTATGCCAAAACTGACTCAGAACGGATTGCTAGGGTATTGAGAGAATTAGGTAACGAAGTTAATCGGCAAGCTCAATTTGTTTGTGCAGTAGCGATCGCTCGTCCTGATGGTGCGATCGTATTACAATCTGAAGGTATTTGTCGCGGTGAAATTCTCCATACACCGCGTGGTAATGATGGTTTCGGCTACGATCCAATTTTTTATGTGCAAGAGTTGCAATTGACCTTTGCTGAGATGACACGGGAGTTGAAAGGGTCAATTAGCCATCGAGGCAAGGCTTTTGCTGCTTTACTTCCCCAACTATACACATTGTCTAATCCTGAGTCCTGAGTTAGGATAAAAAACTGATTTAAGAAATGAAAAGCTATCTGAGAATTAGTAGTTTTGGCGTTGCTGAATAGTCAGACTAAATATAGCAATCAAAGAAAATATAACAAAGGCTTGTGGTATCAAAGCTAAAAGTGATTTCCCACAAGTTTTGAAAGTGTAAATGCTGTTTACCTTTATTGTGCGGTTGAGGCAATTATCTCCCTAAGTTTCTGAAGAGTCGCTTCAGACCATTTATTTATATAGCTGGTTTTTCCAGCAGGAATACAGATATGGTAAATTGGATTGTTACGTAAATCTAAGATTTTTATTCTCTGAATAACATCATGGTTCCGTATATTTAAAACTTCAGCTAGATGAGTACATGTATAGGGATAATGGTCTTCTTTAGGAAGGCTAATCGCACTCAAAGCAATATCTGTATTATCGAAATTAGTTGTGACTCTTAAAGCAGCATCTTCAGAGCTTCCATTTCGTACGGCCTCAAACTTGCTTACTACTCTGTTAATACTGTTTTCCAATCGAGTCATCTTTTGCGTTAATTGATCACTAACAACTGAAGATAAAATATCTCTGAGCCTATCCTCAGACACCTCAATCATAGAGCTAGTACCCTTACGATTGAGGCGTGCTTGACTTAATGGGGTTACATTATTAGCTTCTGAGTTTGGCTCAGATGACATAAAAAAATCCTTACGCTACATTGGGATGTTGGAATTTTTGTTGAAGACAATCCAAAATATCATTTTCGGTTTTTTGGACGATTTCTTCAATTTCTTCCTGCGATAATATGTTACCCAACTCTTCCTGCAAAATTGCTATTAATTTTTCATAACTAATATGAGCTTGAGTTTTAGCCAAATATTTAGCTAAATTTTGACCTAAATCTAGCCCCGCAGCCACATCACAATCTACTTCATCTTCAAGTTGAACCGCCCACTGTAACCAAGAATTGCTCGATAAATCCTGCATTGCCCTACCCCTTCCTGACTATCCACAACCAAGTTGACCAGCTAACTAGATTGGCTGAGTATTTTCTCAGCTTGGTCTGATGAAATCTCAAAGTATCTTAGTCCTTGTTTATTGGAATCATATCCCAAATCAACCATCCCAAATTTTCTGTAAAAATTTTCTGCGCCAGGTAAAGAGTGTAAACCAAGCCTACCTTTGTAATCTAAATAAAAGCTATGTTCTATAGCGAACTTTAGTAAACTACTTCCAACACCTTTATACATTGGTGGATTTTCTATAGAGCGACGATTCCAAGGAGCTATAGTTAAGTAATCGTAACTGCCCAGGTAGGAATGTCAGGAATATTCCCATGAGGGAAGAAAGATGGTAGTGTTCAAGCATGAATCCAGAAGAAAAAGATCAAAA
>NZ_JBALCO010000133.1:0-2557 GCF_036919595.1 Nostoc sp. | reverse complement strand
GGCAACCGCTTTCTCCCCCTTAAAATGATTATCATTATTATCAAAGCGTGAATTCTTGTTTTTTGTTGATTAATTTATTCTTTGGAAGTCCCTTAACCGCTTGTTCTCGCTCGACTGATCGCGGCATTCCGCTTTCATTAGCAACTCGGAATAGGAAGCGATCGGAATCGATATTGAAGATACCTGGGCCTTTCCAGGGTGGACGAACCCGGCTCAAAAATCCCACAATTGGATTGGTGTCTTTCCAGAGATCAGACACTTCAAACTGGAGTGCTTTCTCATCAGTAGGTATAGCCTCTGTATGCAGTTCTGCTTCGACGCGATCGCTGGCTTCTGTCGTCATCACGTCACGCATAACGCGAAACACAACTTCGGTAAAGTCTCTTGCATCATAAGGATCTGCAAATCCGGCTTGGACCTGGACTTTTTCTAAGAACGAGCGATGTTCGTCGGGGATTACAGTTCGAGAATCTTCTATCTCCGTTGGATCAACTTCTGGAACGTTTGTTCTAAATGATTCATCAGGCATTGTTTTTTCTTGTGCTTTTTAATATTGAGTCTTTATGCTTACTTTATCTAAAGTCGCACAAATTAAAAACTCTTAGCATCATCCAGAAGTTTGAAATACCACCTATTCAAAAGTTAGAAATTTAGCTGATAACCTGAGATATTTGGCATTCACAGGCGCAAGTTAGTTGTGTAGCGATTGCGATCGCTGGTGTTTGTGTCCGTAGTAGACATCGCCCATTGGTGTTGAAAAACAGTCAGAATAGATGAGTTGGTATAAAGTCAGCCGAAACAAAGATGGTAGAAACGACAAACATCGAAATTAACACTAGCCATGTCAAAGTACCTAACAACGACTTAGAAATCGATGCTTACTTAGCTCAACCAGCACAAAAGGGAACCTTTGGGGCAGTTATAGTTTTTCAAGAAATTTTTGGAATCAACAGTAATATTCGAGATATCACCGAATTAATAGCTAAACAAGGTTATGTAGCAATAGCACCCGCGCTGTATCAACGTATTGCTCCCGATTTTGAGGCTGACTTTAGCCCTGAAGATGTTGGCTATAGCCCAGAAAGCTATCGGCTTGGCTTAGAATACTATCAACAAGTAAAATATCATGAAATACTCAGTGATATTCAAGCTGCCATTACCTACCTAAAAACTTTACCCAATGTCAAAGATGATGCGATCGGGGCTATTGGTTTTTGTTTTGGCGGTCATGTTGCTTACATAGCTGCAACCTTACCCGATATTAAAGCAACAGCTTCGTTCTACGGTGGTGGGATTACCACTGCTAGTTATGGTGAAGACACTCCAACCATTAATCGCACCTCGGAAATTAAAGGTACTATTTATGCATTTTTTGGTACAAGAGATGCGTTAGTTTCACAAGAGGAAAACAAGCAAATTGAGGCAGAATTAAAAAAACATAATATAAATCATCGTGTATTCCGATACGACGCCGGACACGGATTCTTCGCCGGATTCTTCAAAGACCAATACCCATTTTTAGCCCAGCACCCAAGTTATAATCCTGAAGCTGCTCCTGATGCTTGGAAGCATGTTCTAGAACTGTTTCAAAATAACTTGTGATCTGATTTCAGGCTAATCAACCTTCCTTCAAAATGTTAGTAGTTAGGACTTCAGTACTGATTTTGTTCGCGTAGCGGATCGTAGTGAGGACTTTAGCGACTCCCAGTTAAAAAAACATCCATCGTAGGGGCGCAAGGCCTTGCGCCCCTACTGTTAGCTTTAACTTTTTGAGTTTTTAAGCAGTAGTTGACAACCACATAAAAACGGATTTGGGCTTTCTATGCGATCATCCACAAGCACTTCAATGGTCAGCTTACTGTTGTAAATCAATTCGTCATAATCCATCAATGCATCCCATTTGATTTTGCCAGTTGGGAAGCCTAGTTGTGAAGCTGAATCAGCTATTAACTCTTGCCATTTTTGAATCTCTGGATCTTGCGATTTGCAGTAGTCGAGAATGGCAATAAATGCACCAGGCTTGGTAACTCGTAGCATTTCCTTAAGAGCAATAACTGGATCGTCAACGACACAGAGGGTGAATCCCAGCGCTGCTGCATCAAAGCTATTATCAGGAAAATCAAGATTGCAAATATTCGATACCTTGAAGGTGATGTCTGCGGATACATGCTTTTTACGTGCTTCATCCATCATCTTATGAGAAAGATCAACACCGACGACATGCACCCCTTCAGGGTAGGCTGAAAGATTAAGACCTGTTCCTAACCCAGCATCTAATACGGTTTGTCCTGGCTTAAGCTGCAAAGAAGCAATTAGGGGTTCGCGCTCAATGTGCCAGTAACGCCTCATAATTGCGTCATAATCCACTGCGCCTTGATCGTAGGTTTCAATCACCTGATTTATCTGCATAGGTTCCTTAACAAATAGGACTACTGGTTTTAACTATCTGCTAAACCGTATAATATACGCCTTATGTGAGTGAGAAGGGGTAGCAAAAAAGAAAGGGAAACCACAAGATAAAGGTAACGAAACCAAAGCTTGAGGTCTCCCAATGAAT
>NZ_JBALCO010000132.1:0-41338 GCF_036919595.1 Nostoc sp. | reverse complement strand
TTATGGGGAGAGAGGTTGCCGTCGGCAACCTCTCTCCCCCTCCTTAAAATGATTATCATTTTTATTAACTGTATATTTTATTCTCTGGAAGTCCCATAAGTACTCCAATAAATATCGATGCTGAGTAAGACGATATAGAGGTAGAATGGTTGCTGTTAAATAAAAATTTTTATAGTTAAAAATGAAGGCGATCGCTCACTATAGTTAAAGTGGCGATCGCCCATCAGGGATGATTAAAGTCACGACTTGAATTGAGTTAAATCTAGTAGCGGGATTGTGGTACTAAATTCAAGTTAGAATTCAGTGTGAGCCTTAAATCCTCTGCGGGTCTGAGGACAAAAGCATTTACTTGTTTTTTCCGCAACAAGACACTCGCACCCGCACCCGCAGCTGCGCCGAGAACAGGTTTTAAATCATCAATTCTGTTGTTGCCAGTAATTAGTGAACCTAAAACACCAGCACCTCCACCAATAGCTGCATCAGTTAAAACCTGATTTGTGCTTGGTCCTCGTGAAACTCTTTGAGTTGTAGTATATGTCCGAGAACTTGCATTAATCGACTGACGCTGACCATTGGAAAATTCTAATTCTTGAGCTATAAACCGCACGCCTTTTCCTTGGTTTTGATCTGTATCTCTTGAATAATTATCTAAGTCAACAGGTTCTAGCCGTCCATTTACTTTAGTACCAGCAGGAATTAAGACATTTCTATTTCTGTCGAGAATGTCATTGGCTATTCTTAAGGTTAGAGATTTACTTTCTCCAGGAGCAATAGTAATTGTCTCTTTTTCGTAGGTGACAGGAAAAGCAACCCCAGAAGGAATGGTAACGTTTCCGTATTGCCCAGTTCTATATTGCCCAAGTCTGTATTGTGCATTAGCAGGAGCAAAGCCCAATAGGGGGCTAATGACGCTTGTAGTAACTGCTATTGCCATAAGTGCAGCAGTTCCAGATTTCCATTGATATAGGCGAGTCATAAGAGGGTTGTCCTTTGTGTATGTGATGTATGTAATGACGGTGATTCACTGAGTTTGTTTCTGACTGTTGATGAACCTGTCTATAGGCGTATTCCGAAGATAAAAGTACTTATTATAATGAGGAGTCTGTGCGATCGCGACGCCAAATAGCCTGTCGTAGACATCGCTCCTCAGAATTTGTATCTTGCTAATGTGCGTTACTAAAATCAGAGGCGAGACATTCATAGGACGCAAAACGAGTATCATCTTGTTCCCAAATACTGTTTTAGTACTCATGTCCACATATCTAAGCCATTGAATAGAGGCGAATGTGGCTAATTGCGAACTCTTACTTTTATTCTAGATTGATTTACTAGGACTTGGGAAATATTTTCGTTTTCTTAACGAATGATTTACCTGTGGGACTGAAGGATACACTGTCTGTTGTCTGTGTATTTAAGATGCTGTTAGCGCTGTTTAATCTCTGCGATCGGTAATAGCAAAGTGTCTTATATTTACTGTCGCACTTCACGGCTAACATAACAATCACTATTTAGGCAATCTACCAATAATTTATTGGCATCATAATACTGCTTAAGCAATTCTTTCTACTTGTGAGTGAACTGCCAATCATCAATATTACGATATTTAATGATTACTTCTCTTAATTATTCATACCAAGCCTTCCCATTAGCTAACCACTATTTATTAGGTTCCTCTTCTCTTACTTCATCTAGCCCATCAAGCAAAACCAATACCCTACCGTGCTTGAATAAATCACTTACTTGAGTAGGGACTATTCTGTAACTAGAAAATAGCAGCCAAACTAAAATTATGTCTTGGCGACTCAAAGTCGGACAACCATAAAAACGAAACCCGCACTGATGGGTTTTAATTTTTTATTATCCACAAAAAGCGATCAGCTAAAATAATTCCTAATTAGTCGGCTTCTGGAAGCAATCACTTAGGCATGAAACCGCAAAAGCGCTGAGAGTGGTGAGAAAAAACAATCTTATTTTACGAGTCACCTTGAAAGGGTTAGTGCTATCAATTTTTGATGCGATCGCAGCAATTTTTGTGCTGAGTTTAAATTTATTCACTTGCCATCAACAAGTATGAAATATGGAGTATGTAGCAGTTCTCAATTGCGTGGAATACTGGAGCCAGTTGTATGGGCAGGTTAACAGACTTGAGTACACTGGCATACCGTTTGTAGGGCTTCCCACAGGCTACGAGAAGCGCTATAAACCTCATATTGGATTGGAGTCGGAAAATTCCTTAGTGAAATTACATCCTTAAGGGCGAACAGGAGCAGCTGTTCTAACCACCAAAGCTCTTAATATTTCTTCTCCAAAAATTTTTTCCGAGATATCATGTATATCCCTAACAGGAATAGACCCGCTACTAGCGGAGGTTCGGGTATGCTTTTGAATTTGGCATAAATAGCTGTTTTAGTTGTAGCTCCTTCAAGAGCATTAATGCTTATCTGGGAAATGTCTGGATTAAATCCAGTTAGCTCAAGGGTGTATTTATTGCCTTCAAAGGTGAAACTGCGATTACTCAAATTTGTGTCTATAAATACAAAGTCTGCATTATCTTCAGCATTTATTGGGTCATTAGGTGTATTTACTAGACCTAACTTGAAGTCAAAAACTTCGCTGATTCCAGTAGGAGGGTTGAAGGATACATTGAGATTTAAAGGTACAAATCCAACGCTTGTACCTTTGAGTACTGTTCCGTTAAAGTAAGTTAAATCAGCTATTTTGAATGCAGAGTTAATGTCAGTTGAAAATGAACTTCCATCCAAGGTAAGTTTATTTGAGCCTGTTATTGTACATCCACTAGGAGTATTTGAACTTGCTGGACATACATTAGGATCACCCCAAATAAATGTGTTGCTTCCCACACCTGTGTATATTGGGTTGGTATCTATACTTTCTGGAGTGGGGTTTCCCCATGTGCCACTAGAGATACCAGAAAAAGTCAAAGCATGTGCTTGACTGGAGAAACCAAATCCTGTGGTCGCACTCACAAAAAAACTAGATATAGTAGTCGCAAAAACCAAATTTAGTTTCATAACTTAGGTTTAAATTCTCATTTTGGAGATTTTCTTAACTAGGTTTCCAGTCTAAGGTAGTAAATTTACAGAAAATACGCCAATATTTTATTGTAGTTTTTCTAAAATTTTTATATTTTTATATCTTATTCAAGAAAATATATACATTACAGCTTACTTTATGAACTGTGAAAATATTTTAGCACTTTGTAATTAGTAAACTGCTAGCGATCGCTATCTTACTTGGTTCGCTGATAAATCGTCAAGTTGATATCAAGCTACTATTTTTTGACACTCCCTGCCTATTGGGACGCTAATCAAGTTCATCCTCAAGGGTTTTCGGCATCTGCTTTATAACTTTGACAAAATCTCTGGCAACAACTGACTAGGAACTTTAGATAAAGCCAGATTTTGTCCCTGTATCCCTAATTCATTATGAAAAGCACGAACAGTTTTCACTACATAAGTGAAGGTTGTTTGATAAGCCTCTGGTTGTTTACTTAATCCGTTTAAGGCTTGCAAATGGTTATCTAATGCTGCTTCTAAGTGTTGGGAACGTGTTGCTTTGTCGCCATTAAAAGACTTATCTATTACTAGCTGATAATGTGCCAGTCCCAGGTTATTATAAGAGGCAAGCAAATCAAAACTTAAAGAAGTACTGCTAAGTGAGTCAGCCAAGGCTATAGCCTCTTCGTAAGCGCTGATACATAGTTGTAGATACTTTTGCCGTGCCTCTTTAGTTGTCTGAGATAGGTTTGCTAGATGCCAGTAGGCAGTACCGAGATTATTTTGTGTAGCGGCGCAGGCACTGGGAACATTAGCTGGAGTGCGATACTTGAGAGCTTCGCTATAGACATCTATAGCTAGCTGGAGATTTTGGGCTGGTTGTTCATATTGTGCCAAATTCCAACAGGCAGTACCGATGTTATTTTGAATCATACCATACTTAAGCGGTTCCTGTTCAGGATTGTAATGTACAAGTGCTTCGTTGTAAGCTGCGATCGCTTTCTTTAAATGTATAATCGGTTGATTGTATTGCCCTAGATGCCAGTAAGCAGTACCCAAATTGTTTTGGCAAGCCGCATACTTTAAGGAGTCCATATCGGCTGTACGGTAGCTAAGTGCTTCACTGTAAGCTAAAATTGCTTGTTGCCAATTTTCAGATGGGTGAGAAAAATGAGCTAAATCACCATAGGCTGTCCCCAAATTATTTTGCACACGAGCGTAAGTTTCAGAATGTGTCTGGGGCGAAATCATATTTAACGCCAACTGATAAAATTCTATTGCCTGCTCTATATAAGTTTGTCCTTCCTCAGAATTTGGTGGTGTGCGGTAAAGCATCCAGTAGAGTGTACCCAAGTCATTCAAGATATCTGGGAGTTGCGGTGAGGTTTCGTCATAGCTAATTGCCTCCTGATAGGCAATAATTGCTACCATCAGGTTTTCTAGGGTTGACTCTCCTTGCTCAATGCGAAGGCGGTATAAGGTGCCCAAGCGATGATAGGCTTCTGCCAGTACCTCACCTAGAACTTGCTTTTGGTGTAATTCTTCAATCTCCAACAAAATCTGCTGCAGTTGTAAGTAATCCTCCGTATTTAGAAAAATATTAGTGTTTATTGTTGCTATTAATAGCTCCGTTAACTCGCTGCTAATATAAGATAAAGACGATAGCGATTGATTACTACTCCCACTACCAGACCTATTAGTAGATTCCTGCTGTTGTGGTGTAGCCTTCAATAAATCTGCTGTTAACGGCGAAACTTCCTGGGTTTTATATACGCCATTCCCTTGTATTTCTGCTGGAAAATCAGAATTATTCTCAAATTTTAGCTCGGTGGCTGCGGTTTTCAGTTCCGCTTGGTTAACTGATTCATCTAGAATCGATTGCTCAATATTCCCTAAATCCAAGCTTCCAGAACGTGAAAAACGTTCTGGATAGCCCAAATTCTGAGTCGCTGGTGTGGGTTCTCCAGCAAACACAAATACGCCAGTCCGGCAACGCCAAAACTGTGGTGCTGATTGCTTGATAGCAGATAACCAAGGACGCGGTATCCACAACAGCAAGTTAGATTCTAGGAATCGGCTGGATTCTTGTGTAGAGAAATATTCTTCGCTTAAGCGGAGATAGTGCAAAAATAACCGTTGTGTTGCCACTGGTTGCTTGGTGAGATGCTCCACACCTACAATCTGAAATGCTGGGACTGGAAAAGGTCTTCTTGGGGTATCTTTTGATGCGCCAACAATTGGCGGTGGATAATTAGCCAACCATTGATTTATCTGGATTATGGGATTGGGATCGTTTAAATTCAAACGCAATGTGACTAATCGCGGATAAGCTGAAGTGCTATTTTCATGAGAATTTGATGGCTGATATAGTACCTGTCCAAGAGGATAAGCCAATGTAGAGTGCAAACGGGCTGCTACCTGATTTCTTAAGTGTAAATCATCACATACTGCTAAAAAAAATTGTCGTCGTAAGCCAAGACTTAGGGCAAGTTTCAGGCGGTGGTATACTTGCCGATTCCAAGTAGAATTATTGTTGTGTGCAGGATCATTCACGCTCATAGCGGCTAAAGAGCCAAAACACAGTATATATCACCTTTATGGGTGCATCCAAGTGGGCTAAACTCATAATGAAAATGGTTTTTAAGTGGATGTTATGCGGCTTTGAATAAATTAAGCCTTCAAGTCTATAAAAAGAAAAAAGTATACAATTATACTTTAATTGCTATTTCAATTTTAACAAAAAATAAAAAAGCAGGCCCCTCTTAAAATCGGAACCTGAAAAACTATAAAGAAGATGAAATTTTATTAAAATGTTTAATGCTCAACTGCTCTGAGAAACAAAGAAGGCGACTGAAACCAAGCCGCCAACCAAAACTGTAGCGGTGATTGCTAGTAAGATATAAGTTCGCTTTTGCCCTTCCGTGGGAGGTTCTGCTTGATAAATCTTTGGTTCCCGGGCAAAATTATTCAGAAGGCCGCCTTCTTCGTTTGTATAGGGCATGAATCAATTCCTTTACCTTTATCGTTCATTTAATGTTACATAAATGCTAAATCCGCTCTGAAACTGCTAGACAAATCGTTACATTAGGCATTAGGCAATTCAATTTTGGATAATGGAATTGATGATTTTAGATTAAATTTCAATTCTTTAATCTAAAATTCTTATTTCCCTAGTCCCCTTGTCTGTCTATTCCCCATGCCCCATGCCTTAACTAGTAATCGTCCCAGTCAGAGGAGAACTAGGATTAGCATAATGTTTGATGGGCATCCTGCCAGCAAGGTATGCTAGACGACCGGCGACTGTCGCTAAATTCATGGCACGAGCCATTGCTGCTGGGTTTGGAGAAAGAGCGATCGCACTATTGATTAACAAAACATCTGCTCCCAATTCCATTGCCTGGGCGGCTTCTGAGGGTGAACCAATACCAGCATCTACCACCACTGGCACACCCGCATTTTCGATGATGATTTGGATATTGGCGGTTGTTTTTAGCCCTTGTCCAGAACCAATTGGCGATGCCAAAGGCATTACCGTAGCACAGCCTACTTCTTCTAAACGCTTGGCTAACATGGGGTCAGCGTTAATATAGGGCAATACTGCAAAACCTTCTTTAACTAATTGTTCTGCGGCTTGCAACGTCCCAATGGGATCTGGGAGTAAATATTTAAGGTCAGGTATTACTTCTAACTTAACAAAATTATTATCTTCCTGCCCTAATAATTTCGCCATTTCTCGCCCCAAACGCGCCACCCGAATCGCCTCTTCAGCAGTTTGACAACCTGCGGTATTGGGCAACATCCAGATTTTTGTCCAATCCAAGGCTTCAGCTAAACCTTCATGTCCGGGGGCCTTGGTTTGTACCCGTCGGACTGCGACGGTGACAATCTGGCAATCGCTGGCGGCGACACTTTGCTGCATTTCTTCAATGCTGCGATACTTGCCAGTTCCGGTCATTAAGCGGGATTGGAAAGTTTTGCCAGCAATAATTAGTGGGGAGTCTTGAACGGGGAGTGGTGGGTGCTGTGGAGATATGGCAGGGTGATGCCCGTTGGAGAAATTGGCAGAGTGAGTCAGCATTGGGGTGGAGGTAAATGGCTGGGATTGGAAGCGCGAATAGTGAAAATCTGAAAGTATTGGGTCAGACTTTTGTTCCAAGATGAAATCGGCAATTAATGTTGCTGTTACTGGTGCAAGTAGAATTCCGTTGCGGTAATGACCAGTAGCAAGGGTTAAATTTTGACAGTAGCTGGTACCAAGGATGGGTAACTCATCGGGGGTAGCTGGGCGAAATCCCCACCATAATTCTTCGATGGGATAATGCTTTAATTGGGGATACAGCCGGATGGCAGCTTGTAATAATGTTTGAATGCCTTCTGGGGTATTGTTGGGGCTGAAGCCAACGGCTTCGCTTGTTGCCCCAATAATCAGCCGGTCGCGTCTTGGTACGATGTAAATATCCTGCCCAAACAAAACCCGCTTTAAGGGCAATTCCGACGCAAATTCTGGTATCCGCACACTCAGCATTTGTCCTTTTCTGGGTAGCACAGGTAGTGCTAACAACTCATTTGACCAAGCACCTGAAGCTAAAATATAGTGGGCGGCACGAATTACCCCAGCATTGGTTTGCACGCCAACCACTTGTCCTTGCTGCTGTAAAAATGCTTCTACTGTAATCCCGTCTTTGAGTTTAACACCAATAGACTCAGCCGCAGTCCACAGTGCGTGAGCTAGAGCTTTATTATCAACTTGTGCATCTTCAGGATACCACCAGCCACCAACGACCTCTGCTCCCAATCCTGGCTGATATTGATGAATTGCCTCTTTGTTTAACCAGTAAGCCGGGGATGAAGGGGATGAGGAGGATGAGGGGGAAAGACTTGCCCTTCTGCTCCCCTGCTCCCCTGCTCCCCTGCTTTCTTCAAAAAAGGGTGTGAGGATACCGCAGGGCCGGTAGCCAGTATTTAAGCCAGTTAGTTCTTCTAGTTTGTGCGTCCAATCGGGATACAAAGCACGCGATCGCCAACACAATGAACGCATGGCCCCATTATGGATATTTTCTGCGTCTGGTGCCAACATCCCAGCAGCGGCATGGGTAGCGGCAGCCTGAAAGTTACGACAAAACACGGTGACGTTTGTCCCGCGCAGTTTTAGTTCAATGGCGATCGCTAAACCAATAATGCCGCCACCAATAATTACAATCTCACTAGTCATCAGTCATTTATCATTAGCCATTTATCATTAGTACATAACTAATAACTCATAACTAATTAACTCATAACTTATGACTTATAACTCGTAACTAAAGACGGATCTTATCGTTACCATAAGGCTCGAATTGGTTCGTTGCCTTGGTTTGCATCGCTGGATGGTGTGTTTGTTTGTGAAGTATCTGTATTGCCGTCTGTTCTAGTGTCAGAAGGTGAGGTTGAGTCATTGGAGGGATTCTGGGCAACGTTACTCCTGTTACCAGGTCTTGGCGCTACAATACTGCGCCTGTTTTGGTTTGTTTCAGTTGTTTCATTTCCTTCAGTGGCAGTTTCTTCATTCTTGCTCCCAGCACTGCTATTAACATTGATATTAGCTGGGAGGACTTTGGCTGCTTTGCCACCGGGAGCGTTAGCGGTTTGTACGCCCATAGGAAAGTTGATGCCTAGTAATGTACCAAGCAGAATGGCCAAACCTCCAGCCATTAGAATTAAGGGTGTCCATCTACCCATCTTGTTTTACTCCTTTTTAACCTTTTGGTGTCCACACTATTCGAGAACCTTGTCCCCAAAATCCATCAAACTTTGTCACTTTCACATCGCCTAAAACCTGAGTTTGACAGGCTAAACGCAAATCTGTTGTAGGAGAATGGGGAGGAAGCGAACGCCGTGCTCGATCACGCCAATTCGCTGCTGATACTTCGCCCTCTAACTTAACCGCGCAGGTTCCACAACTGCCAATGCCCCGACAGTTTATTACCTTAGCACCGTCATTGTAGAGGTGAATACTATTTTGCAGCAAAATTTTTCGGAGATTGCTTCCCTGCTCGCAATCAATTGTTTTACCTTCAGCTAGTACTTTAGGCATTTTTAAATTGCCAAACTGGCGTTTTGTTGTATATTGACACATTGTCTCGAAAGTTGTCTCGTCGGTCTCAGTTTTATGACCACAAATTCCTCACCTCAACTTTGGCTCTATGACACTACATTACGGGATGGCACTCAGCGCGAGGGGCTATCAGTATCGATAGAAGATAAGTTACGCATTGCCAAGAGACTCGATCAACTGGGAATTCCCTTTATTGAAGGCGGTTGGCCTGGTGCCAATCCCAAGGATGTACAATTTTTCTGGCAACTCCAAGAAGATCCGCTAAAATTTGCTGAAATTGTGGCTTTTTGTTCGACTCGACGCCCCAATACCACTGCCGCAACCGAACCGATGCTACAGGCTATTTTGGCTGCAGGGACTCGCTGGGTAACGATTTTTGGCAAGTCTTGGGATTTACATGTCACAGCCAGCCTGAAGACGACGTTAGAAGAAAATTTGGCGATGATTCGTGACACGATTGAGTACCTCCGTTCTCAAGGGCGTCGCATTATTTACGATGCCGAACATTGGTTTGATGGCTACAAACACAATCCAGATTATGCTTTACAGACATTAGAGGCTGCGATCGCATCTGGTGCAGAATGGCTAGTTCTCTGTGATACCAATGGCGGCACTTTACCCCACGAAATTAGCCAAATCGTTCAAGATGTAGTCAAGGTGACTGGGGAATGGGGACTGGGGACTGGGGGCTGGGGAACTAGGAAAGATTCCCGATCTTCGATACCCCAAATCGGAATTCACACTCATAATGATTCGGAAATGGCGGTTGCTAACGCAATAGCCGCCGTTATGGCAGGGGCAAAGATGGTACAGGGCACAATTAACGGTTACGGTGAACGTTGCGGTAATGCTAACCTCTGTTCGTTAATTCCCAATTTACAACTGAAGGCGGGTTACAGTTGTATCACAGAAGACCAGCTAACACAACTTACAGAAGCTAGTCGTTTTGTTAGTGAGGTGGTCAACCTCGCGCCAGATGAACACGCTCCCTTTGTGGGACGTTCGGCTTTTGCCCACAAGGGCGGTATTCATGTATCAGCCGTGGAACGTAATCCCCTGACTTACGAACACATTCAGCCGGAACAAGTCGGGAATCATCGCCGCATTGTGATTTCTGAACAGTCTGGACTCAGCAATGTTTTAGCCAAAGCCCGCAGTTTTGGGATTGAACTCGATCAGCTAAAGACAGAGGCCAAGCAAATTCTCCAGCGCCTCAAAGACTTGGAGAGCGAAGGATTTCAATTTGAAGCAGCAGAGGCAAGTTTTGTATTGTTGATGCACGAAGCTTTGGGAGATCGCCAACAGTTTTTTGAAATCAAAGGTTTTCAAGTCCACTGTGACTTGATTGAGGGGAAAGAAACTAGCAATGCTCTAGCTACAGTCAAAGTCGCTGTTGATGGGAAAAATATTCTGGAGGCGGCCGAAGGTAATGGCCCCGTGGCAGCTTTGGATGCTGCTTTACGCAGGGCTTTGGTGAACTTTTATCCCCAAATAGCAACCTTTGATTTGACAGATTATAAAGTCCGGATTCTCAATGGACATACGGGCACTGCGGCAAAAACTCGTGTGTTGGTAGAATCGGGTAATGGTTATCAACGCTGGACAACAGTAGGGGTTTCCACCAATATTTTGGAGGCTTCTTATCAAGCGGTAGTGGAGGGCTTGGAATACGGTTTGTTGTTGCACTCCCAAGCGGAAGCGGCGGTGAAAGCTTCTAGTTGACAAAAAGCACTATGTAGTGTAAATTACTTGACGAACCCCACCTGAAGATCAGCTACCTTCATTGGTGGGGGTATTAAACCCGCATCGTGTTGCCACTCTACAAGGGGATGGGGAGACAATTTACCCTTGTCCCCCCATCCCCTTGTGAAGATTGATAAATTATCCAATCTTGTGGGGTGTTATTCTTTAGCTTGCCCAGTTTATAGGTGGGGCGAGACGCCCATCCCACAATAAATAATTAGATATTTTTTATTTGCGAGTCACTAAGTATAGCATTTCATAAATGCATGAGGAATTAAGTGACCTATTAATAAAGCTTGGCAAAACTCGATAACGCTAGGAAGTTGTAGAATTATCTATTACGGTAGGAATGACGTAACCTGCAATACCTTCATATACATATCCATTCTTGCCACCAGCCAGCTCACTAAAATTAGTAGTGTACAAGTGGTCTGAAGCTGCGGAACTATAATATCGATATAAAGGAATAGTACCTGTGAGCGATGTAGAATATACATAACCTGCAATACCTTCACGTACATACCCATTGCTGCCACTACCCAGTTCACTCAAATCAGTAGTGTACAAGTGGTCTGAAGCTGCAAAACTGTAATATCGATATAAAGGAACAGTTCCAGAGTATTGTTGTTTGGGAATATAGGCGGCAATTCCTTCAGTGATGTATTCGCCGCTACCATTTCCTAGTTCATCAAAATTAGTTGTATATAAGTGGTCAGGAATTGATGGATTATAATAACGGTAAAATGCATATGCCGTAACTATTATACCATCAATTATTCGAGTAGTAGTATTTGGAAGAACTTGATTTTGAACAACTAAAATATTTGAGGATCTAGTTTTGTTTTCGCTAATAGTTAATTGATTAGTATTCTGGAGTTGAGAATAATTTGGTGTTGCTAAAGCTACATGGCGACTAGTTAAATTGTTCATACTAATACTTGCAATGCCAACAGCCAAGCCACCAAAAGTTTTTAAGACTTTACGCCAAGACCAATTACCAAACATAGTAGTATTTTTTTAGCCTGATATTAGAAGTCGATACATTACCATACTAATACCACATTATGCAACAAGGCAGTGGATAGGGGAATATAAGCGCAAGAATGAATGATACTTCTAAATATGACGCACAGACGCAAAGCCTCACATCTTGCACCACTTGCTTTATTGCTATTTTTGTAGGGTGGATATTGCCTAACGTTGGCTGAAACCCTAATTTTTTCGTTGCCAGCAGTGCCCACCTCACGGTTATTGAGAATGGTGCAAGATATAAGGAGCACCTGGCACTTGAGTAAGCAATGGTTAAATTAGTAGCTTCTATGCCGTAAATGCAAAAATAGCAGGCCAATTGCCAATTCCGTACAAATAATCATTCTCACCTTTACAGCCAAAGTGCGTAGGCGTAGCCCGCCGCAGGCATCGCTCAACTGAGTTGTGTACCAAAAACATTTATTCCATTAAGGCGTCGAAGCACCGATCAAAGAGCATGAGGATTGATCCAAAAAAAAGACCCCTGGTTTGCACCAGAGGTCTTTCCGTTTCAGAACGTTGTAAAATTCATTAGCAACGTAAAACGCTGATATGGTTAATTTAATGGCTTCTGTGCCATGAATGCAAAAATAGTAACCCAATTGCCAATCCCATACTGACGATTATTGTTACTTCTACACCTAAAATGCGTAGGCGTAGCCCGCCGCAGGCATAGCCAATATTTAGGTACAGACCTGGAAGACCGATACTGCGACAAAAACTTCATCCTATGCAAGGTTTTAGGAGAACTTTTCCCAGCATTGGGCAACTAATTGGCTCAACCAGCGACGTTGTTGCTGATCCAGCAGTGGATCATCTGCTAGTAACTGAGCGGTTAATTCTTCCAAAGATTGACCCTGAGCACGGACAATTTTAATTACTCCAGCGATCGCAGCGGCAACTAGTTCTTCATCAATCGGCTGTTGTCGCAATGCAAAAATTTCCTGGGGACTGTCTGGAATAGGATAATTCATGGCGTGGGTTTACAGAAATACAAAATGAACAATAAATTTGGCAAATTTTTAAAATTTCTTCACTGAATCTTTACGAAACTAATAGGGCGGAGTTTACCTTACTTTGTGCCTTCATAAAATCTGTCTTAGTAAGTAGATTGATCGGAGATATCAGGAAACGATGAGAGAAATCCTTTATTTAGAAGTTCCAACTCCGGATATAGCAACTGTGCGTAGCTGGTTACAAACAGATTTTGAACCCGGAAATGGAGAAAAAGTGCTTACCTCGGAAGGCTTTCGCCTCAAAATCCCAACTACAACTACAACTACTGGGGTAGCTCTTTCGGAAAACCTGCCTGCGGAACTTTCTGTATTTGTCTGGTCGGTGCAACGAACTACTTATCTAAAAGTGTTTCGTTGGACAGAACAGCCTTTTCCCAAAGAGGGACAAATCCTGCAACGCCTGACCAAGGAAATCAGAAGCCGTTTTGGGCATCATTACCCAGAACCGCCAGCAATTGATTTATCCCAGCAATCGATTTTTGCCGCGCTAGGCTCTATTTATCCCCTCACTGTCAAATATTTTCAGAAAATGCCCAACGGTGAATATGACCTAACTCG
Organism: Nostoc sp.; assembly: GCF_036919595.1. GTDB lineage: Bacteria > Cyanobacteriota > Cyanobacteriia > Cyanobacteriales > Nostocaceae > Nostoc. The sequence goes on along the minus strand of NZ_JBALCO010000132.1, from coordinate 27,881 downwards.
TGCCTATTGGTGGGAACAACGATGGCGCGAAGGAGTACGGAATCCGCAGCAGCCGCGTCAAGTGGTGTTTTCGCAGGGGAGCAGGGGAGCAGCAGGGCAGGGCAGCAGCGGGGAAATAACCAATGCCCCATGCCCAATGCCCAATGCCCAGTACGACATAATCTACATCGGTGGCGCACTAGGCGCCATCCATGCAGCACTGATGGCAAAACTGGGATATAAAGTCCTGTTGGTGGAACGAATGCCCTTTGGGCGGATGAACCGAGAATGGAATATTTCTCGCGATGAGATTCAAAGCTTAGTTAACCTGGGTTTAGTCACCCCCGCTGAGTTGGAAACCATCATTGCCAGGGAATACAAAGATGGATTCAATAAGTTTTTTGATGCTAATAATCCATCCAAACTGCGATCGCCTGTTCTGCATACACCCACAGTCCTAAATTTAGGCTTAGATTCCGAAAAATGGCTCCAAATGTGTGGGCAAAAACTGCAAGCGGCAGGTGGTGAAATCTGGGATGAAACAGAATTTATCCGTGCAGATATTGATATATCACAAGTTATTCTGAAAGTCAAGCACTTAACCAGTCAGATTGAGAAGCAAGTAAGTGGACGACTGTTAATAGATGCAATGGGAACTGCCTCCCCCATCGCTTGGCAATTAAATGGTGGTCGGGCTTTTGATAGTGTATGTCCGACAGTGGGAGCGGCAATTGAGAGCGGATTTGAGCCGGGGGTGTGGGATTCCCAGTATGGAGACGTTCTTTATAGTCATGGGGATATTTCGCGGGGAAGGCAGCTGATTTGGGAATTGTTTCCTGGAGCAGGGGATGAACTGACGATTTATTTATTTCATTACCATGAAGTCAATGCTGAAAATCCCGGTTCCTTGCTGGAGATGTACGAGGACTTTTTCACGATTTTGCCAGAGTATCGCAGGTGCGATATGGACAAGTTGGTGTGGAAAAAACCGACATTTGGGTATATACCGGGACATTTTAGTGTAGGGAGTAGCGATCGCACAGTTGCCTTTGATCGATTGATTGCGATCGGTGATGCGGCATCACTCCAGTCTCCCCTGGTTTTCACCGGTTTTGGTTCTCTAGTTCGCAACTTAGAGCGCTTAACAACCCTGTTGGATACTGCTCTCAAACATGACTTGTTGAATTTGGGACACTTGAACCAAATTCGCGCTTATCAAAGCAACGTTTCAGTGACTTGGCTATTTTCCAAAGGCATGATGGTGCCCACAGGGAAATTTTTACCACCGCAACGGATCAACTCCATGCTCAATACCTTTTTTGGGCTGTTAGCAGACGAACCTTTAGAGGTGGCAGATAATTTCATTAAAGATAGGTGTGATTGGTTAACCTTTAACCGCCTAGCACTCAAAGCAGCGAGGACAAATCCTGCCTTGCTTTTATGGATCTGGGAACTTGCTGGCCCAAAAGATTTACTCAGATGGCTTGGTAGTTATTTTAACTTCGGTCGTCATGCCCTGGTTAGTGCTTTGCTGAGTCCGTGGTTCGGGCGCTTCTTGAATCGGGTAGGTTTTTGGCTGGAACCTCGGAATCCGGGATTGTGGCTGTGGCTGTTGGCGATTAATTATGCGATCGCCACAGGCAAACCGCGATCGCCCAGTCAGGTAGCCAAAATTAGCTCAGAAGCCATAATTCCGAAGTCAGAAGCAAGGATTCTGAATTAGTTGTTAGGCATTGGGCATTAATCACTTGACTCCTAACTCCTGTACAGATGCGATTAATCGCGTTTTTACTCCTAACTATTGACTCTTGGGGCGAAAATTCGGTAGTTCCACAGATGCCAATGACTTACGCCCCTTGGGTGGACGCTGGGGATAAACTATCGGTGAGGGTGAATTGGCGTCATTAGTGTTATCACCTGATAAATCTGGGGACAAATCAGTTGCCGACAATTGCAACTGCGTCAATTGTGAAACTTCTGACCAGTAGTCTTCAGTTTCTCCACCAAGCGTCTCAGTATGAGGTTGAGTAGAGGAAACCGATAAGTTTTTGGCTGGTGAAACCACAGAATCTGTCGTCCCAGAAGTGGAGGTAGTTGCAGGAGGATTAATTTCTACTTCCAACTGCTCCTTTTGTGGGTTTTCTAGTTCTTCATCGTCTTCCAAGATTGTTGCTAAAGTCTCCCAGATCGGCGCATCACCCTGATTACTATCCACATGCGTTTTCGCAGCAGATGGTGATGCAGATGCAGGCTGGGAGGTGAAAAACATTTGAATGAGACTATCTAATTGCTGATCTAAATTTGATGAACCCGAAGTTGAGACAGCTTCCGGTGTATCTGGGGAATCATCAATTTTTGGAGAGGGACCGGTTTCTGCTGGTGTTGGGGTATTTTGTTTAACTGACCAGTTCCAAGAAGATGATGTCGGAGTCGGTTCATTTCTTTGGAATGGGATTGGTGCTGACGGTTCGCCCCAAGAATTATCTAGATTCTCATTCAAGGATTCTGGTTCTGCTGACCAAGGTTGAATTGGCTGGGCGTTAGGAAACAAAGACCGAGCTTTTCGAGAAAATCTTCCTTGTCCGCTAGTTATGTCTTTGGGATGTTTTGCAGTATCGTCTAAAGAGTCATAACTAGGAACTGATGTATCTAAACATTTTTCTAGAGCTGCTTTAAATTGCAGGGTCTGGCGTTGTTGTCGCATCAGTCTAGTACGTAGCTCTCGACAAGCATTTTCTGATTGCAATAACTGCTGAGACTGTTCGCTGTTGTTAGTGTGTAACAACGTACATTCTCGCTCTAACTGGGCAAGACCTTGTTGAGTAATTTGTAGCTGTGCTTTATGAGTATCAATAAAAATTTCCTGGCGTTGAACAGTTTGTACAGCAGTTTCTAATTGTTGAAATAGGGACTTTATCTGTTCTTGAGCCGCAGCCAATTCTTGAGCATGTTGGTTGAGGATCGACTCAGTAACGCTAGAACGCGTTTTCTGCCACTGCAAAACCTTTTCTGACTCAGCTAGGTTGTCTTTTAGCTGCTCTACTTGTTCATATAAGTTATTGTTAGCTACACGCAATTCTTCGTTCAATGCCAGCAGGTTCTGAAACTCCGAGTCAATAAGTGCTTGCTTGCCGCTTTCAGGCTCTGCAACCCAGTCCTGCTGAGTAGTATCTTTTGAAAATTGTGTATCTTCAGCTGCCATGAGGAGTGGCAGTTTTTTAACTGCCATATTGTCATTAGGCACAACTGAGTAAAAGGGACAACTCGCCTGCTCCGATTGTGGCGAATTAGCAGAATTTAAGGATTCCATCACAGCCGCCTTGTTTGAGGTGTCAGCTTCATTCATCACTCTTGACCCACCTGCTTAAAAATATTCAGCAGTCCTGGCATTAACATTGCTTATCAACTGTGTCTAATCAGGGTTGCTCTAGAAGCTAAGTTTAACTCTCTCCAGCCACCAGCAATTAATCATCAATTGGTGTTCCCCATTTTGTATCTAGACTGATGCCGTTATAACACTATGATGCTCTTCCCCGTCAAGAAGAGGATGAGGGGAACTCGGGCCGCCTTTGGGGATACGCAACAAAGAGGAGAAACCCAATACTTAAAAACTAAACTGTATTGGCTGACGAAGTTTTCTAGATAAAAAACTGCTCTATGTATATTTTACTTTATATAATCGCATCTGTCTTAAGACATAAACAAAGATGTATTGAAAAAGACATTTTTATACTGAATTATTTATTACTCAGGATAGATGTCAGTATAAGCATTCACTATTCAATGAGATTCTGTGATTTTGGGCGATCGCTATTTAATGTCAACAAACAACTGAGAGCTTCTGCCAGAAGGACAATGTTAGTAAATCCTGACAAATACGAACAAATACGTACAAAATTTGCTTTAAAAAGTAACGACTTACCTAAGTGGATTTATAAAACTTTTTTAAAGAGCAATCTCAACTTAGTACGTGCCTTTTTCTCGGTAAATACAGTCAGAGTAAGCAATTTCAGGTTTACTTAGTCAAAGGCTTTTCTATCAACTTGCCTTCAATACGTCAAGTTTGTTTAATTACTACAAAAAAATTGTTTAAAGTATACCTGACTACTTATTAATATTCCTCACATTGTATATTAAAGTAAATTATATAAAACATAGTTCAGTATTAATACGTATAGGCTTTTTAATTATTTTATTAAAGAATAATTGGAATAACAAAGTTTTTTACTAGCAATAAAGTAATTATAAAGACCATAATTACTGCCGATTGAGATGATTATTGCGTTGAATAAAGCTTTGTGGCAGTTAGGCTTGTCCAAAAAATCAAAATTTAAAATAGAGGTGCTAAAGATGACTGACGTATTTACAATTGGTACAAATATAAAGCAAGAAGCTGCCCAATTACCGCTAGTTGTAGAAAATTGTGACAGTTTTTGGAACAAAGAAATTAGACCGTTATTCACAAATGAGTCTCTATCTTTTAGAGTGAAGACTCTTAAGGGAAACTATGTCAAGTACGTCAACTTGGATAATGGAGCTACAACCACTCCTTTTGCAACCCTTAAGCAGCATGTGGACGACATGCTTGACACCTATGGCAGCGTACATCGAGGTTCTGGGCAAAAGTCCATCATCACTACACGAGAATATGATGCCAGCCGGAACGTCATTCGGGACTTTGTAGGGTCATCTTTAGACAACTATGTAATATTTGCGAAGAATACAACAGAAGCAATTAATGGAGCCGCCACACTTTGGGCAAAAAAACCTGGGAAAATCTTAGTTTCTGATATTGAGCATTCATCCAACCTGCTGCCTTGGGTTACTAGAGACGAAGTTGTGCAGTACAGAACGCAGCCGGATGGAAGTGTAAGTGTCACAGAAATTGAAGATATCTTCAAGGCACACCAAAATCTCCCTAAAGCCGAACAAATTAAGTTAGTGACTATTACAGGTGCTTCGACAATTACAGGTTACAGACCCCCGATTTACGAAATTGCAGCTTTAGCACATCGATATGGTGCTAAGATTTTTGCCGACGTGTGTCAGTTGATTCAGCATGAACGAGTAGATATGCGTGCTGATGATGACCCATGTCATTTAGATTTTGTGGCTTTCTCTGGACACAAGATGTATGCACCTTATGGAACAGGGGTTTTGCTGGGGCCGAAAGAATTTTTTGATAGCTCTTACCCTTATCAAATCGGTGGTGGAAACCTGCCTTATATCACTAGAAACTTAGAAATTAAGCGTTTTTATACAGAACGGGCCCATGACCCTGGAACACCAAACGCAATGGGTGCGATCGCCATTGCCAAGGCGATTGAAATTATCGAAGCCCTTGGGCGCGATCGCATTGCTCAGTATGAACACTCTTTAGTTGAATTTACATATACACGGCTTGGGCTGATTCCTGGTGTCAAAGTCCATATTCCAGGAGATAATTTAGCCCATGTTATTCCCTTTGATATTGATGGGTTTGATGGACGTTTAGTCGCAGAGATTCTGGCACAAGAATACGGAATTGGGGTTCGGGCTGGGGCTTTCTGTACATACGAATACATTCGCAAACTCAAGAATATTTCAGACGAGCAAGACCACCAAATTGCTCAGGAAGTAGACAGAGGAATCACGCGCAACATTCCTAGTATTATCCGAGCAAGCTTTGCTGTATATAATACATTAGAAGATTGCGATCGCTTTATTGATGCGATCGCTCAAATAGCTAAAAACGGATTTGCTTACTATTTGCCTAACTACACACAAGATGAAATCACTGGTGTTTGGACAGCGATAGACAGCTAGTCTTTTCAGAGCATGGGGCAGGGGAGAAAAGAGAAATTTTCTGCCTGCTCCAACTCCCTTATCTCTGTCCCTTAAATTACGAATTACGAATTAAAAGGAGGTAATAGTTTGAGCGATGAAAACCTCTTTGACCAGGAGGAGTATCTACAGGCACGGGTTGAGCAGTGCATCTGGCAAAAAAGTACAGATGCAGGTATTTCGCGCCAGCGCTTTCTGCAAATACTAGCCACTATGGTTAGTGCAACAGCCATCGGGGGGTTAGCTAAACCTGCGCCTGCTCACAGTCAGGTAGCTGTTAAAACTAAAGGCAGTAAAATACTTAAGCCATTGCCACCAGGGTATATCTCTCATAGCAAAGGCACATTAGAGATGAACTGGGAAGCGATGTATGGGCGTGGTTATTTAGTACCAAACGATTGGTTCTATGTTCATAACCGTAGTACACCTCCCCCGTTTGACCCTTCTACATGGCGTTTGCAAATTCATGGAACTGGCGTTTCTGCTCCCTGCGAGTTCACATACGATGAAATCATTGCTATGCCTTCCATCTCAGTCACTTGCGCCATTGAGTGTGCTGCTAATGGTCGGCGCTTCTTTGAAGAGGCTTACAACACACCACTCCCTGGAACGCGGTGGAGGCTTGGGGCGATTGGTGTGGCTGAGTGGACTGGTGTACCACTTGGCATGTTATTAGAGCGGGCTGGACTGAAATCCACAGCAAAAGACGTACTTGTTGAGGGTGCAGATGTGGATTCGCTGGACTCAAAGGGGACGAATAAATCCAAGTTTAACAATGTAGTTCCGATTGCCAAAGCATTAGCAGATAACTCGCTTCTTGTCTATGCAATGAACGGAGAACCATTACCTCCAGATCATGGCCAGCCATGCCGTGCCTTATTCCCTGGTTGGGGAGGAAACGCCAACGTTAAATGGATTGAGCGGATTGAGGTTTCTGAAACACCGATATATACCCAGTGGGTAACGGAGCAGATGGTGCTGGTTGGTGCAGATTACCCAGCGATCGCACCCTATAAAGGTAAGCTGATTACCTATCAAAATGTTAAAAGCGCTTTTGAGTTGGCTTGGCCAGCTACGCTTTCGGCTCGAACCCACTTATTACGCGGACGTTCTTGGTCAGGTAAAGGAAAGATTGTCCGTGTGGAAGTCAGCCTAGATGGCGGCAAAAGTTGGCAATTAGCACGACTGCGAGAACCAAATTTTCCATTTGCATGGGTACGCTGGGACATTGAATGGAACCCAACTCCTGGGGAATATTTTCTCCAAGCTCGTGCTACTGACAATTTAGGTAATATACAACCGAGTACAGTTCCGTGGAATGATTCTGGATTGCTCTACGGAGGCGTTGTTAGCCATCCGGTGACAGTGCGAGGTTAATCACACCAAGTCAGTTCTGTAGAAAAAGAATTATTTATGATTGATTTTAGTTGGTTGATTTTAGTTACTGGAGGTCTAATATCTGGAGTCATAGCTGGACTTTTAGGAATAGGTGGCGGTATTATCACAATTCCTCTTTTAGTCACACTAGGTTATACTCCCGTTCAGGCGATCGCTACTAGTAGCCTTGCTATTGTAATTACTTCAATTTCTGGAAGTTTACAGAATTGGTGGATGGGCTACTTTGATTTTAAACGAGTAATTTACTTAGGAATTCCAGCTTTCCTAACTACTGGAATAGGTGTATATTTCGCCAATAAGATCCCATCCTATATAATACTCTTTACATTTGGCATTATACTACTTGCTAATATCTATTTAATTGAGCTTCGTAAACAATTGGCTTTCAAGGAGATAGAGAATACACCACCAGTATTTAACCCATTAGTTTCTAAAATTGGTACTGGGGGAGCAGCAGGAATTTTAGCAGGTTTATTTGGCTTAGGTGGCGGTACGATTATGGTGCCACTACAAATGTTACTACTAAAAGAAGAAATTAAAGTAGCAATTCAAACTAGTTTGGGTGTGATTGTTATCACTGCTTTAGCTGCCTGCACAGGACACGCATTAGAGGGAAATATTCTGTTTGTTCAAGGTATAGTTTTGGGATGTGGTGGTCTTTTAGGCGTTCAAATGAGTACTCGCACATTGCCAAAACTACCAGATTCCACTGTGAGTTTAGTGCTTCGGATTTTCTTAGGAATACTATCAATTTATATTTTTTGGGAAGCTTGGACAAATTATCAACAAATAATTCCTAATTTATAATTCATAATTCGTAATTACAGCAGTTTTCATTTATTTTAACCGCATACATTGTTGGGACACGGCAATGAGCAGACGTGTCAACTTAGAGGTTATCTATAAATTGAAAATAAAAGGTTACGGCTAGCGCCTAACCCACCACTACCATCGAATACTAAAAGTTAAGTAAAGCGGTGCGTTAGCCTTTGGCGTAATCCATCCTACCAAAACTAATTACGAATGATGAATTATTCGGTCAAGGTAGCCATCGGGGATGAAATCCAGCTAAGGGGAGTTGTTCTGGTCTAATTTCCACAGTCGCAGCATCAGCGATAGGCAACAGAGGCATTAACCACAGGCTACTGGTAGCAATAACATCTCCATCATCAGTTTTCAAAGTGTTTGTGGGTGATGATGCTGTTGTGTTTGTCTGCGGTACTACTTGGTCAAATAACAAGCCCAAACCGTCGGCAGATAAACTCATTTGCACATTCCGTTGATCGGGAGGCAGCACTAGCAGTGGTTTCTGTTGCCCGGTTTTTAGATCAATTGCCACCACATAAGGCTGTTCTATGTATTGTTCCTTGGATACTAACTGTGTCAGCAAGCAGTAGAGGGTGGGTGAGGCGATGTCAAATTGGCAGCTAAGAATTGAGCCTGTTGTTTTTAATAGTTGTTTCTGCACACCTTGGTTTGTTACTAAAAACAAATCACGTGTGTAATCTGTATTAAACTTTACCATTGCTGCTTGAGAGCCATCTTTGGAGAAAGCTTGTACCAAGCCAAACTGCGGCAGAAAATCTAGGGGTTTACTGGCATCACCTTGCAATGGTAGAATTGCTGCTCCCTGTCCTTGGGCAACTGCTACGGCTTTACTATCTGGCGTGATCATAAAGTCTCCCCCCGGTTGGCTTTTCAGGCGTTTAGGGGTGGGTTTTTCTGCTGAACCGTCGTTGGTTGCTGGCATAAACCATAGTCCAAAGTCGCCGGGATTAGTTTTGTTTCCCCGTTGGATAACAATAGTTTGCCCATCAGGTGATAAGTCAAATTTCAGGTTTTGATAATCTTTACTATCTAAAACTAGGTCAACTTTGGCTCCTGGCTCTGCTTGTTGTCCAGATTTACCAGAAACGCCTGTTGTCACTGTGTAAAGTTGAGCTGAAAGTAAGTCTTCGTTCTTAGCCGCACGAGCCGAAAATAAAATTTTCTCCCCATCTGGAAACGACTCAAAGTCCATTACTATCAAGTCTTTGGGGGTAAGTATCCTTTTTTGCTCTTGGGTTAAGTTGTAAAGAACTAATCGTCCCTGTTCTTCTTGATTGGTTCCTATGTAAAGGATGACGCGATCGCGTGTGCGGAAGCTACCAATAAAGGGCTGGATCACCCGATTTTTGCCTTCTTCCTCTGCAAACTTATCTTTTGCTCCCTGTAACTGCACTTTATAATTCGTGCCGTAGGGGGCTGGTGTCACGAGTGTATAAACCATCCGCCGCCCAGCCCAACTGAATTTACCTGCTAGGGGTGGCTCGATTTTTAAGTTATCCTCTACGGTTTTTATTTCCATTGGGCGGCTGAAGGTGAGGGTGAAGGAGTTATCTTCTGCCCCAATTTGTTGATTTTGCCAGGTAAAGTCTCGGACACGAGCAGTCACCACGTCACCTTGCAATATTATCAACCCAATCAGCACACTCAACAGTAGCATCAGTCCGATCGCTATCCGATCCAGTGGTTCGATAAATGCTTTAGATTTTGTCATTTGTCGTTAAGCATTGGGCATTGGGCATTGGAGAAATAATTAATAACTATAAGGATTCTGTGGTTGAGGAATCTTTTTGAGAGAGGTAGCGGCAATGGTAAGTTGGCGTTTACCTGCCAGATTTTCTGTCACCATTTGTCCTTCTACTTCCAGCCAGGTGTCAGGGGAGTAAGGTTCTTGATTGTTTGGGAGTTTGACGGGTAATCCCACAGGGTAAGCATCTGCTGCACAGCAAGTTAAGACAAATCGGGCTAAGAACAAATATTCTTTTCCTATATCTGGCGGATGGATGACAAATCCCTGCACCTTGACTTTTTGTCCTGTATATGTGTCTGGCTCTGGATAGACATTGACAGTGCGTACCCAGTCTACAAGCGATCGCTCCTCTGGACGAACAGTAGCCCGAAAGGCTTGGGGTTTGACGCGTGTAGTTCCCAATAAATCAGCCGTCACACCTCTTTGCAGTGCTTTGTCACTAGCAAAAACTTGCGGTGTAAAGATAAAACCCAAAATCGCTGCAATCAATAACACAGAACTGCCCCAACCAGGGGGAAATAAACTAATATGCTGGCTGTTTGGCATAACATCAGGGCGACGCCGCAACCAAAGTTCCTGCATCTTGAAAAAACCAATAATGATCAAGCTGATACCAGTTACAACCACGAACCAAATGTAATTTGGATGAATCAATAGGTTCAGCTTGTTAGTTAGCCAATATCTCAACATTAAAATACCCCAAGCTGTAATTGCTAGGGCATCCAGCCAAGGGAGTAACAGATTTGAGATTTGAGATTTGGGATTTTTGCTAGCCATTATTTATTGGGCATTGGTTATTAGCAAAGAATAAAAGACAAATGACTAATTTTTTAAAGAACATGCAAGTTCATGAAAAGAGTTAACACAAATGTTAATTGTGCCGCTAAAGCAAATAAGTAAAAGACAGTTTTGGGTTTAAAAATGGATAACATCAAACCAATGCCTTTGATGTCAATCATTGGGCCAAACACCAGAAATGCTAATAAAGAACCACTGCTAAAGGTTGAGGCAAAAGATAGGGCAAAGAAAGAATCGACTGTAGAACAAATTGACACCACTACTGCTAATATCAGCATGACCACAATCGAGCTAATAGGTCCAGCGCCCAAACTAAGAATTAATTCCCGTGGGGCTAGCACTTGAATAGCAGCAGCGATCGCACTTCCTAAAATCATCACTCCGCCCAATTCCCGGAATTCTTGGATGCTATTATCTACCACTAGACGCAGTTTATCTGCAAGGGGTTTATTGGTATTAGAAATTGGGGTAGTCGCCTGTACCAAATTAGGATCTATCCGCAGAGGTATACCTGCTTTTCCTCCTAAAATATAAGTCCCAGATTGCAAGATATTTGGTATCGCTTCTTGCTGTTGTACTTGGTAACGTTTCCCACGGCGTTTGGTTTGGGGCTGTGCGGGTGGATTAAACTTCATATACCGAGCGATCGCAGGTTGGACTATGGGATTTAAGTCCTTTTGAAAACTGAAAACAAAACCGATAATTGTGGCAATTGCTAGGGAAAATACGACTCGTAAAACGACTATTTCTGGCTGATCTCGAAATGCTGTCCAAGTTGCCCAAATTACAACTGGGTTAATTGTTGGTGCTGCTAGCAAAAAACCAATTGCCACTGGTGTGGGTACTCCCTGAATTAGGAACCGCCGCGCTACCGGTACATTCCCGCACTCACACACTGGAAATAAAAAGCCGATCATGCTGCCAACTAAAGCACCCAACAGCGGATTTTTGGGCATTTTTTCTACTAATTTGCGCTCATCAACAAAAAATAGCAGCAAACTGGAGAATAAAACCCCAAGAAGCAAAAAAGGCATCGCCTCGACTAGCAGACTTAGAAATATTGTAAAACCATTGTTCAGTTGATTCATGGGCGTCGCAGTCAAAAGCGATTTTGAGTTTTAGGATTCTGCCTAGTCATTCTATCGAAATGGGGATCAAAAGCAGATCGGGAAAATTAAACATCATTTAAGTAGCAAGTTGTCCGATGTTTCGAGTAGCGCTTAAGCGCTACAAACCTTTGCTTCAGACGAAATAGGAAGTTTTACCTGAGTGCATTTTTTGACGATGACCATTTCTAAGATTGTCTAAGTTCAGAAATTGTTCCAATTGTAGAGGGCAAGTAGCTGCATAGATGATTTGAAATTACCTATTGTTTATACTTACAGTAATATGCTGGATAAGATATTAGCTTGGCTGTATTTTCATCAAGTATTCACAGTTCTTCAACATTTGGGGATCACTCTTGGTTGCTACCATCATTGATTTTGGCTAGTTCTGGGAAAATTTTATCTAAGTTTTGGTTGATTGTGTACAATAAAAACTCTAAAAAGGCAAGACCAAAGTTTAGCAAACACGGTAAATGCTTGCAATACCTTGTTTTAAAGGACATGCTGTTCGCGTTCGCCAATCTGCGAAAAGTCTTACACACGAGATCACAAACGTAGGCAAAGCTTTAGCCCACGCAGGTGGGCTGAAATCCTTATATACTGAGGAGATAGGCTTTGTTTCTATAGCCTCGCTCTTCTAGAGTGAGAGTATTTTATTTAATAAGTCGGGGTTCTGGTGTTCGCTGTTAATTACGTTTTTGTGGAGTTCCCCAAATCTTGATTTGTTGATCAAATCCACCACTGGCAAGAATCTTACCATTTGGACTAAAAGCGAGCGCACTCACCCAGTCTGTATGTCCACTTAGTGTATTTAATAACTCACCTGTAGTTAAATTCCATAATTTAATCCCATCTTTGCCGGCACTAGCAAGGGTTTGTCCATCGGGGTTAATGGCGATCGCATTCACCCAGTTATTATGTCCTGTAAGGGTGCGGACTAATTCTCCAGTATTAATATTCCACAGTTTGACTGTGCGATCGCGGCTTGCACTAACTAATGTTTCTCCATCTGGTGTAAAGATAACAGCGCTAACAGCATTAGAATGAGCTACAAATTCACTGATTAATTTACCAGTACTTAAATTCCACAGCTTGATTACACCCTTATTGTCACCACTAGCCAAAGTCTGCCCATCAGGACTAATAGCTAGGGTATAAATCAAATTATCAAAGCCTACTAGAGTCCCTAGAGGGCGCTGCTGTAGCAAATCCCATAGACGAATCCCATCTAAAGCTCCACTAATTAGAACTTTACTATCAGGAGACACCGCTAAAGATAATACGTTACTGGTATGTCCAACAAAAGAACGACTAAATTTTAAATTTCTTAGGTTCCAGAGGTTAATCGTATTGTCATCACTACAGCTAGCGAGGGTTTGCCCATCTGGCGAAATCACTAAAGATTCTACGGCTGTTTGGTGTGCTTTGTTAATATCCGCCAATTTTTTGCCGTTTACTGGATTCCACAGGCGAATTACACCCTCATTTTCTGCACCTCCACTCACAAGAATTCTGCTATCTGGGCTGAAAGCCAGGGATTTAACAGTTCCTCTATGTCCTCTGAGTGTGTAAAGTAGTTGTGCATTAGCAAAGCTGCTGGTAGTTTGGGAATTTGGTGTTACTTCAATAGCAGCATGAGCTTGATGAATGTAAAACCCTTCCCAGGTAATCACTGGAAGGGCAACAGCTGCCATAAATGCCAGGATCATATATGGCCGCAGAAAATTACCCCCACCTCTTCCCTCACTACTCACTCTTTTTCCTCACTTTTATATATACGGTTAGCCAATCAATTTTGCAGAGTTATTAAGTAATAACTCTGCACTTCCTAAAGAGGTGGTTTTTTCTTAGAAACGCTTAACATTGGTAAAGGCGGACTAGAAGAACGAGAGGGCAAATAATGTTGCACTACAGGCTCCTCTGGTAGAGGATGGCGCTGCTGGAAACGCCACAACTTAAAGGCTAGCGCTATGCCTGTTGTTCCTAAACCAAAAGCAAACAACGACCAGCTATCATTCAATCCGCCAATCAGGGCATCCATAACGCCCATCGTCATCAATACACTGATTAGTGGCTCTTTTCGGTAGGTTAACTTTAAAAAACGAGGTAATACAGCATTCATCACAGCTTGATTGGTTCCAGTTCACCTTTGGTGTATATTTACCAAGAATACCTCACCCGTAATTTGCCTTTCTCATCCAAGGCAAACACTATTATGATTTTCTTTAGTAGGGGAGGAAGTGTACTCATTAATCGCCTTGCATATAATAGTAGACAGTGGCAGAAATTTGCCTACCTTTAACAAGGGGATTTTGCCCCAAGTCTTGTTAATTAAGATGGTGGCTGGATTTATGCCGTGCTGTACTAATTGCAAATCTATTGATATTTCAATCACTAATAAATATTTCGATTCCTCTCTTGCTTACATTCTAGGGCAATAATTTAGGAATAAATCTAATTAAACTATCTAGGGCGAAGTACTTCGCTTTTAATTGTTAAAGTCAAAACCAACTGGTTGTTCCAGCTGGTGAAACTCTTTTAACTACAAGCTTACAACTTCCATCTTGGGCTTGTTGGTGGCACTACTTCAGACCCAGCCATGATAGCACCCCTTGATTGGTGACATATTCAATCACCAGCATCAAAGCGAAGCCAATCATTGCAGCTCGACCATTCAAGCGTTCAGCATATTCGTTAAAGCCAAACTTCGGCTCTACTAGTTTAGGTGTAATCGTTGGTTGTGTTTGTGTCATTTTTTAGAAACCTTTTTTCGCCAAACGGGACTTGATATTAGACTTTGCAGCAGTTGTCGGGGATAAGCGGTAAAGGTTAAAGAAATTGACTTATTTTTTCCCTTTAACCTTTACCCTACTTCGGCAACTTATGATCTGATTGCAGTGCTTGAATGCCTTGATGACTTGAGAAATTCAGCAAAAGCCTCCTAGTAGGGAGCTATACAATCACTTTTTTAATAAATTGTTACTATTCTTTATATATTGTATAAATACTGGAGCAATAGTCAAGGGTAAGAGTTTAGGGCTACTCAGATGAAATTGAGAAACTGGGGCCAGAGATTAGCTATCTCTAATACAGCTACTCCAACAGATCAGTAGCAAGCTTGAGATTAGCAAGCTAGAGTTAAACAAAAAAATTATCAGAGGCGGTATATGGAAATCGGCGTTCCCAAGGAAAATAAGGATCAAGAGTTTCGGGTAGGGTTAAGTCCTTCTAGTGTGCGGGTGCTGCGAGAAAATGGTCATAGCATCTTCGTCGAGACGCAAGCAGGTAATGGTGCTGGATTCTCAGATAACGACTATAGAAGTGCTGGAGCCGAGATTGTCCCCACATCAGAAACGGCTTGGAATCGGGAATTAGTTGTTAAAGTCAAAGAACCGCTGACATCTGAGTATAAATTTTTGCAGAAAGGGCAGATATTATTTACTTATTTACATTTAGCAGCCGATCGCAAATTGACAGAGCATTTAATTGATTGTGGCACTTGTGCGATCGCTTACGAAACTGTAGAACAACCTGGTGCTAATAGACTTCCTTTGCTCACCCCCATGAGCGTTATTGCCGGTCGGCTAGCAGTACAATTTGGGGCCAGATTCCTAGAACGTCAGCAAGGTGGTAGAGGAGTGCTTTTGGGCGGTGTACCTGGAGTCAAACCAGGTAAAGTAGTAATTCTCGGTGGCGGCGTTGTCGGCACAGAAGCAGCTAAAATTGCTGTAGGCGTGGGTGCTAGCGTCCAGATTTTAGATGTAAGTGTCGAGCGCTTATCTTACCTAGAAACCCTCTTTGGCTCTAGAGTCCAATTGCTTTACAGCAACTCTGCTCATATTGAAGCCGCCGTCATTGAAGCCGACTTGCTCATTGGTGCAGTTTTAGTACTAGGACGTAGAGCACCAATATTAGTATCCCGTAAATTGGTCAAACAAATGCGTCCTGGTTCTGTAATAGTTGATGTAGCCGTTGACCAAGGCGGTTGCATAGAAACTTTACACCCCACATCCCACACAAATCCGGTATACATTGAAGAAGGTGTGGTGCATTATGGCGTTCCCAATATGCCAGGAGCAGTACCTTGGACAGCAACTCAAGCACTCAATAATAGTACATTACCTTATGTCGTCCAGTTGGCGAATTTGGGAATTTTGGCACTGGAAGTTAACCCAGCATTGGCTAAGGGTGTGAATGTGCAGGATCATCGCTTAGTGCATCCTGCTGTGCAAGAGGTATTCCCTGATTTAGTAAGTTAGATTTTAGTAAATTAAGATTACCAATAGTTCTTGCAAACCCCTCATTGTAAGTGATGAGGGGAAATTTTGTGCTAAATTTTTCCAACTTTATGAATAACTACAAAAAGGAAATTTTTGTAATATTCATTTTTTAAAGCATTACTAAACTACCTTGTACTTCTTCCTCTAATTCATAACCGTTAGCCAGTTTTTCTATTGCTTGGTCAATCATTGCCAAACCTTGATCTACCCTTTCAACTACACTTAACTGTCCTCGGAGTTCAGCAGCACCAATGAAACCTTTAGCATACCAAGTCATGTGCTTACGGGCTTGACGTACACCGCGATCGCCTTTATATTCCCATAAGGCTTGTAAATGATCTCTTGCACATTCCAAACGCCCAATTGGGGTTGGTGGCGGTAATATCTCCCCAGTTTTCAGGAAGTGATCAATTTCTCCCACTAAAAACGGATAACCCAAAGTTCCACGGGAACACATCACACCATCAGCGCCAGTTTGCTCTAAACATTTCACTGCTGCTTCAACAGAGAAAATATCTCCATTCCCAATCACTGGGATAGAAAGCACTTCTTTTACACGGGTAATCCATTCCCAACGGGCATTGCCATTGTATCCTTGGGCGCGGGTGCGTCCATGTACTGTGATCATTTTTGCCCCTGCATCTTCCATCCGCTTGGCAAAGTCGAGAATAGTAATTTCGTTGTCATTCCAGCCAATACGGGTTTTTACTGTCACAGGGACATCAACAGCTTTTACCACTTCCCGCACAATTGCCTCTGCTACTTCTGGTTGCCGCAACAACGAAGAACCACCACCATTTTTAGTGATTTTATTTACCGGACAACCCATATTAATATCAACAGTATCAGCACCTTCTGCAACTGCCTTGATTGCTGCTTCTGCCAGAAAATCTGGACGGCAATCAAATAGTTGAACGCTAATCGGGCGTTCATTTGGATCTACCTCCATGATTTTGGGTAACTGCTTGACATAATGCAACCCTGTAGCGTTCACCATTTCGGTATACATCATCGAATCTGGGGCATAGCGACGCACGAGACGGCGAAACACCAGATCCGTCACCCCAGATAGAGGCGACTGGAGAACCCGGCTTTTTACCTCAAATGAGCCAATTTTCAAGGGTTGGGAGAGCCTAGCTTGAAGAGTGGGAGACAGAGAAATCATAGAAAAAATTAAAAATTGTGGGAACCTAAGATAGCTAGGATATTTAAAGATACTGATTGTTTTCGTTAATATATCTTGACTTAGAGGCTATTTTTGCAGCTTACCGAGCCTGTTCTACTTCCAAATCCAACGCCTGCAAGATTTGTTTGGCTGTCAAACCCAATACCAATAATTAAGATAAAGTTGTTGTCTTCCACAACGACAACTCAAAAGGTACAAGCAGCCCATGTTCTAGATCCTAGCACTATTACAATGCCTGCTACTGCAAATAAACGCTACGACGATGCGTCATTTGAACCATATCATCACGGCAATGCTAGCAATGAACTTTTGTAAACTAATGGTCGTTTTTATGTAAACTTGCACCCAAAAGTTGAAATTTAAATGTAGGGCGCGTTATCTATGAGAGTACGGCACCGTCAACGATTCAAGGTGCGTTAGCCTACGGCATAACACACCCTACAATAGAATGGCACTTACTTAAGGTTTTTATGCAGCCATCTGGAATTTGATCGCGCGTCGTGGTTTGGTCATGCTCAGTAAAGATTCCAGGACTTCTTCGATGGTGCATGGTGGTAACATTTCTTGCCAGGGCAGTCCCCTTAACGGCTAAATTTTCCTCCGGCAGGTTACGCCTACGCGCCTTGGAGAAACCGGGTTTTTCTCAAACCCGATTTCTGGAGGCTGAAATCCTCAGCAAAGAATTAGCCGATTAATAGATGCAGCTGATTGATCCCTGCACTAATTAGATGATGGGTAACGGGAAGACTATCCACTACCATACCCAGACACAACAGCATCATGTAGGAGATGGAATAGAGAAACAACTCTCTAGCTACAGTGCGATCCTCTGGATTTTGCAACAACCGCCAAGATTTGTGGATAAATAATCCTCCCAGAATTAAGGCGATCGCAGCATAAACAATTCCACTTGCTCCCAAAGGATAAATCAATAACACGGTTGCAATTACGGTAAGCAGAGTATAGTACCAAATCTGCCTCACGGTTGCCGTAGTACCTTCAATCACAGGTAACATTGGTATCCCAACTTTTGCGTAGTCATCTTTAATCATCAGAGCTAAAGCCCAAAAATGGGGCGGTGTCCATAAAAAGACGATCGCAAAAATCAGCCATGCTGACCAGCTTAAAGTGCCTGTGACAGCAGCCCAACCCACTAACGCCGGAATTGCCCCAGCGGCCCCACCAATGACGATATTCTGGGTGCTGTGGCGTTTCAGCCAGTGGGTATAGACCAAAATATAAAAGACGATTCCAGAGAAGGCTAGCAGGGCGGCTAACAGGTTGGCAAATACTGCCAGGAGTGTAAAGGAAATCGTCGCCAGTGCGATCGCAAAAATTAGAGCATCGCGCGGCTGCACCTTACCCGAAGGCATGGGACGATGGCGCGTCCGCTCCATGTCATAATCAATATCCCGGTCATAGACACAGTTAATCGTCTGGGCGCTTGCAGCAGCCATTGTGCCACCAGTCAGAGTTACTAGCAACAGCAATGGATCTACTTCTCCCTTAGCAGCAATCCACATACTCCCAGCCGTGGTGATCAAGAGCAACGGAATAATCCGAGGCTTCGTTAGCTGGTAGTAACTTTGAATTACCTGTAAAAATGTTTCGTGGTGGCGAGAGACATTAGTCTCAATCATTTTGGCTCTGGTTCCTTATTTTTTAACAACTTATATGCAGCCCCCGCTCAAGCTGGCTCTTTCAGGTAAATGAAAACACAGATTTTCTGCACCTGCGTGGGTCGCAATACTCGCCGTTGCGCCTTCCATCAGTGCTGAGTTATGAGTTAGGAGTAGAGACGCGATTAATCGCGTCTGTTAGGAGTTAAAAGTTAGGAATTCTTCCCCAGCCTCCCCTGCTTTCCCTGCTCCCTCATCTCCCTCATTCCTTACCCGTGACTCAGCACGGGCTAAACCATAGCTATCCGCTAACGTGACTCAGCACTCACTGAGTCACGCAGTGCGAGAACTGTGAAAGCCACTAAAGTAGCCAGCAAAGCAGCTCCTATAGCTTGGTGAGAGACGGTCAGAGGCTCGACTTGGAGATGTAATTTGAAAGTAGCGAATCCCAACAAGATTTGTAAGCTCAACAACACACCAGCCATATTTGCCAGTCGCCGCAAGGCTGGATGTAGTGCTGGTGTACGCCAACAGATAAATACCATTGCCAAGGTTGTCACCGTTGGCGGCACTAAACCAGCAATATGACTGTACATCACAGTACAAAGTTGAGAACCGCCGAGGCATTGGTGTAGCGCCCAGCGAGAGCCTACCAAAGCACCTAGCAGACTTTGCAGGTAAACCAGAACAGCGGCAGTTAAACCTACCCAAGGTAAATTACCAACGGTTCCATTCCCCTGATAGGGTGTGAGTGCTGTGCCGATAACCAGGAGGGTGGTAAAAAACAACAGCGCCGTTCCTAAATGAGCGGTAACGATATCAAACCGCAACAGTTCGGTAACGGTGAGTCCCCCCAAGATACCTTGGAAGACGATTAAAAATAGGGCGAATGTGGATGCCCAAGGTAGCCAAGAGGGTAAGAAACGACGATGCCACCAGGACAAACCGAAGAGTGCGATCGCGCTTACACCAATTAAAGCTGCATCCAATCTGTGAAACCACTCCAGGAACACCTGGAGATTCATTTGCTTGGCTGGCACGAGTTCGCCATAGCATAAGGGCCAGTCTGGGCAAGCAAGTCCAGCATTCATCACGCGGGTGGCACTGCCTATTGCCATCAAAATTAAGGTGGCTATGCACATTTTCCACACCAAGCGCCGAATCATTTCCTTGGGCTTTTGCTGCTGAAGTGCCGCTTCATTTTGTTGTTGTAGGACAAATTCGCTCATTAACGATACCTTCTGCCCGCTCTTGGTGGATCTCTTAAAATTTTCAATTTTCTATTTAGCGTCCCATCTTCACCCTAGCGTATAGGCTAAAGGTTTATAGATCAGCACTCACTTATACTTTGAATCACTTTAGCGACGTTTTGCCTGAAGCTTTAGGTATTTTTCAAGATGTGAAAAATTGATTAATCACAATTAATTTAAGCATCCTAAATTTTTCCACTGATTTACATCTACTTTTGGCAGTATTTGATAGTCACCTTCTACCCAAAATTAGTAAAATAGTCAAAAAAATTAATAAAAATTTCAGACCTTTGGACTCCATGCCTTCTGGCCTAGACTACCTTAGTAAGTGAGCAGCTTTGAGATAACGTAGTAAATTAAATTAAGTAAGCCGTGAAGATTCCAAGTTCAATATGGACATTACTCATTGGCATCGTGCTAACGCTAGCCAGCCTTTGGTACGGTCAAAATCACGGTCTGTTGCCAGCAGCAGCCACAGATGAAGCCGTCTTGGTGGATGGTCTGTTCAATGCGATGATGATCATTTCTACAGGTATATTCCTGCTCGTAGAAGGTATTTTAATTTACTCTGCATTCAAGTACCGTCGGCGTGCAGGTGATAATGAAGACGGCCCACCAGTTGAGGGCAATGTACCTCTAGAAATTCTCTGGACGGCGATCCCAGCAATTATCGTTATCGGTATTTCTGTTTACAGTTTTGATGTATACAACGAAATCGGGGGCTTCGATCCCCATGCTATCCATGAAGCACCGATGAATCAGGAGTCGATGAAAATGCCAGGGCATGGAACCGCACTCGCGGCAACTTTAACCGATACTCCTCCCAGCACCGAACCCAACCTCAATCAAGAAAAATCTGATGAGGCGATGCAAGATCCAGCTACCGCAGAAGTCCGCAATGCTGACCAAATTCCCCAACTGCGGAATGCCCCAGGTGTAGGTATTGTTGCTCCGACAATTGGGGGCAGTCCTGATAAAGCAGGCAAACCAGCAGAATTACAGGTCAACGTCACAGGTCTACAATATGCCTGGATTTTCACTTATCCTGAAACTGGTATAACTACAAGTGAAATGCACGTCCCCATCGGGCGAGAAGTGCAAATCAATATGACAGCCAACGATGTTATTCACGCCTTCTGGGTGCCAGAGTTCCGCCTAAAACAAGATGCGATCCCTGGTAGACAAAGCGAGATTCGCTTCACGCCCAAAAAAGCAGGCGATTATGCCCTGATCTGTGCTGAACTTTGTGGCCCATATCACGGAGCTATGAGAGCATCAGTAGTCGTTGAGACTGAAGAAGCCTTTGATAAATGGCAGCAAGAGCAGCTAGTTGCCAGCAAGGAAACGCTAAATCAAGCCGTTGCTGTTAACCCGGCGAATCTATCCCCAAATGAATTTCTCGCCCCTTACACCAAGGACATGGGAATTCAGCCAGAAATGTTACATCAAATTCACAAATAGTCAACAGTCCACGTCAAAAAGTAATAACTCACAATGGGCTAAAGCCCCGCTATCGCTAATAGGACTCAAGACTCAGAACTCTTATGACACAAGCTCGGTTGCAAGAAACTGCCAATATCCCCGCCCTTCTTGAGGAACCAGGGGTTAGAAAATGGCAAGACTACTTTGGCTTCAACACCGACCATAAGGTGATTGGGATTCAATACCTAGTCACTACGTTCATTTTCTACTGCATTGGTGGCGTGATGGCTGACTTGGTTCGTACAGAGCTGCGAACCCCAGAAGTCGATTTTGTCACCCCTGAAGTCTACAACAGCTTATTTACGCTGCACGCCACGATCATGATTTTCTTGTGGATCGTGCCAGCTGGTGCGGGTTTTGCTAACTTCCTGATCCCCTTGATGATTGGGGCCAAGGATATGGCATTTCCGCGCTTGAATGCTGTTGCCTTTTGGATGATTCCCCCTGCTGGTTTATTGTTGATCACCAGTTTAGTGGTAGGCGATGCACCGGATGCAGGTTGGACTTCCTACCCTCCCCTAAGCTTGGTAACAGGTCAAGTAGGTGAGGGAATTTGGATTATGAGCGTCCTACTACTAGGTACGTCATCGATTCTAGGGGCAATCAATTTCCTCGTCACATTGCTGAAGATGCGTATCCCCGGTATGGGGGTTCACCAAATGCCCTTGTTTTGCTGGGCGATGTTTGCTACCTCAGCACTGACTTTGGTATCTACGCCAGTGTTAGCAGCTGGTCTAATTCTGCTTTCCTTTGACTTAATTGCTGGGACAACATTTTTTAACCCGACTGGCGGCGGCGACCCAGTAGTGTACCAGCATATGTTCTGGTTTTACTCTCACCCAGCAGTTTACATCATGATTTTGCCCTTTTTTGGGGCAATTTCGGAAATTATCCCTGTGCATTCCCGCAAGCCGATTTTTGGCTATAAAGCGATCGCTTATTCCTCTCTTGCCATCAGCTTTTTGGGGCTAATTGTTTGGGCGCACCACATGTTTACCAGCGGTATCCCCGGTTGGTTGCGAATGTTCTTTATGATCACCACCATGATCATTGCCGTACCCACGGGAATTAAAATTTTCAGCTGGTTAGCAACAATGTGGGGTGGGAAAATTCAACTTAATAGTGCCATGCTATTCGCAATGGGCTTTGTTGGCACCTTTGTGATTGGTGGGATTAGTGGCGTGATGTTGGCAGCAGTGCCCTTTGACATTCACGTTCACGACACCTATTTTGTAGTTGCACACTTGCACTATGTCTTATTTGGTGGTAGCGTTCTCGGCATTTATGCGGCGATTTACCACTGGTTCCCGAAAATGACGGGACGGATGCTGAACGAATTTTGGGGTAAGGTTCATTTTGCCTTGACAATAGTTGGTCTAAACATGACCTTCTTACCCATGCACAAGCTGGGATTAATGGGTATGAACCGCCGTATCGCCCAGTATGACCCCAAATTTACCTTTCTCAACGAAATCTGCACTTATGGCGCTTACATACTAGCGGTTTCGACATTCCCCTTTATCTTCAATGCAATTTGGAGTTGGTTGTACGGAGAGAAAGCTAGTAATAATCCCTGGAGGGCACTTACCTTAGAGTGGATGACAACCTCACCGCCAGCGATCGAGAATTTTGATCAAACCCCAGTACTGGCTACCGGCCCCTACGACTATGGTTTGGAAAGGGCTAACGAAGGTGTACCTTTGTCTG
This sequence comes from Nostoc sp., assembly GCF_036919595.1. Taxonomy (GTDB): domain Bacteria; phylum Cyanobacteriota; class Cyanobacteriia; order Cyanobacteriales; family Nostocaceae; genus Nostoc. The sequence goes on along the minus strand of NZ_JBALCO010000132.1, from coordinate 4,678 downwards.
ATCCCAATCCAGTCTTATCCGCTGGGCCAAACTCAGTGTTAAGAGCAGAACCCGACCCAGCGGTTGCTGCCAATCCCGAAGACCGCAAATAAACAGGGCATTGGGCATTGGTCAATAATCAATAGTTCTTCTCCCCCTGCCCCCTCCCCCCTTCTCCTCTAGGCATTAAAAATTCATGCAAAGTCAAACTATTGACCCAGCTAAAACCGAATTAAATCATCACCACGCGGCGGAAGCGTCCGTCGCTCATCACGAAGAACATCCAGACCATCGCCTGTTTGGGCTAATTGTCTTCTTGATTGCTGAAGGGATGATTTTTATGGGGTTGTTCGGAGCCTACTTGGCTTTCCGTGCTACCTTACCTGCATGGCCCCCAGCAGGTACCCCAGAGTTAGAGCTATTGTTACCTGGAGTCAACACCATCAATCTGATTTCTAGTAGTTTTGTCATGCACAATGCTGACACTGCAATCAAAAAGAACGATGCGCGGGGTGCGCGAATCTGGTTAGCAATTACTGCTGCAATGGGTGCTATTTTCTTGGTGGGTCAAGTATATGAATATACCCATTTAGAATTTGGTTTAACTACCAATTTATTTGCCAGTGCATTTTACGTTTTGACTGGTTTCCACGGATTGCACGTTACCATCGGCGTTTTGGCAATTGTTGCTGTGTTATGGCGATCGCGCGTTCCGGGTCACTACAGTAACGAAAAGCACTTTGGCATTGAAGCAGCCGAAATCTACTGGCACTTCGTTGATGTGATTTGGATTATTTTGTTCGGATTACTGTATCTACTGTGAGTATTAATTATTAGTTGTTCACTCCACGCTAACAAGTTAATAGGCCCCCATTCGGGGGCTTTTTTTATTAACATAATGCTACCGTTGCCGCTAGCTGCCCTGATGCCACATTATTTGATCTATCGGCTGGCAGCAAAACCTAAATTAGGACAGTTTCTAAAAGATTAAATATCTGGGAAGTTATCTAAACTGTTATTTATTCACGAAAATATATTAAAACCAGCGTAGACTTTTCCCACTAGAAGTTTTGCTAAATGCAACTGAGTTATTGCAAGTGATACAGACGCGAGTAAAAAGTGGGATAAGTGGGAAAAGTGGGATATTTTAGATAAATTATTAAAGAACTAGTTAATATGCTGTAAATTGATATCTCAGTGATTGACAACTAATACTTATTTGCCTTAAAAACCATCACTCGATATTTACCTCAAGAACTTACCTGCTCTTTTTTAGTTTTGTCGAAATCACGTTGCTCTGATAACGTGATCGCAGTTAGTAATGACTAAAATCTGGTAACAAAATTGTGGTGGACACCGAAGGGGATATTTGTAGCTTTAAATTTTGCTGTTCAAGGTTTTGTCAGTAATCAGACCCAACAGTTAAAATAAATCCTGGAGTTTAGACTAAATTGGAATTTTAAGGCTACAACCCTTATGTGACAATGGTTATAAACTTCTGATTTAAATCAATAATAAAAATAATTAAAGCCTTTCTGGATAAGGGTTTAGCGGTTTAATGGATAGAATTAATACCGCAAGGCGGAAGTCAAAAGTCAAAAGTATTACGGAATGGGCTTTTTAGGGTTTTTAAATGGTTGCTCTATTTACGCCGTGTTGTACTAGTCTCAACTCCAATAAATCTCCTGACTCCTGAATGTTGTCTTCGTCCCGCAGTTATAAATACTGTGGACTAGTGTTAGACTTACTTAAGTGATAAAATTATTGAACTATTTCAGAAATAAATTTTATATGTAAGATACCTATAAAGGTATTAGATGAGCTAATCAAGCGGCTAACCATAAAACTGCTCCAAAGCATAGGTTGTATGAAAAGCTGACTGCCTCAAACATCAACCAATCTAGCAGCAGGTATTCATAACCTCACCCAAGCTCTGAATGGTCAGCAAATTAACAAGTAGTAGACACCATATGAGCCAGAACCCTCTAGTTAGAAAAACACTCCGGAGTCGCTTTGAGACTGTCAAACTGCACAAAAGCGGAGGATATGGTAATACTTACTTGTTGGCAAGTGCTAGGCGTAACAGACATCAATACTATCTTGCAGGAAAAACACTTCGGAATCGCTTTGAAATTGTCAAACACTTAGGAAGCGGAGGATCTGGTGATACCTACTTAGCCATAGACCTGGATTTACCAGGAAAACCTTATTGTGTCGTCAAATATTTCCACCCAAAAGATCCCAATCCTAGTGTTCTACCCATCGCTAAAAGCCTATTTGATCGGGAAGCGGAAGTTTTATATCAGCTAGGCAACGCTCATGATCAAATTCCTAGATTGTTTGCCCATTTTAATGAAGATGGAGATTTTTATTTAGTCCAGGAATTTATTGACGGTCATGCCTTGACTCAAGAAATTGTATCAGGTCAGTGTCTTAGTGAGAATGTAGTCTTAAATTTATTAAAAGACATCCTGGAAGTGCTAGCTTTTGTCCACCAACACAATATTATTCACCGAGATATTAAGCCCCAAAATTTAATGCGGCGGCACTCAGATCAAAAGATTGTGCTAATTGACTTTGGGAGTATTAAGAAAATTGGTGCTTTGGGAGCAGGCTTAACAATTGCTGTTGGGACTCCTGGCTATATGCCAAGCGAACAGGCTAAGGGAAAGCCAAAACTTTGCAGCGATATCTATGCAGTAGGGATGATTGGCATTCAAGCTTTGACAGGCTTAATACCTGAGCAACTCCAAGATGATCCTAATACTGGAGAAGTTCTCTGGCGCGATAAAGCACAAGTAAGTGACGGTCTTGCAAATATTTTAGATACAATGGTTCGCGATCGCTATCACCAGCGTTACCAGACTGCCGCAGAAGCTTTGCAAGCGCTTAATTCTGATGTGATGTTGTCACAGTCTTCACAATCTGATGGCATAAACCAAAATACTGATGATAGTTATTCGCTAACTTATAGAAATTTTATTTTGCTGCTGGGAATAGGGCTTGGTACTATCACTAGTTTGATAGTAATAGTTTTAATCTATACATTCATTAATACAGGGGCGTCGCCTTCAAAGCAACCTACTCAATTAAATAATTTTATAGAAAAATTTATTGAGCGACGGTTCACTAATGTTAATCTGAATAGCATCACAGCCAAATTAGCAGTTAACAGAGGAGTCTATAAAAGTAATTCCACCATAGCAAAAACTACCAAAGAATAAATTGAATATCACTACATTAAAAAGAGTTAATTATCTACCAGCACTCATCAAACTGGCTTATTCCAGATTTGCTTTTAACCTAAATATCTATAGATTCCTGTAGGATAAGTAATAAAGAATATTTGACAATAATGGACAATACAAACCAAAAAAAAGCTTTAATTAACAGTGAAATAGCCCTCTTTCTTAGAGGTTTAATTATTGGTAAAGTGTTGACAGTTATAGTTATTGGGGGACTGCTTTGGTGGTTCCTAAAGCCGAACTTATTGTCCCGCAGCAACGTTGATTCCTCTAATCAAAGTTCCAACACCCTCTCTAGTACTGAATCAACTTTTCAAACAGTTGCTGATGTCCCCAATGCCTCATTTAACTACGGAGGCAGTACAGCTTGGGCATCTATCCGGCAATTGGTAGATTCTCAGATCCAGAGCGATCGCCCTGAACTACAATTACGCTACGTAGACCCTGTTAATGGTAGCCCTGGTTCTAGCTCAGGCATTCGGATGTTGCTTGATGGGAAACTAGACTTTGCTCAGTCTTCCCGTCCTCTTACAGATGAAGAACAAGCTATGGCAAAAGAGCGAGGCTTCACCCTTAAGGAACATCCGGTGGGTAAGGATGGCATAGCAGTGGTAGTCAACCCATCACTCAAAGTGTCAGGTTTAACTGTTGACCAATTGCAGCAGATTTATTTAGGGCGAATTACTAATTGGAATCAAGTTGGTGGGCCAAACCTATCCATCACACCTTTGTCTCAACGACCAGAGGACGCAGACACAGTAATATTCTCTAATAACAGCGACTTGAAGGGGCAAGCACTTGGCTCTAATGTGCAATATGTCTACTCTACTACAGAGGCGGTGCGCCAACTCAGTAAAACCCCTGGTGGTGTATATTATGCTTCTGCCCGTTCAGTAGTATTTCAATGCAGTGTGAAGGCTTTGCTATTGGGTCGCACTTCTGGTCAGCTAATTCCCCCCTATCGCGAACCGATGGTGTCGCCTGAGCAGTGTCCACGTCGGCGCAACCAGCTAAATACTCAGGCTATCAAAAATGGTAGCTATCCCATTATCGCTAACTTGTCTGTGATTATTAAGCAGAATAAAGGTCGGGAACAGCAGATTGGAGATGCCTATGCCAATCTTTTATCAACTGACCAGGGGCAAAAGGCAATTCAGCAAGCTGGTTTCGTCGCAGTTCGCTAGTACAGCACAATCTAATTGATAATGCTAGGTAGCATTAAACTTGAAATTTACAAAACCCAATTCTGATGGTAAACCTCAGCATACAGCCAACAAGTTGATAGAACTTAGTTAGCGATGCCCGTGGCGGACTACGCCTACGCACTTTCCATTACATGATTATTTGGTGCGATCGCACTTTCTGACTTTTCCCGTTAAGTCTCTTTTGCAAGCTGCCAACCCTCACAGAGATCGTGTAATTTTAACCAACCTCGCCACAGTACCTGGATACCA
>NZ_JBALCO010000131.1:0-15175 GCF_036919595.1 Nostoc sp. | reverse complement strand
CAAACAGCAGTTGCAGATTTTCATCGAAAGAGCCGAACAAATCACCAGGCTGTGCTTGGGGTGAATCTGAAGTTTCACCAAAATTGATATCTAAAGAAGTTTCTGTAGGTGATGGTTCATCCACAGTATTATCTGTGGTTTCCAACTGAATATAAGTGGAGTCATTTGTGGCTCCATCCTCAAACAGGAATTGTGGATTTTCATCCAAAGAGCTGAATGAATTAAGTTCCAGATCAACGGCAGATATCTCTGGGGGCTGATTGGTAAATTCTGGAACAAAATCTAAAGCTTCTGGTTGTTGCGATCGCTTGAGAATTTCTTCCCCTGGATGCTGGGCGAACAATGGCGTTTCTGGCGGGGATGGTTGGATGCGATCGCTGATTGTCGGGGAAATAGTTGAGTTACTCGGTGCTAACTCATTAAATAAATCATCTCCAGAATCTGATGAAAATACCAAATCTAGCTGCTCTTGGTGCTGGAAATTGATATCAAAATCTTCTTCTATGTCAAAATTAGCTATAGGAGAAGGTATGGGCTGCTGACTGTCGGCAAAAATGTCATCAGCCTCCTCAGCAAACAAACTCTCCTCTAACCCCCTTTTCACATTCTGCTCAATTAAGGCATCGAATTCGTCCTGTTCCTCTATGGTTTCCTGATTCCAGAAGTTGCTCAGATCATTTTCTGATTGAGAAAACTTAGGTACTATTGCTGAAGGTGTATAAAATAAATCACCAATTTCTGGTTCCCTTGTAGGCAGTAGTGGATGTTCTTCCATTTCAGCAAACAGGTTGTCCGAAGACAAGCCTGTTTGCTGGGGTAATTCTACGTAGTCACTAGGAATAATTTCTTCTACCCAATTTGCCTTTTTGGTTTCTAAGAATAAGTTATCAAAACTGTTTTGTTGACTGGTAAATAGTTCCACACTGGCGAACGCCTCAGTTTCCGGTTGAGTCACTTCGCCTGTAGGCAATAGTTCGTTATCGTCTAATGGCAGTGTCAAGAAATCTTCAACCACATCGTTTTTGTTGACACTATTTTGGACAATCTCTCCAGGAGGCTGCTGCGGATCACTAGTAATCTCAGTAAATTCTTGTAAATTTTCGTCAGGGTAAGAGTCTAAATTTAGATTAATTACGTTAATATCGCTCAACTCTACAGTCGTAGCGGATGTTTGTTGATTTTGCGGTTCTGAATTCTCTTTTTCTAGGAAGTTATCACCAAATAACAAGGATAAGTCTTCTGTGGTGGCTGTGATTGCTGGGTGCTGCTCGTTGTTTGTGTCTTCATCAAAGGAGAGTAAATCGGATAAGTCGCCATCAGCAGCCTCAGCGTCAGTGCTGCTGAAATCAATTCCAAAGTCATCGGTGGCAACAATATCTAAGGTTTCTTCTTGATGCCAGGTTTCATCGAGTTCGGGAGTTTCGCCTTCAAATAAATCGGCAAGGGTATTTAACTCAGCTATTCCAACCTCTGGACCATTGGGGTCAAGATTGCTACTGATTGGATGTGCTTCGTCATGTATGGTGAAAGAAAAACTTTTGTGAATTGCAGCGTTTAATGGTATTGCTTGTAACTGAAGATCAGGGCGTTCGTCGGAGACGTTGGCATAGCCAGATGCTCGCGGACTCGCTAACGCTGCGCTATCGCTACTATCCTCCTCTAGGTTAAATTCCTCAATTGGCTCAGATAGGTTAGTAATGACTAACTGCTCAGTTTTCGCAGTTTCTGGAGTGTTGAGAGATAAAATTAGCTTTGGTGCAGTTGATGGTTCTGTCAAAGCCGTAGGCTGTTCGTCAAACAAATCGGGGGTAATTTCTAACAACTCAATTTCTGCAAAGCTTAAAAGTGCTTCTAATTGCTTACTAATTGCAATTTCGGCTTCCTTACCTTGCAGGACTAATTCTAAAGCTTGCTTGATTTCAGTAATGACAATTTTAGCTAGAGTCAGATAAGTGTTTTCGGGATTGCCGATCGCACTGGCTGCTGCTTGACACAAACCACACCACTTGGACAAATTCCAAGTCTCACCAAGTTTGACTAACTGGTAACAGCATTGCTGAAGGTTTTGTCGAGTTGAGGGTGTTGTTGTTTGCTTAAACAGTTGCAACATTTCTCGCAATGTTTGCAGTACCTGGGCTTGAAACTTGCCCCAATTATTATTTTCTTTGGCGGTGACTGGCGATAGCGCAGCTAAGCCGTGTCCGTGAGCGTCTGGCATCTCCTGGGGTGCTACAGAGAAGGATATTTCTGAAGATTCCTGATCGGTGTCTTCTGCTAAACTGGGAATATCTTGCCGCAGAAAAAGTTCAGTAAGTGTGGAGACGTTCTCTACAGAGGTTGTGTGTAATTCTGTTGCCGAAGGACTGGTGGCTACTCCACTGTTCCCTTGTTCTACAAGTAATTCCAGATGCTGATTCAACCATTGAAAGACTGGCTCAGTTTCTAACATCAAAGTATTAGCTGCATCTTCAGAAAGACCAAATGGCCCGCTTAAATGCTCTAACAGCGCTTTCAGGGTATCAGATACACCGAGAAATAAAGACTCTAACTTTTGGTCAACCTGAACCGGATGCTCTATGAGGAGTTTGAAACAATCTTCCAGACGATGGGAGGTATGCTGGATGCTAGTCAATCCAAGCATCGCCGCTCCTCCTTTGATGGAGTGAGCCGCCCGGAAGACTTCGCTAATTATTTCCGGGTCGTTCAGAGTCCCCTCTAAATTCAGCAACCCCTGCTCAATGGTATTCAGGTGATCCCTGGCTTCTTCGATAAAGTAACCCAAAATCCGCTGTTGTTGTTCCGGCAGCATAGCAAAAGTTATGAGTTGTGAGTTATGAGTTATGAGTTATGAGTTATGAGTTATGAGTTATGAGTTATGAGTTATGAGTTATAATTTTTATTTCTAACTTTTCATTCTTAACTCCTAACTTTGTTGTGAGTTGTGATTTTTATTTCTAACTCCTAACTCCTAACTTTGTTACCTGGTTTCCATAGTTTCCACTCGGAAACGTTCAACGGAGGCGATCAAGTCACGGGATACACCTACTAAGTGTTGTAGGGCACCGGAAACTCGCTGGGCTTCCTGGGAAGTATCTTGCGCGGTGAGTTCTACTGATTGCATTACATGAGCGACGGCGCGGGAGGTTTCAGTTTGTTCCACAGTGTCGCTAGTAATTGAGCGCACAAGAATATCGATGCGATTCGCCACTTGAATAATGTTTTCGAGCGATCGCTTGGCTTCTTCTGCCAATTTTGTCCCTTTAATTACTTGTTGTGTGCCTTCTTCCATCGCGGTCATCACCGAGCCTGTTTCGCTTTGGATTTGCATCACAATTTGTTCAATTTCCTTGAGAGATTTGGCAGATTTATCTGCTAGCTGACGTACTTCGTCTGCGACGATCGCAAACCCGCGTCCAGCTTCTCCCGCTCTTGCCGCCTCAATACTAGCATTGAGTGCTAACAAATTTGTTCTCGAAGCAATCTGGGAGATCAACGCCACAATTTTAGAAATTTCTTGGGAAGATTCCGCCAACCGTTTCACTTTGCGAGTGGTTTCGGCAACGGTTTCTCGAATTTCCAAAATCCCCGCCACAGTATTTTCTACTGCTTCCCCACCTTTAAGAGCGATCGTACTAGCATCACGGGCGACGGTTTCGGCTTCCCGCGCCGCCTCTGCTACCCGCTGAATCGAATCGGTCATTACCTGTACAGAATTCAGCGTCACTGCCAACTCTTCTGCTTGGCGCAAAGCATCACCAGATAAGGCTCTAGCAAAGGTTTCAGAGTTGGTTGCACCTTTTGTGACATCCTTCGCTGCCACTTTTACTTGTTGGACGATATCCCGCAGGTTTTGAATTGTCAGGTTAAAGGCGTCAGCTACAGCCCCCAGTACGTCGGCTGTCACTTCAGCTTGGACTGTTAAATCTCCTCTAGCAGCTCCTTCTACATCATCCAACAGGCGAATCACCTGACGTTGCAGGTTTTCTTTGGCTTCCTCTTGTTCATCGGCTTTCCGCTGGGCTTCACTTGTAGTCGTGAAAACTACCCGCGCCATTTCATTAAAGCCAGTGGCTAAGTGCCCCAATTCATCTTCAGAAAACACTGTGGCTTGAGCATTTAAATTTCCTTGGCGTACAGCCTCAAACTGAGCTTGCAGATCATTGGTTGTGCGGCGAATTTGTTTGAGTGCAAGATTTCCCATGAAGCCTGCGGTAGCAAAACCTGCAATCCCAGCGGCTAGTGACATTGCCCAACCTGTGTTTCGTACTGATTCTCGTTGTTGGGGTGGAGAAAATGTAGTGGCGACAAAGCTAACTGTGGCTACAACCAGCGCTGAGACAATACCCACACTTCCAGCAATTAACCATTGTTTCCTTTCTATGGAGGCATTTTCTAATGGTGCTAACCAGCCTTGCTCGACGCTAACGGTGGGTTCTAGTTTCGAGACATCTGTTTGGCTAAAGACTGGAACTGCTTCATGCGAACCAGTCATTGAGAATAGTTCCTCTTCGCGATCGCTAGCTGCATCACTTAAAAAAGCCTCCGCGCTTTGAGGGCGTCCACTACCACTAGTTTCTGCTGGAGCAGAAGGCATTGCTGCATCACCGATGTTAGAATCTCCTTCGATCAGGTCAAACCCTGGAATGTTGCCTAAATCATCAAATTCCTCAAAGTCATCTAAAAACTCGATATTACTCTTAGAATTTTCTCCATTCAGTATATTGTTATTGTTTGAGTCTTCATAAGAGGTTAAATCCTCTGAGCCAAAGGCAGACTCAAATGCTTCCATATCAAAACTTTCATCGTCATCAAAGCTATTTTTATCGTTGCTCTCACCTGATTTTAACTGCTTTTCTTCGAGAGGTAGATTGCTGCTAAAAGATGAAGAATCATCAGATACATTTGGCAAAAAATCTTCCTTGTTTATCAAATCTTTTGACTTCAACCAATCATGTGCTTCGGTTTCATATAAGTCATCTTTATTTTGGGATTCCCAGTTATTTCTTGTTGATGAACTGTTTCTCAATTTTTCTTCAACAATTAGTAAAGTTTCGTCTTCCAAATCAGATTTTTTATATTCTAAATTTCCAACCCGAAGCTTTGGAGACTTGGGATCACTCAACAAATCAGGCAAATCATTCTCACCATGACCAGTTTGTGGATTAGAAAATGAAGATTTATTATTTTCAATAGCTGAACTTCCGTGAGCAGAATTTATCTTATTATCTGAAAACTGACTATTTACTAATGATTCTTCAGAGCTATCTTCTGACATATCTTCCTGCCAGAAAGCAGGCAACTCTAATTCTGTTTTCTCCTCCCAGTTGCTATTCGACTCTTGTTCCTCCGATTCTTCATCCAAGGCAAAAGGATCATCACCAAAAGCTCTAGAAAAATCTGATATTTTTCCCTTTCCAATACTATCTTCTGTAGGGATGTCAAATGGACTATTTGAAGATAGCTCTTCAACGCCATTCATAGTTTCTTCATGCTTACTAAAAAAGTTCAAATCAAGGCTCTTGCTGTCAAACTCCTCACTAGCGCCCAAATCTTCTAATTCTTGTTCATTATATGCCAGTGCATCAGATATCTTTGGGGAATTTATTTGCTCTTGACTTCCTGATGTATCAATCTCTCCACTGAATGACTGGAGGTATTGATTGATATTCTCAATTCCATTATTGGCAAAACCAATAATTTCTTGATCATTAGTCAAGCGTAATACGTGTTGATATTCTTCTTTTGCTACATCATACTGCTGCAAAACATAGTAGATGTGACCCCTTAATAAATGAGAATTAGGGTCATTTGGTAAATTTTGCACCACTTGGTCAACTAAAGTGGCGGCAACCTCATAATTCCTTTGAACATAGGCGGTCATCGCCTGTTGATATGTTGGCTCGTAATTATCAATACTTGCTGCCATTTCCTCCTCCAATTTCATCCTGCCCACCGCGCACTTCGTAAAATTGCCATTTGATCGAGCAGTCGCAGACACTGTTTGTTTTTAGCACTTAATAACCACTCTCCACGTAAAAAGGGAGCCATAGTATCTGGAACACTAATTGATGGCATGAGATTCTGGACATCCAACCAGTCCATACCACCAATTTCCTCTACTGCTAAACCCACTACCGTGTCTTGCTCTTCAATGGCAATCACCGGAATTTCAGCTCTATCCGTGTTTAATGCACTTGCTTCCCCAAGAAATTGACCCAAATCAGCCACCCAAATAACTCGACCTCGTAAATTTAGAGTACCCAAAAGTAAAGGAGAAGCATTAGGAATCGGGGTGATTCTATCAGGACTTAGTTCAATTACCTCCCGAATACCAGTTGCTTGTAGTGCAAACTCCTGATGCGAGGGAATGTAAAACCTTAAATGTAACTCACCTTCAGGACTTTCTACTTGTAATTCAGGTCGGAAATGGTCTTGACCACTGCCACTTAAAAAGTCCGGTTTGCTGACCATATTGCTTTTATCCTTATCCTCGCAGCAGTTGTTTGACTGTTCCTACCAACTCGGTTGGTTGAAACGGTTTAGCTATGTAGGCGTCTGCACCCTGCTTCATGCCCCAGTAGCGATCAAATTCTTCGCCTTTGGAAGAACACATAACTACAGGGACATTTTGGGTTTTTGGATCGGATTTTAACCGCCGACAAACTTCGTAGCCGTTCATCCGGGGCATGACAATATCCAATACTACTAAATCGGGAGGTGCTATTTGAATTGCCTCCAATGCTTCTAATCCGTCACTGGCATGGGTCACTGTTAGGCCAGTCGCTTTCAGGAGGTCTGTAATCATCTCCCTTTGCGCGATACTGTCTTCCACAATCAGAACTGTACTCATAAGTATCTATTTACCTCCTGATGTAGGCGTTCCTACTTGGAACATTCCCTGATTCCTCCGCAAGGACTAACTGTATAAATTAATTTTATGTATTCACTATTTTCCCGGATATTGACGTTTCACTGAGTTAGCTGACTCTGTGATAACATCTTTTAACTCATCTTTTAGTAGATCAACAAATCTTCGATCTGTTCATGTGCCCATGCCCTCTCAATTTTGGATTAATGCGATTTTAGATTGTTCAATCCAAAATCCAGAATCTAAAATTATTCTGCCCCATACAACTCTTGGAGAGGCTGCGCCCTAAGCGTAGTTTACGACGCCGGCTCTATCGAGCGTTCGCGTAGCGTCTCGTATAGAAGTCGAGATGCTCAGTACAAGTGCCCTGTTTGCCCAATTTTCATTGGTTGTTGATATATTTCTGGACGAGCATAAGTAACTCAGTGTCTGTAAACGGTTTTGTTAAATAATCTGTTGCCCCGACCATACTAGCTTTGACTCGATCAATAAATCCATCTTTACCAGTAAGCATGATAATCGGTATAAGCCGAAATGCTGTTGAATGTCGCAGCATGGCGCAAACCTCGTACCCCTCCAATTCCGACATGGCAATGTCGCATAAAATTAAATCCGGCTTGAGTTGAAACACCAGACTCACAGCCTCTAGAGGATTGGTGAGAGCGATCACTTCATAACCTTGTGGTTGTAAGATGGAATTTACAGTCTCACCGATGGCGATCGCATCGTCAATACATACTATCCGCCCCTTTTGTTTTCCCTTCAATTCCCAGCTATCCGTGTGGGTATCTGGTTTAATCGTCTCTGAATATACTAGTTGTAGCCAACTCTGTTGCACATATGGATATATTGCCTTAGCGACTGTCAAAATGTCTCGGTTGAGATAGCGAGCCAGTTGACGCAAGGATGTTTTACCATCAGCCCAATGTTGTAGCTTATTTACGGTTGCTTCTGGTAACGAGGATTGTAGCTGAACTTTGTCAGATAGTACTGGCAATTGTTCTGGAGACTGAATGTGTGGATACAGTTGCTTCCACTCTTGCACTTGCTTCGTAATTTTTGTAACAAATGGAGCAATCTCGAAAGTGTTTAATTGCGGGGCAAGTGCCGCACCCTGGTGAAAAATGAAGTTACCTTGATGTAAACTCAGCAGGTCAAAGAGAGTTTCATGCACTAAGCCGTGAATGATACTACCAGCTTTCTTTGGGTTGATGATATTCCGCTCCAAGAGTGCCCAAAGATAGGCATACTCTGGCGCGTCGGTTGATGGTAGGGAGGCAATTTGTTTGTCGGTAAGTCGCATCTCAACTCGGTAATGACGTAAATAATCGCTAATTCTGGATAAACTACTCTCACCTTCCTGACAATAGATAATTTCACCATTGAGGAAAAACACGAACCAAGACTGTTGTTCGAGACGATAAATGCTTGCTCCATCTCCACCCAGTCTGTTGTTGTGGTGAGAGCTATGAGCTTCCACCCATAGTTGCCCAGTTCGCTGTCCCAACTCAATCAATTGCAGGATACTGCAAATATCAATTTCATTTAAATTTCCCTGCATTTAGCTAAAAAGTGCTCCTTAAGTATTGCTAAATTTTCAATTGTAAATTCTGACTTATTCTTTAAGTATTGATTATGGAGTACTAGAAAGATTTTTACCCTGTTCTTTATTCTTATCCGAGAATACATTAAGCTATAAACCTTAATTTTTCGTAATACACTTTGACAAAGCTAGTGTTAACACGGAAGTCATCATCACTGTCATCAGTACAAAATATAAAGGCGCGACCAATTCGCTTTTATAAGTATCAAGACGTAACATCTCGCGTCTATAGTTTTGTCTGTCTTGTTCTCCTAAACTTCAGTTCAGTGAGACAAGTTAACAGAATTATTTAAGATATATCCCAAAACATGAACTTTAAGTGCATCAATAAGGACTAACGGTGTGCTGTATTTAGCAGAAGTACAAAAACAGAAAGGTGGTTTACTTAGTGGCGGTGCCAAAACCGAACTGAAACTGCTAGCTTGTCAGCGAACTGACCAGAATTGGAGTGCTGTGTCGGAAGAAGTGATTGCTGCTGAGGACGCAAGCAAATTAAATGATGGTGCTTTGGTACTAGTTGAACTAAATCCGAATCGTCAAGTGCAGCGGATTCAAGAAGCAGGGCGTCCACTAGTCAACATTTTGCAGAATTTTTCCCGACAATTGGAGAAATTTAAGCTCAAGGAAGATGAGATTGATCAGTGGAAGCAGTCGCTGACGTTTCAGGCGCAAGAGTTGAATCGCCGTGAAATGGACATGGAAGTACGCTCAGAACAGTTGCAACAATTGGAGGATGAGTTGCAACAACTTGAGGAGCAAAAACAGAAAGTTGACACATCCCGCCAAGAAATTGAACGGTTACAAACAGAAGTTGAGCGCAACCGCCAGGAATTAGAAGGCGCTTGGGATCATTTGCATGGTGAGCAGCGTCGCCTGGAGGAGCGTCAAGCAGATTTTCAACAGGGGACGGTTTTAGATGAGGAGCAAAGTCGGGTAATGAGTGAGTTACTTGATCGCTTATCTAGTCGTGCTGCTCCCACGGAAACAGTCAGAGAACACCTGCATCTGGCTTTTGAATTGGTTCAAAAGCAGCAAGCTACTCTTACCCCCCACTGGCAAAAACTGGAGGAGCAAAAAACTGCGATCGCTCAACAGCAAGAAGAAGTTGAGCGTTTGTCACAAACCTTTAGCGATCGCCAAAATGCATGTCTTGAAGCACAAAATTCTCTAGTTCAGCAAACAGCCCAATTACAGATAAATACAGCAGACCTTACTAGCAAACAAGAGTATGCTCGGATAATCAAAGAGCAGTTACGAAACGCCGAAGAGTTATATCAACAGATTGACTCTTTAGCTGCAACATCTGGTGATGTAGTTCTCGGCCAGCAAGCTAATGTGGAAGCTTTGGATAAAATGCCTTTAGAAGAACTACAAAAAATAGTGCAAGACTTGCAATATAAGTTGGAAATAGACGCTAGCTTTGTTCATGATCAAGAACAAGAACTTACATATAAACAAGAAGTTATAGAAAAACTCCAAAATAAGATAAATCACGCATCTGATCATGATCACATCAATTTGGAACTGGAACTAACGGATGAAAAAGACCTTTACCAGATGCTAAACTCCAGTTTGGTGGGGCAACGCCGCAATATGCTACAGCATCAGAAGTTTCTCAAGCAACATCAAGCTGTACTGCTACGGCGGCAAGGACATACTCTTACTGATGCAGAAGAAAGTAACAACAAAATTAATTTAGAACCGATTCTGTTACAAATTGAAACCCAGCGGCAACAATATTCACAGGAAATCCCAAAACTGGAACGGGAAATTGAGCAGATTCGTTCTGGTATTGAGCTAAATCAGGGAATGATTGACAATCAAACTCACGATCTGGATGAAAAGCGCCAAGAACTCAAAGCGATTGAGGAAAATTTGTTGTCCCTGCAAAGAACAACTGCTGAGTACTGGGGTCGGGTGAATCTGTATCAAGAAGCACTACAACCAATTCAGGATTCTCTAGATGGCTTACGGCAAAAGCTGCAAGAAATTGGAGAATCTTTGGAGCAATTCCAGGAAACTGGTGATTATCAACTCCAAGCGATCGCTCAGTTGCGTCATACTCTCCAAAGTTTAATATCTCAGCCAGAATTACTAGCTTCTTAATAAGTTAGGAGTTATAGCGGTTCCCAGGTGCATGAAGTAATCATATCAAAACCTTATTCTCAACCCTTTTTCTTACTAACTAAATCTCAACACCTAAAACGACAACTTCAAACTTCAAACTCTTAACTCCTAACTCCAAACTCTTAACTTCTAACTATTTCAAACAGATCCAGTCGCCTTCTACTTGAGCGATCGCACCACCAGGAAATGGATCAGTTTGCGATCGGTTTGGTGCTACAATTAAAGCCGTTAATTTTTCGATATGCTCAAAACTAGGGGCATCAGTCAATATTTGCTGCAATACCTGACGCATCACCCGACGTTGCAATGCCAATGGTGCTTTTTGCAATACTCGACGATTTAACCGTAAGGGAAGAAGAGGAGTAAGGGAATCTTCTTCATCCTCCATTCCCCATGACATCGCCTTTTCTCGCAACTCCTGGGCAGCTTTTTCTAAATATTCCACTTCTGCTTGGAGAAGTTCTGCTGTTTGGGCTAAGGCTGATTCTACTTGGGGGTTGAAATTATCCCGCAGATATGGTATAAACTCTTGGCGAATGCGGTTGCGGGCATATTGCAAATCTTGATTGGTGGAATCTTCCCAAATTGGCAATTTAAACTCTTGACAAAATTGCTCTGTTTGTGTGCAAGTGATTTCTAAAAGTGGACGCACTAGCATAATCCCCGTAGTTAGAGGGCGTTGCCAAGTCAGGGCTTGTAAGCCATCAGCACCAGTACCACGAATTAAGTTGTATAGAAGAGTTTCGGCGCGATCGCTGGCGGTGTGTCCTGTAACTATATATTGATAATTATTTGCTTGGGCGATCCCACTTAAAGCTTGATAGCGCCAATCGCGTGCAGTAGCTTCACTATTTATAGGTTTGTTCGCTGTTTCTAAATAAAAGGATATACCCCAAGTTTTAGCTAAGTCTTCGACGTGATTAGCATTAGCTTGGGAGTCAGAACGCCAGCGATGATCACAGTGAGCAATACCCAAATACCATCCCCATTTGGATTGTAAATCTAAAAGTAATTTTATTAAACACAGAGAATCTTGTCCGCCGGAAACAGCGACTAATAGGCGCTGGTTGCGCTCAAATAAGTGGCGCGATCGGATGGTGCGATGTATTTTTGCATGTAGGGGAGTCCATACCATTTTTGGAACTTATCATAGTTTTTGTATTTGACTTGCAGCTATAACTTCTTTAATAGTTAATTTTAATCCTCTCTGCGTCTGTGCGTGAATCTTATCCCCAATTCAATGGATAATATACGGAATCTTGGATAAATTCGTAGGTAATTTAATGGCTGAAATTCAAGTTGGTATTGAAGGCGAAAACGCACCAGCAGCAGCCGAGGCTTTGCTAAAAATTCCCGGAATATCGGGAAGCTACGAAGTTCCTAGCCAAAAAGAGGCGACTCTAGCAGCGATCGCTACTATTATTACCATTGTGGGTGGTGCTGCGGCTTTAGCTGAACAAATTCGCAAATGGTATCAAGAATGGCATAAATCTCATCCAGGGAAGCAATTTGATGTAATAATTCTTGACCCTGAGACTGGAAACAGGATTTTACTCGAAGAAGCTACCATAGAGGAAATCACGGAAATCCTCAAAGCTATCAGCAAATAAGTGCAAACTATCCGCATTCAACTTCGGGAAAGTACGCAGGAAACGGTTGAACTTAGGTATTGGCTACCTCAAATAAAGCACTATGAATCACGTCGCCTGAAATTGGTAGAAATCGCTAATTTCCTCAAACAAGGTGAACGAGATTACTATAAACTGCTGCCCAATTTAGCAGGAATCGGGCAGCAGTTATTTTTTTGGTTGGATGGCGATGGACGCTGGTTGAGTCGGGGAATTGCTAACTGTCGCGGTGAGGGGTTGGTAATTGCCATTGATACCGATCAGAAATTGGCATATCTACCTTGGGAAGTGCTGCATGATGGTGAGGATTTTTTGGTCAAGCGGGTTAATCCAGTGGTGTTACCTCTGCGCTGGATTGAGAAGGAAACGGAGGGGTTTTCTGTGGAAGCACGACAATTGCGAGTATTGTTTATGGCAACCGACCCGGAAGATGTGGAACCAAAGTTAGAGTTTGAACAGGAAGAAGCGAGAATTCTGGCAGATACGCGAGATTTTGCTGTGGATTTGCGAGTGGAAGAAAGCGGCTGCGTTAGCGAGTTGGGTAAGGTGTGGAGTCGCTATTTTAATGACTTTGATGTGTTTCACCTCACAGGACACGCCTCAATTAAAGATGAAGCACCTTACACGCCTTACTTTATCACTGAGACGGAAATCGGGGAACGCCACGAAACCACAGCCGCAGAACTGGCGGAAATCTTCCGGTTTCGCTTTCCCAAATTGGTGTTTTTATCTGGGTGTCGGACTGGACAAGCACCAGATAAAGGGGCTGTCCCTTCAATGGCTGAGGCACTAATTGCCCAAGGTGCTAGGGCGGTTTTAAGTTGGGGACGGCCGGTGGAAGATCGGACAGCTACAGCAGCCGCCGCGCACCTCTACGGCAAATTGGCAGCCGGATATCAATTAGCCCAAGCACTCGCTAGCACTTACCAGCAGTTGTTTAAACAGAAAGTGCGTGACTGGCATTTGTTGCGGTTATATATTCAGGGAGAATGTCCCGGTGCGTTGGTGGAAGTGTTGGGAGATGTGCCACCCTCTGCGCCGGAACCTGCTTACGAACAGTTTTTAGATCCCGATACCCAACAGGTGCGGGTGGCAAAACCCTCTGAGTTTGTTGGGAGACGGCGGACTTTGCAACGTTGTCTCAAAGCTATTCGCACTTCATTAGGGTTACTAATTCACGGACTGGGGGGTGTGGGTAAGAGTACTGTGACTGCGCGACTTCTGGAAAGGATGGTTGGCTATCACAGGCTGGTGAACTTTCGGCAACTGGATGAGGACAAACTGCTCAAAATCCTTGCTGAACAATGTACCTCGGAACGGGGGCATGAAATTCTCAATGGCAAGTTACAGTTGATGCAGCGCCTCACCAAGTTTTTCACTGAAGGACTGAATACCAAAGAACAGCGCTTTGTCTTTGTGCTGGATGACTTTGAGGCTAATCTGGAATTACGAAATGGGGTTTATGTCTTGCAACCACAAGTTGTGGATGTACTGCTGGCGTTGCTGAAGGCGATGCAAAATTCCCAACTTCCCCACAAGGTAATTATTACCTGTCGCTACAATTTCACTTTGTCGGAACTGAATCATCGTCTGTATCGCGAACCTCTGGGGGCTTTGGGTGGGGCAGATTTAATTAAAAAGTATAATCGTCTGGATTCGTTTAATGGCAGTTGGCAATTTCAGCCAGATTTGCCTGAACGTGCCAAAAAAGCAGCAGATGGAAATCCTCGGCTGTTGGAATGGTTAGATAAGATTTTGCAAAATTCCCCGAAGTCGCCGGAAGCGGAGAGGGGAGTTGAGATGATTCTGCAAAAGATGGCAGATAAGGAAAAGGAATTTCGTGAGGATATTTTGGCACAGGTATTGCTGAAGCAGCAAACTCCAGCTTTGCGTCAAATCCTGGGGAAGTTGTTGGTGTATGAGTTACCTGTTCCTCAAGCTGCTATTGACCCGATTTGTGAGGATATCTCAAATTGGGAAAGTCATATTCAACGCGCTGAAATTTTGGGTTTGTTGGAAGTTACCCTTACCAATAACGGAGAGAGATTGTATCGTGTTCCCCGGATTTTGTCACCGTTGCTAGAGTTTTCAGAAAACCCCAAGGGTGAAGAGTTGTATAAACAAGCTGCACAAATTTTGTATCGCCTGTGGTGGGAAGAGGAAACTGCTAAGGAAACACAAGAGTTAGAAATTCATCGCTTGGCATTGTTGGGGAAGGATGGAGAAATTGCGGGTAAAATAGCTAGTTCATTGGCGGGACACTTGCAAAGTCAAAGTCGATTTCGGGAAGCAATACATCTGTGCCAATCAACTTTAGAAATTACTATAAACCATAGTGCTCTTAGAAAAATTGCTTATTGTGAACACCAAATGGGTGAGGTTGATCGAGCATTAAACTATTACCAACAGGCTTTAAATCTTTGTCCCGCAGAAGACGAAGCAGAATTAGCATCAATTTATCATTGTTTAGGGATACTGAAAGCCAACAAAGGGAATGTGGATGAAGCGATCGCACTCTACAATCAGTCTTTGGAAATAAATGAACACATTGGTAATGTCCAAGGCAAAGCGGCGACGTTGAACCAACTGGGAATTGTATACGCTAACAAAGGGAATATGGATGAAGCGATCGCACTCTACAATCAGTCTTTGGAAATAAATGAACACATTGGTAATGTCCAAGGCAAAGCGGGGACGTTGAACCAACTGGGACGTATTCACGCCAACAAAGGGGATGTGGATGAAGCGATCGCACTCTACAATCAGTCTTTGGAAATAAATGAACACATTGGTAATGTCCAAGGCAAAGCGGGGACGTTGTACCATCTGGGAAATATCTACGCCAACAAAGGGAATGTGGATGAAGCGATCGCACTCTACAATCAGTCTTTGGAAATAAATGAACACATTGGTAATGTCCAAGGCAAAGCGGGGACGTTGTACCATCTG
>NZ_JBALCO010000130.1:0-52537 GCF_036919595.1 Nostoc sp. | reverse complement strand
CCATGCGATAGAGGAACTGGTACTCAACGCCAGCCACTTAATTTTTCCATTATCAATACTGCTTAATTCTTAACCGAAAAGTATTGAGGCAGCACTTTGCCGTATTAAGTGAGAATAGACTTGTGCTTGTAGTCAGGACTTTAATCCTCGATTTAGGAACTGAAGTTCCCACTCCAAACTGAGCGATGCCTGCGGCGGGCTACGCCTACGCACACTTGCCGTATTAGGTGAGAATAAACTTGTGCTCGTAGTCAGGACTTTAATCCTCGATTTGGGGACTTCAGTCCCCACTTCAAACTGGATATCATATAACTAATCCTACTGCGGCGTGCCACTACTGGATGAAGTTATATTCCAACAGTTTTCACAGTTATTGTCTACCATTTTTACCTACGTGAGCAGTGGATTTTTAAAGAAATGAAAGAGTTAGTAAAAACGTTACATAGTAAATTTTCGCATCTAATTCAGCAGGTGATAGGAATTACCCTTTCCCGTAATCCAAATCCAAAGGAAATTAATGTTGCTGAAGGTGAAGAAATTGTAGAAGACCAGACTACTAAATTAGAAAAGCAAATTACTTTTCAGACATCTTCTAAGAAAGATGAGCAAAAGTTACTATTAAATAAGCAGTATCTAGCTGAACCCCGACAATTCAAAAAAGCTTCCTTATTTCCTGATCAGACTAGTATTGCTGCGTTGTCGTTAGTTTTGCATGGAGTTGCTGAAGTCTTATCTCAAAAAATGAATCTATCATGGAAAACTGAAACAAGCAGTACTTTCAGCTATGAAAAAGAAGTTGAAAGTGGAAAAGGAAAAATCTTTTACTATGTAACAGATAATCCCGAAACCTCACAACCAGAAACTCTGGCTGAAGAGGCTGCTTTAGTTGTTATAGATCAATTTGACCCAAGGGCGTGTGCAATTCACCTAATTTATTGTGCTTTAGTAGCCAGCTTAGATAAACCTTGGTCAGGCAATTTTATTATAGATGAGAGGCAACTACTTGAATACACAGGGCTTGTTAAACGCAGGGACTTATGCAAGCATGAAAAATTGAGTATTTTGTACCACTTGTTACGACAACCCGCTCAGGTACTAGCCTGTATTGCATGGCCTAAACAAGGGAAAGTAGGAGCTTTTACTGTTGCTGATTTAAAGATTTGGGACGTTAGCATAATACGAGATTTTGAAACAGATAAAGTTGGCAATAGCAAGCTAGTAGGTTTAAAGGTGATAGGTCAAGCTGGAGTATGGACAAAATACTTCCTCAATAAATCAAAATATCATTACCATACTGGAATTATTACCAAGAAAACCGTACAGAAACTATTTAGCATTGGGAAACAAAATGCTGGCGCGGCTAGAATATTAGTTTGGCTAACCTTCCAAATCCAGCCGGAATTCCAGGATTGTGTAATGGGCAAGACTTTGATGGAGATTGCTTACAGTGCAGATAAAGTGTCAACAGCAGAGCAAGACAGACAACTCAGACGGCAAATGGCTGATGACTTTGAAACTGACTTGAAAGTTGTAAAAGAAGCAGGATGGCAAGCAGAACTTGAAACAGGCCCAGCTTGGTTAACAAGCAGCAAAAGCACTAAAAGACCTATAGGTTACTGGAGTGAAATACTGAATTCTAAATGGCGTTTTCATCTACCAGTAGAAGTACAGGAACGCTTGACTATGGACTCAAATCAGCTAAGTGTAAACAATATCCAGCCTATATCAGGTAATGTGATCAGAGAAGCTAGAAAAGCAAAAGGCTGGTCTAGGGCATTTTTCGCTACAACGATGGGGAAAAGCGTTTCCTGGGTTGATGCAGTCGAGACGGGTACACGTAAGGTTTCTCAGAAGGACTTGCCTAAGTTGTTCAACACACTGGAATTAAACCTTAACAGGTATTGATTTCAACTAAAATTGAATAATTGGATGAATTTTATACTTCCAATGGTTATTTTGCCAAGTTGTTGTATTAATAAATACTTGCTTACTAAATGATTGATGCAGACAGCAACGAGAGCATTTAACCGAAATCCTCTTGAGATATTTCAAGAAAATAAATTATGGTGCGGAATAATCACACTATGATAACAAAAGTTGCTTTTGTTATCAATATTAGCGATCGCCGATCGCTCGTGTTTTGCGCGACCTAATAAAATTGCATTGCTCCTGTCCCAAGCGCATTATAGAGATTGAAAAGAAAAAAACAATAAATGAAAGTTAAATAAATACCGAAGGGTAGGCTGGAAATTTATTTAGTGGTAAGTAGCTTAGATGTCCGGTTTTTGCAACCATCGGGCAAACATACCTGCCAAAACTCCACCGAAAATTGGGAACACGATGAAAATCCAAAGGTCGGCCAATGCCCAATCGCGAGTAAAGATAGCTGTGGCTAGCGATCGCACGGGATTGACGCTGGCATTTGTCACCGGAATCAGGATCAGATGCGCCAAGGTCAGCCCCAAACCGATGGGGATGGGTGCAGACAGCTTGAGAGCGCGAGAAGATGTAACGCTCAAAATCAGCAGCACAAAACCACAGGTAACAATGAATTCGGCTAATGCACAAGCCCACCAGCTATAGTTACCAGGGGAGTGAATTCCCACCCCATTAGAACCAAAGTTAGCTGTTGTAAACTCAGGCTTGCCCATACAAATCAAAAACAGGATAGTACTCCCCCAAATTCCGCCGAGAATCTGACTCCCTATATAGGGTAAAACGTCTTTGGAAGAAAACTGCTTGGCTACCCAAAAACCAATTGTGACTGCGGGGTTGATGTGACATCCGCTAATAGAACCGAAGGTATAGGCAGCAGTCAACAAACTTAAGCCAAAAGCGATCGCCACTCCAGTAACTCCAACCCAAGGTACTGCACCAGAGATCACCGCAGTACCCACGCCCATCAGAACCAACCAAGCTGTACCTAGAGCTTCCGCCAAACATCGTTTTGCTAATGAGTAACGATTCACGATCAATACCTTCGTCAAAAAAAGAGGCAGAGGAAGGAGAAGGCCGATGTAGTAGAGTTATTGTCTTGGGCAACGTATTCCCGAAAATTGCCCATGTTTGACAAAAAGCGCACTCTAGATGATGCCTGTTACCGCAAATAAACGCGACAACGGCAGCAGCAATTGAACCGGATAAAGTACAAGATACGAAAAAATGCCCAAAGGCATTAAAGTCGGGCATTAGTTAACTGTGATTGATTTGGCTTCAAGTTGCGATCGCTCATTATCGTGATGCGATAGGGCCGCCATTCCATATTCTTGGGCACGTAGCTCTTGATCAGATATTTCTGGCTCTTTAATATAGACCGAACTCAGTAAGATATTCAGGACTCCACCTTCTTCAGCCTGACGCACAGCGCAATGTGTAATCAATTCGCCCACATTCAGAATCACGTTGTCTTCTGGATCAAGAATGACGCGGGTAACAGGACGACCCAGTGCAAGTTCAATTCGTTGCTTCCTCATCGCCCGTGTGCTGCGTCTTTGTAACATTTCTACCTTCTGTTTCAAGGCTTGCCAGAAAGTGTTGAGGTTCTCTTGGGCGACACTTGCCCCCTGGCGCAGTTGAACTTTGGTTTCTAACCATGTGTCACTTGTGGTAGAACGAACTGCGGTTGCCAGAGCCAGACCAGCAGCGTTGAGTAATTCTGCTTGTTTGCCGT
Source organism: Nostoc sp. (assembly GCF_036919595.1). Lineage (GTDB taxonomy): Bacteria > Cyanobacteriota > Cyanobacteriia > Cyanobacteriales > Nostocaceae > Nostoc. Next base: position 48,867 of record NZ_JBALCO010000130.1, on the reverse strand, counting down.
AAGTCTGGGCACGAGCAAGGACAGATTCAGTTACAATCTGCCCAGATGCCGCAATAATTAAGCCATCTTCAGCACGCACCGTTTGCAGGACTCTGCGCCCTCTTGCCTGCTGCATCGCCTGTGCTGCCAGCCCATTAACGGAGTGACGTAGGTTAGCAGCACTGCTTATCGTTGCGCTCCTAATTCGATTGCTAGTAGATTCTGTTGCTGCTTGCAAATTGCGGCTGATGTTTACAGTTAGACTGCCACCCGTGGCTCGATAGAGTTCATCAAGGATACCTAAGCGCTCGGCCGCTTCTGCATCGACTAGCGTGACTGACTGCCCCTCTAGTAGCAGTACACTACCGTCTGGAGTTAGCACATCTCGCTCAACATGCTTGCCAATCACATATACTTTTTGCTCGGCAGGGTCAACCAAATTGTTTGTCAGGGAGGCAGCTGCATCTCGATTCAGGTCTTGCAGTTTGCTGCTAGTAGCATCAGTTGCGGCTTGCAGTTGCTCACCTGCATTCTGGCTGGCTGATTGTAGCCTGCGGTTCACGTTCTCTACTGAGTTTTGCAGTTGCTCACCTGCATTCTGGCTGGCTGACTGTAGCCTGCGATTCACGTTCTCTACTGAGCTTTGTAGTTGCTCACCTGCATTCTGGCTGGCTAACTGTAGCCTGCGGTTAGCCGTTTGAGCCGATTCTTGCAACCTGTCTTCAGTTGCTTGGACGGCTCCCCGGATACCACCGACCTGTTCTTCCATCATCTGAGCAGTTTCTGGAGGCACAAAGGCAACATCGTCACCAATTATCAGTGCTTCGGGAGCAGGAACGAATGATCGCCCTGAGTAAGCATCGGCAAATACACCGCCAGAAACTTCGTATCCTTCCACCCGTCCACTATGTTCATCAAAGAACAAATCCACCAGTCCACCAAGATAAAGTCCCTCAGTGGTCAGAATTCTTGTTCCTCTTAATACGATATTCTGGTGCAGAATCTCTTTAATTGCAGGCACACGATGTGCTTTAACAACAGATTCTTTCGATTTAACTATGATCGCATCTGACCCAATCGCTTGCACCTCTTGTATGGGAATAACTTTTGCATCCTTAAACAGTCCCTTCTCTTCAACCAGGAAACCCAAAAGTTGATTGCGTTTGTGATCAAAAATTAAATCTAGAATTCGCTGAATTTTCTGACCCTTGTCAGAGGTGACGACTACTTTATCGAGCACATCACTACCTTTACGCATTTATCTATCCCTTGCAGTTATTATTAATTGGGTTATTTAGTGACTTGTTCGTTGGTTGGCTGAATTTTTAGCTGAAAATATCGTCCCTCTCTGCCAAAACCGGGAACGATGTCAATAACGCCAAAGTATTCCATAAATACCCCAAAAATGGCGACAAGGATGATGAGAACGGTAATGTTTGCTCCAGTATTAGAGCGCTGTCCTACGAGTCTAGGCATTTTTTCCTCTTATTTTTGTTGTTTTTTTATCGCCAAGCTTGCTGTAAAAATCAGATAAAGTTGTTTACATCTTTATTAATTTGGCTTATATATCTATCTCCAGCCATCTGCCATCGTTTAGTTTATTCTTGAAAAATAAATAAATTCCACAAAAAATATGGGCATTTGATTATTTGCATTTCCATAATTTATTTTAATTAGCGCTAGTCATGATGATGGGGCGACTTAGTTTAACGCACACCCCTATATATCTATACAATGAGCAAGTAAAACTCGGCTTTTTATTTGAACATAAATATTTCAATACACATATATGGCAGCCTTATCTGATTTTTGAAAATTCGCGGTGTCCAGATACCCGACTTTGTAAAATAAGTCGGGTATCTAACTTTTCACGAATGATTTAGAATTGCTATATATGGCGAAAAAAACTTTTTTATTCGCCATATATTGTAGTTAGCTCTAAGTCTGGGATTCTTGTATGCCTAGAATTTGTTTTTTAAGCAAACGAATTTCTCCTACTAATTCTTGCCGAGTAGAATCTTTGAGCAAATAGCGAAAAGTAAACCAAATTGTGTAACCCAGTCCAATGAACTGTAGAATTGGAGAAACTAATGGAATACCGTTTATTGCGTTCAGTACTGCTAGAAATATTCTCAGTGTCGTAACCACTATTACAAGCAAAGCAAAGCTAATAATTGGTAGTTTGTATTCTTGATAAAAATTACCTATGTACTCAGGTAGTTGTGCCAAAAATGTAGAAATCTGTCTGCCAATTCTTTGCCATTGTTCTTCAGGTTCTGAGGCAGGCGGTAACATTGGCAAGTTTCCAGCCTGTGAACCTTTAAGTGCTTCTATCCGGTTTTGGGAGGCAGCATCGACGTATTGCTGTTGCTCTAATTCGGTTTCCATAATTTTCTCCTAATTTTCTGCAATGAGAACAGTTTTAAAGTTTAGGCTTTGTTGTTATCAACTTTGGCAACGGTTGCTTTAACAACTACATTTTTAACGCCTTTTATTTCCTGAACTATGAACTTTTGACTCTACACAGTGAGTTAAACAGTTTCATGGCGGCAATCAACAATGATAACAGTAAAGTCTTCACTGTTGTCATCAAAACTCACTGTTTGATGAACTCCTTAGTTGTCACCTGCGGAGGCATCATCAATAATAAAATTCTCAATTACTCGCTGTTTGAGAATCGCTTTCGCACGCTTACTCTCAATACTACTAGTTTTAATTGTTACTAAGTAATTATCTCGATTGAAGCGATCGCTTAATTTATTAGGGCTTTAATAATATTAAGGCATTTTTATATTAGTTTCTCATCAATCTTTTGGAGTAAGTTTTTTTTCAAGAGTGAGATTAAGGTTTTAACTCAAACAATAAGGGCTAAAAAAATATCATAATATTTGATTCAAATGTAAGGTTATAATAAATTTAAATAGCTTAAAATTCTGAATATATATGAATTTGACTGAGTTTTGATCTGACATTTCCGGCTAGAAACTAGTCACAAAAATGCTAGAACCTAGTCACAAAAACATTAACAATACACGTGTCCTGGTTTATGAATATTACCTTATAGAGTTTACTGTTGCGAGGTCGTGAACAAGGTTTAAATCCTACTTTGTTAAGTGGCTTATTTTCATCCAGGGTTAAATATCCGGCTGAAAAGTGCTGCCAGACTACCTTCAGTAAAAATTAGGTTATAATTGATTTCATCATTAGAGTCACAAAAGTTAAGATATTGAAATAAGACTTCTTCATGATGCAAGTAAAACTAGACTGAATTACTACTTTTTGTTAAAATTCAACATGATTTAACTCAATCTTTGGAAAGAAGATTTATCTAAATTGAATGTGCTAAATTCTAAAAAAGAAACAGTACGTTATTAAGGAATAGAATAATGCCACTCCAAAAAATAAGTGAATTTGATACAGACTACCGGGATGCTATTCAAGGTAACGACATCAAAGGAATGGATGTATATGTTCAGGGAACTGATGAGAAGATTGGCACTGTAAGTGATGCTGTAGTAGACGAACAAGGAGCATTCCGCTATTTAATTATTGACTTAGGCCTTTGGATTTTTGGCAAGAAAGTATTACTACCAGTAGGGAAATCGCGTATTGACTCTAGAGCAAACCGTGTATATGCCGTTGGGCTGACAAAAGAGCAAGCAGAAAATTTGCCTGAATATCAAGAACATACAGCGCTTGATTACGACTATGAAGAACGGGTGCGTGGAGGATATCGTACACCGTCTGTAGGAAGTTCAGCTGCGGTAGCATCGACAGATGGTCGTACTGCTCCCACTTATGATCGCAATAACTACACATATGCAAACGACGCTGATCTATATGATGTCAATGCTCATGATGACCAAACCTTCAAACTCTACGAAGAAAGGCTAGTTGCCAACAAACAACGCCGTAAAACTGGAGAAGTGACAATTGGCAAGCACGTTGAAACAGAAACTGTAAGAGTTTCTGTTCCAGTGGAAAGAGAGCGAGTCGTAATTGAGCGAGTTACTCCTCAAGATGCAGGCAAAGTTGTGTCTGCTGAAACAGCTAACTTCGGCGAGGGCGAGGTAGCACGTATAGAACTCTATGAAGAAGTTGCTGATGTCCAGAAAGAAGCTTTTGTGCGCGAAGAAGTCAGAGTCCAAAAAGTTGTAGAACGAGAGACCGTTGAAGTTCAAGAGACGATTCGACGTGAAGAGTTAGACGTTGATGCTGAGGGTCGTACTATTGAGGAAAAAACTGGTAAGTTGCCCAAAGACCGTATTTAAGAAGACTACTTTTAGCCTTCATCCCTTGTCAGATAGCACAGAGATTCCAGGCTGAGTCTGGCTGGAATCTCTTCAAGGGTTTTCGGCATTTTTGTGAGCGAGCAAATGTATTTGCTTTCTGTATGCGTTCGCAAGAGTTGTAGAGATCCCCAATTAGATTTAATCTACCGATTTAGCTACAGGAGAGACTTCTTCAAACCAGAAAGCGTCAAGTCTGCGTTGGCTGAACTTGTCGGCACGTTCTTTCTGACGCTTAGGGTGGTACACCTTATGCTGTTAGGCTGAGACTATTAAAAAGAATGCATGAGTAAGTTAAACCTCAAACCTCAAACTTAAGTTTTGCCATGTTACTACAAGAAAAAGAGAGCGGCAATTTAGTAGAAATCCTCGACATTGAGGCACTGTTTAGCCCGAAAGAAACTACTGTTAAAGGCCAATATCAGGTGGGAGAAGAAGAACAAGACCCAGAATCTTTTGAGAAAGGCAAATTAAATTTTCCTTCTGGTGAGAGCTTGCCACAATGTTGGATAGATACAAATTACAAAAGTGCTTGAACATCTACTTAAAATTTATGCCATGTATGTTGCATCTTAAGCTAGAGCTTATTCAAGCAATTACTCAAACGTCTATAGCAGTTTTAAATGATTTATGAACTTTTCTGTTTCTCCTGTTCTCTTCTCTAACGAGATGCTCTGCGTTCAAGTAGAGAAGGCTGTTTGATAATTTTCATAACTCAAATAGGATTGCTATAGGCTGGGATTGTAGAACTTCCAACTTATTTTTTTAGGAGACAAGTGTGAATATGATTCAACAGTTTCGCAAAATTTTAATGGCTTTAGTCTTGGCTTTAGTACTAACAACAACAGCCGCTTGTAGTGGTACGGTTCAAGCTAAACAACCAACTCAATTACCACCCGGAATCAGTCGTAGTGGTGACTATGCCTTGTTAGAGCGTGGTAACAGCGTACAAGGTCAGGATTTTGGTAACTGGGTTATCGGTACAGCAAAGGGAATTGTCCAAGATGCTTATGTCCGTGATAACAACAAGTTAGGTGTCGTGATTACGCCTCAAGTTCGTCCGACGGAAGTGCGACCATTAGCAAAATCCTTACTCCAAGGTTTCCACAAAAACTTCCCTAATCAAGACTTAACAGTTTTGATGTATGCACCAGACAAAAAACTGATTTTAACGGGTCAGTATGATGTGCAATCATCTCAAATTGAGTATAAATAATTAACTCAATTTTCCGAAGTCAAAAAGCTGATTTCCGTTGATTTGAACTAAAAAAGGAGAAAATTAAAATGAGCAGCAGTGACAAGTATAAACGCGAAATTCTGAATGAGTTGGCGCATGGTAATACAGAATCTTTAGATGATGTTTCATCTGACCCAAGTAAGGAATACCAAAGTTTTGATGATTTTGCTCAACGCTCATCCCACGAAGAACGTCGTCAATTATTTGGTCGGTCTTTCAACCATGACAGCATTCCTCCTACTCAGATGGAGCCAGAATTGCAGAAGGCGATCGCTCAGATTAAACCTAACGAGCGGGATGATGTGGCAGGGTCATTTTTCAAGCACTTGAAGCAAAGAGGTCTAGATGAGCGCCATCTAGAGAAAGACTTGGGACTTTCTTCCCATAATCCTAAGCACATAAATGCAGATGACCTGAGCAAACTGGCATCTTTCACTTATCACAATCATCCTGATATCTTCCGAGAAGTGATGGCTGAACAACCAGCGCTGATTAAGTTTCTCAGTAATCCAGTTGTAGGAGCAGCTTTAGGAGCGATCGCAGCTAAATGGTTTGGTGGTCGGAAATAAGCGATCGTCTTAGGTAAATATATCCTGAGATGGATGCTCAAAAGATTAAGGACAATCCCCAAAAAGTTATGCTTTGGGGAATTGTCTTGCTTAAGCGCGGCAAGATTTGAGTGAGGAGATGAACTAAACCATTGACTCTTTATTAGCAGTCCGGGATAACAGGCAATTAATAATTACCCATCCTTATAAGATGGAAAAGTTTTTACTATTTTAAAGACTAAGCAATCTTAAAAAAGAATTTATTGAGAGAAATAATGCTAGTAAATAACAATTTGCATAGACCATTAGAAGTAGTATTAGCAATTCCTGTAAGAACATACGACATTGACTTTATGGGAATTGTAAGTAATATTGTGTATATTAGATGGCTAGAGGATTTACGTTTAAAGTTTTTAGATGAACATTGGCAATTAAATAAACAAATTGATCAAGGATATGCACCTATTTTAGCTGCAACTGAAATTGAATATAAACGTCCGATAAAGATTATTGATAAAGTGATTGGACGTTTATGGATGAGTAATTTAGGACGGTTAAAGTGGACTGTGCAAGCTGAAATTTTATCTAACAATGAGTTAGCAGCAGTAGCTACCCAAAAGGGCGCTTTTGTAAGTTTGCAAAATAATCGTCTTATTCCTATTCCAGAGGAATTACAGAATAAATATTTAGAGTATAAACCAGGTATTCAGAACACAATACAGTTCAGTTAAAGATAAGACTTACCCAAAATTAAGAAAAAACGATTGCATTATCGCTTTTATCCCCTCAAAATCGCTAAATTAGCCGTCAAAGGGCTTTTGGCATAGCAGCAGCGAAGAAACCAAGGTCAGTCAGATAACTGGTACTTAGAAAAAGTTATCTATGACACAATACAGTTCAGCTAAAGATAATTGTCGGTTGGGTTGAACGTAGACAAAGGAGGCGGCTTAAGGCAGGCTAGTGAAATCCAAAAAATGTCCATCCAAGGGACTTCCAGTTAAAAAAATATCCTATCGTAGGGGCGCAAGGCTTTGCGCCCCTATAAATGTACAAATAATTTTGGATAATTTATTTTTTGTCACACCATTTCTTTGTGAGGCTGCGCCAAATTTTCTTGACTTCTTATTTCTTTTTTTGTGTTCTACCCTGCGAGAAGCCACTTTGTGTCTATCCGTCCTTTGCGGTTCGTTCCTCATTTCATTAGGCGCATCTTCATACAGAATTGGTATCAGTCCCTAAGTTGGGTTTCTTTCCTGAAAGCCTAAGTTCTGTTATCCTTATCGTTATTAAATTTTAGGTATTTTTTTTAACAACCAGTTCTCAGAAGTTTAATCGGCTGCTGTGTATTATCCAGAGAATCTAGCGATATACAACGCGAATACGCTAGACGTTTTATCATGCTTACAAGTAAAATACGGTAAGTGCATCGCCTTACGGGCTTTTACATGTAAAACCACAAAAAACCAGTTAGAAGTTGAGTTTAGCAGAGCAACTGATCCCTAAGCAGTTATCAAAGTCTGTTTCGGCTAAATGCCAGTTGTCATGCTTCCAAAAACTTTCAGACAGGTTTTAAGTTGTCCAGAAATCCTCTGCCCTAACTTTTAGCTGGATAACCTTTGTGTCACTCATCCCTTGAGAAACACAATAATTTGCCATCACTAGCTCTATCTACCACTGAGCTATAGTTTGGCACAGTTGCTGCTCTCTAGCAGTGAAGCTTTAGCTGACTTTCAGTTCTAGCTGCTCGTAATTAAGTCAGTGAACAGTTATCAAGGCTTCGTTTGGGATTTAAACCCTGACCTACGCTGCTCACTTTATAGAAGTGGGAGACTCAACAGGACTTTGATAACTGATAACTGATTGTTGAAACCTCAGAAGAGTATGCACTATTTATTACTACCGTTCTTAAGCTTTTTTGTTGGCATCATCGTTGGTTTGACGGGAATTGGCGGAGCCTCTCTCATCACCCCAATGTTGATTTTTGTTTTTCAGGTTCCGCCTTCCATCGCTGTGAGTTCTGATGTTGTAGCTGCCACATTGATGAAGATTGTTGGTAGCGTCAAACATTGGGAACAGAAAACCCTTGACATAGAAGTTGTCAAATGGCTGGCATTTGGGAGTGTTCCAGGCTCACTGTTCGGGGTGGGGATTTTGCACTTCATTAAACGTACAGGTGAGTATAACCTAGATAACATCTTGTTCCGTTTGCTTGGCGGGATGATTTTGCTAGTCACAGTATTAGCACTAGTGCAATTGTTGTTATTGACTTTTTTCCCCAAATTTAATTTACCCGAACTGCCAAAGTTAGACTTAGAAACTAATTTGGGTCGTATCCTGACAATCACTTTGGGAGCAATTTTAGGCTGTCTGGTTGGCCTAACTAGCGTCTCCTCAGGTTCAATGTTTGCCCTAGTGCTGATTGGGTTTTTCCGCCTTGATGCACGGAAGTTAGTGGGTACAGATATTTCACACGCAGCAATTTTACTGCTGTTTACAGCCCTCGGTCATCTCAGCCTGGGAACAGTTGATTGGAGTTTGGTAGTGCCTATATGGTTAGGCTCTGTTCCAGGAGTGTTACTAGGCGCTAAAATTTGCCAGGTAGCTCCACAACGCCCACTACGGTTTATCATTTATGCCATCTTGATGATGGTGAGTTGGAAATTAGTTCATCAGGTATGACAAATTTTAGATTTTAGATTGGGGTTGAAAATCCAGCATTCAACATCCAACATTGATTAACTTCTCAGCCAAGGTAGTAGAGTGAATGTACCTCGTTCATAGATAATGAACAGACCTAAGCCAATTAATACAAAAGGTACAACAGCTTTACCGTAGCGATTTAAAATATAAGCAATGGTAGGTTGACGGCTTAAAAAATAGGCGATCGCACACCACACCCCTACCATGACAAAAAATATACTTAGAATTACTCCCAAGCTGGCAAGATCATGACCAGCGAATAAAGGGATATATATACTAAGATTGTCACCACCATTAGCAATAGTTACTGCTGCAACTTTATAGGTTTGGGGATGCAAAACACTCAAAATAAAAGCCAATACGGGGTTAGTAGATGTAGACTGACTAAAATCACTACTGACTGTCTGAACTGTTATAGTTTCTTCTTTTCTATATATTAATTGTTGAATCCCGATTGCTATTGGTAGCAGTCCTAGCAATCCTATCCATTCTCGCTGTATAATCAATCCACCAAAAAATCCTGGTAAGCTAACGATGATAATGGCTGTAAAACCCAGATATTGACCGAGTAAGATATGCCGTCGTCGAAAATTAACATCTACCTGTGAAAAAAATATTAACAAGATAATAATGTCATCTATGTTAGTGGCTATGAAAGCAATTATTCCTTCACTGAAGGTTGTCCCTAGCTTACTCATGCTGGATTTTTAGAACCGATGATTTATGACCATACCAAATTAACTAATTACTAATTCGTAATTCGTAATGACGCTTGCAGACTCCCTAACGTCATTATCAATTATGAATTATTTTAACCTTCTGGCACAACTAAGTTTTAAAATACACACAGTAGTTATTCTCATAGAGAAGATTTTGTCAATGCCTAGACTTACAGTTCCACCTAATTTCATTGGTACTTCCAGTATCGATACTTTAGTCGCAGAAGAGTCAAATGCATCTGTGGCGATTGGTATTGATATTTTAAATCTAGGTGAGATTAGTACATTTTCAGGAAACGACAGTATTACTGGTACAGCTACTGGTACTGCTACGTTTAGCAAATTTAGCAAAGCTGGTACTGGCATCGGCATCCAGAATATTAAAAAAACTATTATCACTACTGGTGAAAACACCGACAGGATTACGGGTTCTGCAAACAGCTTGGAAGCAAACACCCTAGGCTATGGCATCTTCAATGACGGCATCATTGATACTGGTAATGGCCATTTCTATATTTATCTTAAAATATGAACGAGTTAGTTACTGCAATTACTACAGGGGCGATCGCGTTCATTGCCACTAACATTGATGATATTGTCATTCTATTGTTGTTTTTTTCTCAAATAAATGCTAACTTTCGCCCCCGGCATATAGTTGCTGGTCAGTTTCTAGGTTTTACGCTTCTGTTAATCCTTAGTCTTTCTGGTTTATTTGGTGGGTTAGTTTTATCACAAAGCTGGATTGGATTACTCGGTTTACTACCAATGTCCATAGGTATCGGTAGCTTAGTGAATCGGGAAGAAGATTCATCAAAAGAAGTTGTAGCTGCAACAGAAGAAACTGAAGCATCAACAGTTACTAGTTTTTTTTCTCCCCAAGCTTATAGTGTGGCAGCCGTTACAATTGCCAATGGCAGCGATAATATTAGTGTCTACGTGCCTTTATTTGCAAACAGCAACTTAGAGAGTTTTGTGATAATTATCGGATTATTTTTTCTATTGTTAGGAGTTTGGTGCTACGCTGCATACAAATTAACTAACAACAGAGTCATAGCTGATGTATTGACTCGCTACGTTAATAACCTTGTACCTTTTGTTCTTATAGGATTAGGCGCTTTTATTGTATTAAAAAGTGGCGCTTTGAGCTTAATCAAGCTAGCTGCTAGTTGTTTCTGTTTGATGATTTTGGTGAAAAATAATGAAAGTACCAATGAAATTGGCGAAAATTCTAGTAAATAACCAAGCCAATTTGAGATTTTGATTTAAATGCGTTTCCCTTGAGTGACAAATTCCTCGACTACAGGCTTATCAACGCATACTTGAGCTTCAGTTTTCAACATCCATTCAGTAACGGTCACATACTGCCCTCAGTTTTCAACATCCATTCAGTAACGGTCACATACTGCCCTTTAGTCCTAAATTTTCCTACCTTTTCCTTGAGAACTAAACCAGCACCTAAAAGGCTTAAGGCAACTAAACCCCAAGCAAAACTTGGTTCAGGAATGGTAATTGGTTGTGATGCGGCGATGAAGTTAACATCTACATTGTCATCAACAACTTGCAGAACACTTTCTTGATTGAATTGTTGAGTGTATTTACTAATAATGTCGTAGATTGAGTTTTTGTTTTGCTGCGTATCATTAAAAAACAAGGAGATGCTCTTAGACCAAAGAATAAACTTTCTTAGATCAGAGAAGCAGCATCTGCTCTGAAGGTAGTAAATGAAATCCCGATAGACAGCACTGCACCTGTCGCTACGGTCATAGCAATTTCGGTGAAAATGTTCTTCACTATTGCATTAGGCATTGGTTATTTTTCAGAAAAGCGAGATGTAAAGATATAGGAATATATTTGAATAATTAATTGTGCTTCTTGACAAAGCACAACTTTTCAAATTTGTATTAATTGACTAAATTCATTTTTGTTGCATTCAGTACTTTTACCATATCATTACCTTTTTCTGCAACGTCAGACTTCTAGGGAGAATGGTAAATTTTACTTAGCACCTATCTAGATGGTACGCTCGTTAAGCACAAGTGACGATTTTGCAAAGGTTTCAACTCTTTAATCACAGAGAGTTAGGAAGTGCCGATCGCTTTGTTGGACTTTAAGGTTTGCTTAAATTCCCAACTTCGGTGTCATTCATTTTCCCAAGCCCTAGTCAATTAAAGATTTTATCTTAACGAGCGTGCCATTCAGGCAAAATCTTTTGTTAACGGTAGGTAAACTTTCACCACATACCAGATAATTTATTTTTGTCAGTCCCTAAAATCTAAAATCTAAAATTGGTATGCAAAATCAAACTTTACTCAACCACTCATTCTCCTCTGGATCTTTGAACAGTGAGGTACTGAGGTAGCGTTCGCCGAAGCTAGGCTGGATCATGACGATTAAGCGACCTGCATTTTCTGGTCGCTGTGCCACTTGAATAGCCGCGTATAAAGCAGCGCCAGTAGAAATGCCAGATAGCAATCCTTCTTCTTTTGCTAGACGACGGCTGTAAGCGATCGCCTCCTCATCCGCTACCTGAATCACTTCATCTACCAGTTCTGAACGGTAAATTGCTGGGACAAATCCCGCGCCGATCCCCTGAATTTTGTGAGGCCCCGATTTACCACCGACTAATACTGGGCTGTTGCTTGGCTCAACAGCGATCGCTTTAAAACTCGGCTTCCGCCCTTTAATAACTTCTGCAACTCCGGTAATTGTCCCACCAGTACCCACTCCTGCCACAAGAATATCTACCTGTCCATCGGTATCATCCCAAATTTCTTCTGCTGTGGTTTGGGTGTGAACTTTCGTGTTAGCGGGGTTGCGAAACTGCTGCAACATATAAGCATTGGGCGTTTGAGCTAAAATCTGCTCTGCACGACCGATCGCTCCTCGCATCCCTTCTACCCCTGGCGTTAACTCTAGTTGAGCGCCATAAGCTTTGAGCATGGATCGTCTTTCCTGGCTCATTGTGTCAGGCATCGTTAGAATGAGATGATAACCCTTAGCGGCTGCCACCATCGCCAGCGCAATTCCTGTATTCCCAGAAGTCGGCTCTACTAAAACGGTTTTTCCAGGGTGAATCAAGCCATCTTCTTCCGCCGCTTCCACCATACTCGCGCCAATCCGGTCTTTCACAGAAGATGCTGGATTCATGCTTTCTAGCTTCACCACAATCTGAGCAACCGCTCCTGAAGCTTGGGGAATCTTGTTTAATTGAACTAAAGGAGTTCGTCCGATTAACTCTGTGATATCTTTGGCTATCCGCATGTGAGTACTCCGTCGTGTCTAAATATAATACATTGGACTTTGCTGGGCGCGAGTTTCTCTTTCCTGGCACAAGTCTTGGAGTGTATAGCGACCCAAAACTTCAGTTGAGGCAGCGTTGGCTTGCTCCCAAACTTCATAAACTAGAGTCTTTTCCAGAGTGGAAGAGTCAGAGGTATCTTTCTCTTTCCGCTCGCCTTCGACCAAAGTGACAATTTCAAGTATTGTAATCTGCCAAGGTTCACGAACTAAAACGAAACCTCCTTTGGAGCCGCGTTGACTCTGCACCACACCAGCACGCCGGAGGTTCGTCAAAATTTGTTCCAAATAGCGTTCAGGTATGGGTTGCTTGGCAGTTATTTCGCTCATGGTTAGAGGAAGTTTTTTTCCGTGGTGGCTTGCCAGTTCTAAGAGTGCCAGCAGCGCGTATTCCACTTTGGAAGACAGATCCAAGAGAGCGTAGTTTTGGCTATTCAAGACTGTACTCTACATACTACGGTGATTTTAGGGACTTATCGCAGTTTATGCGAAATTAATTTTTCTCAAAGTGTGGAATGTGATAGCATCCCACTTATTACCCACAAAAACACTGTACCCTATCGACTTACCGTAGATTATTATCTCACACAATTCTCATGAATGACTTGATCTTTTAGTGGGAATTATCCTGAGTTTCTGTTTTCAGAGCCTCACTTACCAACGAAAATCTCAACTGAGTATGCTACTAACTGATTTGCGAACCATTTTTGAGCGTGATCCAGCAGCCCGTAACTGGCTAGAAGTATTGTTCTGTTATCCTGGACTTCATGCCCTAGTGTTTCATCGATTGGCACACTGGCTGCATAAAATGGGAATCCCCTTCATCCCTCGGTTTATCTCTCATATTAGTCGGTTTTTAACCGGAATTGAAATCCATCCTGGGGCATTAATTGGTCAGGGAGTGTTTATTGACCACGGAATGGGAGTAGTGATTGGTGAGACAGCGATCGTGGGCGACTATGCCCTAATTTATCAAGGCGTCACCCTTGGCGGGACGGGGAAAGAAAGCGGCAAACGCCATCCAACTTTAGGCTCTCATGTAGTTGTGGGAACGGGTGCGAAGGTTTTAGGAAATATTCAAATTGGCGATCGCGTCCGGATTGGAGCCGGTTCTGTGGTGCTGAGAGATGTGCCCAGTAACACTACTGTAGTTGGGATTCCAGGGCGTGTGACTCGTCAGAACAACTTACCTACCAGTGTTCTGGATCATGATAAAGTTCGTGACGTAGAAGCTGAAGTAATCCGCGCTCTATTTGAACGCGTCAAGGCTTTAGAGAAAGAGTTTGAGCAGCTAGAAGATCAATCAAGTTTCTCCCCAACTGAGCTTGGCGACCAACAAATTGACAACCCTAAGAGCAAAAATTCTGATGGGATAATTGAAGATTTTCTTGATGGTGCGGGAATTTAATTTAAAGCATTGGGCAAGTGGCGTCATGGGGCATTATTTAGTTATTCTTTCTCCCCCTGCTCCCCTTGCCCCTCTGCCCCTCATCTCCCCACTCCCTTCTTTAAAATACTCATAAGCTTTTAGAACCTGATATAAATATATAATACTACGGTTAATTTATCGGAAAATAGTGTTACATATGGTGTCTTTGTACACAAGCTTTCCTAGCTTGAACAGTAATAATACTAAGCAAGTTTTTGCCCGTCGGTCATTCCTGCCAGAGCATCAAAACGGACTTTGGAAAATTGAAACGGGTTTTGTCAGGACTTTTACCTATCTGGAAGATGGTACAACCGTCGCTCTGGGATTGTGGGGCCCTGGAGATATCGTTGGTAAGGCTTTGTCAAAATTAGAACCTTATCAGATGGAATGCTTAACTAAAGTGGAAGCGACGGTCTTACGTTTAGAGGAATGGACTCAACTAACAGAAACTCTACTTGCTCATATCCAACAGGCTCAAGAATTAATGGTTATTCGTAGCCATAAAAAAGTGGATAATATGCTCATCAAGCTATTGGCATGGTTATCCAAAAAGTTTGGTTCAGAAGTTGAGAAGGGGCGTTTAATAGATATGCGTCTGACTCATGAAGACCTGGCGGAAATGCTCGGTTCAACTCGTGTGACCATCACTCGTGTTCTTGGGCAGTTTGAGCAAGAAGGCTTGATTGATCGTCTTTCCCTGCATCGAATTGTGGTGCGAGAAGAAGAAATTTGGTACTACGAAATTTAGATTATTTCAGCAAACCCAGCCATCGCCGTCAGCATAATTCATAATGACTTTACTAATAAATTCGATGGCTACAACAAATATTGATGCTAAGTTTTTTGTTTTCCATGAATTAATTCAGGAATCATTCGTCAGATGCCATTTATAAAGTAAAAATAAAATTACTATAAGGGAGTAGTAGGGGCGCAAGGTCTTGCGCCTCTACAAATGTAAAAATAATTTTGGATAATTTATTTTTTGTCATTCCCTAAAGCTGTAACACACCCTAACTTTTGATTTACTTTATACATGGTTTCTGAACAACGAGATCCTCAACTTATCTAACAAGTCATGGATCTGAGAATTGCGATAATTTTAATTATTCAGTTAGCGATCGCTATAAACGCTAGACAAATCCAGCCAAATTGGTAACCCCAGTTTTTCCAAATAACTCAGGCTAGAGTAGAGTTGCTTTGTTCTCCCCCACAAATCCAAGTCAAACCAGCCGTCATCTTGCGTATCGGGTTGAAGTCTAGCACTGGTGATGTTGACTGTTAGTCCATAACGAGAAACTAACTCGGAAATCACTGGTTCCTCATAGTAAGATTTGAAGACGCACAGTTGCAGGCGCAATCGATTGGTTTGACCTGTAGAAATCCATTGCTGGAATTGTTCTTGCCATTGATTTGTCAGCCATGCAGAGTCTTTGGGACTCATGCTAGCTGGATTTGGGAAAGGTAGAGAGTGCTGGTTGGGTTGAACGTTGTTAGCGATCGCTAGTTGCAGCAAATTCACTCCCAATCCTTGCAAGTAAGATAGGCTATTTGTCAGTTTTTGGGGATTTCCCGAAAGTTCCAAATCAAACCAGCCATCGTTGTCACTATCTGATGTCAGGGATGCAGCTTTGATATTGACGGTTAAACCATAACGAGACACCAGTCGAGAAATTACAGGTTGGCTATGATATCGCTGAGGCACGAGAATTCGGCTGTGGACTGAAGCGGGTTCTACAGATTTTGTGAGAGACATCAAATTAATTCCCAATAGCGATGTCTACGGTGGGCTGGTCTACGCAATTTTTGGTTTCGGTAGAGAATCTTGCTGATGCCGTACCCCTACAACTCAACTGTGCCTGGTAGAATGTCAGCCTTATAGAGATTTTCATATTTCTGGCTTTTATTAAACTACGGTAACTCTATCGTTTTAACGCATTTAGTTGTGATGTAAAGGATAGTTCCATAAAGACCGTAAAGAAACAATAAGTAAATTCACGTAAATTATGCTTAATTTATGTGGAGTACTTTAACGCCGAACCCATTAAGAATCTTTTACAGTTGATATCGTCATAATCAGCAAGCATGGATCAAAAATAGCTAGCTTTTACCCGATAGCGATACCACCACATCACCAAACCAGTAACAAAAAGAACCAATGGTGCAAGTCCAACAAATACATAGAGAATACGGGTGGGTAAGCCACCAAATGTGCCGTAGTGCAGGGGTACAAAAGAGTTGAGGACGCGATCGCCCAACGGCATCTTTAAAGCATTATTAACTCTTAAAACCTTACCACTGTACTGGTCAAGATAAACATTACTATTACCATACTCTTCATTTTCCTGTGGCAGCTTCATGCGAATTTGTAGAGTTTCTTCTGGTTTACTAGGAAAGTAAATGCTTTTGGTAATAGCACCTGGCAAAGCAGCATTCGCAATTTTTAGTTGTTGTGTTAGTTTTAAAGTTGATTTACCAGGAATTGGCTGAGATACTGGCTCGGATGGTTTTGGAGTGAATGTAACAGCGTAAATAATTGGTTCAGTCAAATCGTAGAAGTTCCAGCAGAAGCCAGTGAAGCCAGTAAAGAATAAAAAAACCACAGCGATAATGCCAGCCACTTTATGAACATCAAAGTTGGCGCGTTTAGGATGAGCATCAAGCTTGATTTTGAAGCCTGCAATCAATCTACGCCAACCAGGCCAAAGAACTAAACCTGTGATGGTGAGGACACACATAAAAAAGGCAGCAATGCCAATAATTATAGTTCCAGTTTCGCCTGCCATTAGACTGTAGTGCAGACTAAGGATCATACCTATTAAGGTGTTATCTGAGATCCGCTCACCAATAATTTCGCCTGTATAAGGATTGAGAAAAACTTCTGTCCTTTGATCCTTAATTGTTGACAATTGTCCCACGTAGGGAGAAGCAGGAGTATTCGGCAAATAAATACGAAAAAGATGGAGATCGCTTCGCGTAGCATACTTCGTCTTAATTGTATTCATCACAGACTCTGGGGATACTAACTGCACCTGTTGGGGAGTAATCTGTCCATACTGTTGAGCGATCGCAAAGCGGTCAACATCTTGCTCAAACACTAATAAGCTACCTGTCAGGCCAACGATAACCAGCACCAGTCCTACTGCTAAACCAAGATAGCGGTGCAGAATAAATGTTAGATCGCGTATTTTTTTAAAGTTCATGGTATAAGCTGCGTGATACCATACAGCACTTAATTAGTTAAGAAATTGAAGCAATCAAAACTCAAGCGAAACTGTTCCCAGCACAGTCAAAGGCGCACCAGGACGCAGATAGTAACCCTGAGAATCGTAATAGCGAGTATCAAAAAGATTCTTAAAGTTCAATCCAACCCTCCAGCGATCGCGTTTGTAAAAAATGGTGGCATCAGCACGCACATAGGAGGAGATTTTGAAAGTGTTGGGAAGTTCAGCTTCGCGATCGCCTGTGTAAAAGAATCCCCCACCAAACCCGAATCCTTTCCAATCACCATTTTGAATTTCATAAGTTGTCCACAAACTCCCCCCAACACCAGCAGCATTTACTAACGAGTCGCCTACTGGTAGAATATTATCTTTACTCACAAAAGCATCGTTGTGGAATAAGGACGCAATCACATTCCAGCCTGGTAGAACCTGCCCAGAAACATCAAATTCCAAACCGCGACTTTTGACTTCTCCAGCCGCAATAGAAAAGTCAGAGTTACCTGGAGTGGGATCGGTTGTAGCGACATTTTCTTTGGTGATATCGTAAGCGGCAAAGGTGGCAGATAGCCTGTCTTTAATTAGTTCCCCTTTGAGTCCTACTTCATACTGAGTGCCGCGTTCTGGTGGTAGTTGAGTTCCATCTACTGTCCGCGAGTCACTGGGATTAAACGAGCGGCTGTAACTGGCGTAAATTGAAATCGGTTCAATCGGCTGATAAACAATGCCAACGCGAGGTGAAAAGGCTTCATTATACAATCGGTCAACGCTCTCATCACCAATCAGATTATTACCCAAAACATCCAGTGGTTGAACGGTATTTTTACGATTGATAAAGTCATATCTGCCACCCACTAATAGCTTCAGGTTTGGTAGCAGTGTGACTTGATCTTGCAGATAAAAGGCGATCGTGTCGCGACCGTAGCGCTCGCGCTCTGAGGCTTCATCAAACTCTGGTGGTGGAGAAGCACCATACACGGGATTAAACAGATCAATACTGGGAGTGACGGAAGCGCTACTGCGGAGAAAATCGAAGCCTTCGAGGTCTTTATTCCACTCCAACCCCAGCAAAACTTGATGTTGCACAGATCCCGTATTGAAGTTACCAATTAGATCCGTTTGCAGGGAGTAGTTGCGGTAAAGGTTTCTATCTACCGAATACCGCCGTAACACAGTACGACCGTCTGCATCAAGAGAGTCCGGTCGAAACGCTAAGTCATCACCATCGGTCAGCTTAACGGAAAAGGCACTGCGGAGCCGCAGGTTTTTGTTAAAACTGTGATTAAGAGTTAAATTAATGATGTGGGATTGAGCCGAGTAATAATCTTCTGGCTCTCCCAAGAAGCGATTAATCGGCACATTGAAAACGTTGGGATCGGGTAGTAAACCGTCGTAGAAAGTGCGATCGGCATTGAGGTATTCATATTGAAACGTTAACGTGGTTCCATCCCCAAGTTTGAACGTGAGTTCAGGGGCGATGCTAAAGACTTTTTCATTCAAAAAGTCAACGAAGCTACCAGAGTTTTCATAGGCAACATTCAAGCGATATAGAATGCTTTTGTCTGAGTTAAGCGGCCCAGAAAAATCGAGCGAAGGACGATAGGTGCTAAAGCTTCCGGCTGTAAATTCAGCAGAGTAATAAGGATAATCAAGTGGTTTTTTAGTCACATAATTCACCACCCCTCCCGGCTCAAACTGACCATACAGCACGGAAGCTGGACCCTTAAGCACTTCAATCCGCTCAATGTTTGTCGGATTTGTGAGGGTAAAAGAACCCTCAGAGAAAAAACCATCCCTCAAATTGTTGTAGGTTGAAAACCCCCGGATGTTGTAATTGTCTGCCAGTCCGGCAAACCCTCCTTGTAAAGTTACACCACTAACATTGCGTGCTGCATCACTAATTCTTATGATTTGCTGATCCTTGATAACTTGTTGAGGAATAACTTGAATTGACTGGGGAATGTCGCGCAGTGGCGTATCGGTTCTGGTCGCAGTTGTAGCATCTGGTACGCTGTATCCATCTTGCTCACCCGTGACTACTAACTCAATCGGTTCACCACCTTGTGTTAATGGTTTTGGCTGTGTTTGACTTTCTGGCTGACTTGGTGGCTGAATTGATTGGGTTTGCGGTTGTTGTACTGTAGATGCAGCAGTTGCCACACTAAAAATCAAACCCTCATCTGTACTGTCAAATAACTCAACAGTTGGAACACCTGTTTCCCCCGTCACACTTACGCGGATAGTATTGGCGTCAAAATTAGTAACTGTGATTTCACTAACACCCGCAATTGGCTTTTTCGAGCGGAATGTAAATGCTTCACCACTAGGTAAACGCAACTGTGCATTAGGAATATCAGCAATGAAGTTATTACCAGCACTGCGATTCGTGATTTGCAACTGTTCGCCTTTAGATGTCTGTAAAATCACCTCTACACCCTTAGATGTGGGATTTGCCTTTACCGAGGTAACTTGTACAATTTCTGTTTGTGCCGTGTTTGGTGGTGTTGATGATTGCACTAATAACATTTTGGCGCTGGTAACAACGGGTTCTAGTTCACTTAATTGCCCAATCTTCCCAGTTGCTTCAGATGGCTTGGCTAGTGGTAGTGTTTTCGTAAAAGCGCTCAACCGATGATCAAATTTGGGAATATCTTGGGCTTTTGCAGGCTGAACCAGCAAAACTGTGAAAAGTATCAACAACCACTTCACTCCGTAGCTGAATTTAGATACTCGCTGACTCATTTTGTCTCCACACCTTATTATTTCAAATGACAAAAACACCAACCATACATGTGTTCAAACAGTACTTAATCAGTTCAGAAATTGAAGCGATCAAAACTGCACAGAAAATGTCCCTAGAACAGTCAACGGCGCACCAGGACGCAGATAGTAGCCCTGAGAATCGTAATACTGTGTATCAAAAAGATTCTTAAAGTTCAGCCCCACCCTCCAGTTATCTCGTTTGTAAAAAATGGTGGCATCAGCACGTACATAGGAGGGAATTTTAAATGTGTTAGGGAGTTCAGCTTCTCTGTCGCCTGTATAAAATACTCCCCCACCAAACCCTAATCCTTTCCAATCACCGTTTTGAATTTCATAGCTTGTCCACAGACTCCCCCCAATACCAGCAGCATTGACCAACGAGTCGCCCACTGGTAGACTATTATCTCTACTCACAAAAGCATCGTTGTGGAATAAAGACCCAATCACATTCCAACCTGATAAAATCTGCCCAGAAACGTCAAATTCCAAACCGCGACTTTTCACTTCTCCAGCGGCAATGGAAAAGTCACGATTGTTTGGATCGGTTGTAGCGACATTTTCTTTGGTAATATCATAGGCAGCAAAGGTAGCAGATAGCCTGTCTTTAATCAGATCGGCTTTGAGTCCGACTTCATACTGAGTGCCGCGCTCTGGTGGCAGTTCAGTTCTATCTGCCGTCTGCGAGGAGCTAGGATTAAACGAGCGGCTGTAGCTGGCGTAAATTGAAATCGGTTCAATCGGCTGATAAACAATGCCAACGCGAGGTGAAAAAGCATCATCATACAACCGATCAATGGTGGCATCATCAATTGGATCTCTACCCAAAGAATCCAGCAGTTGCACGCGATTTTTGCGGTGAATAAAGTCATACCTACCGCCTACTAATAGCTTCAGATTTGGCAGCAATGTCACTTGATCTTGCAGATAAACGGCGATGGTATTGCGGTCATTACGATCGCGTTCTGCTGCCTCATCAAATTCTGCTGGGCGGGAAGCCCCATATACAGGATTAAATAAATCAATACTGGGAGTCAGTGAAGCAGCACTTCGCAAATAATCGTAGCCATAGATATATTTATTCCACTCCAACCCCACAAGAAGTTGATGTTGGATGGAACCAGTACTGAAATTACTGATTAGATCGTTTTGCAGAGAGTAGTTTTGGTAATAACCCGGACCAGCGGCGAACCTTCGCCGTACAGTACGACCATCTGCATCAATGCTATCCGGTCGAAACTCTGATTCCTCAGAATTATTAACCGTAGCGGAAAAGCCACTGCGGAACTGAATGTTTTTACTGAAGCGATGATTGACGTTAAGAAACACAGAGTTTGTCTCTTGGGAGAAATGATCGTCTGGTTCCCCCAGGAAACGGCTAATTGGAGCTTTAAAAACGCTTGGATAGGCGGCCAGACCATCGTTAAAGACGCGATCAAGTTTGAGGTATTCATACTCCAGTGTCAATGTTGTAGCATCATCAATTTTGTAGGTTAATGCTGGTGCGATCGCGAATGTTTCCTGATGATTAAAATCAATAAAACTACCAAAGTTCTCGTATGCCGTATTCAAACGGTACAGCAACGTTCTGTCTGAGTTCAGGGGGCCAGAAATATCAATGGAGGGACGATAAGTGCTAAAACTTCCGGCTGTAAATTCAGCGGAGTAATAAGGCTCACTGAGTGGTTGTTTGGTAATGTAATTGACTACACCACCCGGCTCAAACTGTCCATATAGCACTGAAGCCGGACCCTTGAGAACTTCGATCCGCTCAATGTTAGTTGGATTCACAAAGTTGTCTTGAACGGCAAAACCGTTTCTCAAGTTGTCATAAGTTGTGAATCCGCGAATGTTGTAATTATCTGTAGACCCAGCATAACCCCCTTGCGGAGTCACACCACTAACATTACGTACTGCATCGCTAATCCGGGTGATTTGTTGATCTTTGATGACTTGTTGAGGAATGACTTGAATTGACTGGGGAATATCACGTTGAGGAGTATCAGTTCTTGTAGCAGTTGTGCTATCTGGTACGCGATATCCATCTTGCTCACCCGTTACCACCAATTCAATTGGCTGATCACCCGAAGCTGATGGTTGATTTGGTTGTGTCTGGTTAGTTGACTGTTGTGTTTGGGGTTGCTGCTGTGATGGCGTAGAAGGTGCAGTACTCGCAACAGAGAAGATTATACCCTCGTCTGGACTATCAAACAACTCGACAGTTGGTACACCCACCTCACCTGTCACTGTCACCCGGATAGTATTGGCATCAAGATTTGTTACCGTTATCTGTGTAACACCCGCTATTGGCTTTTCTGAGCGGAATGTGAATGCTTCGCCCGATGCTAGGCGCAGTTGAGCATTGGGAATATCAGTGATAAAATTGCTACCAGCACTACGATTTACTAGTTGCAACTGTTGACCTTTTGAGGTCTGTAAAATCACCTCCACACCTTTGTCAGTGGGATTTGCCTTAACTCCAGTTACTTGCGTAACTTCAGTAGTTGGCATATTCGGTGTTGTTGGTGACTGTACTAGCATTTGAGCGCTGGTATTGGGAAGTTCTACTTCATTGAGGTTTAGAATCTTTCCAATCGACCTATAATCACGTAATACCGATGTAACATATTTAGTTTGTGCTTTGTTAACTTCTTGAGCAATTGCACTTATTGGAACGCAGAACAAAATAGAGCTTGTAACCAGCAGAACTTTCAATATTTGCTTTAACACCATTTGCCACCCCTACACTTACTCCCCGGCTGCCATTAACTCTCAATAAATTAGCAAATAGCTGCTAGCTACTGAGATATGTAATCAGCTACTTGAGAATATAGATTACAGGATATGACTAAGCAATTGCAAATAATTATCAGAATTTATTTACAAGGGGACTTGACAGATAATAGATTTTTGATTCTATTGCTGTGATTTCAGCTACTTTTCTGTTTAAGTTAATTGAAAACTATCTTAAAGGTGTAAAACTATTAATAATATTTATTTTTAATCCACTAAATCTATAAAAGCTAATGGGACTTTGAAACAATTTTCACCCAAACATAGCCAGACTTAGCTTTATGAGTTGCAAATACATCTATATATGTATTGAGGCATCTATCAGTAACGAAATTATCGTGCGATACGGAAAGGCTCCAGAGCTTTAATAAAAGGATGTAAAGGTAAGTCATGCCGACTGGCGGCGAAATTCTCCAGTTCATTCATGCCAAAGGATAAATCTATAGGCTGTAAACACCAAAATCCCATGCTGTACGCCCCTACTATGTGTTGCTATAACTCTTACCAATCACTTGCTTTAGTGTCATCCCAGACTTGCAATTCCAAGTCGTGGAGATAGGTTAACCCACTCTGAATTTGTGCATCTGTTCCTTGTAGTTCAAGGTCAAACCAACCATCACCGACAGCATTGGCTCCCAAAATTGCTGCGGTGATATTCACAGTCAGTCCATAGTCAGACACCAGGCGAGAAATGACAGGTTCCTGGTGATAATTCTTAGGAATTCTTAGTCGAATCCGTTTATTGGTAAGTGTATTGTCACTAGCCATATCTGAATTATTTTAATCCCTGATCGGGATTGGTACAGAACTACCCTTAACCCTAATGGTAATTTCCTCATAGGTACTAGGTAGATCGTACCATGTCCCCTGATTTGCTTGTATCCTATTTAAAGGATAACTATAATCGCTTGATTTTTCTATTTAACATCTTTAATGCGGGTTTTCCGTTCTAAAAGCTCCTTCAGCACTAAGGTTACTACTGCTAACAACGCTAACAGTACAGCCGCAGAGAAAGCAGCTTCAGTTTCGTACTGTTTGTAAGCATCTTCCACAAACAATGGTAAGCTTTGGGTTTGGTCAGCAATGTTGCCAGATACCACCGAAACCGCCCCGAATTCACCCATTGCTCTGGCATTGGTCAAAATTAGACCGTAGAGTAAGCCCCAGCGGATACTAGGTAAGGTGACGCGCCAAAATATCTGCCAATCTTTCGCACCTAGAGTTCTAGCAGCTTCTTCCTGATCCTTACCAAATTCCTCTAAAACAGGAATCACTTCCCGCGCTACAAAGGGCATACTCACGAAAGCAGTAGCCAGCACCATACCTGGAAAGGCAAAGACAATCTTGATATCATGAGCCTGGAGCCAAGGGCCAAACCACCCATTGCGACCGTAAAGTAGCACAATCATCAATCCTGCGACTACGGGCGAAATCGAAAAGGGTAGATCAATAATGCTCAAAACTACGGCGCGTCCGGGAAATTTATGACGAGCGATCGCCCAGGCTGCACATAGCCCAAATACTGTATTTATAGGCAGAGAAATCAAAGCTAACAACAGTGTTAGCCAAGCTGCATGGAGAAAAGCTGGTCGCGTCAGGTTGGACAGAAACGGCCCAAATCCTTTGCTGAAAGCTTGGATAAAAACGTTGATTGCAGGGATGTATTGAACTAAGGCTAAATAGGCGATCGCTATCCCAATTAAAACTATTGGTACCCAACTCTTTTGCTCTTTAGGTTTGGCTATTTCTGTATCAGACGCAGAAGATGAGTGAAAACTTGGCTTATCTACTGTCATATCGCCTTGCCCATGCTTGTAAGAAATTAATTGCCAATAGCAATACCAACGAAATTGATAGTAAAACTATGCCAATTACTGTTGCACCAGAATAGTCATACTGCTCTAACCGCTGGAAAATTAGCACAGGTGCAATCAAATCTTGGAATGGCGTATTGGAAGAGATAATCACAGTTGACCCATATTCCCCAACTGCACGGGAGAAACCCAAGGCGATACCAGTTAAAATCGTGGGAAATAAAGGTGGCAAAATTATTTTCCAGAAAGTCTGCCATTGAGAAGCACCCAGACACCAGGCGGCTTCTTCAATTTCGTGTTCCATTTCCTGAAGCACGGGTTGCACAGTTCTCACCACAAAAGGTAGTGAAATAAATATCATTGCCACCGCTACTCCAGTGCGGGTAAAAGACACCTTAATTCCCAGTGGTGCTAGTAGCGAACCTATCCAGCCATTATCGCTGTAAACTGTTGCCAGGGTTAGCCCTGCTACCGATGTTGGCAGCGCAAACGGTAAATCCACTGTGGCGTCAATCAAGCGTTTTAAGGGAAAGTCGTAGCGAACCAGAACCCAAGCAATCAGAGTCCCAAATACGCCATTCAGCAAGGCAGCAAAGATTGCTGTAAAAAAAGTGACATTGTAAGTGGCTAATGCAATCTCACTGGTTGCGATCGCCCAAAATCTCGCGGGAGGTTCCGTACTCGCTTTCAGGAACATGGCAGCTATGGGGATAAATAACATTACTGTCAGGTATCCTATGGTGATTCGCCAAGTCCACGGAACCCGCCCCAATCTCTTCCAGAATGGCGTTTTGCGTTCAACTTCCACAGAAGGAGATACAGTCGTCATAGTCAAAAATTAAAAATTTTAATTTCAAAAAAAGTTTTTTGCCAGTGGTCAGTTGTTTTTTCTACTGACCACCGATCATTGATTAATGACTAATTACCGTTTTACTTGGGCTTGAATCTTATCAAACACACCGCCATCTGCGAAGAACTTCTGATCGATTGCACTCCAACCACCGAAGTCTGCAACTGTACCGAGAGTTTTCACCTTGGGAAATTTGTCTGTGACTTCCTTCGTTTGAGCTAAAGTCTCATCTATTGATCGAAATCCCAATTTAACAAACTCTTGCTGTGCTTCTGGGCTATAGAGGTATTTCACAAAACCTTCAGCAACTTCGCGGGTTCCATGCTTATCGACATTTTTATCTACTACAGCGATCGGATTGTCAATGGATATATTCACATCGGGAACGACATAATCAACCTTCTCGCCCTTTTGCTGTGCCAAAATAACTTCGTTTTCGTAGTTGATTAAAACATCTCCCTGCCCTTGCTTGGCAAATGTATCAGTAGCTTCTCGCGAATCTTTAGGCAAGATTGGCACATTTTTGTAGACTTTAGTCACAAATTCAGTAGCTTTAGCCTCATCACCACCTGCTTTAATCACAGAGTTCCATAGTCCTAAGAAATTCCACTTAGCACCGCCGGAAGTTTTGGGGTTAGCAGTAATCAATTTTACACCGTCTTTGGCTAAATCTTCCCAGTTCTTGATGCCTTTAGGATTGCCGGAACGAGTGACCAATGCTGCAACAGATTTGGAGACAATACCATTGTTGGGAACTTCTTTCTCCCATCCTGGCTGAATCAATCCAGCCTTCTCAATCTTTGTGGTGTCTCCAGCTAGTGCCAAGTGAACAACATCTGCTTCCAAACCATCGATGACGGCGCGAGTTTGGGAACCAGAACCGCCATAGCTTTGTTTGAAGGTGACAGTTTGGTTATGATCTTTCTTCCACTGTTCTATAAACTTAGGAATGATCGCTTCGTGAGCTGCTTTGGTAACTGCAAAAGAAACGAGGGTTAGTTCAACATTATCCTTGCTTGCAGCAACAGGACTAGCTGTAGGGGTTTCAGAGGAAGAATTACTTCCAGTTCCACCAGAGCAGGCGGCAAGCGCCATACTCAATAAAGTACCTACTAAAAAGAGCGATACAAAGCTTTTGAGCGAATTTAGCCGGAACCGATATGTTCTATGTTCAGCGATCACTTGTAACCTTTTCAGTGGGCGTTGCCACAAACTCATTCTATTTCCTCCACTAAATCTACAAATAATTGATGGGAATACAGTTATATAGTGTTTATCATACTGGATGATTCCATGTATCTAGTTGTAAACACCAAAAAACCTCACATTCTTTATCAAGAATATGGTGATTTTACCAGTTTTGTGAGCAATTACAATGCTTTTACTTTCAACTATTTAACCCTCGTGTCGATGGACACTCCAGTTTCCAACCTGGGCGAAGCTATCAGTAGGTCGTTTGCAGGGTGATGAGCGTTTACCAATGTTATCGGTGATATACTTGGAGTTAACTGTTGCTCAGGTGTTCGGTTGGCTAAAAATCAGCAGCTAGAAACCCTAGTAAAATTGATGAATATGCTTGAGAGCATTACATTAAAACTTAAGTGATGAGTTTTCAGAAATGAAATCCTATACTGACATATATAACGACTATCGTGATAATATTTATCCCTGTGCAGAGAAGAAATATTCTTAATATAAAAAAGCTGATAATTTAAGAGATGCTGTCAAAAAAGCTTTTATTAGCGAAGACGAGCAGGGAAAAGTTCATAATCATCAATGCCGTATTGGTCGCCAGTGTCTAGCTTTAGCGGTTGAGATTGCCTTAGAATATTTTGATGGTCACTATATTAGTAGTTTTGAAAACTTTCACAGTATTCACCAATTTGTTGAGTCTGTTAGTTGTGAAGTAGAAGGTTTTGGTCAATTAGCCACTTATGATGTCGCACTTCGTATTACTAAATATCTAGGTTATGAACTTCAGGAAGTCTATCTTCATGCAGGTGTTACGATTGGTACTCGCGCTCTAGGCTTTAATGTCAAGGATGGAGATATCATACCTGTAGAAGAATTTCCTGTACCCTTTAACCAATTAAGCGGAGATCATCTAGAAAATTTACTTTGCATCTACAAAGAAGTGTTAGGTAATTCTATAGCCGAAGTAGGTAAAACTTGTATTTGTCCAAAAACCAATTCTTCCTGTATCAGTAAAAACGGCTGCGCTTAAAATGCTAATAATATATGAAAAGCATGAAAGCAAAACCCATCTAGAAAGTTTCTAAATGGGAAAAATTGAACAACTATTTATTCTTAACTAAATGCATATTTCAGAGGTAATCCGTCCTGAAAAATTAGTAATTCTCCCGGTTGGATTTGTGTCCAAACTTCGTTGTCAGTCAGGGGTGTGGTAGCAATCACAGCAACGCGATCGCGTTCAGTAGTCACTTCCCGAAAATCTACGGTCATGTCTTGGTCAATTAAATGGGCAGCTGCAAAGGGCGCTTGGCGGACAATGTAACTGAGTTTGGTTGAGCAATAAGCAAACAAGTGTTTCCCGTCGGATAATAAGTAATTAAATATACCTATATTGGCAATTACATCACTAATTTCTTTCAACACAAAGTATAGTTCTCTTATGTCAGGCTTACCCTCAGGAAAACGCGATCGCAATGTTTCTAGCATCATACAAAATGCTTTTTCACTATCAGTGTTACCTACAGCTTGATAAAAGCCTAAATTTTCTGGATCAAAATCTGGCAAATTACCGTTGTGGGCAAACACCCAATACTGACCCCACAATTCTCTGCGGAAAGGATGGCAGTTGTGTAGGGCAACTTCACCCTGAGTGGCTTTGCGGATATGGGCTATGACATGGGTTGAGTGGATGGGATAACTCCGCACTAACTCCGCTATTGGAGAAACAACAGAAGGTTGGGCATCTAAAAACATCCGACATCCCTTTCCTTCAAAGAAAGCAATGCCCCAACCATCGCGATGATCATCCGTTTTTCCTCCCCGTGCAGAAAACCCTTCAAAAGAAAAGCAAATATCCGTTGGAACATTGCAGTTCATTCCGAGCAATTGGCACATGGATGTTGTAGCTCTCAATTTTTGACTAAGGCCTCAGGATCAAGATACTTCAGAATGCTGCATTGATTCTGGAGCGATCGCTTCAATCTTGGAATTTAATGAGATATTCCAAATGCTCCCCTACAATAAAAAATCTGCTTCAAGTTAGCAATATATGACTATGCCAAAAGATAGTATCGGCGGACATCTGGTGCAGCAGTCACTAAACCTTCGAGTTTGGCTACTCCCGCTTTGAGGTGGGGTGAATCTAGATGAGTATTCAGGGCTTGATCAGAAGTCCACTCCTCTACAAAAGTAAAGTCTGTTGGATCGGACTGGTTTTGCAAAAGTTCATACTTGATCGCACCTGCTTCCTGACGGGTTGGTTCAATCAGTTCCAACAGTACAGCTTTTAGTTCTTCTACTTTGTTAGGCAAAGCAATAAAACGGGCAATTACGCGAATAGTTTGGTTAGTCATTTGTCATTTGTCTATTGGGCACTTGTACTTAGCTTGTCCTGAGCAAAGTCGAGGTAAGCCGTAAAGCCTGCGGCATAGCTACGCTTAGGGCGCAGCCTCTCCAAGAGTTGTATTGAGCATTAAGCATGGGGCATAGGGGAAAGACTTGCTGCTCCCCTTCTCCCCTCTTCTGCTATTAACATTTATTAAAACATCTGCTGTAAATATTGCTCATAGCCTAGTTGTTCTAGTTTTGCTTGCTTTGCAATTACTGATTCAGATAGGGTTTGGCGATATTGCTGAACTCTTTCTAGCAATTCTGGTTGTCCAGTTGCGAGGATTTGTACTGCTAAAAGTCCGGCATTTTTGGCATTACCGATCGCTACTGTTGCCACAGGAATACCAGCAGGCATCTGTAAAATAGAATACAAAGAATCCACACCTTGTAAGTTACGGGTGGGTACAGGAACACCGATCACAGGAAGTGGAGTTAAAGACGCTACCATTCCAGGCAGATGGGCAGCACCACCGGCACCAGCAATAATCACCTTAATACCACGTTGGTGTGCAAGTTGAGCATATTGCACCATCCGTTCTGGGGTACGATGAGCAGAAACGATCGCCACTTCGCTCTCAACGCCAAATTCCTCACAAACTGCGATCGCGTCTTTCATAGTGGGCAAATCAGAATCGCTGCCCATGATAATACCGACTAGGGGAGTCATAAAATTTTGGATTTTGGATTTTGGATTTTGGATTTTGGATTAATCGCCGATTGTTTCATCTAAAATCGGATGAGATTTAGCTCTCTTTTCACCAGTGTGATGATCCAAGCAACACAAAGTGCCGTAGACATTATCAATGCTAGAGTACCAGGGTACAAAGATTTGCAGATGCTCTTGGTTAATCAAGAGGGCATAATTGAGCAAATCTTGCCAATGGGTACAGTAGGAGTACACAGCGGTGCGCCCCTACTAGATGTAGCAGGTGACTGGATTTCTCTAGGCGGCGTCGATTTGCAAATAAACGGTGCGTTGGGTTTGGCATTTCCTGAATTGACAGCTGAAAATGCTCACTTGTTAGTGAAAATCTCACAATTTTTGTGGGATGTCGGGATAGATGGATTTTTACCGACACTTGTAACTACTTCGGTAGAAAATATTCAGCGTTCGCTTGCTATTATTGCTGAGGTTCTCCCTAGTCAACAAGCAGGTGCCAAGATTCTGGGAGTACATCTAGAAGGCCCATTTTTGAATTTCCAAAAGCGTGGCGCACACCCCGCAGAATACCTGTTACCCTTAACAATTGACGAGGTAAAGCGTATTTTGGGTAATTATGCTCATATTGTGAAAGTGATTACCTTAGCACCGGAGTTAGATCCCACTGGTAAAGTCATTCCATATTTGCGTTCTTTAGGGATTACTGTCAGTTTAGGGCATTCTCAAGCAACAGCTGCCCAAGCGCAACGTGCCTTTGAACAAGGTGCAACGATGGTAACTCATGCTTTCAACACCATGCCAGGATTACATCACCGCGAACCAGGATTATTAGGGGCAGCAATTACTAATCCTGATGTAATGTGTAGTTTTATTGCTGATGGTAAGCATGTTTCACCCACGATGCTACAAATTTTACTTCGCGCTAGCTATGAAGAAAAAGGGCTATTTCTTGTCAGCGATGCCCTTGCACCTTTGGGGCTACCCGATGGTATGTATCCTTGGGATAGTCGGCAAATTGAAGTTAAAAACGGTACGGCACAACTAGCGGATGGCACTTTGTCGGGGACGACTTTACCCTTATTGGTGGGAGTGCAGAATTTGATGAAGTGGGGAATTTGTGACGTAGAAAGTGCGATCGCGTTAGCTACTAATGCACCTAGACAAGCGATTGGTTTACCAGGAATTGCCAAGAGTCAACCCGCTAATTTATTACGTTGGCATTGGGATGAGACTACAAAAGAATTAACTTGGCAACGTGCTATAACCGCAGATATGGGTATATCTTAAGTAATCCATATCAGATTAACTTTGTTTTCCTTCATGCCCACACGTACTATAAATTCATGTCCATCATCAGCAAAACTCAGCTTCCACAAATAGGTCTGAGTTTCTCCTTGTTTGAGATGACCGAAATAAATAGTTGTATAACCCTCAGACATGCGTGGAATTAGCGGGGAGGTAACTTGGTCAAATATTTCTTTGGTAATATCTCTTCTGTACTCGAAATCACCTACCGTAAGAAAAAGTTCGTAATTTCCCGCAGCAGTGGCAGCCAAAATAGTCTGCAAACAATTAATCACGTTTTCAGGGGGATTTGTCGAATTCATATATCATCCTCCTATGTCTAGTGTGATTTAGAGATCAGGTGTTGACTAACAATATAAGAAGATAATACTTGATTTATTGAACTTTAGAGATCGCACCATCGTTTATTAACCGGGTAATCTTGTTTAAAATCCTTTAGACCACTGGCTTTTGCGTCTGTTACTCCTGTTTCTGTGGAACAAGAATCTCCCACCACAGCGTAGCTTGGTGGGAGAGTGTCAATAAACTATGCAGGGCTAGGTTGAGTTCGGCTTTGAAGTAGTTGGATAATTGCAGCTTTTTCTAAGATTCCAACTAGAACGCCATTCTCACGAATTACGGGAAGCACAGATAGCTTTTGTTGTTCGAGTAACTGCATGGCTTCCAGCAGAGGTTGATCGGATTGGACTGTGGTAGATTCGGTAATTGGTCGCATGACTTCTTTGACTTGAGTTTCTGACCACAGTGCTGTGGGGATGGTTCGTAAATTATCAACTGCGATCGCACCTACTAATTGTCCATAATCATCAGTCACTAAAAACCGATGCCAGTTTTGCCCACTTATGACTCGCTCATCGGCAAACTCTCTCAGGGTAAGATTAGCAGATACAATTGGGCTATCGAGAGTTACAGCATCTTCGGCTGTCAAACCTGTGAGTTTTTCTTGCACTCTAGCAAATTGACCCGCATTACCAGCATTTTGCAACAAGAAGAAGCCAACTAACAAATTCCAGAAGTTACCGAAACTGCCAAATAATAGTAGGGGAAGTACACCAGAAAGAACTGCTACCCAACCAAAGATTTGCCCGACTCGACTAGCAAAGGTGACACCTTTATAAGGATTACCTGTAATCTTCCAAACGATAGCTTTCAGTATATTTCCGCCATCTAAGGGCAAGCCAGGAATAAGATTGAACAGGGCTAATGCCAAGTTAACAGAAGCCAGAACACCAAGAATTGCCGCTAACGGCCCTGATGCAGCAGTAGTAACACCAATAGCTGTAACGATACCGCATAGTAGTAAGCTAACTAACGGGCCTGCGATCGCTACCCAGAAAGCTTCACCTGGGGTTTTCGACTCTTTTTCTAAGCTAGCTAAACCACCAAATATAAACAGTGTGATGGATTTTACATCAATCCCCTGACCAATTGCAACGAAACTGTGGCCTAACTCATGGGCGACGACAGAGGCAAATAACATCAGCGCTGTCATCAATCCTAATAGTAAAGCTAATCCCGCAGACAATTGGGGAAATTGCGCCGCCAGTCCACTGCTATAGCTCCAAGTTACTAAGCCCAGAACTAAAAACCACGACGGGTGGATATAGAAGGGAATTCCGAAGAGATTACCAACGCGAATTGTGCCATTCATGTCGTTCACCTTTGATTTCAGCTTCGAGAGGTTTTTTCATCCTTCTCGATGTCTTTAATGTAACGAAAGGTTAAGAGATTTTAATCTTGATGACGGTAGTGGTGTCCGGCGGTAAAGGTGCGGTTATTGGGAATATTGGAATAGGACTTACGCAAAAAACCTCTCAAACTCTCATTCTTCCGTGTCGCGCCAGTTGCTTCAAGTCGGGGAACCCGCCCAACGCACTGGCTTCTCTGTGTCTCTGTGGTTCGTTCTTTCATAATCCGTGCGTAAGTCCTGTGGAAGCAAAAGTAATTACATCTCCAAGCGGTTGCTAAAGAACTAGGAGATAAACAAGATAAACTCTAGTAATAAGTAAGTACAGTTTTGCATAGAAGTGTAGCGTTTTGAATGCAAGTCGATGCATTAACAATGCGAGCCGATGCATTAACAATGCGAGCCGACGCATTAACAATCCAAGCCGACGCATTAACAATCCAAGCCGACGCATTAACAATGTAAGCCAACGCATTAACAATGCAAGCCGATGCATTAAGTAAGTCGGCGGAAAAATTTATAGTTATGTAACAATAAATTAAGGAGTATAGTTGGAGTAAAATTTAATACGTTTTATGGTGTAATTTCGGATCTCTCCCCTAGCTTGAATACCATTAATTACCCCATAGGCAAGGTCTAACTCATCGTCAAACACCTGTCCTGATAATTCATCTTTTTTGAGGTGCTGCCACTCTAATTTAATTGGGTTCATTTCGGAACAATATTTGGGTAAAAAGAAGATGTACAAACCCATGTGTTCCCACTTAGACCATAACTGCTGTACCTGTTGACACTTATGTATTGGATCGTTGTCCTGCACTATTACTCTGATGCGCCCAGACTTTTTGGGCAACTGATGCTTCAAGCTCCATCATTTGGATATAAGATTTTCTGTCAACACCACCAATAACCAAACCATAAATAAAGCTGATTAAGGGTTGCAAAAAACCGATAATACTTAATCTTCTACCACGACGCTTAGTTTGTTCTAAGCGTTTTTGTTCACCTTTGAAATAGTAAGTGTAACTTGGTTCACTCCATGCACAAAACCCTGATTCATCTAAATACTTTAAGTCGATTTCTCCAGTGCCAGCAGCTAATTCCAACATTTCTAGGTCTGCTTGTTTATGCGCCCTTACTACCGAGTCTTGTTTTCCTTTGTGACTCTTCCTGGTTCGTTTCCAAATGACCCCCTTTTTTTGAGTACCCGTCTTAATCTGTCGGGACTCAATTTAATGCAGCGATGCCTGCGGCGGGCTGCGCCTACGCGTTCTAATTTTTCGGTGAGTTGACGACTGTTGTAGGTGCGTGGCTCTTTTTTTAGGCATTCTTCTAGAAATCTAATATCAACTTCAGTCAATTTTGGTTTTACCCCTCGACCGGGTAATTCCCAAAGCCCTTCCAGTCCTAGCTTCTGCCATTTATGTAAGACTTCTCTGACTGTTTGTGGAGTCCAATTCAAATGAACTGCTATTTTTTCTACATACCAGCCATGTGCATTCAATCTGATGACTTCTGCTCTATCTTTCACTTTTTGTGGCACATCCGCTGTTCTGAGTTTTAGCAGGCTGCGGTCTTGCTCACTAGTGAGGAATACCCTTAAACGAGTGCCCATATACAAGTGACCTTAGTAGATGTATTCTACGTATTTACTTATCTTCACATAGTTTGGTTTTTTTATGCCGACTTACTTAGCATTGCAGGGTATTGTCTTTGATTAATTCGCTACGAATTGCTGAAATGCTGTACTAAGAACTATGGGATATTGAGGTAAACTCTAGTAAATCACATACATCTTCTAGTAATGAAAGCTTTAGTAAAACGCGGCGCTACAAAGGAGAAGGTAGCAGCAGTCAGACTTCGCACCATCACCAAAAAGGGCAGGGATTATCCCCAGGCTTACTATCACGCTCAAGAAAATGGGCACAAGAAAAGCAAATATATTCCCAAATAACTTTCACTATTTCTCGATCGCTACATCAGGCAAGCGACTCCACTCATTCCAAGAGCCATCGTAATTGCGAACATTCGGATAACCCAATAAATACTTCAAGACAAACCAGATATATCCAGAACGCCCACCGATAGTACAGTAAGGAAACACTTCTTTATCAGCTGTAATGCCATGACTAGTATAAAGATTTTTCAAGTCGTTGAATGATTTAAAAGTTCCATCCTCATTAAGAATTAAGATATGCTCAAGATGCACTGCACCTGGAATATGTCCAGTGAGTTCACCTGCTTTTGGTGGCTGATTGAAAAACCACTCACCACAATATTCTTGAAGTGTTCGGACATCCAACAACACGCGATCGCTTCTACCAATCGATGCCTGAACTTCATTATGTAATACTCGCAGATGAGCATCAGGAGTTTTGGCACGGTAATCAGTGTCAGCAAAGGTGGATAACTCAGTTGCCAGTGGACGAGCTTCTGATTTCCATTTCTGGTAGCCGCCATTGAGAACTCGGACATTCTCATGCCCAAAGACTTTCAATAACCAGAAAATCCAGGCTCCTGTTCCAGGATAACTGCCATAGGCAATCACTCTTGTGTCATTGGTGATGCCTGAACGTGCCATCAACTTCTCAAAAGCTCGCGCATCCCAATTCATCTTCAAATCGGGCAATAGTAAGTCTGTAAAGATGTTCCAGAAGACAGCACCAGGGATGTGAGCATTTTTGTACGGCTCTAGACTCATATCTACTTCGATAATGCGGACGTTTGGATCGTTGAGATGATTTGCCAGCCACTGGGTATCAACGAGAACGGATGAATCAGCGTATTGAGACACTTAATATTTCTCCTGTAATAGCGCAAAAAGAATTGAAAGTTGTGTTTCCTCTTCGGATTTAGTCTTGGTTGGGAAATACGATGTGTGATGTCCGATGAACTAGGGTTGTGGAAATAGAAAATAAGGAAAAGCCGATAAGTGGGTGGAAAACTGCTAAAGGAAAAGAAGTCTTTAAGTGAATTGTGAGAAATTGTAGTCCCAGCAGCACTGGCATACTTGCTGTAAGGCTCTGGACTCTTGGGGGAAAGGGAATCAAAAACACCCATACCAACAAAATTAGTGAGAGTCCGCTATATCCTCGCACCAACCAAATATGTAGGTTCCACCAATCAGAGTTGTAAAAGTAAGCTAATCCAACACTAAATACTTGGGTTGCTAAACAGAGATTGAAAAACACTGCTGCGATCAAAAAACTAATTTGAATCCAGCGCCCGGATATTTGTGTGTGATCAATGCCAGAACTTACAGTCATGGTAAAGTAATCCAAAAAAAGCAAACAAAGGATTTGACTTGATGTGACTAAAGCTAAGATAGGTCTGGTTGCTATACTGCGCCTAGACCTCGAAAGGGTACACTTTGCCAATCATGATTGCCTTACAAGCTTTATTTCATGCAATTGCTCAAGCTAAAGATGAACAGACGTTGCGATCGCACATATCCGCAGAAATGAGTCAGTATTTTTCAGCTACACGAGGTGGGCTGTTTTTCTTTGCTCAAATTTCTCTAGTTGACAGCAAGCTCCAAAAAGCAATGCAAATTGCATTATCACCCCAACACAATCCACTTGCACGCTACTTGCTAGAACACCATGCCCCTGTTCATGAAGCTTTGGTAGTAGAACCTAAGACGTGGAAGTTGATTTGTCCTCGTGCTGATCACTGGCACGTTATGGCAGGGCCGATTGTCAGCAATGGTCAGTTAGTGGGCGTATTAGGTTTTACCCGTAAGCAAGGAATGCCTGCATTTGATTCACAAAATCTTATAGATTTGAGTGCGCTTTGTCTGCACGTTTCGACTTGGGTGGCAACGGTGAGATTACAACAACCACTATTACAGACAAAGCGTTTAACGCCTCGTGAAATGCAAATTGCTGACTTGGTGGCTCAAGGACAAACCAATGCAGAAATTAGTGCTGAACTTTGGATTACTGAAAACTCTGTCAAGCAAGCTTTAAAAAGGATGTTTCGTAAGCTTGAGGTTTCATCTCGGACTCAGATGGTTGCAAAGCTTTCCACAGTTTCAAAATAGGTATTGCTGAATCAAGAAATGATTCTTATGAGGTGGGCATCCTGCCATTTATGTCAAGTTAAAAAAATAAGAATCTTGTCAAGTGGTTAAAACTCAATTGTTTAGATATCTTCTTCATCGTTGATTGTCTGTTGCTCATATTCTGTGCGGCTCAGTCATATTCAAGACCTTCCCAAAGTTGAGCAACAGAAATCGTTTGCTCAGTCATGGCTTTGTGCCAAGCTTGCCGAAGGTTTCAAGTTGTTGGTTTAGCCAAGCTGTTGCGATCGCTTAAAACCCGTAAATATAGTTGCCGGATTGACTCCTCTGGCGTTAATTTAATCGCCTTTTGGCGCACCAAACAAACCGTATAAGGAACCTCCCCGTTTTTGGTCGCCTTGAGAGTAATCGTCTGCTCTAACTGCTCAATTTCAGCCATCGTAAACTGTAACAGTTTGTAATTTGAGTCCTTGAGGATATCGGCTAATTTCATCAGGGGCTATCAGGTTGACTCTAAGGGCTTCTTCGTCATAAGAGTTTAGCGCCATTGTAGTCACTGCCTGATAAATTTTCTTAATTCTTTAATGGCGATCGCTGTGTATTCCTAGTGAAGACATCACGCTGCTTCTATTTAATCAGTGCGATCGCAGTTCCTAGAGGATTAGCCTCGCCTTTTACTACTGCGAATTTGCTAATGGATTCTAATGCGGCTAAACCCGGACAATTTTTTGTGTGGAAGCCCCGCTACCACACAAAAAGAATCTCAATCTAGGTGCGTAACGTTATACAAGTATTCGGGTGGCTACCTAGATAGGTACAAAATGGAACACGTTGTAATGGCTTAGGCATCCACCTACGCTGCTATTGTCTGCATCTGCTGAGAACTTTTATGCAACATTGCAGCAATTATATCAGCAGGGACAGGACGACTAAAGTAGAAACCTTGACCTTCATCACATCCCCGCATTTGCAGGTATTCAAGCTGTTCTTGGCTTTCCACACCCTCTGCCGTGATCTTCAACCGGAGGCTCTTTGCTAGGGCAATGATCGCATCGGTGACGGCGGCGCTATCAGGATTAAATATGACATCCTGCACAAATGACTGATCAATCTTGAGCATGTTCACAGGAAAGCGCTTCAAGTAGTTCAGCGAGGAATAACCGGTGCCAAAGTCGTCTAGAGCCAACCATATACCCAATTCTCGTAATTGTTTTAAAGTTTTAACAGATTGCTCAATGTCACCCATCAAGAAGCTTTCTGTCACTTCCAGTTCCAGGTAAGATGCTTGGAGTCCAGTCTCCTCAAGAATCTGGCTGACGACCTCAACTAGATTTGCTTGTTCAAACTGTCGAGCTGACAAATTCACAGATATCCGAATTGGGGTAAATCCAGCAAGCTGCCAAGCACGGTTTTGGGCGCAAGCAGTTCGTAAGACCCATTCGCCAATTGGTACGATCAAATTATTGGCTTCTGCAATGGGAATAAACTTTACTGGAGAAACCAAACCGAAGGTAGGATGCTGCCAGCGAACTAACGCTTCCATAGCTGTAACTTGTCCGCTGCGTAAATCAATTAGAGGTTGATAATAAACCAGCATTTCGTTGCGCCCAAGCGCTCCATGTAATTCATTTTCTAAAGTCAGTCGCTCCTGCAACTGAGCATTAATTTCTGGCAAATAGAATTGGTATTGGCTACGCCCTTGCTGCTTCGCCTGGTATAGTGCTATGTGAGCCTGTTGCAAGAGTTTATCTACACTATTAGGATCATTTAAGTTATTAATTGTGATACCAATGCTAGCGGTGAGATGAATCGAGTTACCCTTTATAAAAAAGGGTTTGCTCAGGGTACTCAAAAGCATCTGAGATAACCTAATCACATTTTCAAAAGAATGAATGTTAATGCGGGCAAGAGTAAATTCATCTCCACTTAAATGGGCAAGAATATCTGTTTGCGTTATGCAGGTTGATAACCTATAAGCAACTGCTCTTAACAACAAATTTGTTGTCTTATGCTCTAACCTATGACTAATATCGGTAAAATCATCAATAGCCAGGAAAAAGACAGCTACAACGCGCTGGTTGTTTTCAAGTTGGGATAGAGTTTGATAGAGGCGATCGCGGAATAAATCACGATTGGGCAATCCAGTTAGATCATCATAATTAGTGATGTAGTGAATTAACTCATCTAATTTGTGAAGAGTTTGTGAGGTATCCGCCATCAAGGTACCCGCTTCATCAACAAATTCTGTAGGCAGTTCAGGTAGTGTTTTGGTATTTAGATAGTTTTGCAATGCAGCAGATGTCAAAATGACTGGTTTTAGGAGATGGTTTAGGGCGTAGAGGGTGGCGGCCGTACCCGCTAACGTAGCCAACAGAGCAATGATCATAACTCGCACCACCATCTCCAAGGAATAGGAGTTTGAGATGACGAAACTCAAGAGTAAGGTCAGAAGTGGTACATGAGTGCCCAAAAATGCCACCAACATGATTTTAGCAGTGTAACTTTTCTTGAGCCATCCGAAATGAGCTAGGAATGAATACAGGTAGAGCTTGTGATCGAGCTTCATAAATTCTGTTTGATAGTTGGCGAATTAGTTCCGAGCTATCCTGGCAAAAGAGTATTTTTGATTCACAATCTAGTGGAATTAGCTCTCATAGAACCCAACCCTCCTCAGGTTATATATTATGCTTCCCAATATAGGTTTATACTTAATATCTATAAAGATAAAGTTTCTGTAAAACTTATTCCACAAACAATTCCAAAATCAAAATCTAATTGTATTGATTGTTACAGTCACAGTAGTTATCAGTTGATTTGAATGTGATGTAAGAGCTTTTGAACCTCAACATTGAGCTTTTGAACCTCGACGTTAAGCCTTTGAGCCTGAACGTTGCACCTTTTTACTCGAACGTTGAGCCTTTTTACTCGAACGTTGCACCTTTTTACTCGAACGTTGAGCCTTTTTACTCGAACGTTGAGCCTTTTTACTCGAACGTTGAGCCTTTTTACTCGAACGTTGCACCTTTTTACTCGAACGTTGCACCTTTTTACTCGAACGTTGAGCCTTTGAACCTTAAATTTGGAATTTGGTACTCAAAACAGCTAGTTAAATACTGTATTCCTCCTGCCTCCTGCCTCTTTACACTAAGGTGACTGATTTAACACCCACTTCAACCACTGCCCAAAGGAACTTACAACATTCAACTTTTGAACTCCAGGCGCACGTCCGGCGGCGAGTCCATCAACGGCGACGAATGCAGCATATTGCAAGCCCAAGAAACTATCAACTGCTGCATAAGGGCCACCTAAAGTAATAGCCCCAGCAGCATACATTTGACCTCTATCACTACGCATTTCTACTAATTCAAAATTGTTTGCTACAGTCAGTCGCCCCAGATGATTCACTGGCAGGTTGTAATGTTTGACTAAATCTGCTAATAGGGGATTAGTATCTACCTTGGCATCCAGTCCAGTAGCATCAACAATAAAATCAGCTAGCAATTTCATTTCCCCAAAGCTTTGCTCTCGGATACGGGTAATAGTCCGGTTTTGGGCATCTCGTTCTACATCCAAAACCTCTCCGAAGGTAATTTGATACCAACCTTCGCTGATGCCTTGGGCAGTAATTTGTTGCCAGTCGTGGCGGTCGGCGGTGGTAGTTCCACCCCAGTCTGCTAGTAAACGCTTGCGTTCATCAGGATTAGCTTTTTCTAACATTGCCCGGAGTTCGCCGCCCCAACAAGCTTTAGGCCAGTTAAAGGGTTGAAATTCTTGATGATTTTTGACTAGGCGCTGGGTATTTTGAAATTTGTTGCCCTGGGGTTTAGGCGATCGCATTAAATGCAAAACTGCAATATTCTGATTTCGCTTTCTGGCTTCATAAATCCGTTGAATAATCCGCGAAGCCACAATTCCCCGCCCACGAATCAATACTGTACCACCTCGTAGCTCTAGTTGCTGATAAACATGATCATGGGCTTCATAAGCATTGACGACAGATTTAAAATCTTGATATTTTTCCCTATAAGTTTGCAAATCTGGGAGAAACTGAATTGCTGGATACCCAGTAGCTAAATGTAAATAACGAGTAACTAAAAAAGCATAATTTCCTGGCCCACGAGAATAAGCTACGCAATACCTGCCATCATCAGTTTTGCGAATTACTCTAACTCGCCCATAGCGATAAATTTGATTCCAGCCAATCCGCTTT
The DNA here is from genome assembly GCF_036919595.1 of Nostoc sp. Lineage (GTDB taxonomy): Bacteria > Cyanobacteriota > Cyanobacteriia > Cyanobacteriales > Nostocaceae > Nostoc. The sequence goes on along the minus strand of NZ_JBALCO010000130.1, from coordinate 7,768 downwards.
GCCTCCCTATCTATGGAATCAAAGACATTACCCGCACGCGGAGTATAAGTTTCTGCAAATGTTGGTTCAGCAAACACTTGCCACAAATACTTGAATGCTGACTTCATCTCTTTCTTGGTGAAATCGTGCCAAGCCTCACGCAAGGCATAACTTGGCCAGCCCCAAATATTATCAGGACAAGAGTCAGAATTAGATCGCAGTCTTTCATGTAAGGGAATTTGCGAATTTAAACAAAGGCGCTTGTAACGAGCATAAGGCTCCGCCTCTAATCCCAAAGCTACAATTTTGTCAGCAGACACACCACTAATTCGCAGCAAATCAGCCCAAAAAAAGCTACCCAGTCCCGCTCCGATCGCTAGATAATCAGATTCATCTACTGGTAAACCCGTAGCATGAAGTGCTTGCACAGCGACTTTTTGGGACTGAAACGCTAATGGCGGGAAATTACTCGCCAAGGGACTTAGCGGCTGAACTACAGGCAAACTAGGGTCTGGGAGATTGGTCTTTGCATTGAAGTGAATCGTTGAAGGGGGAGTGGTATCTGGTGCAGAGGCGCCAGCAGCAAATGTCACCATGATTACATAGGGGCCAATTTGCAACGTATCGCCATTAACCAGGACACTGCGGGTTTGTGGTTGACCGTTGACATACACACCGTTAACGCTACCTTGGTCAATCACCACCAAATGGTCTTGTTCCCAGTCAATTAGGGCATGATAGCGAGAAACTTCGTTACTGTTAAGCAGCATCCTAGAAACCCGCCCTCCCCTGAGTTCAGCAGGTAAACGAGCGAATTCTCGACCAAAAGCGATCGGCATACTCAACATTGGTTCTCGCCGTTCTCCCGTCGCTGGATCTTCCCAACTCAATTTAATTTGTAAGTCATTTGTCATTAGTCATTCCCCTCTGCTCCCCTGCCCCTCTGCCCTCCTTCTCAACTACCCGGTGCTACCAACACACTCACAGCCGCAGCCAAAGATGTGCCACACCAATGACAGCCAATTTGTAAATTCTCTCCTGGGGAAACTTTATGACATTTGGGGCATTCTAAACCATAAACTCCTGGCAGTGGTGCGGGGGGTGTGGCTGGATAGTGGTGATGTCCGTGTACTGGTGGATGGGGTAAGAGCAAAATTGTTGCTGGAATGCTGCCCGTGGAAATGCTAGTAACGTTGAGTTTTATTTGTCCCAAAGAGATACTAGTGCCCTCAGTTAAAGGCATTTCACCTTGGACTAATTGCCGTCCATCGACAATGGGGGGATTTTGCGATCGCAAATTCCTGATATAAAAGCCCTGTTGCTGGTGATGAAAAAAGATTTCAACGTGCAGACCAGAGACAGTAGGGTGACTCAGAACAATATCGCACCGGAGTGGGTCGCGACCGATGCGGACACTGCCAGGATTTTGACTTGATTGTTGTTCGTAAATGTTCTGAGTTTTATCTTCACCTGCATCGTGCCACTGTAAAGTTAGTGCGTTCATTGTTCTAACTTTGTAACTAGTATTTAGCTACTTCAACTTCTTTCTGTGCGATTCCTAACACGATTGAGTCGGCGCAAGCAAGTATTTATAAAAAACTTCAACAAGCTTTATTTCGCCGACGCTAATTTATCAGCAATGCGTGTAGTTTCTGGCAGCCGATATTTTGGCGTGCAGCGTAATACATAGTCAATTGCTGTCGGTAAACTAATTCGATGGCCACTGGAGATGTACAGAGGTTTTACTCCGGTGCGCGATCGCAAAACTGCCCCAACGGTTTCACCGTTATATATCAGTGGTTGTCTGCTACCTTTGGGTTCTGGCAATTCCTCATACTTGCCTACCAACCTGGACTTAGCTACACCTATTGTTGGCATATCTATAAGTAACCCTAGATGGCTAGCTATACCTAATCTGCGGGGATGAGCAATTCCCTGACCATCACACAAGATCATATCTGGTGTTGTTTTAATCTTCTCCAGGGCATCAAGAACGGCTGGAATTTCCCGAAATGAGAGGAACCCAGGAATATAAGGAAAGGTTGTAGGACGGTGTGCTAGGCTTGTCTCGATTACTTGCAAATCAGGAAAACTCAGGACTGCGACAGCTGCTCGGCTAATTGTTCCATCAGCTTCAAAACCCATATCCACTCCAGCAACATACTGGATAGCTTCTTGCAGTTGATCCTCAGTAATTACTTGATCTCGCAGCTTTTCTTGGATAACTATGGCTTCTTCCAGCGTTGAGGGCCAAGCATGATCTTGATAAATTTTCATATTTAAAAGTGGAATTAAACTGATTAATATTAATCCTGTTAATTTGGCAACCACAAAAACAATAGTTTTTGATGTTGATACAGGGAAAATATCTTTATTGCAAAAGTCTGTGAAAGACTATCTTTATACTAGATATTTTAGCCCATATTAGCTGATATATTGCATCATAATGTTACTTCCGGTTGTCAAGAGGGAATCCTGAGAATATAAGTTTATTTTCTTAGATTTTCTCTTTTAGTAGTTATGACACAGCCGAATATTCTAAAACTTGCAAAACTGGGAGATACCCAGGCGATCGCATCTCTGATGAACCGCCATCTATATCCCAAAGGGATCACTGCAAAAGTTGCCTTCAAAGATGCTTGCTTAGAGGTAATCCTAGAATCTGCCGAAGTACCAAATCGGCAAACCTTAGTTGCATTTATTCGCAAAGGTTTAACTGGTTTAGGGGCTGCATCTGTTGAAAGAGTGAAAGTTTACGGACAACAAACAGCTAAGGAGTTTCCAAGTTGGAGTCAAGAGTTTCATTTGGGCATAGTAAAAGCTGAAATAGAAGTTGGAGATGAGCAACAGTCTTCTAATAACCCTCAAAACCTAACTATTTGTATTAACTTGAGTGGTGATACTGCACAAGGATTAACAAACCATGATTTTGAATTTATTGCTAATCAAATAAGCACTGATATTTTATCAGCTTGTACTGAGATTTTGATTGAAAAAGTAAGTATTAGTAATGGTAGTTCTGTGATTACAAAGGAACGGTAGTACTTAATTTATCTCATGCATAGGTGCAGAAAAAGAGTCTAAAACCAGGGTTTTTGCAATAAGTATAAGAAAGTAAATTTTAAATATATGGCTCTAAAGATTTTGAAAATGTTGGTTTTGCCTGTAGATGGGGAATCCTAAAATAGACGATAGTTTATCAGTTTTTCACATTTATTGGTTATGACACAGCCAAATAATCAGGAAGTTACTAAGCAAAAGCTACAAAAGTTTTACTGGCCTTTATGGTTTCCTTATCCTAGTTCTTGGTTAAAAGCATTGATTTTGACTCTATGTTTGAGAGTTATTATATTTGTAGTCAATAATACTGGAAAGGTCGGCTACCGGATCGTCTATTTTGTAAACTGTCCGGAATTGTTTTTTATATTTACAATACTGTTACTCCTATCTCCAATTCCTATAATTTCTTTTACTCATCACTGCTTACACTTACTCATTGGTCGGTTTATACCAGAAATTCAGGCACCCGAAATAGGTAGAACACAAGGATTATTACCAGGATTAATGAGTTGGTGGGAAGGATTATACGCTTGGCTTGTAATTGCAATTTCTACACTGATAACAGCTTTGTTTTCTACAATACTTATACCATTCTTTAATCTTAACTATGTCAGACTAATTGAAGACTATACAGAAATACAAAATAATAATATAATGTTAATCTTGGGGCTATTCTATATTTTTGGTGGGGCACTAACTTATCAAATTGAATATTTTGTGAGACACAGAATCATATCTGCTTATTCTAGCAATAAACAAATAGATCCAAGTAAATCTGACACTGATTTTAAGGTAGATAAAGAACTCAATAGATTGCGCGGGGAAATGGGTTTACACAAAATGAAATCAAATATTTTATCAAAGAATGAAGAAATTCCAATCATCAAGAATCAACATAAATATCGTAATTTAAATAAAAACTGGCTGTTTAGTTCTTTAATATTTTTAATTGCTGTAGGAATATACTTCTCATCAAAATTTATAGAAATACTTCCCTTTACCTCTAAAATTCCAACACAAATACCATCCAAGTCTGTATTAGTTACACCGTCACCAGTGATTTCAGAATCGCCGACTGTGTTACTTAAAAATGATACATTCCGAGAAGCAGTAAGTAAAGCAATAAATGCAGCTAACCTTACCCAATTAGCAAAATCTCTAAATGAGTGGAAAATAGTTGTAAGTCAGTGGGAAGCTGCGATCACACTTATGAAAACCGTGCCATCTTCTAGCCCCAATTATGTAGTAGCTCAACAAAAAATCAGAGAATATCAGATAAATCTGAACTACGCTGAGAAAAATGCCGTTGGTGGCAAGTAATGCGATCGCCCCTCAAAGCTAAACTAGAAAAAGGAGTGTGATCGCTCGATTATCCCTATCAAAATAAAATACTGTGAAAACCAAAACATTAACTGCCATTCTTTACAAAGAAGAAGATATGTATGTTGCTGAATTTTAAGCTTTCTGAGATTAATTACCGCTAGCTATAATTTATAATAAAAGTAATTTTGCCCCCAAAGCCAATCATGACAGAAGGAAAAACGCGGCGTAATTTCCTAATTACCAGCATTGCTGTGACAGGAGGTATTGTGGCAACTAATGCTTTACAACAAAATACTACCAACATCGCAACACCACCAGCAACCATGCCAGAACGGCTGCTGGGACGCACGGAAGTAAAATTGCCTATCTTTGGGTTAGGAGGAGCAGGACAAACGCCGTTATCCTGGGAAGGAAAAGAGGGTGATGCTGCGGCAATTATTCAAAGAGCGCTGGAACTTAGCATTCGCTACTTTGATACAGCGCCTAGTTATGGGCCGAGTGAAGATTATTTAGGTAAAGTCCTACCACCCCATCGCTCAAAGCTGTTTCTAGCAAGCAAGACTGATAAAAGAGATCGGGATGGTGCATGGCGAGAATTGGAGCGATCGCTTAAACGTCTCAATACAGATTATCTCGATTTGTGGCAGTTGCATCGCGTTTCTTTTTCCGAAGAACTCGACACCATCTTTAGTCCATCTGGTGCAATTAAAGCTTTAGAAGAAGCCATACAACAAAAATTGGTACGCTTTGCTGGTATTACCGGACATCACGACCCTGAGGTGATTGCCGAAGGGTTACGTCGCTATCCTTTCCACACTACACTGATTCCTGTGAATGCCGCCGACAAACACCACCCACATCCATTTATCCCAGTAGTTCTACCACTTGCTCAAGAAAAAAATGTCGGTGTGATTGCGATGAAAGTCCCGGCTTATGGTCGGCTGTTTAAATCAGGTGGGTTGACAGGTATGCAGCAAGCTTTAGGTTACACAATTTCTCAGCCTGGAGTTCATTGTTGTGTAATTGCGGCAGAGAATATTGCACAATTAGAGAATAATGTCAAGATAGCGCGGGCTTTTGTGCCTCTTAAGAAGGAAGAATTAACAGCGATCGCTCAACGGACTGCTAATATGTGGGAAGATAGTACATTTTTCCGTGCCTGGACTTAGCCCAACCTTGTACATATTACAGAGTGTATTCTTACTAGTCCCGCTGATAATGTTGTGTCGCTTGGGACATATTAAATTGTAGTAACTTTTCCTATGGCAACTTGTATCCCAAACTCGGTTTAAAAGACGAAATATTCAAACTGCGAATAATTTCTGCCGCCACAGCCTTTGCTAGTAGGGGTGTTACAGAGTTACCGACTTGTCTAAATCCGTGCCATTTAGTTACATGAAATCTAAACCAATCGGGGTAAGAATGTAATCTTGCTGCTTCTCTGACTATGATACAACGGGGCGTAAATGGATGAATCGGTCTAGGAGATGTGAAAGAACCCTTGTACTTGTCTGTTCCGGCTCTTAAAGTGTTGCAGACACTAGCAGGATGCAGCTTATAAAAACGACATTTTAGATACTGTAGTAACCAATAACAATATATGTATGAAAAACTTTATTCAGTCACTTCCACCGTGCTAAGAAAATCTTTTAAAGAAATACCCAAAGCCAAGCAAACAGCCTCTAATACTTTTACAGAGACACTCTCGGATTCGCCATACTCTAATTTTTTCAGGTTTTGATGAGAGCATTCCCCACCCTTAGCCGAAATTTCATCTACCAATTTCTGTCGGGACTTTTTACCACGCATACGCTTTAAAACTTCCGCTCTGTCCTTATTCCAGGTAACGGAAACAACGTCTGCAACGTAAATATACATTTTAGTTTCTTTATTCCTTCCATTGGTCATATAATAGCTACAGCAGTAAACTAAGCTTATTGATTTCGGCTACTACAGTTTACAAATTATGGGAATAGAGGTAAGCGATCGCATCAAATCAAGTTTTTCAAGTTGAGGATCAGGGAAGTGACTGTTTTTGTCACATAACCCAATGCGTGCATATAATTTCATAACAGATAAATTACCGACCTACAGCATCTAAAGCCTTGACCCCAGAAGAACTAAAACAACTTGAAGCGAACCTTTGGCAGAGTACTGATACTCTACGGGCAAACTCAGACCTGAAATCTAGTGAGTATTCTACCCCCGTGATGGGGTTAATATTTCTCAAGTTTGCTGATAACAAATATCGCCAGTATGCGGCTGAGATTCAGCAAGAATATGAAGCACTCAAAGGAACTCGCAGAGAAAAGGCGATCGCCGAAATTGCCATTGAGAAGTGTGGGTTTTATCTGCCAGACCATGCTCCTTTTAAAGGGTTTCCCGCTCAGAAAAAAGTGAACCTATTCCGGGTTGCTGTTTCTACCAACAGAACGGATTATATCGCCACTAACGATTTATCTCAAAGTTCCACGGATGTTGTACAAGAGGTGTGTAAAATTCGTTGGAAAATCGAGGAGTTTCACCGAGAGATTAAACAACTAACTGGCATTGAATATTGTCAATGTCGTCAAGCTAGGCTTCAAAGAAATCATATTGCTTGTGCAATGTTGGTTTGGATTAGATTAAAAAATTTAGCCGCTCAAACTGGCCAAACTATTTATCAAATCAAGCATAATTTCCTGTCTAATTATTTAATTCAGCAACGAAAACGCCCAAGTATTCCTATGTGCTTGCTTTGATTTAAATTGTTGCGTGGCGGCGTGTAGCCCCGCCCGCTATTTGTGCCAGTTGCGTAAGTCCTGAAGATTTTAGAAAACTAGAAAAAGCAGATTGTAAACCATTAAAAAATGATGTTTTAATAGCAAAAGATGGTAGTTATTTAAAGCATGTTTTTGTATGGAATCAGGATGTAAAAGTTGTAATATTATCATCTATTGCTATCTTACGTCCTAATTTAAAAAAAATATTACCCTATTTCCTTGCGCTTACTTTAAAACAGGAATCCACAAAGTCTATGATGAGTGGTTACGTTTCAGGTTCTGCATTACCTCGTATTATTTTAAATGACTTTAAAAAAATGAAGCTAATAATTCCTCCATTGGATATACTGCAAAGATTTGAATCTATCCTTATTCCTATATATGAAAAGATTAGGCTTACAAATGATAAAAATTTGAATTTAAAACAAACACGCGCTCGCCTTCTAACTCGTCTCATCTCTGACTTTTCCTGTTAAGTCTCTTTTGCAAGCTGCCAGCCTTGACAAAGGTCGTGCAATTTTAACCAGCCTCGCCACAGTACCTGGATACCAATCTGACTTTTCCCGTTAAGTCTCTTTTGCAAGCTGCCAACCCTCACAGAGATCGTGTAATTTTAACCAACCTCGCCACAGTACCTGGATACC